>DATHQT010000015.1:0-35025 GCA_035482415.1 Acidobacteriaceae bacterium | reverse complement strand
GCGTCTGGGTCTGCGTCTGCGTCTGCGCGGCCGCCCTGCCCGCGCCCCACAGCGTCAGCATCCCAACCACCGCTGCCAGTAGAAACAATCTCGTTATCCTGCGGGGCTTTTGCCTCATGTAAAACACCTCTGTTTGGCGCGCTAAGTTTGTTGTTCTAACTACTGATTGAAGTCAGCCACATCATCAACATCGCAACCATAGTCTTGCCCCGGCCCGCGTACCGTGACCTTCATCACAGGGAAGACAGTTAGAAATCACTGGCTGATCGCCCGTTTCGGGAACAACGGCGTAACTAGCTGAAAACACAGTGGCTTGATGGATATCTACCCTGAGTTCCCAGGGTCCGATATGCGGTGAAATGGTGCGATAAGCGAATCTAGTGATCCAGATCACCGCATCATGTTCAGGCTTGGCATTTTATGGAGATGCAGGCTTATCGGAGCGACCTGCATTCCCTGGGGGGCGTATACCTATGCGGCTTCGGCGAGGAAGAGCGATGAGAGTGTCGGCAGGCCCGGAAGGTCAGATCGAGAGCGTATGCAGATCGAATCGCCTGGTGCGGATGGAAGCGATACGCTCACGCGGAGACGAAGTCATGAGCCCTGGGGAGGGAAGAGTTTACCGGGGAAGCTGGGCGGAGCAGAGGGTGGTCGCGAGGTTGGCAACGAACAAGACGAAGAAGGCGATAAGGATGACAACGACGCCGCCAACGGTCAGCCGTTCCCAAAGATCCGAACTATCGCGTGCCAGCAACTCCCGTTTTCCTGTCATCACTCTTGTCCTCATCAGCAACTTTACAGCCCTCACCAATGATTGCAGTGACCGAGATCACAGGGAGACTCTTTGCCCTTCGCCGACACAGAGACGCATCGCATCCACAAGGATTTTCCCATTTGTTTTTCCAGAGAGAAGGTTCGCATGACGCATTCCCACCCACACATGACCACGGGCTGTAAGAACTGTTCGGACCGCTCGCTGCGCATACTTTGCGACCTATCCGGGCCGGCACGCGTCGAGTTCGAGGGCCTGGGTATGCAGATGAAGCTGCCCAAGCGCGCGATCATCTTCCAGGAAGACGACATCTGCGATGCGGCGACGATTGTGTGCATGGGTCAGGTGAAGCTGTCCTGCACCTCGCGCGAGGGAAAGACGCATATTCTGAAGATTGCGGTTCCAGGAGACGTGCTTGGAATGGGCGCGGCGATCTCGGGGACGCACTTCGAGGTGACGGCGGAGACGATCGAGCCGTGCGTGGTGAAGAAGATTCGGCGCAGCGAGCTGCTGGCGTTTTTGGAAAAATACGGCCAGGCGAGCATGCTGGCGGCCAAGGCGCTGTCGGAGGAGTACAAGTCGGCGTTTTTCGATGCGCGGCGGCTGGCGCTGTCAGGATCTACCGCGGGCCGGCTGGCGGGTGTTCTGCTGGATTGGGGACGCGCTGCGGCGGGATGCAATGGGAACGATATGCGGTTCACGATGGCGTTGACCCATGAGGAGCTGGCGAACCTGGCGGGCACGTCGCGAGAGACCGTCACGCGGGCGCTGGGGAAGTTTCAGAAGGAAGGCCTGATTGAGATTCATGGCTCGTCCTTTCGCGTCGTCTCGCCGCAGGGATTGGAGACGCTGTGTTCTTAAGCGATACAGAGCCGACCTCATAATCGGCTAAGAACTCATTCATATCCTTGGTGTGTGACATTTATCACAGCCATTCGCTCTCGAACCGCATTGAATCAGGCACAACGCAGCACTACGGGATGCCCTAGTGTGATCGGGCGGTCGCGGTGCACACATCCGAGTTCCCTTCCGAGATCAGCGACGGTGCGCGCGCAAGACTCGAATGCTGAGCAAGGAGCGATATGCTATGAAACACCTATCGAGTAAGGCAGCCTCGCCGTTTAGGCGGGTGCTATTTGCGACAAACTGCGCAGCGGACTATGAGGGCGCGCTCCAGGCAACATTCAACTTCTGCCAGGCAAATAAATCCAGCCTGCGCATCCTGCATGTATGCAGGACGGATCCTTCGCCGCGCGGAGAGAGCAGCGGATCGAGGGACCACAGTGCGGCACTGATTCTTCGGCAGATGAAAGAACGTGCGATCGGGCTGGGGCTTAGCTGCACCAGCCAGCTGGAGTGGGGAGTTCCTGCAGAGAAGATTGCGCAGGCGATCGAAGAAAACCAGATCAACCTGGTGGTTCTCGGAACCAGCGAGCTGCGCGGTTCAAAACGCGGTGCGTTCGGACCTACGGCCGAACAGATCATGCGCAAATCCAACTGCCCGGTCATGACGGTTGGTCCGGTGGCCGGCGATCTGGTTCCGCTGCAGGCGTCTGCGGGACCCGTAGTCTTTGCAACCGACTTCCATTCGGTGACACGGGGGGCGATTCGATCCGCGATCGGCTATTGCAAGAACCTTGACGCGCAGCTGCATTGCCTGCATGTTCTTCCGCGCACGCTGCATTCCAGCCATGACAACACGCTGCCCGAACTGCTGACCTGCGCGCTGAAACACCTGGTCGCCACCAGTGAGGTCCCAATCGAGGAACCGGTTTGCAGCGTGACCTATGGCAGCGAGATTTCGAATGCGGTCGTCGACTATTGCCGCCAGCAGGGGGCGAGTCTGATCTTTCTGGGGGTTCGGCGCGACAGCATCTTTTCTCCGGACGACCCGCTGCCGATTGTGTTCCGGGTCATAACCGAGGCTCCGTGTCCCGTGGTCACAATTCTTTGTGACGCCGAGGCGGACCCGGAGTGCGCGAGCCATCCTATGCCCTCGAAGTCTACGGTGCCGCAATCGTTTTTGCAGTAAGCCGACAGTGCGGTTAGACCGCTAACGATTGCGGTGTACTTGCGGCTGAGACTTTTCTAGTGGACTGCGGGCTCGTAGTGGCAGAAGGGATCGCTGGCCAGTGCGTCGCCGGTGGCGGCGAAGGCGCGGGCGCGGGAGCCGCCGCAGAGGGCGCGAAACTCGCAGTAGCCGCACTTGCCCTTGAACAGGTTGGGATTGTGCAGCGCCTGGAACATGGGGGCGTTGCGGTAGATGTCCTGCAGCTGATCGTGGCGAACGTTGCCGAGGGTGAGCGGGAGGAAGCCGGCGGGGCAGATGTCTCCCTGGTTGGAGATAAACATGATGCCGTGGCCGTCGCGAATGCCGAAGCCTCGGTAGACGGGCGTGCGCTCGATCTCGGCGGCCAGCATGCCGGACGCGCGCATGCGGCTGAGCGCGACGCGGCGATAGGACGGAGCTTCGGTGGTCGCCATGGCGAAGGGGGCGATCTTGGATTGATCGTAGATCCAGTTCATCAGCTGTTCGCCGCGCTCGCTGGAGATCGGTTGCAGGACCTTGCCGCGGCCGACTTCGATGAGGAAGAAGAGGCTCCAGCGCATGACCGGGAAGGTTTTGAGGAGCTCGTAGATTGCAGGAATGTCGTCGACGGTTTCTTCGGCGACGAGGGTGTTGATCTGGATGGGGACACCGAGCGAGGCGGCGGCCTGGGCGGCGGCGATGGTCCAGTCGAAACAGCCTTCGACACCGCGGACGGCCTCGTGGCGGGCGGCGTTCGAGCCATCGAGGCTGAGGCCGAAGCTGTCGATGCCGTGGGCTTTCAGCTTGGTCATTACTTCGAGCGTGAGGTCCGTGGTGGCGCTGGGCGTGATGGAAACGTTGATGCCGAGCGAGCGTGCTTCGTCGATGAGTTCGAAGAGATCTTTGCGGCGCAGCGGGTCGCCGCCAGTGAAGACCAGGTGCGGCGTGGGGTGGTTGAAGGCCGCGATCTGATGCAGCAGGTTCTTCCCTTCCTCGGTGGTGAGTTCATTGGGATGCGGCGTGGAGACAGCCTCGGCGCGGCAGTGACGGCAGGCGAGGCCGCACGCCTGGGTCATCTCCCAGTAGACCAGCATGGGCTGATCCGAGTAGCTGTGGCTGGAGGAGTGCTGCGGGTGCGTGGACGGATGTCCATGTTTGGTAGGGGTGGGGATCGGGATCGAACGAATATCTTTGATTGAGGTTGGGGACGACATTGTGGTTCTCCTAAGTGGCAACAGGAACGGGTGCGGAGATAGTGATGGTGCTGGAGGGTGCGGCGTTTTGCAGCCGCTCGATCTTTGCGGCAGTATCGACGCCGCTTTGAATGCAGTCGGGGATGCCGGAGCCGCGGTAGGCTGCGCCGGCGAGGTAGAGGCCGGGGTGCGCGGAGACCCGTTGGTCGATTTCATTGATTAACGCGCCGTGGCCGATGTTGTATTGCGGGTTCGACTTCCTCCACTGATAGGCGCGGGCGAGCACCGGGGTTGCAGTGATGCCCATGATCTCCCGCAGCTCGTGGCGGGCGATGTCGATCAGCGTTGCTTCGTCCTGCTCGGCGAGGTCCTCCGAGAAAGCGCCGCCGATGAAGACGCGCATGAGGACGAAGTCGCCGGGCGCGCGGTGACTGAATTTGGTAGAGGACCAGGAGCAGGCGTTGATCTTGCGACCTTCGGCGGCAGGCACGATGAAGCCGAAACCGTTGAGGTCGCACGTGATTTCGCTGCGGCGGAAGGCGAGCGAGACGGTGGAGGTGGAGACGTAGCGGATGCGGCGAAGATTTTCGGCGAGCGCGGGATCGAGCGGCTGGACGATGTCTGCGGTGACGTAGGCGGGCGTCGTGAAGACGACGTTGTCGGCGATGATCGATGAGCCGTCGGAGAGGGTGAGCCTGTACTGATTGCCGTCGGCGGCGATGGATTGCACGCGGGTGTTGAGCTTGATCTGCTGCGGGTTGAGGCGCGCGGCGATGGCGTCGGGGAGCTGCTGCAGGCCGCCCGAGAGCGTGGTGAACATGGACGGACGGGGGCCTCCCGATGGTTGCGACGCCTGCTCCTTCTTGCGCTTCATCATGCCAAGGATCAGGCTCCGATGCTTCTTTTCCATGTCCGTGAACATGGGGAAGGTGCTGCGCAGGCTGAGGGCTTCGGGATCGCCGGCGTGGATGCCAGCCATCAGCGGACCGGCGATCTTGGCGAGCAGTTCCGAGCCCATGCGGCGGCGCACGAAGCTGCCGAGGCTTTCGTCGGCGACGGTGGTGTTGCGGCCGATGAAGATCTCGAGGCCCATGCGCAGCTTGCCGGGCCAGGAGATGAGCCGGGAGCGCAGGATGGGGAGGATCATCGTGGGGGCCATGAGCATCATGCCCTCGGGCATGGGGTGAAGCTTTCCTTTGCTGAGGACATAGGTAGACGGCGTTGCGGTATGGTTTGAGCCGATGAGCTGGTCGCCGAGGCCGAGCTCGCGGCAGAGGTCGAGGGCCGCGCGCTTCTGGGTGAGGAACGAATCGGGGCCGCCTTCAATGAGGAAGCCCTGGCCGGCATAGGTGACGATCTTTCCGCCGAGATGGTCGGAGGCTTCGAGGAGGAGGTAGTCGGCGTCCTTCCCCTGAAGTTTTTGGAGAGAGTAGGCGGCCGCGAGGCCGGAGATTCCACCGCCGATGACGACTGTTTTTGGCATCACGCTGTCAGCTTTCGGTCGACATTGTTAGGCATTGATACTCCTGGGAGAAGGCCCCGTGTTGGGAGAGCCCGCGAGTTCGTCATCGCCCTTAAGGTTAGCGGCGGATGAACGGGCGCACTGTGACTCGAATCACAGGGCTGTTGCGCGGAGGATGCGGTATCGACAGGAAATTCGCAGCGATATCGCGAAAACGCCGCTTGAATCGACCGTAAACTCATTGGCGGGGAGGGTCAAGGAGAGGAATTAAGCAGCAACGCACCCGATCCAACGCAGCAGAGGCTTCGGGGCGTCTGCTGCGTTGGATCAGGGGAATGGGAGGCTGCATTTGGTTACTGTGGCAGCATGCTCCCCGTCTTGAGGAAGCGGCTGTGCCAGGACAACGACTCGTCGAGCAGGTGGGGCGTGTGTTTGCCGGGAGAGAGCTTCTCCGCGCGATCGAGATAGTCGCGCAGCGCCGGACGGAAGTCGGGGTGCGAGCAGTTTTCGATGATCAGCCGCGCGCGCTTCTTCGGGGATAGCCCGCGCAGGTCCGCCAGGCCCTGATCGGTGACCATGACCTGGAGGTCATGCTCGGTGTGGTCCACGTGCGAGACCATGGGGACAATGGTGGAGATGTTGCCCTTGGCGGCAGTCGAGGGCGCCATCATGAACGAGAGATAACCGTTGCGGGTGAAGTCGCCGGAGCCGCCAATGCCGTTCTGCATGCTCGTGCCCATGATGTGGGTGGAGTTGACGTTGCCGTAGATGTCGCCTTCGATCATGGCGTTCATCGCGATGACGCCGATGCGGCGGATGATCTCCGGATTGTTGGAGATCTCCTGCTGGCGGATGACGATCTGTTTGCGGTAGCTGCCGATCTTCGGCATGATGTTGGCAATGCCGTCGGGGCTGAGCGAAAAGGCGGTCGCGGAGAGGCTGCAGATCTTGCCCTTGTCGAGCAGCTGCACCATGCCATCCTGGATGACTTCGGTGTAGCCCGTCATGCCTTCGAACGGCGCCTCTTCCAGACCGAAGAGCACGGCATTGGCGATGTTTCCGACGCCGGACTGCAGCGGCAAAAGGCTGGCGGGCAGGCGACCTTTCTTTACCTCCCACTCGAGGAAGTTGATGATGTTGGCGGCGATCTTGCGCGAGGCTTCGTCGGGCGCTTTGAATGGGCTGGCACGGTCTCCAATGTCGGTGGAGACGACCGCGATCACCTTCTCCATCGGCACCTTGAGGTAGGGCGTGCCAATGCGCTGGTCGGACCGGAGCAGCGGGATGGGCTGGCGGTTGGGCGGGAGGCCCAGGCCGTAGTAGATGTCGTGCATGCCCTCGAGCTCGAGGGGCTGCGCCGAGTTTACTTCCAGGATGACCTTGTCCGCGCGGTTGATCCAGGTGGTGTTGTTGCCCATGGAGGAGCTGGGAACGATGCGCCCGTCTTCGAGGATGGCCGTGACCTCGATGATGGCCACATCCATCTTGCCGAGGAAGCCGTAGTCGACCAGTTGCGCGACGTGGCTGAGATGGATGTCCATGTAGTCGGTCTCGCCGGCGTTGATGCGCTTGCGCATCTCGGGGTCGCCGCTGTAGGGCAGCCGCAGATTGACGCCGTCGGCCTTGGCGAGGGCGCCGTCGAGCTCCGGGCCGGTGGACGCGCCGGTGAAGACACTGACCTTGAAACTCTCACCCTTCTCGTGCGCGGCCAGGATGCGTTTTGCCAGCGCGGTCGGTACGGCCTTTGGATATCCCGAGCCGGTAAAGCCGCTCATGCCGAGGATGGATCCGGGTTGGATCAGGGCTGCCGCTTCTTCGGCGCTCATGGCGAGCTGAGCCAGAGCGGGGTTCAAAATTCGGGAGCTGGTGGGGATCATGGAGCTTGTGGAGGCCATTGAAATGTATACCTTCCCTTTCCTTCTCGTTGTCGCCGCTACATTTAATCGGGAGGGGTCTGGCAGGCCGATGGAACTCCCCATCAGCCCGCCATGAAGTTTCATGAGCGCGGCCCGGCTGGAGGTTTCGGCGGGCTGAATTTCCCGGCGACGATCATTCTAGCGGGTGTAAGCCAGAGACTCTTCCGATGGAGCTCCATAAGTATAAGAATCAGGAAGCTTCCTTCGCTCGTAGCCGGTGTAAATCTGTCGCGGGCGAGCGATTTTCTGGGCCGGATCGTTGATCAGCTCCTGCCACTGGGCCAGCCAGCCCACGGCGCGCGGAATGGCAAATAACACCGTAAACATCTTGGCCTCAAGGCCCATCGCCTCGTAGATGATGCCGGAGTAGAAATCGACGTTAGGGTAGAGCTTGCGTGAGACGAAATATTCATCGGCGAGGGCGATCCGCTCCAGTTCCATGGCCAGGTCGATCTTCTTGTTTCGGCCGGTGACCTCGAAGACTTCTTCCGCCGTCCGCTTGATGATGCGGGCGCGGGGATCGTAGTTCTTGTACACCCGATGCCCGAAGCCCATCAGTTTGTGGTGGCCCTCTTTGACTCCCTGGATGAAGGCGGGAATGTTGTCGATGCTGCCGATCTCGTCCAGCATCTTGAGCACTTCTTCATTGGCGCCGCCGTGCAGCGGGCCAGCCAGGGCGGCGGCGGCTCCGGCTATGGAGAGGAACGGATCCGCTTCCGAACTGCCCACCGCGCGCATCGCGTTGGTCGAACAGTTCTGCTCATGATCGATGTGCAGGATGAACAGCACGTCCAGGGCGCGCGCCAGCACCGGATGCTTCAGATGTTCGAGCGGGCTGCGGTCCCACAACATATGCATGAAGTTTTCGGCATAGCCCAGCTTCGGTTCCGGAGAGATGTAGTCCAGACCCTTGCTGTGGCGGTATCCGTAGGCCGCGATGATGGGGATCTTGCCGATAATCCGGCGGATGCAGTGCATCTGGGTCTCATGGTCGCGCACGTGCCTGGAGTCGGGATAGAAGGTGGAGAGCGCGGCCAGGGTGCTGACCAGCATGCCCATGGGATGGGCGTCGTAGCGGAAGCCTTCCATGAACTTCTTGATGTTCTCGAAGATGCCCATGTGAATGCGCAGGGCGGCCAGCCACTCTCTCTCCTGCTCAGCATCGGGGAGCTCGCCGTGGATGACGAGGTAGGCTACCTGCGGGAAGCTGCAGCGCTCGGCCAGGTCGGCAATGTCGTAGCCGCGGTAGCGCAGAATACCCTTGTCGCCATCGATGAACGTGATCCTGCTCTCGCAGGAGGCGGTGTTCATGAAGGCGGGATCGTAGGACATCATCCCGAAGTCATCGGGGGCAACCTTGATGTTGCGCAGATCCATCGCGCGAATCGTATCGTGCGTAACCGGGAAGGTATATTGCTTCCCGGTTCTATTGTCGATGATGGTAACGGTGTTCTCCATAGCTGCTCCCCTTCGCTGGGTCAACAATCCACTTCTGCGATTATCGTTGGCTGTGATGGTTATCACAGGCCGGGGCAATACGCCGGCGCCTGATCCTACGGTATCGAAGGGTGAAGAACAAGGGGTTATCGTGCGGAGGGGCTGAGCGATTACCGAAACGAATGGGCCGAAGCCCTCTCATTTTGTAACTCGCAACGCTGGAAGGAAGAGTAAAAAGGAATCTGCACGAGGATTGTGCGCAAGCGGCGCGAATTGGGGCGTATACCAACGTGAACAGGACATCCGGGATGATTGAAGAGAGCCTAAAAGGCGTACGTGTCGAGTCCGACAGCATGGGGCAGATCGACGTGCCCGCCGACCATTACTGGGGAGCGCAGACCGAGCGCTCGCTGCATCACTTCGCGATTGGCGACGACCGGATGCCGCTGGAGTTGATCCGTGCCTTTGCGATTTTGAAAAAGGCTGCAGCATTGGTGAACCACGATCTCGGCAAGCTGCCGAAGGAGACGATGAATCTGATCGTGAAGGCCTCCGATGAGGTGATTGCCGGCGAGCACAACCAGGAGTTCCCCCTGAGCATCTGGCAGACGGGCTCGGGCACGCAGACCAACATGAATGTGAATGAGGTGATCTCGAACCGCGCCATCGAGATTGCCGGCGGCGAGATGGGCAGCAAGAAACCGGTGCACCCGAACGACCACGTCAATATGTCGCAGTCGTCGAATGACACGTTTCCGACCGCGATGTATATCGCCGCAGCGACGGCGGTGAAAGAGCGGCTGATCCCGGCAGTGCAGCATCTGCATGACGCGCTGGCGGCCAAGGCAAAAGAGTTTGAAGCCGTCGTGAAGATTGGCCGTACGCATCTGCAGGATGCCGTGCCGATGACGCTGGGACAGGAGATTGGCGGCTGGGCGAGCCTTCTGGCACGCGACATTGCGCGGATGGAATCTACGTTGGATGGGCTGTATGAGCTGGCGATCGGCGGAACGGCCGTCGGCACGGGGCTGAACACGCATCCGGAGTTCGCAGAGCGCGCGGCGGCGAAGATTGCGGAGCTGACCGGGCTTCCCTTCCGCTCGCATCCCAACAAGTTTGCTGCCCTTTCGGCTCACGATGAGCTGGTGTTTGCGAGTGGCGCGCTGGTGACGCTCTCGGCGTCGATGATGAAGATTGCGAACGATATTCGCTGGCTGAGCTCGGGGCCGCGCTGCGGTATTGGCGAGCTGATCATCCCGGAGAACGAGCCGGGAAGCTCGATCATGCCGGGCAAGGTGAACCCCACGCAGAGCGAGGCGATGACCATGGTGGCGGTGCAGGTGCACGGCAACAATGCGGCGATTGCCTTCGCTGGCAGCCAGGGCAACTTCGAGCTCAACGTCTTCAAGCCGGTGATGATTTACAACTTCATGCACTCGGTGCGGCTGCTGACCGACACGTCGCACATGTTTGTCGAGTTCTGCGTTCAGGGCATGGAGGCGAATCTCCAGCGCATCAACGAATATGTAGAGAAGTGCCTGATGCTGGTCACCGCGCTCAACCAGCACATTGGCTACGACAAGGCGGCCAAGCTGGCCAAGACGGCGCATCACAAGGGCCTGTCGCTGCGGGAGGCTAATCGCGAGCTTGGCTACCTGACCGAAGAGGAGTTCGATCGCTACATGCGGCCGGAGAAGATGACCAGCGCCGATGGCTGATCGGGTCACAGCGCAGGCATCACCCGGCGGCCGCAACCTCGCGGCCGCTTTTCGCTCCCTTCTCGATGCCTGACTTGGTGACCATGCGAATTTTTGGCTTGCGCAGCTATCCCGCTGAAGGGGTCGCGCTAAAATGATCCAACCCCTCATGCCCATGGCTGCACGACGACCCACACTCGCCGCCATCGCCCTCCCGGCAATTCTGCTGCTCGCGTCCGCGCCTGGGCTGGAGGCTGCCGGGCCGCCTTCTACGCCGACGCCCACCCACAACGAGGTACTGCAGTCGCCGGCTGGCATCACCGAGGTCGGCCTGCTCAACGGCGCTTCTTATCGCATCGACATACCGCTGCACTGGAACCACTCGCTGGTGGTCTTTTATCACGGGTATGCTCTCCAGCCGATCAGCTACCACATTGCCGCGCGGCTGACTGGCCAGGAGCAGCCGTTCTTTGAGCGGCATTATGCGGTCATTCAGAGCGCTTTTTCGAGGACCGGATGGGCACTGGAGCAGGCCTATCCGGAGACCGACGCGCTGCGACGCTACTTCATCAAGAAGTATGGGCAGCCCAACGAGACCTACGTGGCGGGCGGCTCGATGGGCGGCCAGCTGGTCGCGGTCACGCTGGAGATCAATCCCAAGCCGTACCTGGGCGGCCTCGATCTGTGCGGCTCGGTGGGCCCGACGTACGTGAACTTCGATCACCGGTTTGCGATGAGGGCTGCCTTCGATTACTACTTTCCGGGGGTCATGCCGCCGCTGGTGCCGGTCCCTGCCAACTTCGAAGACACGATCGCCGATCGCGACAAGGTGTACGACGCGCTGCGCGCGAATCCGACTGCCGCAACCATCCTGCGCAACCTGACCGGCCTGCACACGGACGCGAACCTGGCGCACGATATTGCGTACTGGACGTTCATCGTCAAAGACCTGCAACAGCGCGCGGGGGGCAATCCCTTTGATAACAGGAATTTTGTGTACAACGGCACCAGTGCGAGCAGCGCGGGCGAGGATTTCGAGCTGAACGCCAAGGTAAGGCGCTACGCCGCGTCCCCCCAGGCGCGCAACTACATGTTGCACCACTACACGCCGACCGGCAGGCTGGGCCGCCCCATGCTGGCCCTACACACGATCTACGATCCTATCGTGCAGCTGAGCCAGCTTGAGTTGTACGAGGACGAGGTCCAGGTGGCGGGGGCAGAACAGAATCTGGTGCAACAGGTGGTCGACCGGGAGGGTCACTGCGACTTCACCCAGGACGAGATTGGCGATGCCTTCGACGAGATGGTCCGCTGGGCAAAGGGTGGGCCGCGGCCGACGCCCGGAGCGGTGAAGCCCTGACCGGAGGGGCTCACCAAGCGGCGTTCTGCCGCTGCCACCGCCCACGTTACGCTCGCGTTACCCCTTCACGACAGCCCTGCATGCGGCCCGTATAATAGAGTATGGAATTTGTGCGGCCGGAGACTTCGGACTCCAGCGCTCCTGAATCCCGCGCGCCCGCTCCCTCCGGCGCAACCCCAACCAGCGAAACCGGCATCGAGCTCGAAGCAGCGCTCCCCGCCGTTCCGCATACTCAAAGTGTGTCAAAGGCCTCCATCGCACTGGATGGACCCGCCACACAACTTGCGCCGGCGTCTCCGAAGGCAAAGCCGGCTGCTCCAGCTTCCCTCTCCGATCGCGCAGATTTAGAGACGCGATTCGAGCATCTGATCGAGACGGTCAAAGCCAATCGCCCCGCCGACGATCTCGACCTCATCCGCGCTGCCTGGGCCTTCTCCATTCAAAAACACGAGGGCCAGCGCCGTGCATCGGGCGAGGCCTACATCGGCCATCCCCTCGAAGTGGCGCAAGTCCTGGCCGAATTAAAGATGGACGCAACGGCCATCGCCGCTGGCCTCTTGCACGACGCTGTCGAAGACACGGACGTTACCGCCAGCGATATTGCCAAGCGCTTCGGCGAGCAGGTCGCGCACATCGTGGAGGGCGTCACCAAGCTCGACAAGATCAAGTTTGCGAACCGCGAAGACCACCAGGCCGAGAACATCCGCAAGATGTTGCTGGCGATGGTCACAGACTTGCGCGTGGTCATCATCAAGCTCGCCGACCGGCTGCACAACATGCGCACGCTCGAGCATCTGAACCCGGAGAAGCAGCGCCGTATCGCGCGCGAGACGCTCGACGTGTATGCGCCGCTGGCGCATCGTCTGGGCATGGGTAAATTGCGCGGCGAGCTCGAAGACCTCGCGTTCCGCTACATCGATCCCTTCACCTACACGCAGCTCTCTTCCGAGGTCGATTCCCTGCGCGGCGAGGGAGAAGCGTTTCTACAGCGCATCGTCGGCACGCTCGAGACGAAGTTCAAAGAAGTCGGCGTCACCGCACGGGTCGAGTCGCGCATCAAGCGGCTTTTTTCTATTCAGCAGAAACTCGTCGCGCACAGCATTCCGGTCGAGCAGGTCTACGACCTCTTTGCCGTCCGCGTGATCACCGAGACCGAGTCTGATTGCTACGCCGTACTCGGCCTGCTGCACAGCATGTGGCGTCCTGTGCCCGGCCGCTTCAAAGACTTCATCGCGATGCCGCGGCCGAACCTTTACCAGTCGCTGCACACCACGCTGATCGCGGAGGGCGGGCACCAGTTCGAGGTGCAGATCCGCACTGAGGACATGCACCGCGTGGCCGAAGAAGGCATCGCCGCGCACTGGAAGTACAAGGCTACGGACAACGTCAGCGCCAAGGACGAGCAGCGCCTCGCGTGGGTGCGCCAGTTGATGGAATGGCAGCGGGAGATGAGCGATCCCAACGAGTTCATGTCGACGCTGCGCATCGACCTGTATCCGGAGGAGGTCTACACCTTCACGCCGAAGGGCAAAGTCATCGTGCTGCCCAAGGACGCGAGCCCGATCGACTTCGCGTATGCGATTCACACCGACGTGGGCCACGCAACGATCGGCGCCAAGGTGAATGGCCGCATCGTGCCGTTGCGCACGCGGCTGCGCAATGGCGACATCGTCGAGGTCACCACGCAGGCCGGTCATGCGCCCTCGCGCGACTGGCTGAGCTTTACCAAGAGCTCGCGCGCACGCAACAAGATCAAGCACTGGCTGAATGAGAACCAGCGCGCGCGCGCCGTCGAGATCGGCAACAAGCTGCTGCAGCGTGAAGCTCGCAAGTACAAGCTCTCGCTGGAGAAGTTCAAGAACCCGGACTACGAGCGCATCGCTGCGGAGTATGGCCTCGCTGCAGTGGACGATCTGTTGGCCGGCATCGGCTTCGGCAAATTCTCCGCGCGCCAGGTGCTGAACAAGCTCGAGCCCGGAAGCACGCTTCCCGCCGAGACCGCCACCAACGAATCCGGCACTACGGGCAACACGCTCGCGCACATGTCGGAGGCGGTCAAGCGTGTCTTCTTCGGCAAAGGCTCGGACTCGCTGCAGGTGGAAGGCCAGGACGATCTGCTGGTCTATCGCGCTCGATGTTGCAACCCGATTCGCGGCGAAGAGATCATTGGCTACGTGACGCGCGGCAAGGGGGTAGCGGTCCACGCCCGCAGCTGTCCCAACGTGCAGAACCTGCTCTACGAGGCCGATCGCCGCATCGACGTGGCCTGGGCTGAGAGCACCAGCACCACGTCCGGCGGAGCTCCCAAGCCGACTACGTATCCGGTGAAGCTCGTGATCCTTGTCGACGATCGATCGGGCTTGCTCAAAGAGTTCGCGGCCATCATCTCCGAGGACGGCACCAACATCAAGTCTGTCGAGACACGCCCCGCTGATGACGAGGCTGTGTACGTCGACTTCGTCATCGAAACCCTTGACCTGCGGCACCTCACGCGGCTGACGCAGAATCTGCGCAAGGTTCCTGGCGTACGCGATGTGCATCGCGTGCAGAAGGTCTAGTCGGCGCTAGCTCAGCAAATCCATCCGTTTCGCTGTTCCCGTCAGAATTTCCAGCGCCTTGTCGATCTGCTCCTGCGTGTGTTCGCTGGTCATGATGCAGCGTACGCGCGCCTTGCCTTCAGGCACAGTCGGGAACGCGATGCCGGTCGCCATCACGCCCTGCTCGAAGATTGCGCGGCTAAATTCCATCGTCTTTCGGCCATCACCGATGATGATGGGCGTGATCGGCGTCTCGCTTTTCGGGGTTGTACGGCCGCCGATGTCGAAGCCGGCGTGCGTTAGTTGCTCCTGGAAATAACGGGTGTTCGACCATAGCCGCTCGATGCGGTCTGGCTCATTCTCGAGAATGTCGAAGGCAGCAATGCAGCTCGCCGCAACGCTGGGCGGATGCGAGGTGGAGAACAGGAACGGCCGTGCGCGATGGTAGAGATAGTCGATGAGATCGCGCGAGCCGCACACATAGCCGCCCAGCGCGCCGATCGCCTTGGAGAGCGTTCCGACCTGCACATCCACGCGCTGCGTGCAGCCAAAGTGGTCCACGCTGCCACGGCCGTTGCGTCCCAGCACGCCGCTGGCATGCGCATCGTCCACCATCATGATCGCGCCGTACTTCTCGCACAGATAGGCGAGCGATCCTACCGGACCGATGTCGCCATCCATCGAGAACACGCCATCGGTGATTACGAGCTTGTGTCCGGGCTCATGCTGAATCTCCTTCAACAGCTCTTCGGCATGCTCGACATCCTTGTGGCGAAAGACTTTGATCTTCGCGCGTGAGAGCCGCGCTCCATCGATGATGCTGGCGTGATTCAACTCGTCGGAGAGAATGAAATCTTCTTTGCCAAGGATGCTCGACACGGTTCCGGCATTCGCCGTAAACCCTGACTGAAATACGACGCACGCCTCCACACCCTTGAAACGCGCAATCTTTTCTTCGAGCTCGATGTGAATGCGCATGGTGCCGGCGATGGTGCGTACGGCTCCGGAGCCAACCCCGTACTTCTCGATGGCAGCCGTCGCGGCCTCGCGCAGCCTGGGGTGATCGCACAGCCCAAGGTAGTTGTTCGAGGCCAGGTTGATGACCTCGCGGCCATCGTAGTGGCACACCGGAGCCTGCGCGTCGTCGAGCACACGGAGCTTGAAGTAGGTGCCTTGAATCCGCAGGGCTTCCAACTGCGCGCTCAGGTGGGCCAGTTGTGGGCGCTTCGACGATGTCTCTTCGAGAAGGGTTGTCGCGATACTCATAATGTTTCGATATTAAACCTTTCTTCCGCTTTAGGCAGTACGGTCAGCGCGACAGGCATCCAACTGCATGCAAGATCGTGGCGTTAGCCCTTCTTCGCAAGCCATGCAGACGCATGGAAGGAGTCCTATGACCATTCAAAAAACGTTTCGCGTCCTTCTCAGCAGTGCCGGAATCTTGACCCTCGCATTGCTCGCAGGCTGCGCGAGCAAGCAACAGAAGGCTCTCGATCAGGCCAAGTCGCAAGCGACATCCACCAACACGCCGCAGCAGGTTCAGTACGTTGACAGCGACGGCAACACGATCACCAAGACCGTGCAGCCACCCGCAGCCCAGGGCCAGCAGCCCGCGGTGTCGACGCTGACCACACCACCGCCGCCCGGACCCAAGCCCCACAGCACGGACCCGGTGATCACGCCGCTAGCCTCGACGGGACAGGGCGCGCCCATGCAGGGGCCGGATGGCCAGCCGATGGCATCACAGCCATCGCAACCGGGCCAGCCGCCGGCCGTATCCGTCGATGTCCCCGCAGGCACGGAGCTCGCGATCCGCATCGATCAGCGCATCAGCGTACGGACCAGCCAGGCGGGTGATCATTTCAACGGCAACGTGGTGGAACCGGTACTCAGCAACGGGAACGTGGTTATTCCGAACGATACGCCGGTCAGTGGCCGGGTCGTGGAATCACATCACGGCGGACACTTCCGTGGCCGCTCGGTGCTTGAGTTGCGGCTCACCTCCATGACCCTCAACGGCTATGAATACCCGCTCGACACGCATGACACGGTACGCACCCGGAAGGGTAAGGGACGCCGCTCGGCCGGCATCATCGGCGGGATGACGGGTGCCGGCATGCTGATTGGCGGAATCGCCAGCGGCGGCGTTGGCCTGGCGATTGGAGCTGCGGCCGGGGCAGGCGGCGGTACGGCAATCGCGGGCTTGACCGGCAATCACAACCTCGACATCCCGGCCGAATCGATTGTGCATTTCCGGCTCGCGGATGATCTCGTGGTCCAGCATCCTTAGGCTGGCTTTGGATTGCAACGGCCCATCTCCTCGGTGGGCCGTTTCTTTTTGGCATCGGTTGCAACTTGCGCGGCGTCCGTTCGTCCAACTTTTCAGATCCGCGTAACCGCTACACTGATTTGGTAACGTCTGCACCGCCTGCACACCATGAAGCCTTTCGCCGCCATCCTCTGCTACCTCGCGCTGTTCGCCGCGCCGTTCGCGCATGCGCAGAGCACGGCGCCCGCCACGCAATCACCCTCCGAGACGAATCCCCCGACTGCATCGATCACGGTCAGATCCAACCTGGTCATCGTTCCTGCGCTGGTACGAACCAAGTCTGGGGAGCTGGTCTACACGCTCAAGGCAGACGACTTCATCCTTACCGACAATGGCGTCGTGCAGAAGCTGCGCCTTGAACAGGACACCGGCAGCGAGCCGCTGGCGATGGTCATCATCGCGCAGACGGGTGGAGATGCCTCCGCGCATCTCGATCAGTACCAGCATCTCGGTCCCATGCTCGACAACATGCTCGGCGGCGTCGATCATCGCGTTGCTGTAGTTGGCTTCGACAGCAAACCCATTCTGCTGCACGGGTTCACGTCCAACCTGAACTTCATCAGTCACTCGCTCGACATCCTCGACCCGGGCGACAACCAGGCTGCGGTGCTCGATGCGATTGTGTACGCGGTTAACCTGCTGCGGCAGCAACCCACCACCTACCGCCGCGCTATTCTTCTGCTCTCGCAAACCACGGACAACGGCAGCCACGTGACCGAGTTGGATGCGCTGCGTGCCATCAGCGATACCAACACCGTCATGTACAGCGTCGGGTTTCATACCACCGGGACGGAGTCAAAGAAGGAAGCCGCGAAGTTCAATGACGATACGCCCGGGCCGCAACACGGCTGCTTCAGCCGCGACCTTGGCACGGACGCTGACGGCAACCCGATTAAGCCGACAGAGAGCAAAGGCTCGCAGGACTTCAACTGCGTGGAAGAATTACTTCCTCCGCTGCGCCTCGCGCACATTGCCGAGATCGCCGCGCGCAATGCGCTGCGCCACAACATCTCGGAGTCAGTCGCGCATCTCACCGGTGGCGAATCCTTCAAATTCAAGAATACGAAGACGCTTGATCACGATCTGTTTACGATCGCCAACCATATTCCGAATCGCTATGTGCTGAGCTTCGTGCCGAAGTCGCCTACCCCGGGCTTCCACTCCATAGTGCTCAAGCTGCGCGATAGCTCAAATCTCTCCGTCGAAGCGCGCAACGGCTACTGGGTCATCGCCGACGACGACTCGCCCGCGCCGCAACCCTGAGCGCCTGAACTTCACTCTCCGGAAAACTTGTGGATCAACCGGCGGTCGCGCTTGGTCGGCCGGCGCGATGGCGCAGGCGCGGACGCAAACATCGCCTTGCGTTCTTCTGCAGCCTTGGCGCGTGCCTGCTTGCTTTCTTCGGTCTCACGATAGAGAGCCTGCGCCACCGCGGCGGGACCTCGCACCTCGCTGAGCGTGAGGACCTCGATGACGAAGTCGCCGGCTTCGTTGCGCACCTGCAGGATATCGCCGACACGCACCTCGCGTGCAGCCTTTGCGAGAACTCCGTTCGACTGCACGCGGCCCAGCTCGCACGCCTTCGAGGCCAGCGCCCGCGTCTTGAAGAACCGTGCGGCCCACAACCACTTGTCGATCCGTACACCGTTCACTGCAGCTTCCCTCCTTCAATGAGGCGTTGCGACCACTCCAGCGCCTGCTCCTGCACGGCAGCCTCATCGCCAAAGCCTCCGAGCCAGCGCATTGCTTCTACTCTGCGAAACCACGTGCCCTGACGCTTCGCGTAGTTGCGATGTCCCTGTTGCGCGGCCGCGACGGCTGCATCGAGTGTGCTCTCGCCGCGCAGAACTTGCATGGCCTGGGCGTAGCCGAGCGCGCCGAGCGAGCGGCAATCGTCGCTGTATCGTTCGCACAGCATTGCTGTTTCGGCTACCAATCCACGCTCAAACATTGCCGCGGCGCGGTCATTGATGCGCGCATAGAGCCGTTCGCGTATCGGCTTCGAGGTCGTCGGCGCAAGGCCCATCTGCAGCACGCGATAGTCGCGCAACGCATCGCGCCCTGCCTGCCATTGCTCGGTCTGCGGCTGCCGCGCGGCCAGCGTGACCTCGATGCTGCGAATCAGTTTCGGCACATCGTTGGCATGGATCAGCGCGGCGGCCTTTGGATCGAGCCGCTGCAACACGCGATGCAGCCATGGGGATCCACGCTGCTCTACGCGCATACGCAGCCGATCGCGTAACGCTTCGTTTCGCTTCGGCGCCGGGGCTAAGCCGTCCAGCAGCGCGCGTAGATACAGCCCGGTCCCACCGGCGACGATTGGAATCCGTCCACGGGCGCGAATGCCCGCGATAGCCTCACGCGCAGCTCGCGCATAGTCGCCGGCGGTGCAGGCTTCGTCGGGCCAGTAGAGATCGATGCCATGATGCGGAACGCGCTGCCGCTCTGCCAGGGTTGGCTTCGCCGTGCCAATCTCCATCAGCCGGTAGACGGCAACGGAGTCACAGCTGACGATCTCGCCGTCCAGCTCCTCGGCCAGGCGCAGCGCCAACGCAGTCTTTCCGCTCGCGGTCGGCCCGGCCACCACCAGCAGCGGATACTCATCCGCTCCGCTCTCAAGCATCACGCCATCCTCATCCGCTGCCAACGCGAAGCTATCCGCCGTGCGCGTAGCACCTAGGGTCGCCACCAGCCGTAGACGAACACGCGGTCGATGCCCGCGCGCAGCATACTTCCCACCAGTAATACAACGGCCAGCAGGATCAGACCGCGCACCACGCTGCGGCGCTCCGTCTTTTCTCGGTCCTTGCGATAGCGCTCAAATGCCTTGCGCTCGCGCGCAAACGCAGGCGACTGCGCGGGTAACCGGGGGGATGCTGCGCGATGCTCGTTCGCACGCTTTGATCCTTGCATCGTCACTGCCCCGTATCTTGATCCACATTGACCAGGTAATGGATGCGCAGCTCCAGGTTCGGCCCATGGAACTGTTTGGGCAACGGCGGGAACTGTCCGACGCCGGTGATCGATCCCCACGCCGCTTTGTCCAGCGCAACGTCATGGGTCGATCCATCCAGGTGCATCGCCGCAACCGTGCCATCCGGATTGATCGTGAAGCGGACCTGCGTCGTACCGCGCTTGTTGAGCGGCGGACGCGCCTCCTCTGGCAGCAGCGGAATCCACTGTGCGTAGATCAGGCGAATGATGCGCTGCAGGTACGGCTGGAAATTCACACCCTGCGTATCTGAGAGGATCTCTGCGCCGGACCCCACGCCGGTGCCGCGATTGTTGCCCCTGATCCCTACGCTGCGATCGTCGCCGGCGCTTTGCGAGCCTTGCATCGCCTGCTGCATGTCGTCGCTGGCGGTCCGCCCGGTGTTGAAGTTTGGCCGGGTGGAGGGCTGCGGCGTGGGAGCTTCCGGCTCAGCGGGACGGAGGGCGGGCCGCGGCGCCGAGGGCAGCGGCAAGGCGGGAGACGGGACCGGCGGGGTGGGCTGCGTCATCGCTGCCGGCGGAGTCTGCGAAGGTTGCACGGGCGCGGGGGGCGCGGTTGCAGCCGGTGTTGGCGGCGCAGGTACGGGCTTCGGAGCCATGGCCTTCACCTTGGCGATTGTTCCCCGGTCGATCTTCGGTGCGGGTGCCACCGCATGGTGCGGCAGAACCGGCGCATTCAACTGCACGACTTCCTGTTGGTGCAGCGCGTCTGCCGGCGTGATCAGTTGCGGCGAGTGCCATAGATACTTCGGCCCATAGAACAGGACCCAGGCGATCGCGAGCCAGACAAACAGGGAGATGTAGATGGACTCGCGGAACCGGCCGCGCGCGCGCTCATCTTCAATCGTGTCCAGCAGCTTGATGAGCTCATGCTCTTCCAGGTGACCGTAGCGATTGGTGCGGATGATGTGGACGGGCGCGGCAACGGTACGGCTCGACCCCTCGTGCGGAACCACAGAAATGGGGGCGCCTGGCTGCGGCGTGTCAGGGGTCGAAGTCTCAGCATCCGAGGCGCCGGAATCTTGCGGTGCTTCAGGCTGCATCCCGGGACGCTCTGGATCGATCTGTGGGGGTGTTGTCTGCATTAGGTCGTTAGTCTGTGACGGATGTGCCCCAGTGAAGGTTGCGTACTCCGGGACAAATCGCCAGACCAAAAAGACGCTGGCCCTTCTATTTTCTCATCTCTAGCCCCATTCCGCGCGCCCGCATCTATTCTAGGGATATGCCGTCCACCGCAAGCCTCGCCGGCCGCACCGCCATCGTCCTGATCGCCAGCGACCGCTGCTTCGCCGGCACCCAGACGGACCTCTCCGGCCCCGCCATCGTCCGCATCCTGACCGCCGCCGGCGCCGAGATCGTCGAAGCGGTCACGCTCCCGGACGAGCTCGATCAGCTTACCTCCGCGCTTCGCTCCGCTGCAGCGCGCGCCAGCCTCATCCTTACCACCGGCGGCACCGGCCTGGCTCGGCGCGACGTCACGCCCGAAGCCACGCTCGCGGTCTCCACCCGGCTGGTTCCGGGCCTCGCCGAGCTGATTCGCCAGGACGGCGCCCGCCAGACGCCGTTTGCCGCGCTCGGCCGCGGGGTCTGCGTCGTCTCCGGTAACTCCCTGATTCTCAACCTCCCCGGGAATCCCAGCGGTGCCGAAAGCTCTCTGCGCGCCGTACTGCCGCTGCTTCCTCACGCCCTCGATCTGCTGGCCGGAAAGACCGAGCATCCGGCGGAGCGGTAGAATCACCCACCGCGGCGGTAGAATAAAGATTCCGTGAAACTTGGACCCATCGCTTTACTGCATAAGTTTTCTGCCGTCCTTCTGACCGTCCTCAAGCCCCTCGGTATCTGGGGTGTTGGTGGCCTGGCTCTCATCGACTCCGCGCTCATCCCCATTCCCGTCTCCATGGACGGCGTCGTCATCGGCTATGTTGCGGCCGACCATCATCGATTCCTGGCGTACAGCCTCATGGCTGCGGCCGCTTCCACCGTCGGCTCGCTGGTTCCCTTCTTTATCGGTCGCGCCGGCGGCGAGTTCTTCCTGCTCAAGCGCATCAACCGCGAGCGCTACGAGAAGATTCGCGACCGCTTCGAGCGCCAGGAGTTCCTCGCCATCATGATTCCGGCGATGCTCCCGCCGCCCACCCCGCTCAAGCTCTTCGAGTTCTCCGCCGGCGTCTTCGAGATGAAGCTGGTCCCGTTCCTCATGGCCATCTTCTGCGGGAAGCTCACGCAGTTCCTGGTTTGCTCGCTGCTGACCATCTGGTTCGGCCCCACGCTGGTGCACTCGCTGCGCCACGTCGTGCATGAGCACCATGGCCTGGTGATTACTGTAGCGGTAGCCGGAATCTTCTGGCTTGGCTTCTACGCCGTCCGCAAGATCTTCGATCGCCGCAAAGGGGTCCCGCTGCCCAGCGAAGACCGTCTCTAAACTTCCTTCAAACCACAAGACAAAGGCCGCGCATCGAGCGCGGCCTTTATCTTGCCACTCAACTCTAGGTAGCCCTAAATTGTCTCGGGCGTCGACCGCATGCTCTCCACCAGCCGCTTCGCCAGTACAGGCAGACCGAAGAACGCCGCTGCAAACAATCCAGTCGACAGCAAGTCGTTGCCATAGAACGGCAGGGCCGCAACATAGCATGCAGCCAACCCGCTCAGGGTATGCGGATACATCGCCGCAGCTCCGAACGATGCACTGCTCGCCCACACCGCGAAGTTGCTCAGCAGGAAGAAGCTGGTAGCCGAAGCCAGCACGCTGCCAGCAACGCGCAGCGCCGTCACCTTGCGCAGAAGCGTGCTGCCCAGCAAACATACCGCTGCATACCACGCCCACGTCACCAGGTATCCGCTCACGTGGAACGCGTAGCCGTACACCTTGGTCGTCAGGTAAACATCCATCAGCGCCATGACGGCGACGGCCAGCACGGTCTGCCAGCGCGGTCTCCGCGAGCCGAAGAACAGCAGCCCGGCACCCACGGCCGTGAAGTTGAACGCCATGTTGTGGAAGATGTGCGGCAGAAGGCGGCTCAACGCAGCGAGCACGAGTACGAGGATGGCAAGCATAATAGGGGCCTTCAAAAGTGGGGTTCGCGGCATCTTCACTGCCGCTCATTTCGATTGTAGCCCGCGCACCGCGCTCCATCACCAAAAGACTTTCACGCTATCAACAAACGCGGGCACCGCCATGAAATCGATGCCATGTCACGATCTACGGCTCGACGTGGCCATCCATCGTCTGGCGCACCACGTGGCCTGCGGCGTCCAGCTCCACCGTCCCTGTCAGCGGCTGGCGCCCTGTCTCTCGCAATAGGCCACCGAGAAATCGCGGATCGCGAAACGTCACCACCGTCGCTGCTATGCCGGGCTCTGCGCCGCCGGCCTCCACTTCACTGTCGGCCTTCGTCACTTCGACAAACGGCATCGGCGACCAGTCCATGTAGGCGCGGCCAAGCTTGCTCCGCTGCGCTGCCAGCACGGCGGCGCTGCGGTCGGGCTTGGGATAGGTTGTCTCACCGGTGCTCAGCGTCCCGCCACGGGTATCGATCTCCGCCAACCGGTAGACCGGCCCGAAGTCCACCACCGCCGACCAGCGAAAGGGGTTCAGCAGATCGGGGCTTGCCAACGCCGCACGCGCGGGCAGAAAAGTCGGAACGTAGGGAGTGTCGGCGGCCTGGGGCTGGGTTGTCGTTGGCGCAGGCTCCGGCGTGGGCGCGACCATGCTCTGCGTCATCGCCATCTGCACCGCGCGCTGATGCTCTACCGTGCGCAGACCCCACCATCCCACAATGCCCACCAGCGCAGCGATCGCCCAGCCTCTTCCCTGGAACGGCTGCTTCTTCGCCCCCACCTCTGCGTTCACCAGGCCGAAGATCCAAGGCAGAATCAGAGCACCAAACAGCAACGCCAACATCAAGGGGTCTACGATGAACACGATTGACGCGGCATACCAGCGGTCATTGAAAGGGAAGAACGGGCGCAGCCCATAGTTGTTGGTGTAGTCCAGCAGTAAATGGCTCAGCAGCGCCACCAGGGCGAGGCCGTACAACACGCCCCAACGTACGGGCGCAGCGGTCAGCGGCTTTGGCCGCGCGGTCGCATGGGTGCTGGCGTGCCTTACCCGCCAGCGATGCCACGCATACACGCCTGCAACAATCAGGGCCGCCTCGAAGGGCAGCCCCAGAAAGGTATGCGTGATGCCGCGATGATGCTGAAATCCCTCGATCGGTCCGCGCAGACTCCACAGCGTGTCGATGTCAGGAAACTCGGCCGCAACCACCATCGTGAGCGTGGCATAGGCCGCTCGCCGATTCAGTCCGGTTCGCGAAAGGCAGGCGCCGGTAAGAAGATGCGTTACCGGCTCCATGCGAGTCGACTACCGTTGCATAGCGATCGAATGAATGCCCATGGCCTGCTGGCTCGCCTGAGCTACCTCAACCTCGCGCTCGGCACGCGCCGTGCGCTCGTGCTCGACCTCGCGCTCCCGCGCCCGCTTCGAACCTGCCGTGAAGGCCGTCAATTCAGCAGCTGCCAGCATGTCCGGCTTGAAGCCAGCGATGGCCACAAATCCCGGCTCGTCGCCAAGTGCCTCGGAGATGCGATTCCAGAGGAAGAAGGGTGAGGTCGTCGGCAGCAGAATCATCTTGCGTTCCGGCTGCGGCATCGCAAAGTAGGTTCCCCAGGTCACAAGAGCTGCACAGCTGCCCAGCGCGCTGAATACAAACACAGGGGAATAGACCGTTTGCGCGCCGGCTGCGGTCCATGCGGACTCGACCAGGCTCACCGTAGCGAATACCCCAAGACCCAGAGTTATCCCAAAAATATGGCTGCGGTAGGTGAGACCCAGGTAGCGCGTGGAGAAGCAGACGAAGAGCAAAAGGCAAAGAATCAGAATGCTGATGCCTTGCTGCACCTGGCTGGAGAAGGTCGCCATCGTGTAAGAACCTGCGGTGTGCGGCCCCAGCGCCAGGACGAGAGACAAAGCCAGAGAGACCCCACCAACCCACCGAAAAATAATCTTGCCAGCGCGGTGCAGGCCTACCAGCGGCTTCATGGCCTGACGGAAGACGCTGTAGATCACAAGGAGCAGCAACGCGTACTCAGCAAAACAGATAACCCAATGCGAGTAGAAGTAAATGTCATAAGCCTGGACACTGGAAATTCCAAGATGCTTGCGGAAAAAAAGTAGAGGGATGGAAACAATATCTTCCACGCAGCAGACACAAAGGAACGCCACCATGGACGGAAACTCACGCCGTAGATGCTTGCGCGCCATCACGGCCAGAACCCCGATAGTGATAAGGAGGTCGATAAAGATCGAATATTCCAGCAGTAGCTTGGTATTCATGGCGAACGCCTCCTGTATGCGATATAGACATCGTACACAGGAGGCGATGCGATTGCATCATGGATTTTGCGATTTTATGCAAATATTTGCGGAAGATTAGTCGATGCCGCAAGCGTGGCCAGGCGAGCACATCGTCGTCGGCGTGTTCACCACACCCGGATGGGCCACAGCAACCTTCGCCTGGCTGGCGCGAGCGGTCGACGCGGAATAAGAGGAGGCCGTGAAACCGGCGACTGCGAGGGCGACGACGAAGGTGCGGATGGCGAAGTTTTTCATGTGCGTATTTCTCCTTGGCGGTAAATAAGTGATAAAAGATTTCTAAAGATTTCTCTGGACAACCAGATGAGAAGAACATAGAGTCATACAAAGTGTAAGTCCATCCCTATCAACAACATAACTATATACTATTTAGTTAACGTTACTAAAGTCATTTGATTGGGTTAATGAAGTCGTAACCAATTTCTTACCCTGAAATCAGTTACTTAGGGGCTTCCATCTCCTCGAAATCCAGTTACTTTCCCATCCTTTGGTTGTAAACCTGCCCCCAAAATGCGCTTTTTTGCCTCTCCGCGTATGCTCGTCGTAGGCCATGGCTCGCATCCCAACCCCACGCGCTGACCGGAATTCGCTCGGACGAAGCGATCGCGACCTGCTTGCCCGGATTGCTCGCTCAGCCGGCAGCAAAGCCGGCTATAAGCAGCTCATTCGTGAACTCGGCTTAGGCGGTGGGCGTGAGCGCCGGCTGCTGGTGGAGCAGCTTACTCGCCTGGTGGCCCGCGGAGAGCTCACCCGCCTGGGCGACGATATGTGGTCGATCCCTAAGCGAGAACCATCCCAGAATGAGGGACATACCACCTCCGTTCGGCCAGGGGGAGCTGGCTTATGGGACGGGATGGAGGCGGCGGTTCGCGGTGGCCGTGAGCGGCTGGTGAGTGGGCGGTTGGACCTGCATCGGGATGGATTTGGGTTTGTGCGGCCGGAAGCCATTGCATCGCGAAACAAGGCTAAAGATAGCGATTTGCAGCCCCAAACCGGGCTAAATACGCACCAAAAACAGGACGACATCTTCATCCCGCCGAACGAGATTCACGGTGCCATGCAAGGGGACTTAGTCCTTGTAGATGAGGCACTTCCGGGGCGCGATGGACGCCGGTCCGGGCGCATCGCGCGGGTGCTGACGCGACGCAATCCCACCATCGTAGGGATCTTTCACTACGCGAAGCGTCACCATCGTAATGATTACGAAGCACTTAGGGGTAATTACGTAACGCCGTGGGATGAGCGGCTGGGTGGGCCCATCCTGATTCCAGACGGCGCGGAAAGCCTGCAGGATGTGGCGAATTCTCCACATAGAATGTTGGGGAAAGAGGCTCGGAAGGCGCTGCAAACTGCTGAATCAAAAGATTCGAACCACCCTCTGGAGGGCCTGGCGGTGGACGTCGAGATCACCAGCTTTCCGACGCCAGGGCGGCCGGCGCAGGGACGGGTGATTGAGGTGCTGGGGCCGCCCGATGGGTTCGGTGTGGACGTGGAGATCCTGATCCGTAAACATCACATTCCACATACGTTCCCAGCGCCGGTGATGGCGGAGGCGGAGCAGCGGGCGCTCGAAACGGTCGCTTCGCTCGACCCGGAAGTACCTGAAAACAGGGAGGATTTCCGGGGTCTTCCCATTGTGACCATCGACGGGGAGACGGCTCGGGACTTCGACGACGCCGTGCTGGTACGCCCTATGTCCAATGGAAACAGCGAGTTGCAGGTGCATATTGCGGACGTAAGCTGGTATGTGCGGCCGGGGTCGGCGCTGGATACGGAGGCGCGGCTGCGGGGGAACAGCGTTTATTTTCCGGATCGGGCGGTGCCGATGCTGCCGCATGCGCTCTCGAGCGGCATGTGCAGCCTGCTTCCAAATGAAGACAGGCTTGTACTTAGCTGCATTATGGAGATTGATCCGAGAGGCGAGATTGTGGGCTATCGCCTGGCCGAAACGATCATTCGCAGCGTGCGACGGATGACGTATACCAGCGTTCAGCAGTGCATTAATGCGGGTAGTCCCGGTGAGAATTTGTATGCCTTAGCCCGGTTTCGGGACGCAAACCCAACGACACAGCCTAGTTTGGAGGACATCACCGAGCGGGAGCGGGTGGACCTGGAGGCGCCGGGGCTTCCCCGCGCGTTTGACGCCATGCTGGAGCTGGCGCTGCGGCTGAATGCGAAGAGAGTACGTCGGGGGTCGATTGATTTTGATTTGCCGGAACCGATTGTGGAGTTCGACCCGGATGGGAATATGAAGGCCATCGTCCGGTCGGAGCGGGGGTGGGCTCATCGGCTGATTGAGGAGTTCATGCTGTCGGCCAATGAGTGCGTGGCGCACTGGCTGGAAGCGAAGGGGATTGCTTCGATTTATCGGATCCACGAGATGCCGGACCCGAAGAGGATTGTGGACTTCGAGGAGACGGCGGCCGGGTTTGGCCACTCGCTGGGGCTGGGGAACCTGCCGGTGCGGAAGCTGACGATGAAGTCGGATCGGCGGGATTCGCGGCAGAGGTCGGCTCGGGGGAAAGATTCGAGGGGGGCGCCGCAGCATGAGATTCCGGAAAGCATACCGGTGACGCCGCAGATGTATCAGAAGCTGGTGCGGCGAATTAGCGGGACGCCGGAGGAGCGAATCCTGGCGTACCTGATGCTGCGGTCGTTGAAGCAGGCGCGGTATGCGGAGAAGAATGAGGGGCACTTTGCGCTGGCGTCGCCGTCGTATACGCACTTCACGTCGCCGATTCGGCGGTATCCGGATTTGATTGTGCATCGGCTGGTGCGCGCGATGCTGCGGGAGGGTGCGGATCCGCGGGGTGGGGCGATTCGCTCGGATGATCCGCAGCCGTGGGTCCTGCGAGGACGACGAGAGGTCCTGCGCGGACGGCGAGAGTTGGAACTCGGGCAGCACCACGATCCATCAAGAGGGATGGTGGAAGGGCCGATTGCGGCGGATGAGCTGAATGATATTGCGGTGGAGAGCTCGCAGGCGGAGCGGCGGGCGGCCGATGCGGAGCGCGAGCTGATTGAGTGGAAGAAGATGAAGTTCATGGCCGACAAGATCGGCGATGACTTCCCTGCTGTGATTCTGTCCGTGACGAAGTACGGATTTTTTGTGGAGCTCGATGACATGTTCATCGAGGGGCTGGTGCCGATAGGTTCGCTGGTGGGCGACTACTACACGTACCGCGATACCGACCGCACGATTGTGGGGTCGCGCACCGGGCATGTGTTTGCGCTGGGGCAGAAGGTGCATGTGCTGCTGGACCGGATCGATCGCCAGCAGCGGCGATTGCAGTTTGCGCTGTTGCCGGGGACGGAGCCGAAGGTGGTTGCGGGTGCTGAGCGCGGGCCGGGGCGCGGTGGGAAGAGCGAGGCGAAGAAGGCCAAGGCGAAAGAGAAGAAGGTGAGTGGGAAGGCGAAGGCGCGGCAGCGGAAGAAGCGGTGAGCTCAGGCCGCTTTCACTCGTTCAACGGCAAGACGGAGACCCATCGCTTTGAGGATGGCCGCGAGGCTGGCGAGTTCAGGATTTCCCTCTTCTGACAACGTTCGGTAGAGTTGGGTCGCGTTCAAATTGGCCTTTTCCGCAATATGTTGCAAACCGCCGAAAGCTTTGGCCATTTGACGGAGAGCCACGAGCAGCTCAGCCTGTTCCCCGTCTTCGAGGATGCTATTGAGCATCTCGACAGCGTAGGCGGGATCTTGTTGATAGAACTCCGCCATCGCTTCATCGTGGGATTTGTCTTTGATCCTGCTTGCCATCGTCAGTCTCTCCTTTGCCAATCTCGCCAATACCGGCTGGCTCGAACAATGTCGGCGTCCTGGGTTCGCTTATCTCCGCCACACAGCAAAAGAACGATTTCAGGACCGGAGAGCGCATAGTAGACCCGATATCCGGGACCCACATCGATGCGCAGTTCCCATACTCCATCCGCCAGAAACTTGTGATCCCCAAGATTGCCAAGCTCTATGCGATTGATCCGGCGATCGATCGCGATTCTCGCCTTCATGTCGGTAAGCTTACGTCGCCATTCCAGATATACGTCTTTTCCATCCGTGGTGAGGAAATGGCGAATCTCGTACACTGACTTATCTTCGTTTATAAACGAACCAATTGCAAGCCGAGTGGTCTGCGACGACATTAGCTCATGGCGCGGGGAATTAGGCGATGAGGGTCTGATCCTCCGCGGCAGATTGGTTATTCGCTAAGGGCGAAGGTTACGGTGATGGTGGTCTCTACGGCGATTGGGTCTCCATTGAGGAGAAAAGGCTTGTAGGTCCATTGCTTGACTGCTTCCACGGAAGCCTTCGTGAGTTCAGGCGGACCGGAAACGACTTTGAGGCTTTCGATCATGCCATTCTTGCCGATGACTGCGTCGAGGACGACGCTGCCTTGTATCCCTGCAGCCTTGGCGTCTGGTGGATAGATGGGTTCCACAAATTTGTCGCGATTGCCGGCCATGTCGCCGGGGCGAATCTGCACCGCGGTGACAGCGCTGGTCTGGGTATTTGTCTGGGTGGTGGTCTGGGTCGTTTGGACCACTGCGGGCGTTTGAACTTTGACGACGGGGCTTGGGCCGGCGGAGTCGGGGATGTCGACTTTGAAGAAGGATTTGGTTTGTCCGTTCGTCGGATGCGGAACGCCGATGACGATGGCGGACGGACCGATGTCGCTTGGGGCGGCACCGATCTGAACGTTGGATGGCCCGGTGTCACTGGGGGCAGGGTTGATGTTGACCGTCGACGGTGCGGTGGTGGTTTGCGTTTGCGGCGCGGCTACCTGCTGGCGGAAGGCGAGGGCCGAGGTGCAGGCGCCTCCGATGAGTGCGACGGCGAGCGCGGTGATGGCGAAGCGGGCTGCTCCGCGCAGCTCGATGGAAGCCTGGGTGAGGTTCATGACTCTCCTTTCGAAGTTCTTGAAGGGGTGGGCATCGAAGATTCCGATGGCGTGGGGTGCGGGGACGGCGTGGGGATGGTGAGCGAATTGGGTGGCGAGACGAAGCAGCGAGTGGGCGTAGCGCTGGCGGCCGGCGACCACGTTGGCGGCCAGGTCGTCGCAGACCAGCTCGCGGGTTTCGGCCATGCGGCTTCGGGTGAGCCAGGCGAAGGGATGAAAGGCGATGGGGAGGGAGAGGAGTTGGTAGGCAAGATTTTTTGCGAAGTCGCGGCGGCGCATGTGGGCGAACTCGTGGGCGAGGACGGCGTCGAAATCTTCGCTGAGGAGCGTGGTGTCGAGGTGTGCGGGGAGAAGGAGCGTGGGGCGGCGGATGCCAAGAGTGATGGGGCTGGCGATCTCGGCTGATGCGGCGACGAGGGCGCGGGGCACGGCGAAGAGTTGGGCATAGCGGTGGTAGCTTTGGCGGGCGTGGCCGGTGAGGTCGAGGGGCTGGGCGCGGCGGCGGAGAGAGGCGGTCTGATAAAGGCCGATGGCGAGGCGGGTGGCGAAAAAGAGGAGCGCGGCGAGATAGAGGAGTGCGGCGATGGCGAGCAAGGCTGGCGGGAGGTGGAAGCCGGTGGCGGCAGATGCGGGACCCATCGTTACGGTGACGTGCGCGGTCTGCGGGAGGGTGGTGCGGTGGAAGGGGAGCCAGTGGAGGATGGTGTGGAAGATTTGGGTGGGGCGCGCGGAGCAGGCGGGGAGAAGGACTTCGGCGAGGAGGGCGGTCGCCCAGAGAGCGTGCCGGAAGGCGGGGCCGGCAGGCCGGGAGACGCGGGCTGCGATGGACGCGGCGGCGAAGACGAGCGGGATTTGCCAGAGGGCGTTGAGGATGTAGGTGAGGAGCCAGCTTTCTAGTGGGGGCATGTTATTTCTCCTCTTCTTCGAGGCGGCGGGATAGTTCGGCGATTTTTTTGGGATCGATCTGGCGGCTCTTGATGAGGCTCATGACCAACTCTTCGCTGGAGCCGCCGAACATGCGGTCGACCAGGTCGCGGACGGCGTGGGTGGAGGCCTTGGCTTCGGTCACGGTGGCGGTGTATGTGAAAGCACGGCCGTGGAGTTCGCGGCGCAGCTTGCCCTTGCGGAGGAGGATGTTGAGCATGGTCTGGACGGTGGTGTAGGCGAGGTCCTGGGGGAGGGCCTGCTGCACGGCGGTGACGGTGCTCGCGCCGTGACTCCAGATGACCTGCATGATCTGGAGCTCGAGTTTGGTGAGGACGGGCTTTTCGGATTTGGCCATGGGCGTCTCCTAGATGATTAGGACATTAGGACGGGAGGCGGGCGGTTGTCAACTAAATTCTTAGGAGATAGGGGAAGGGATAAATAATTTTGCGGGAGCGCACAATATTTAGCAGGCTCGTCCGTTAACGAAGGTAGACCGTTACGAATGAGCGCGGGGCGACGGAAAGGATGCGATGCCGAGCCCGGATTTGACCATCAGCGAGCAGGACCGTTTTATCGCGGAGGCGTTTGAGCGCGATGAGTCGCGGCTGCGCGGGTTTATCCGGAAGCGGGTGCTGGACACTGCCGATGCGGAGGATGTGCTGCAGGATGTGTTCTATGAGCTCATCCAGGCGTATCGGCTGATGAAGCCGGCGGAGCAGACGACGGCGTGGCTGTTTCGCGTGGCGCGAAATCGGATTGTGGATTTGTTTCGGCGCAAGAAGGCGGTTTCGTTGAGCGAGACCGTCAGCGCGGATGAGGACGCGCCGATGCTGGAGGATTTGCTGCCGTCGCCCGATGCGGGGCCGGAGGCGATCTATGCGCGCAATGTGCTGCTGGATGCGATCGACGAAGCGCTGGAGGACATGCCGGAGAATCAGCGCGAGGTGTTTGTGGCACATGAGTTGATGGGGCGGAGCTTCAAGGAGTTGTCGGAGGAGACGGGCGTGAGCGTGAATACGCTGCTGTCGCGGAAGAGGTACGCGGTGCTGTTTTTGAGGGAGCGGTTGCAGGAGCTGGACCGGGATTTTGCGAAGTAAGGATTTGGGACGTAAGGGTTTTTGGAAGTGAGGATGAGATGAAAAGTTTTCGCATGTTGAAGGTATTGAAGATCATCGTGTTGGTGGCGCTGGCGCTGACGGTGTTCGGATTTGTGACGGAGCATCTGTGGAACTGGCTGATGCCGGTAATCTTTGGATTGAAGACGATCACGTTTCTGCAGGGGCTGGGACTGGTGGTGCTGAGCAAGATTCTGCTGGGCGGATTTCACAAGCACGGCGGCGGCGGGCCGCGGGGATGGAAGCGCGGGATGGAAGAGCGCTGGGCGCGGATGACTCCTGAGGAGCGCGAGCGGTTTCGGGCCGGGATGAAGGGAAAGCGTGGATGCGGCTGGGGTCCGGGCAGCGCGCCATGGGGAGCGCGAGGCAAGGCGCCGGGCGCGGAGACAAGGCATGGAGAAGGGTCTGTTTAGAGGGGGAATGCAGAGAGGATGATCACGATGACGATGCGACTAAAGTTTGCGGGCACTTCTGCCGATGAAGGCTTCACCAATATTTTTGGCAAACCATTAAACCCGAAGGCTCGCGGAAACGTACTAGAAGACAGCACCTGGATCCATCACGAACGACGCGATCCGGAGGTTCGGGCGCTGGGACATCGGGCTTTGGAGAGTTGGGCTGACGAGGTGCGGGCGGATGAATTGCCTGCGACGGAATTGCCGATGGCGGCATCTGCTACAGCAGGGCGGTCGTTGGAGGGTTTTGTGGAGCAGGATGCACTTTCGGAGATGTTGGCGGAGATGAGCCTGAGTACGTTGCTGTTCTACGTGCTGGCAGGAGAGGGGACGGACAAGGATGAATCTTCATGATCCAATTCGGATGAACCCCCAGGGCGACTGGCGGCTTTGGGTGGTGATGTCGGTGATCGGGCTGGCGTATTTGCTGACGTAGTTGGATGGGGTGGTGGCGACGGGCTCAGTAGTCGAGCTACGTCGCGGTGGGGTGGCGCGAGCATTCTGGTGGGTGACCTGAATGGCGTGGACCGCGGTGGAACGAATGGCGGGACTGAAAGATTCTCGCGAATTTTGAGTCAATACTGTGCGGCAGCACGTCTACCGAGTGTTGCCAGTGCTTGCCCTAGCCGCCTGCGAAGACTATTGTTGCGGCGAGGGAGAACTGGCACTTGGTTCGGCAAGAGGCCCCGTCTTTTCTGAAGAAGTGCATGCCTGCGGAGGCTGCCATGAGCTTGAAACGCTGCTTGCTCCTTACCGTATTTATTTCTGTGGCTTTGGGTTGCGGAAGTCTTTCCGCGCAGACGACGCTGATGCCATCGCCGGAGGAGGCGGCGGCTCCGGCCTCGCTGCATCCGGAAGAGGTGTATCCGCAGATTGTGCGGCTGAGCCTGGTGCAGGGGGATGTGCGGGTGGCGGTGGGCAAGGTGAAGGGGCAGCATGATGTCGCGCCGTGGGTGCAGGCGGTGGCGAACATGCCCCTGGAGTCAGGCTTCAGCGTGGTGACGGGGAAGGGTCGCGCGGAGATTGAGTTTGAAGATGCGTCGACGATGTACCTGGGGGAGAACTCGGCGCTTACGTTCGACACGCTCACGACGAAGGACGGGGTTCCGAGCACGGATATGGCGCTGCTGACGGGTGTGGCTTCGCTGCATCTGCGGCCAACGGTGCCGGGCGAGAGATACAGCCTGGAGACGCCTACGGATGGGATCCATATTCCGTACGGGACCCATGCGGACTTCAGGATTAATAGTTACATTGACGCGATGACGATTACACCTCAGGCACCGGCTGAGATCCACCTGGGCGATGTGAACACGATGCAGGCGATGGTTGGGAAGACGTTCACGTATAACCATGGCGTGTTCCTCCCGACACCGCCGAGCCCGGCGAACAATTACGCGGCGTGGGATAAGTGGGTTGCGGCAAGGGTTGCGGTTCGTACCGAGGCGATGCATGCGGTGATGAAGGAAGCTGGACTGAAGGAGCCGCTGCCGGGCCTGGCCGACATGAACGCTCGCGGAAGCTTCTTCCCCTGCCAGCCGTATGGAACGTGCTGGGAGCCAACCAACGGCTGGGCCAAGGCGCCTGCCGTGAAACCGGGGAACGATGGGCCGCCGCCGGCTGAGAGCGCTCAACCTGCGGAAGCGACTTCGCAGGGACAGCAAGGGCAGCCGAAGCAGGCGGCGCCGACACAGGAGCAGCTGAGGGCGCTGGATGCCGCTCAAAATGGCGGGCTGGCTGCGCGGGCACAGATGGACGAGCAGCAGGCAGAGGGACAGATGCAGGGCGGAGGCGTGGCTCCGGCGATGTGGGTGGAGGACGACCAGATTTTTCCGTGCTCGCCGTATTCGCTGCAGAACTGGATGACCCTGGACCCGATGACGGGCGCAGCCGTGGTGCTGGCCAGCGATGTGGTGTGGGATAACGGCTGGTATAGCGACTATGGATTCGACTGGGCGGTATGCCATGCGGGGAGCTGGATCTATTGGCATCATCGGTATGCATGGGTGGCGGGGGACCATCGGCACCATCACTGTCCGGTGCATTGGGTGAAGGCGGGAGGCAAGTTGGGATATGTGCCGATTCACCCGCACGATGGCAGGGGCAAAGAGCCGGGGAATTTGAAGAATGGAATCTTTGTGCCGGCGGAACGGAAGGGCGGAGCAATGCAGCGCGTGGCCTATGACCCGGGAGCGCGGGTGAAGGTGCTGGGCGAGACGCCGAAAGAGTTTCGTGGACCAGCGCTGCCGACGCTGCGGGCGGCGACGCCGCCAACGCTGGAGGCTCGAAACCTGCGGGAAGGGGCAGCGGGCAGCAAGGCGATTGCGGCGACGAGTCTGATTGCGTTCGACAGCCGGGCGAGGGGATTTACGGTCACGTCGCAGGTGAATGAAGGCGGCCGGAGCCATACGGAGGTGAGCCACTTCGGCGGAGGGAACAGCGGAGGCGGCGCCCGCGGATTTAGCGGTGGCGGAGGCGGAGGCCATGCGTTTGGTGGTGGCAGTAGTGGCGGCGGATCGCATGCTTCGGGTGGCGGCGGA
>DATHQT010000014.1:0-4343 GCA_035482415.1 Acidobacteriaceae bacterium | reverse complement strand
GACACCGACACCGCCGACCCCACCCTCGCCTCTCTCCTCCGCCACGCCCCCATTCCCCTCCCCGACCTCATGTCCATCGACGAGACCGCCATCACCGAACTCTTCTACACCAGCGGCAGCACCGGCGCACCCAAAGGCGTCATGCTCTCCCACCGCACCCTCTACCTCCACGCCCTCTCGATCGCCGCCTCGCTCGATCACGACGACCACAACGTCCTCCTCCACACCATTCCGCTCTTCCACGCCAACGGATGGGGCTTCCCCCAGTTCGGCACCATGTGCGGCTTCAAGCACGTCCTGCTGCGCCGCTTCGACCCTCCTACCATCTTCCGCCTCATCGAAGAAGAGCGCGTCTCATACGTCATCCTGGTCCCCACCATGGCCGCAGCCCTGCTCTCCTGCCCCACGCGCACGCAACACGATCTCTCCAGCCTCAAATACATCCTCCTCGGCGGCGCCGCCTCTTCACCCCAACTCATCGCCCAGCTCGAAGCCTTCCTCCCCCACACCAGCATCACCGTCGGCTACGGCATGACCGAGACCTCGCCCGTCGTCAGCACCTCCCGCCCCAAAAGCACCAACCAGTTCGCCGACGACCACCAGCGCCTCCGCTTCTCCGCCTCCGCCGGCTGGCCAGCCCACGGCGGCGACATCCGCGTCGTCGACAAACAGGGCCACGACGTCCCCCAGGACGACACCACCGTCGGCGAACTCGTCGTCCGCGGCGACCAGGTCATGGACGGCTACTACCGCTCCCCCAAACTCACCCGCGAAGCCATCGTCGACGGCTGGCTCCACACCGGCGACATGGCCGTTTGGAGTTGCGAAAAATTCTTCCGCATCGTCGACCGAAAAAAAGACATCATCATCAGCGGCGGCGAAAACATCGCCTCCATCGAAGTCGAACACGCCCTCCTCACCCACCCCGGCGTCCTCGAGTGCGCTGTAGTCGCCGCCCCCGACCCTCGCTGGGGAGAGATCCCCGCAGCCATCGTCGTCATCGCCGCGGATTCCTGCATCACCGAAGAGCAACTCCTCGAAACCGCCCGCAAGCACTTAGGCAAATTCAAACTCCCTCGGCGCTTCATCATCCAAACCGACCCCCTCCCCAAAGGAGGCACCGGCAAAATCCAGAAGAACCAACTCCGCACCCAGTTCTGGACCGGCCCCCAACCCCAGGAAAAAGCCCTAACCAAGTAACCCAATCTCGCCTCACCCGCCAAACGTTCGTCATCCTTCGCCACACGCTCGTGATCATCCGCCACACGTTTGTCATTCTTCGCCATAGGCGGAGGATCCGCTTCTGTTGCCGCCGCTGCTCCTGCGCTTAGATCTAGCGCGCAATATCGCGCGAAGAAAGTCCTCCCTCGTGACATCACCGACAATCCGACATCGCGGAAGTTATGGCGAGACGGGCGCTTCGGCGGTAAGATGAACCGCAGCTTCTGCAGAACACGAGGGCTACACCGCATGCGTCCGCGTCGGCTGAAATCCACTTCACTATTCCTTGCGCTTAGATTCATTTCACCGTTAGATCCAGCGTTGCGCGTTTCGCCCCATAGGTCCTACTATGCTTAGCTTCGGTCAGAACATCGCGTTGCTTCTTATAACCTGTGTCTTGTCGATCGCGTTCACCCTGGTGCTCAACCGCATGTGGCCTTGCGAAAAGCGCCCCAACCAGAACGACTTGATCGGCTGGCAACTAAGCATTCTCGGAACGACCTATGCGGTCATCCTGGGATTCATGTTGTACGCCGTCTGGGACGAGTTTGGCGCCGCAACTCTCAACGCGGATCTCGAAGCCAGCTCCCTTCGCAATGTCTATCGCCTGGCCAGCGGCCTGCCGGCAGAGCAAAGAAACGAACTGCAGTTAGAGGCAAGGGCATATGCTGCTGCCGTCGTTAACGATGATTGGCCCGCTATGGCGCAAGGTCAACTGCCAGACGCAAGTCACGAAATCAACGAAAAGATGTGGGCCACTCTGATGTCAGTGAAAGGAAGCTCGACTTCGGAAAATACAGCGGAGGACCACGCCATCTCCGAGCTAAGCGCGATGACCACCTACCGACGAACCCGGTTAGTTCAAAGTACGCATCGACTCCCCGCGATCCTCTGGTGTGTATTGCTGGTCGGAGGCCTGCTCACGTTCTTGTCCGTCAACATATTCAATAACGCAAGCTCAAAGCTCCATGTGTTCCAGGTATTCTCCTTCACCTTGCTCATTACTCTGGTGATGCTTGCGATAGCCGACGTGAATAGGCCATTCAAAGGCTGGGTCCACGTCAGCAGCTATCCCTTTGTACGCGCGCAGGAAACGATGCATGGCCTCGAGGACTAAGGGCAGAGAAACTCTGCAACGTCCGTCCTCACCGGCTGCCATCCAAACTCTCGCCGTCCGCGCAGGACCAACCACCACCACCAGGAGTCTCCAGCCGCAACACCGTCCCAGCCTTCACCCGCGTACTCGTCTTCCCGCGCAGCACCCGTTCCTTTCCATCCTCGAGCAACACCGCAAGCCCCTCCACGCCTTCCCCGCCACCCTCCAATCCATAAGGCCGCACCACACGCCGATCCGCCAGCAGCGTCACCTCCGCATCGCACAACATCTCCAACTCCTTCACCAACCCATCGCCGCCCCGATGCAACCCCTCGCCGCCCGACCCGCGCCGATACCCATACCGCCGCATCCGCAGCGGATACGCAAACTCCAGCGCCTCCACCGGCGTGTTCAGCGAATTCGTCATATGCGTCTGCACCCCTGAGAGCCCATCCCCCGCAGCACTCGCGCCCATCCCTCCCGCGGTCGTCTCGTAGTACGTAAACACGGCGCCCGTCCGCGTATCCACGCCACCAATCGTCAGGTTGCTCATCGTCCCCGCGCTCGCCGCCGGGACCCTCTCCGGCGCAGCCAACGCCAGCGCCCGCAACAGCGTATCCACAATCCGCTGCGACGTCTCCACATTCCCTCCCGCCACAGCCGCCGGCGGCAGCGCATCCACAACACTCCCCGCCTCGGTCACCAACGTCAACGGCCGCAGAATCCCCGCAGTAGCCGGAGCATTCTCCCCCAGCAAACACCGCAGCACATAGAAGCAAGCCGACAGCGTAATCGCCCGCACCGCATTTACACTCCCCGCCACCTGCCCCGAAGTCCCCGCGAAATCAACCGTCATCTCCCCCGCCCCAGCATCGAGCGTTAGCTTCACCGCTATCCGAACGCGCTCCTCCGTCACGCCATCATCATCCAGAAAATCCTCGGCCTCATATGATCCCGAAGGCAGCGTCCGCAGCTCCGCCCTAACCAGCCTCTCCGAATAGTCCAGCAACGCCTCCCCCAACACCCGCAGCCGCTCCACACCATACCTCTCCACCAATCCCAACAACCGCTGCTCCCCCACACGACAAGCTCCAATCTGCGCCGCCAGGTCTCCCTCCCGCTCCTGGGGCGTCCGCACATTCAACAACACCATCGCCATCAACCCCTCATCCACCACCCCGCCCCGCACCAGCTTCACCGGAGGAATCCGCAGCCCCTCCTGAAAAATCTCCCGCGCCGGCCCCATCGACCCCGCAAACATCCCGCCCACGTCCGCATGATGAGCCCGCGCCGCCACATAAAAACTCGCCTCGTCCTGGCCTTCACAAAACACCGGCATCACCATCGTGATATCCGGCAGATGCGTCCCTCCCGCATACGGATCATTCAAGATCGCCACATCCCGACGCTCCAGCCGCAGCGCCCGCACCGCCGCCTCCACGCTCATCGGCATCGACCCCAGATGCACCGGCATATGATCGCCCATCGCAATCACCCGATGCTCCGCGTCAAACACCGCGCACGAATAATCCCGCCGCTCCTTGATATTCGGAGAGATCGCCGTCCGCCGCAGCGCCGCCCCCATCTCCTCCGCAATCGAGTGCATCGCACTCTGAAATACCGCCAGTTCCACCGCATCCACACCGCTCATCTCATCCACCTCATGCGATCGCTCGCCGCTGCTGTTGATCTTGCTTTTCTTCCTGTCATTCCCTCTGGGAATCTGCTTCTGCCTTTGCCCTTGCCTTTCTTCGACAATTTCTTTCAAAAATTGTCATTCCGACCTGAGCGGAGCCGAAGGAGCGAGCCTGCTTTCTCCCGTTCTTGCCCTACCCGTCTCTCCCCACCTCGATCACCAGATTCCGCAACCCATCCACCACCACCCGCGCCCCCAGCGGCACCACCGTAGCCGACGTATACTCCGCCACCAGCGCCGGCCCCTCAAACACATCCCCCGCCCTCAACCTCTCGCGATCGAACACTCGCGCCCTCACCCATCCCCCACCAAAATAAATTTGCTTCTCCC
>DATHQT010000013.1:0-25063 GCA_035482415.1 Acidobacteriaceae bacterium | reverse complement strand
CTGTCAAACTGACAATTCTCGTATTGCCGCCTAACCGCAACTTAATCCACTTGGCCGAATAGGCGTCATCTCGGACCCTCGGGAACCAGCAGGCCCCGGCCTGTTTCGAATTCAGCCCTGGAATTGTCTTGCGCGAGCGCGAGGCCTGGATCGTCGTAGATAGGAACTCGAGAAACGCGCGCGTCTTCGGTGCGAGGTATTGGCGCGAAGGATAGTACGCGTACAGGGGAAAGCGTTCCTCGTCCCAATCCGGAAAGAGGGCCACCAGTCGTCCACTCGAGAGATGGGCGTCCACGCCGAGCTCGAGAACTTGAGCGATCCCATATCCTGCGAGGCACACCGCGTGCATGGTGGCGACGTCACTCAGCATGAGGTGGCTTTGCGTCTCGACCTTCATCTCCTTTCGACCCTTACGGAATCCCCACTCGAAGGAACGGCCCGTCTCCGGGTCGCGAAAGTCGATCATCCGATGTCGATCCGCGACCAGTTGCTGTGGGTCGGTGGGGTGGCCATGTTTCTTCAAGTAGGCGGGCGAGGCCACGGTAAGAACTCTGGTGTCCAGCAATTTTCGGGCGACAAGCGTGGAGGGGCGCGGCTCGCCGAAGCGAATTCCCAGATCGTATCCATCCGAGATGAGATCGCCGAGACCTTCCCGCGTGACCAGGTCCACCTTGAGCTCGGGATATGCTTTGAGAAATCCGCTGAGCTGCGGCCCGAGAATGAGCTGCGAGAAGTAAGGGTCCATGTTGACGCGGAGTCTCCCGCGGACGGTCACTTTCCCTTCGGCCAAAGCGGCGGTGGCGTCTTCCAGCGCCGACACAATCGGGCCAATGGTCTCGTAAAATCGCCGGCCTTCGTCGGTAAGGGAGACAGAGCGGGTCGTCCGCTCCAGCAGTCGGATTCCGACCTGCGCCTCGAGCCGGGCGACGGCGCGGCTGATGCCCGGTTGGGAGACGTTCAAGGATCTCGCCGCGGCCGCAAAGCCGCCCGATCTCACCACGGCTGCAAGGGCGGTCACGCCATTCAGAAGACGGTCATCGAAACTCATGCACCTATGCTAATCCGTTATAAGTGAAATGCCACGAAGATTGGTTCCGAATCAATCCACGCGCGTCAGATAGTTGGAAGCAGGAAAGGATTGGTACGGATATGGCGATACCTAGAACATGGGCGGTGTTGCTCGCGGCAGCAATCTTCGGCATCAACGGTCATGCGCAGGTGCCGGCACATCAGGGACTTACCTTCAACGGCGACGGCGCGTTGCGTAACCACCAGATTCATTGGCCCAAGGGGTTCGAGCCCGAGCAGGCGGATCTCTTTGCGCACAATGAGATCGACATCCAGGCCGGATGTGAGACCGTATTCCCCAATCTTGTGGATGCAGAGGCCTGGCCCTCCTGGTACTCGAACTCGAAGGACGTCAAGGTGCTGAACACTCCAGATCATCGGCTCCGGAAGAACGCACAAATCTCATGGGAGACCTTCGGATTCCGCATCGAAAGCCGCGTGTGGGAGTTCAAATCGAATAGCCGCCTCGGCTGGTTCGGAGATGGCAAGGGCGTGCATGCGTATCACACGTTCCTTCTTACCAAGTCCCCTGAGGGGTGCCACGTCGTCACAGAGGAAGTTGTGAAGGGTCCTGGCGCCATTCAGTTCCGGGAGCAGCAACCAAACGCCATGCACGAGGGGCATCAGCTTTGGCTGACGGCCTTGAAGGCTCGGTCGGAGAAGCAGTAACGCTCGCAATGAATCATTTCCAAACAGGAAGGAGTAAGACAATGGCACGCATATTTATCACCGGATCTGCTGACGGCCTCGGCAGAATGGCAGCGGAGTTGCTGATTGAGCAGGGTCACAGGGTCGTCCTGCACGCCCGCAGCCAGGCCCGAGCCAATGAGACAAAGAGGAGCGTCCCTGAGGCGGAGGCCGTCGTTGTCGGCGATCTCAGCACGATTGCCCAGACGCGAAAGGTTGCAGAGCAGGTCAATGCGCTCGGCACATTCGACGCCGTCATCCACAATGCTGCAGTCGGCTACAAGGAGCCGAAGCGAATCGAGACGGAAGATGGCCTCGCGCACATCTTCGCGGTCAACACCCTTGCTCCGTACATCCTGACCGCCCTGATCGCGAAGCCGAAGCGGCTAGTCTATCTCAGCTCCATGCTTCACCAGAACGGCGATCCAACCCTTGAAGACCTGGACTGGAAGGCTCGCGCATGGGACGGGGAACAAGCTTACTGCGACACGAAACTGCATGACGTGCTCCTCGCTTTTGGTGTCGCACGACGCTGGCCCGGAGTTCTCTCGAATGCACTGGAGCCTGGTTGGGTCCCGACGAAGATGGGTGGCACCGAGGCGACGGATGATCTGGACCAGGCACATCGCACCCAGGTTTGGCTGGCTGCAAGCGATCAACCTGAGGCACTGGTATCGGGATCGTATTTCTATCATCTAAGGCAGAAAGGTACCCTTCCAGGTGCCCACGACGTTGCCAGGCAAGATCGGCTCCTCGCGATCTGCGAGCGCCTCAGCGGGATCGCTCTGCCCGAGTAGCCGGCCTCATACGAATCTTTGGTGACAGACGCCGCTCCGGTTGGCCGATTTCACCCATAACGACCAGAAAAACCAGGAGACAACATCATGTACGCAGTCATGGGAATCACAGGAAATGTAGGCGGTGCCGTTGCTCGCACACTTCTAGCAAAGGGCGAGAAGGTTCGAGGGATCGTTAGGAATCCAGAGAAAGCGGCAGAGTGGCAGAAGCAAGGTGTGGAGCTCTTCAAAGCAGACTATGACGATGTGGATGCGCTTACGGCAGCGTTCACCGGCGTCGCTGGCGTGTTCGTGATGGTGCCTCCAAACTTCGCGCCGGCGCCGGGCTTCCCCGAGACCAAGGCAACGTTGAAGGTTCTGCGCGAGGCGCTATCAAGAGCTCTGCCGTCGAAGGCGGTTTATCTCTCCTCCATAGGAGCAGAACAGACCAGTGGATTGGGTTTGATCACGAGCTCCCATCTTCTCGAACAGACGTTGGGCGATCTTCCCATCTCTCATGCATTTCTGCGCGCGGCCTGGTTCATTGAGAACTCGGCCGGTGACGTAGCGAGTGCGCGGAATGAAGGTAAGATCCGGTTTCAGCTCAATCCGCTGGACCGGAAGTTTCCCCTGGTGGCGACCGCGGACATCGGCAAGGCGGGTGCAGAGGCGCTGACCCAGAGCTGGACCGGAACCCGCCATATCGAAGTTGCGGGCCCCGAGGCCTATAGTGCACTCGACATCGCCGATGCGTTCGCGGCTGCGGTTGGGCGCCCGGTCGAGGCGATCGCCGTACCCCGGGCGGAATGGGAGACGCTGTGGGTCTCGCAGGGGATGCCGGAGGGGCGGACGTCGCCGCGGGCGGAGATGGTCGATGGATTCAATTCCGGTTGGATTCACTTTGGCGTTCCCGGAACAGAGCATTTTGTTGGAACGACGCCGCTTCGTCAGGTGATCGCTCAGCTCGTGACTCGCAGCTAACTCCACGGTCCTCAATTCCACTCCACGGTCCTCAATTCAACCCTGAGGACCGAATCCCTTCCTCTTGCAATTTGACTGGCTATACCGTTGAGCGGAATTGCCGGGCGGCACCGTTGCGTCTTCCGCAGCGGGGCGTCGCCGCTCGGAAAATGTTTCTCCCGCCGATCCAGTCGGCGAACCGCATCGAACTCTTGATTAGCTGTCCCTATCACGGTCATAAGCATTAGCAACCATCGCGAATCACCGACGAAGAGTCCAATGTAGTGTGAGACACGAAAACACATCCGCCGAACGAGAGCCGCCTTCAAGATCTGCGGCAGGTATCTCGAACTGCGCCTAAAGCACCGGCGCAGAAATATCCAGCAATCACGAGGTTCTATGCCCTTGTTTACCGTAACGATGAAGTCCAACCGGTCGACTGACGAGAAAGACCGCCTCTCCAGAGCTATCCATGCTGCGAGCATCGCTGCTGGATATCCAAAGGATGACCTCTTCCAACGGTTCCTCTCGCTGGGACCAAGCGACTTCAGGGTTGATCTGTACTATCCGGCACTGCCCAAGCCGCGCACGGACCAGGTGTTGATGATCGAAGTGCTCGTCTCTTCAGGCACGGACGCGGATCGAAAAAAAGGTCTGGTTGCCGCCCTGGTCGAGAAGCTTGGCGAAGCAGGCATCGACCCCAACGACATCATGGTGTTCTTTTTGGAGACCGATCGCGCGAGCGGATCATTCGGTGGTGGCCGGTTCGCGCCACCGGTCGCGTTCGGGTGACCACCGCCCATCGCAACCTTGCAGCATGGATTCGAAGAAGCAGGAGACCCGCACCAGCAATGACGGATCGTGGTCTTTGAAACGCACCGCAGAACTTAGCAAAAAAGGAAACAGGAGTTAACGATGTCCAATCGATTCGCCGTATTTACCGCAATAGTGTGTGCTGCTGCCCTGGCGAGCACACCCCACGCGCAAGCTCAGAAGCCAGCCGTGAAAAATGTCGTCCTCGTCCACGGTGCCTGGGCGGACGGTTCCGGATGGAGGGGCGTGTACGACAACCTCATCAGGGATGGCTTCAAAGTCACCATGGTCCAGGAGCCCGAGACGTCCTTCCCGGATGATGTTGCCGCCGTAAAGCGCATCCTCGCACTGCAGGACGGACCGAGCATCCTTGTCGCGCACAGCTATGGGGGTGCCGTCATCACAGAAGCGGGCACGGATCCATCGGTTGCCGGATTGGTATACGTTGCAGCGCACATGCCCGACGCCGGAGAGAACGAAGCAGACGACGGAAAGCGCTTCCCCAGTGATCTCAGCAAGTCTGGCGCGATCAAGAAGACGGCAGATGGTTTCACGTACCTCGATCCGGCCCAGTTCCATGAGTATTTTGCCGCCGACCTTCCTGCGGAGCAGGCCGCGTTCATGGCGCAATCGCAGGTGCTCAACGCCGCGGTCAATTTCAAGGGAGTCATCACGACGCCTGCATGGAGAGATAAACCGAGCTGGATGATCGTCGCCGGGGCGGACAGAACGATCAACCCAGACCTCGAACGGTATTATGCCAAGCGCGCTCATAGCCACACGGTCGAAATCGCAGGCGCCAGCCACTCCGTCTACGTCTCGCATTCCAAGCAGGTCGCAGAGGTCATTGAGAGCGCAGCACGTGCGGTTTCGAAGTAGCCCGGACTCCGCAAGGAGCCCCACACCCGGAGGGACCAAGTGAAACTTCTCGATATTCAGTCGTCACCAAGGGGCGAAGCTTCCGATTCCATCGCCCTTACCAAATCTTTCATCGAGGCGTGCAAATCCGACAACGCGTCGATCGTTGTGGACACGTTGAACGTCTGGCAGGAACAGTTGCCAGAGTTCGACCCTGAGGCCATTGGAGCGAAGTACAAAGCCGTGAAGCACGAGGCGCTGACTGAGGCAGAGTCCAAGGTATGGGAGCGTATTCAATCCTTGATCCAACGCTTTCAGAACGCCGATCGAATCGTCTTAGGCACGCCAATGTGGAACTTTGGCCTGCCCTACAAGCTCAAACAATTGATTGACCTCGTAGCGCAGCGAAATTATCTATTCTCCTACGACGGCAAACAGTACGGCCCTCTCTTGAACGTGGAAAAGGCAGTCGTCGTTTACACGCGCGGCTCACGTTTCCTGGAAGGCACTCCGATACCGCCGTCGCGATTCGATCACCAGGCAACGTATTTGGACTTCTGGTTGCAGCTTGTGGGAGTTCGAGATCTTCGCAGCGTGATTGTTGACAACGCGTGGAATCAAGATCGTCAGGAATCAGAAGTGAGCCTGGCGAAGGGCAAAGAGAACCTGGAACAACTGGTTGAGTGGTTTCTTAAGTAGTGGCCGAACCAGAGTCGCGCGAGAATCTGTTCGGCGGCGTATCAAGGCTTCAGCGACGTCCGGGCGAATTCACAAAATCGACGTACGACCGCCGCCGTGTTCTGCCGTGCGAAGGCCATCCCAATCTCGGACTCCGGCATTCGATCCGCAATCGAGCACACCGCCACTTTGGAGACAATTCTTTTTGCGACAGACGCCGGGATAATTGAGACGCCCACGCCAGCGTCGACGAGAGCGATGAGCGTGGGCATCTCTCCAGCCGTTTGCACCACCTTGGGAATGACTCCGGCGTTGCTCAGAATTCCAGTCAAAAGATCATGGAATCCCGGAGCGTACTCCCGCGCATACAGGACAAATGGATTCCCTTTGAGTTCGCGCAGGCGGATCTCTTTCTTCGCGGCAAGCGGGTGCCAGGAAGGCAAGATCGCGACAAATGGTTCCCGGTGAACCGCTGTCACCTCGATCCCTTTGCGAGCTTCAATGGGGAGGCGAAGAAAGCCTACGTCTAACAAACCATCGTCGATCATCTCCAGTTGAGCGCCCGTCAGGATGTTTCTTATCGAAAATTCAACATCCGGATAGCTCTTTCGAAAGCGCCGCATCAGGTTCGGGACGATCTCAAAACCGGCAGTCGATATAAAGCCGATGCGAATGTGGCCGAGTTTTCCGGCTGACGCCCATTGAGCTTTCCGCTTGGCAAATTCAAGTTTTTCGAGGGCGACCGCGGCGTCTTCCCGAAACGCCTGCCCAGCCTCGGTAAGCACCGTGCCCTGTCGGTTTCGATTGAGCAGCTGGATACCCAGTTCGTCCTCCAGCGCTTTAATTTGCAGGCTCAGCGCAGGCTGGCTCAGGTTGAGGAGCCGGGCGCTTCGACCGAAATGAAGAGTTTCAGCGACGGACAAAAATGAACGGATGTGACGGAATTCCATGCGGCCTCCTGATTGGCTGACGCTATCACGATTATAAAAACACCTCATCGCCGTAAATGATTCGCGGGCATCCAATTATCTGTAAAGGCAAGAGAGGAGACGGAGACGATGAGCGAGCAAAGGCTGCAACTGGCATCCTCGTGGACCAGGCGGCGTGACGAAAAGGAGCGCCGAATGCGGGCGGTGATGCCCTGGATGAGCGGCCCCGTACTTTCTGCCGACAAGACAGTGGAGGCTCTCGAAGTCCTGGTTGTGGCGGGAGATCGAATTGTCCTGGAAGGAGACAATCAAAAGCAGGCCGATTTTTTATCGCGGTCCCTTGTGCAGGTGGATCCGAAAAAGATACACGACCTGCATCTGATCATCTCCAGCATTAGCCGCCCCGAGCACCTCACGCTGTTCGAACTCGGAATTGCAAAGAAGGTGGACTTCGCGTTTGCAGGACCGCAGAGCCTTCGTGTTGCGCAGCTGCTCGAGGACGGTGTCCTTGAAATTGGGGCGATTCACACGTACGTCGAGTTGTACGCCCGCTTGCTGGTCGATCTCATCCCAAACGTCGTCCTGGTGTGTGCGGAGCAGGCCGACCGCGAAGGCAATCTCTTTACGGGACCGAATACAGAAGACACGCCGGTCATCGTGGAAGTTGCTGCTTTCCACGACGCGATCGTGATCGTTCAGGTGAATGAGATCGTCGAAAAGCTGCCCCGCGTCGATATCCCTGGGTCGTGGATCGATATCGTTGTTCAAGCAGACAAGCCGTTCGCCGTTGAGCCTCTTTTCACCCGAGATCCCCGGCACATCAACGATCTCCAGATCCTGACGGCGATGATGGTGATTCGAGGCGTGTACGAGCGGCATGAGGTTCGATCACTCAATCATGGCATCGGTTTCGATACCGCAGCCATTGAGCTTTTACTTCCCACCTACGCCGAGTCTCTTGGCCTTCGCGGAAAGATTTGCGAGCACTGGGCTCTCAATCCCCACCCCACCTTGATCCCCGCGATCGAGAGCGGTTGGGTCAAGAGCATTCATTCGTTTGGAAGCGAAGTGGGTATGGATGACTACATCCGTGCGCGACCCGATATCTTCTTCACCGGCCGCGATGGAAGTCTCCGCTCCAACCGGATCCTGTGTCAGTTAGCAGGACAGTATGCGGTCGACGCGTTCGTCGGCGCCACCTTGCAGATGGATGGAGATGCTAATTCCTCCACGGTCATCACCGGACGACTTGCCGGGTTCGGAGGTGCCCCGAATATGGGCAGCGACCCGCATGGCCGCAGGCACTCGAGCGCCGCATGGCTCGATCTGAAGACGGATCCCAGTCCGACAGCTCGGGGCCGAAAGATCGTGGTGCAAACGCTGGAGACATTTACACGCGGCGGTGTTCCCGCATTCGTCGAGACGTTGGATGCAGTTCAGGTCGGCCAAAAAGCCGGAATGCCTATCGCGCCAATCATGATTTACGGGGATGACGTGAGCCACGTCGTCACGGAAGAAGGCATTGCCTACCTTTACAAAGCTGAGGGAACGGAGGAGCGTCGCCGGGCACTCGCTGCGGTGGCCGGTGTCAGTCCGGTTGGCCTCAAGGCCAAGGCGAGCGAGACGGCGGAGCTTCGGCGCAAGGGTGTCGTTGCGTATCCAGAAGACCTTGGCGTTCACCGGCTCCAGGCCAATCGCTCGCTGCTTGCAGCCCGCAGCATGGAAGATTTAGTCGCCTGGTCTGGCGGCCTGTATCAACCACCTGCAAAGTTCAGGAGCTGGTAATGTCCTACGCGATCTCCACCAATCGAATCGTCGGGCAAGCCAATCGTTGCCATCCCTACCATCTCGCGTCCATTGCGAAGCACGCGCTGATCGCTGAAGCGGAGCTCACGCCAAAGCCTGGTTTGGTTGATCGGCGCGGATCAGGCGCACACACCGATCTGTCGTTGGACCTGATGAGGCGTTCGGCTGAAACCATTGAACCGTTCTTCGCCGCCATGGCAGTGGCATCGAGCAATCGGCCCTTGTGCGGCTTGTTACGCGAAGAACTAGGCGAGGCCGGGCGCAACGCCGAACACGCCATGTTTCTTGCCACGGGCGGAACAAATACCCACAAGGGTGCAATATGGGTGCTGGGGTTGTTGGTCGCCGCTGCGAGTCAGAGCGGTGAAGTAAACCCTGCACGCATAGCGGAATTGGCTGGTTCCATTGCGCGTCTTCCTGATCGCGCGCGCCCTGAGCTGGTTTCCCACGGCGACGTTGTGCGAGAGCGCTACAGCGTGGCTGGAGCGAGAGGCGAGGCCTATGCAGATTTTCCGCACGTCGTGAGAGTTGGCATTCCAACGCTTCGCACCGCGCGTGCTGCCGGAAGATCCGAGACGGCAAGCCGACTCTTCTCATTGCTGAGCATCATGGCCGAACTTGACGACACCTGTGTTCTCTATCGCAGTGGTCTCGAAGGCAGGGAAGTGGTGAAAAAGGGCGCGAAGGCCGTGCTTGCCGTTGGCGGCCCCGGAAGCCAGGAGGGAGATGCGGCGTTGCGAAGGTTTGATCGAACGCTGCTTGACGAGCGGATATCTCCAGGAGGCAGCGCTGATCTTTTGGCAGCGTCACTCTTTTTGGATTGTTTGGAATCTGGTCGTGAAGAAATTGAAAAGGATCAAAGTGTTGGGAAGGAGATTTATGGAGAAGCTTGAGTTCGACTATCCAGCGGCAACGCGCCGCATTACCAGGAGGGCCCACGTCGGCGTGGTGGGTTCGGGAGACATGGAGATCCTTCTCGAGCCGTCCACAACAGGGGGCGCGCATGTCTCGATCACCACCAGCGTGACTGGATTTCGTGACACCTGGAAGGCTGTCTTCGATCGATTTTTTTCCAGGTTCGATGGCGCCGCAAGCATTCAGATCAATGATGCCGGCGCAACTCCAGGCAGCGTCCTGTTGCGCTTGGAGCAGGCAGTGGAGGTAATGGAGCAATGAGCGAATCGACCTTGATACCGTCGTTTGTCAATCGCAAAAGCTTCATCGAACTGGATGGCCGCGCCCGGGCGCAGAGTCTGCTTGACGAAGGCACCGGGAAGGAGCTTGTCGGCCCCTTCGATCGCATCGAATCGCCCTGGCTTCCGATGCAGGACGTAGCCCCACAGGCGGATGACGGCTGCATCGTCCTCAAAGGGCGCATCGCGGGAAAACCGGCGGTCGTCATCTCGCTCGAAGGCGCGTTCCAGGGCGGGAGCATCGGAGAAGTTTCCGGGGCGAAGATGACCGCGGCGCTCGATCTGGCGACGAGAGATTCATCGGCCGGTATTCCAACGGCTGCTGTACTCCTGCTCGAAACCGGCGGCGTCCGATTGCAGGAAGCGAACCTGGGACTTGCAGCGATCGCGGAAGTCATCGCGTCGATCCTCTTCCTTCGTCAACATGCTCCCGTGATCACGGTCGTAGCTGGAACCGTCGGCTGCTTTGGAGGAATGTCGCTCGCCGCCGGGGTTTCCAGTTACGTCATCATGACGCGTGAGGCGCGACTCGGCCTGAACGGTCCTGAAGTCATCGAGCAGGAGTCTGGCATCGAAGAGTTCGATGCTTCGGACCGGGCTCTGATCTGGGCAATCCACGGCGGCGAGCAGCGAGTGGGCATGGGCCTGGCCGATGCGCTGGCTGAAGACAGTATCGACGAGATTGCAGCAGCGGTTCGCACGTACGTGCTCGCCGGTAAACCCGCGCAGCACAGGAGCGAGCAAGTTCAGATGTACCGTGAACGCATTGCCGCGCTTGATACCGCGAAACAGATTGATCCACTAACCCTGCGAGAGCAGTGGGGTCCACGTGACTCCCAGGGAGGCGCACGATGAGCGAGTACACAGGATTGCGTGGCCGAGCCTGGTTCAAGGCGCTGACGGGAGATGACCAGCCGCGAACCGGAGATCCCGGCTCAGTACTGGCGGCAGACGCGCAAGCAGGTCCTGAGCGCGCGCTATTTCTTTGTGTCGTGCCGAATCCAGACAGTCGATTCCCGTGTGTGCGCGACGGGCAGGTGGGTCTTGAAGAGGCCTATGCCCTGGCGACCCGGACACGGGAAGCGATTGCCGCTGACCGTGATAAGCCGAAACCCGAGAAGCGCCCCATCGTCGCCATCATCGATGTAAAGAGCCAGGCATACGGCCGTCGCGAAGAGACAGCCGGAATCTTCCTCGCAGCCGCCGCCTCGGCCGATGCCTATGCGTCCGCTCGCATGGTCGGACATCCAGTCATCTCTCTCGTCGTCGGCCACGCATTTTCCGGCGGCTTTTTGACCCACGGCTATCAAGCGAATCGCATCCTCGCATTCGACGATGCAGGAGTGACGATCCACGCGATGCACGAAGAGGCCGCCGCGCGCATCACGCGCCGTTCCGTCTCCGACCTGGAGCGCCTGGGACACGAAATTGCTCCCATGTCCTACGACGTTCGGGATTATGCAAAGCTCGGCACGCTTTACAAATTGCTTCACGTAAACAATCCCATGGAGCCTGCCGAGTCCGACATTGCAGAAGTAAAACAAGCCGTTGCCGATGCCATCACCGACGCGCGTATGGGCGCCGAAGATCTCGGCAACCGTATGAATTCACCGGCAGCGAAAGAAACACGCAAGGCGGGTCTGGCCGCGCGGGCACTGATGGAAAAACAATGGGCGACCGCTTAAGGACCCCTCATGTCAAGGGCATCCGCCTCTCGCGTCCGCGTGTCCATGATCTTCTTCTCGTGCAGTCAACGACGATTGAAGAAGCCTGCATGGCCGAGCCGGCATGGGTTGGGCCTGCGTTAGAGACGTATCCGTGGGTCGTCGCACGGCGTGCGATTGCCCCAGAAGATCGAATCGCTGTCGGAGTACGTGGACAGGAGCGGCACCAGCGGTGGGGTGGGTTCATGAGAAAGGATCAGATCGTGAAGGTCGTCGCTCCATCGCAGCTGCGCTCTGATCTGGCGAATACGGTGAGGCGTGGCCTTCCTGCGATGCAGTCGCTTCGTTTCCTGGAGATCGAGTTGGCTTTGCTCTCGAACGATTGGGGCCCCGGCGTAAGCGATTGGGGGCCCGGCGGAAGCGTCGGCTATGAACTCGCCAGCCATGCCCCGGTCGTCACACCAGAAAGTGACCTTGACCTGATAATCTGTGCGCCCGCTCGCCTCGATAGAGAGTTCGCTCAGCATTTGTTGATGAAGACCACTCTGGCGCCGGCTAAGGTTGACGTGCGCATTGAGACACCCTGGTGTGGGTTTTCTTTGGAGGAATACGTTCGCAGCACTTCTGAAAGGCTCCTGGTTCGTACTGCGACGGGCCCCCGGCTTACCACGGACCCATGGATTCAATCGGCAGGAGGGAACGAATGAATGTCGCATTCCTTTTCCCTGGGCAGGGTTCTCAGCAGCCTGGGATGCTTCACCATCTCCTGCCCCATCCGGCGGCGGAAGAGGTGTTGCAGGAGATGAGTCAAACGCTGGGCTTCGACCTCCGCGTCACCGACTCGGAGGATGCTCTCAAGTCCACCGTATCGATTCAACTCGCGCTCCTGGCCTCAGGGGTCGCGACCGCGCGCGTCCTGATACAGCGTGGGATGCAACCCACCGCGGTAGCTGGTCTGTCGATCGGAGCCTTTGCTGCCGCAGTGGTCGCCGAAGCCCTCTCGCTGAGCGATGCCACCAGGCTGGTTCGGTCTCGCGCCGAACAGATGGAGAGGATGTACCCAAGCGGCTACGGTCTGGCAGCGCTCGTTGGTCTGAATGAGACTCAAGTCACTGGACTCGTCCAGGCCGTCAGCAGCGAAGCTCATCCCGTGTACGTAGCGAACATCAATGCCCCGCGACAGATCGTGATTGCCGGCTCTATCGACGCGATGAACGAGGTGCTACGCCGAGCCGTGGAGCTGGGAGCACGCAAAGCTGAGCTTCTCCATGTCTCGGTTCCATCGCACTGCCCGCTACTGCAGCCGATCGCAAACTCTCTGCGAGAACAACTGCGATCGATGCAAGTTCTTGATCCGCGCTTCGTCTACATCTCCAATGTCAACGCGAGAGCGATTCGTTCCGCCGCCGGGATCGCAACCGACCTGGCCGATAACATCGCCCACGGCGTGCGCTGGCACGACGCCACCAGCGTGGCGCAGGAATTAGGCTGCCAGCTTTTTCTGGAGATGCCGCCCGGCCATGTCTTGAGCGACCTCGCCCGCGAGAACCTGCCGGAGGTCGAGGCCTATCCCGTCGTTTCTGGCAGCCTGGACAGGCTTCTGCAACGTGCTCAAAGCTGAAGCCGGGATTGGCCCCTGGCGAGCGGCGCCAGCTCGAAGTAGCAGGGCAGTCGACGACCCCTACGCGACCATCCTCATCACGCGCGATGTTCTTCAAAACAGGTGATTCACCCGAACACGTGAAAGCCTCCCGCGCGGGAGGCTTAGGTTGACACGCTGGTACGCTCTTGAATCTAAGTGGTGGCCAGAGACGGGATCGAACCGCCGACGCCGGCCTTTTCAGGGCCGCGCTCTACCACTGAGCTATCTGGCCTTGGCATGCTTTTGCGCGAACGCAACCCTCAGGCAGCCAAGATCGCCCGCCGGGCTCGTGCGTCTCAACTTCGCCTGCCTGTGAGGAGGGAATTACGGCTTCATCGGTCGATGGCGCCTTCGAGAACGTCGACCCACAGTATAGCAATCCCCACGCCCAAGCTCCAAACCCGTCGCCCCCTCGGCCATTCCCTGCGGTATCCTTGGACCATTCAAAGCACTCGAAAGGCATGGGAGCATGGTCCGCGCTCGTATCGCATTCACTCTCGCCCTTATCGCGCTGGCCTGCAGCGCCAGCGCTCAAAATAAATCCGCTGCTGCCACTCTCACCCCCGGCGAAGCCCGCGCCACCCATGCTCTCGATGTCGCCAAGGCCATGGGCCCCGGCGAGCTCTACGCCTTCCTCAAACCCTTCCCCAAGGGCGCCGATCTGCACATGCATCTCTCCGGCGCCGTCTACGCCGAAACCTTCCTCGCCGAGGCCGTCAAGCAAAACCTCTGCGTCGATCCCGAAGCCCTCAAGCTCGCCCCGCCGCCCTGCAAGTCGCCGCTCCTCTCCGCCGACGCCGCCGTCGCCAACCAGCCGCTCTACGACAAGCTCATCGACGCCATGTCCATGCGCGCCTACGTCCCGTTCTCTGCCTGGAACGGCCACGACCAGTTCTTCTCCACCTTCGCCCGCTGGGGTGCGCTGGAGAAAGCCACCGCCGGCCAGTGGCTCGACGAAGTAGCCACCCGCGCCGCCGGACAGAACGAGCAGTACCTCGAAATCATGCAGACCCCCAGCTTCACCCACGCCGCAACGCTCGGCTACAAGCTCGGTTGGCCAGCAGAGGCAACCTCCAGCATTACGGCAGACCAACTCGCTGCGCTGCGCGACGAACTCTTCGCCGGCGGCCTCCGCGATGAAGTCGCCACCGACACCAGGGAGCTAGCCGAAGCGAAAGCCGCGCGCAGTGTCATCGAACACTGCGACTCCCCCGACCACGAATCTCCTGCCTGCGGCATCACCATCCACTTTCTCTACCAGATCCTGCGCGGCTACCCGCCTCAACAAGTCTTCGCTCAAACCCTGCTCGGCTTCGAAGTGGCCAGCGCCAACCCCGATGTCGTCGGCATTAATTTCGTCATGCCCGAAGACGGCCGCATCTCCATGCGCGACTACCACCTCCAGATGCAGATGCTCGACTACCTGCACAGCATCTATCCCAACGTCCGCATCTCGCTCCACGCCGGCGAGCTAGCCCCCGGCCTCGTCCCGCCGGAAGGCCTCAGCTTCCACATCCGCGAAGCCATCGATCTCGGCCACGCCCAGCGCATCGGCCACGGTGTCGACGTCCTCTACGAAGACAACGCCCCCGCCCTGCTCAAGCAAATGGCCGACCAGCACGTAATGGTCGAGATCAACCTCAGCTCCAACGCCGGCATCCTCAACATCCAGGGCAAGGATCACCCGCTCGCCGCCTACCGCGCCGCGCACGTTCCCTGGGCGCTCTCCACCGACGACGAAGGCGTCTCCCGCATCGACCTCACCCACGAGTACGCCCGCGGCGTCGACGAACAGAACCTCACCTACCTCGACCTCAAGCACTCCGCCCGCACCTCCCTCGAACACGCCTTCCTCCAGGGCGAAAGCCTCTACTCGACGCCCGACGACTTCGCCCACCGCAACCCCGCCTGCGCTGCTCCCATCACCTCCACGCTCGATCTCACGCCCGCCTGCAAAACCTTCCTCATCGCCAACGAGAAAGCCGCCGCCGAGTACGAGCTCGAATACCGCTTCGCCGCCTTCGAAGCCTCCATCCACTAAGGCCTGCCTCCATCACAGCCCACCGCCAGCCCGTGCGCTAGACTGAATCTCGCCAGCAACATCGCAACCAGAAGGGAAAGTCCGATGAAGCGCGTTCTCTCGGTGGTGTTTCAATTCATCCTCTACCTTGTCGTCTTCGGCGCCGGCTCGCTGCTGCCCGCCTTCGGCATCCTCCCCACCTGGAGCCTGTCCACCGGCCCTGGCCGCGTCTTTGTCTACGACGGCCTGCTGCTCATGCTGCTGGTCTACGTCGTGATCCTGGTCATCGCCGCCGCCCGCAAGCGCATCTCCATCGCCTTCCCGAACGCGACCATCGCCCTGGTTCTCGCCCTGGTCATCGGCCTGCTCATGAAGTTCGGCTTCAAGAGCGTTTGAATCCACGATTTCCACCGGTCATTGAGGAACATTCGCTCATATTTGACCAAACGAAAGTTTGGCCCAGTACCGCAGAGTACCGTGCCAAAATCGGTTCATTTTCCACTTTCCCTATTTGAACCTTGGTAAAATAAAGCAGCAGGAAATTCTGTCGGCAAGCTGAAATGCGATCCGAGAACACTGATCGGACAGCGCATTTTGCCGATGAATTTCCTGTTTGCTGTATTAGTACCGCTCGACCGGAAGGTCGGGCCCCGAAGAGGATTCTCCCCAGATCATGAGCCCAGCTCCCACCAATCGCTCCCAAGTCCCACCAGTCCCACCCGTCTCGCCCTCCCCGGCAACCTTTGATATCTCTACGCGCAAGATCGCCTACTTCTCCATGGAGATCGCGCTTGCCAAGGCCCTGCCCACCTACTCGGGCGGCCTCGGCATGCTGGCCGGCGATACGCTGCGCTCCGCCGCCGATACCGGCGTCCCCCTCGTCGCCATCTCGCTGGCACACCGCCGCGGCTACTTCGAGCAGCATCTGGACTCCCACGGTCAGCAGACCGAGAGCGACGTCGTCTGGTCTCCCGAAACGACCCTCCCGTCCGCCAACCAGACCATCACGATCTTCATGCAGGGTCGCGAGATCACCCTCCGCGCCTGGCGCTTCGATGTCATCGGCCACACCGGCCACATCATTCCCGTCTTCCTGCTCGACGCCGACGTCGACGGCAATGATCCCTGGGACCGCCGCCTCACCGACCACCTCTACGGTGGCGACACCTACTATCGCCTCTGCCAGGAGGCCATCCTCGGCCTCGGCGGCATCCACCTCCTGCACGCCCTGGGTATGCAGCCCGAAGTCTGTCACATGAACGAGGGCCACGCCGCCCTTCTGTCCATCGGCCTGCTCGAAGCCCGCGTCGCCCCCGCCCCTCTCAGCACCGCCACCGAGGCAGACGCCGAAGCCATCAAGCAGCAGTGCATCTTCACCACCCACACCCCTGTTCCGGCCGGCCACGACAAGTTCGGCCTCGACCAGATGCGCCAGATCCTCGGCGCCGACCGCTCCTCCACCATCGAGCGCTTCGGCTGCCTGCACAACGACCTGCTCAACATGACCTACCTCGCCCTGCGCTTCTCGCGCTACGTCAACGGCGTCGCCATGCTGCACGGCAAGGTCTCGCAGCAGATGTTCCCCGAGTACACCGTCCACTCCATCACCAACGGCGTGCACGCGGCCACCTGGCTCTCGCAGCCCTTCCAGAAGCTGCTCGACAAGGAGATCCCCGAGTGGCGTCACGATAACCAGTACTTCAAATCGGTCTACGGCATCGAGCCCGAAGCCATCGAAGCCACCCACCTGCCCAGCAAGCTGCGCCTGTTCCAAACGGTCAAGCAGCGCACCGGCCTCGACCTCGACCCGCACGTCCTTACCCTCGGCTTTGCCCGCCGCGTCGCCACCTACAAGCGCGCCAGCCTCATCCTGCACTGCCCCGAGCGCCTCATCGAGATCGCCAACCGCATCGGCGGCCTGCAGATCCTCATGGCCGGCAAGGCTCACCCCGCCGACAACGCCGGCAAGGGCCTCATCCGCGACATCTTCACCACCGCCGCCAAGCTCGAGTCCAGCAAGCTCCGCATCCTCTACCTCGAAAACTACGACTGGGATCTCGGCGAGCAGCTCACCAACGGCGTCGACGTCTGGCTCAACACCCCTCTTCGCCCCTATGAAGCCTCCGGCACCAGCGGCATGAAGGCTGCCCTCAACGGCGTTCCCAGCCTCTCTGTCCTCGACGGCTGGTGGGTCGAGGGCTGCGCCGAAAACATCACCGGCTGGGCCATCGAGAACTCCGAAGACGAGGCCGTCGAAGCCGAGCGCGTCTACCACAAGCTCGAGTACTCAGTCGCCCCCGCCTTCGCCGACAAGGCGCAATGGTCCCGCATTCGCCGCCATTGCATCGCCATCAACGGCACCTTCTTCAACACCCATCGCATGCTCGGCCAGTATGTGTCGAACGCCTACTATCCCCCCTCGGCGTCCATCGCGGCGTCCGACCAGGTTGTCGTCGACGACGTTGCCCGCCAGGCCGTCCTCGCCTAACCCCTAGGAGTCCTGCCTCATGCAAGCCGGCGACATATTCGAAAATTTCACCCTGCCCGATCAGGACGGCAACCCCGTCAGCCTCTCTGACTTCGCCGGCGAGCCCGTCGTCCTCTTCTTCTACCCCAAGGCCGACACCCCCGGCTGCACCATCGAAGCCTGCGGCTTTCGCGACCACTTCAGGAAGCTGCAGAAAGCCGGCGTCGTCGTCCTCGGCATCTCCCGCGACACCGTCAAAGCCCAGAAGAAGTTCGCCGAAAAATACGACCTGCAATACCCCCTCCTCGCCGACGCCGACCAAACCATCTGCAACCGTTTCGGCGTCATCAAGGAGAAGAACATGTACGGCAAGAAGGTCACCGGCATCGAGCGCACCACTTACGTCATCGGTCCCGACCAGCGCCTCGTCCATGAGTTCAACAAGGTCAAGCCCGAAGGCCACGCCGAAGAGGTCCTCGCTCTCCTGAAAAAGTAACCATGCACTCCCCGCTCAGCCCGATGCAAGCGTCGCTGGCGGCAACCGCCGCCGTCGCCGTCACCGCGGGCCTCACTCTCACCTACGCTGCGCTCAGCCCCGGCTCCCAACTCTTCGGCCACACCCTCATTGCCGGCAGCGACCCCAACCAAGTAGCCCTCACCTACGACGACGGCCCCAACGACCTCGCCACCGACGGGCTGCTCGACGTCCTCGCCCGCCACAATGCCCGCGCCACCTTCTTCATGATCGGCCGCTTCGTCCGCCAGCGTCCCGAGATCGTGCGCCGCGTCCACGCCGCCGGGCACCTCATCGGCAACCACACCGACACGCATCCCTGGCTCAGCTTCCTGTCCTCCCGAGCCATTCTCGAAGAGCTCCGCGCCTGCAACCAGGCCCTCGAAGACACCCTCGGCGCTCCCGTCCACTATCTTCGCCCACCCCACGGCGCCCGCCGCCCCATGGTCTTCCGCGCCGCCGAAGAACTCGGCCTCAAGATCGTCCAGTGGAACGCCATGGGCTACGACTGGCAGCCCATCTCCCCCGACCGCATCGTCGCGAACGTCGCCCGCGGCCGCGACCGTGCCCGGCGCCACCGCACCGGCGCCAACATCCTTCTCCACGACGGCCACCAGCAGGGCATCGGCGCCGATCGCACGGCCACCGTTCAGGCCACCGCCCAGCTCCTCGAGCGTTTCGCCCGCGAAGGCACCCGCACCGTCACCGTCGACGCCTGGGATTAAGACGCATGGGAATTAATTGTTGGGGAAATGGTGCGCCCGAGAAGATTCGAACTTCTGACCTACAGCTTCGGAGGCTGCCGCTCTATCCAGCTGAGCTACGGGCGCACGATACACATCAGGGCCAACCCCGTCAGATGTCCCTGCAATCCCATACCCGCCCAAATCGGCGCTCATTCTGCCAGGATTGCGGTCCACCAGGCGAGGGACACGCATGGGTCAAGCATACCAGAGGCCACCCTCCGGCGAGGCTTCCGACTCTGCGCCCACAACCCTCCGCAGTGGCGATACCGCTGACCTCCCCAACGATTTCAGGAACGATTCCAGGCCAGGCGAGCTTCGCTAAAATCGACGGAGCGGCGGCTCCAACGCATCACCGCCGACATCCACTTCCCGCGAAAATCCTTTCCATTAGCCCGCAAAAACCTGCGGCTTTCCTGCTCAACCCGAATTAACCTCTTCAGAATCAATAGATAGAATGGAAGCTGAATTGCACTTGCATCTGCTCCACGGGAAAAAGCATTTCCCGGGCAGCACATTTTTCCTGCGTCTCTCCCGAGAACGCTTGGTGTTCTGTAGCAATTCTCCTTGGTCAAGGTACGTGGATCTCTCATTCGCGCCTGGACGCTGAGTTCCCCCGACAATTTGAGCGATCCTCCCGTTTCATACTGGAGGTAGTTCTCATGCACATCGCTGTTTCTTTGAAGAATTCCTGTCGTCTTCTGGCAGGTCTCGCCGTTCTTGGCTTGGGATACTCGGGCGTCGCGCTCGCAGACCCCATTCCCAGTGGCTGGACCTGCAGTGGCTCCTGCGGCGCTCTTGGCGCCAACGGTGTCGTGACCCTCTCACCCACCGGCGACAGCTCTTACGAGTACGTCACCACCAACGGCTCCAGCGCAACCGCTCCGCTGCCTACCGGGGCTCTTGGCTCAGAGACCAACGGCTCAACCCTGGCCACGCCGATCTTCTCGGCAACCGCGGGAACCGCCCTCAACTTCTACTTCAACTTCGTCACCTCCGACGGAGCCGGCTTTGCCGACTACGCCTGGGCAGAGCTCTTCAACTCGGCCAATGATCCAGTCGCGCTGCTCTTCACCGCCCGTACGGAACCGACCGGAAGCATCGTCCCTGGAACCGGATTACCCGCGCCCACGGCTATCCTGAATCCCGCCTCCGTCCCCATCATCCCCGGTGGCCCCGCCTGGTCGGCTCTGGGTGGAAGTTCCGGTACATGTTATAGCGCAGGGTGCGGCTATACGGGTTGGGTCGACTCCAGCTTCACCATTGCCGCCGCCGGCAACTACTACCTTGAAGTCGGTGTCACCAACTGGCTCGATCAGGAGTACGACACCGGACTTGCGGTCGATGGAGTGACCGTCGGCGGCGTACCCGTCGGCCCCGCTCCGACGCCCGAACCCTCCACGCTGGTACTGCTGGGCTCTGCGCTGCTGGGCGGCGCTTCAGCCATCAAGAGGAGATTGACCGCCTGACACGGCGAAGTCTCCTGCCGCAGGTCGAGTGGAGCGGCGGCTCCACTCGCCTCCGTCCATCTCTGCCCGCGAAGTTTCGACGTTGACGTCCATCTCAGGCGCCAGCCAGTTTGTCTTCGCGTATAAAGCTCTCCGGCGTCCCATCCGCTGGGTTCACAAACACAATGTCCTTCGGATCGCGCCGCGGTGTGTCGATCGCCAGAAACACCACCGGCCCCTCCAGGATCTCTGGCAGCGCGTGCACCGTGCGCCGTTTGAAGACCAGCAGGTCTCCCGCCGCAAACTCCCCCGCGTTGGTAGCGTCTTCCATCCAGAACGTGCCTCTTCCCGACAACACATACAAGTGCTCGTCGCTACCCACGTGGTAGTGCGGCGGCGTCTCGCGATACACCCGGAAGACCCGTACGCTGGCCTCCGCCGCATCGGTCAAATACTTGTCCAGCAGCATCGTCTCTGCAGTCTCTGGAAACGTCTTGGCAATCTCGTTCAACCTGAAATGATGAAAGTGCTTGTCGTCTGGCATAGCTCTCCCTTGCTCCCGATGCAGCGTCTCAGCCTCTCACCGGCAACTACTATGTAAGATGTCTGAGCCCGCCTTCCGCAGCAGCGAACCCGCAATCCGCTGCCCCGATTCTGCCACCGCGCTTATCCCTGCAGCATCCAAACCCATACCTGACTCGAGTGTCCCCATCCCTCACCGCCCTAAGGAGAATCACCCGAATGAACTTCAACTTCCGCAGCGCAGCCATTTCTCTCCTTCTCGCCGCAGCCTCCGTCACGCCTCTGCTCGCTCAAGACGCGCCGCTCAAAGTTCAGGCCGGACAGCGCGAAGTTCTGCTCCAGACCAACAAATCCTGGAACGGCAAGCCATACACCCAGTACCCCGCCGGCCAGCCGCAGCTCACCACGCTCAAAGTCACGCTCGCGCCGCACACCGCTCTCCCCTGGCACACCCACCCCTTCCCGAACGTCGTCTATGTCCTCTCCGGCACCCTTACCCTGCACGACAAGGCCAGCGGCAAGACGCTCGTCGTTCATCAAGGCCAGGCCGTCGGTGAGTCAGTCGACGATGTCCATCGCGGCGAGGCCGGCGACCAACCCGCCGTGCTCATCATCACCTACGCCGGAGCCCCCGGCATTCCCACTTCCATCCCCGCCAAGGGCGAGAAAGCCGAGTACTAAATCCGAAAGCGCAACAACGTGCCCAACAAGCCGCGCAACAACGCGTCCCAAAGCCCGGCAACGAGCGCAACCATTGTCCGTTAGCAACATCGCGGTAGTACGATAGCAGCCATGAAGAATCCTGCTCGCTGTACCTCGCTCATCCTCACCCTCGCCTTCGCCGCAACCCTCAGCGCCGCCCTCCCCGCCTCCGCGCAGATGTCCAACATGGACATGCCCGCCAAGCAGTCGGACGCTCCCGCCAAGCCCGTGGCCAGCCCCGCCGCCCAGACCGACGTCACCCTCGACGGCGCCACCATCACCATCCACTACAACTCGCCCGCCATGCGCGGCCGCGTCATCATGGGCGGCCTCGTACCCTACGGCAAACCCTGGCGCACCGGAGCCAATCCAGCCACCAGCTTCGTCACCACCGGCAATCTCAAGATTGGCTCTCTCAGCGTCCCCGCCGGCAGCTACACGCTCTTCACCCTGCCCGGCGCTCCTGGAACACCCTGGCAGCTCATCATCAGCAAGAAGACTGGCGAGTGGGGCATCCCCTATCCTGAGGGCGACGACCTCGGCCGCACCGAGATGCACTCCGCCAAGCTCCCCACCGCGCAGGAATCCATGAGCATCAGCTTTGAGCACACCGAGAAGCGATCCACCTATCTCCACATCAAGTGGGAGACCACCGACGTGTCCGTCAAGATCGAAGCCGTAAAGTAGGCCTCGCAACTTGGCAATTCTCCTCACGATCATTGGGTGCCCCAGGTCTCGCTTCTGAGACCTGGGAACTCACAACCCTACACCGTCGCGACCCGTCAGCGTTCCTTCAACCCACGCTTCGCATCGGCCTCTTCGTTGAGCTTGCTCAGCGAAGAGGCCACCAGCTCCTTCGCCCCGCCAATCCCCGCCAGCACCGCCTGCAGATCCATCTTCGGCAGCGCCGGATTCCGCTCACTCCGGCAGTACACCCCATGCTGCCCCACCAGGATCATCGCGTCCGTCAGCACATCGAGCGCAACCGCCAGCCGCCCCCGCGCCTCGCCCCGCATAAACTCCTCGCGCTCCAGCTCCTCGCCCCGCGCATGGAACACATCTCCATGCCGATAGAACGGCGAACCCTTCCGCGCACCTGCGCCCTCATCCCCCACTACCACTCCTTCGCAGCCGTGTCCGGCGTCAGCGGCGTCTTCGCCACCGGCCCCTTCCAACGCAGCACCGGCTTCCGCGCCGCCGTCGTCTCATCCAGCCGCTGAATCCGAGTAGTATGCGGAGCCGTCGTCACCAGCTCCGGATTCTCCTCGGCCTCGCGCGCAATCTGCTTCAGCGCATCAACAAGCAAATCAAGCTCCTCACGACTCTCACTCTCCGTCGGCTCAATCATCATCGCGCCCGCAACCACCAGCGGGAAGCTGACGGTATACGCATGAAACCCGTAGTCGATCAGCCGCTTGCCCATGTCGCCCGTCTTCACGCCATTCTTCGCCTGCAGCTTATCGCTGAACACCACCTCGTGCAGAGACGCCGATTTATACGGCAGCTCAAACGTTCCATCCAGCTTGGCCCGCAGATAGTTCGCATTCAACACGGCATCCTCAGTAGTCTGCCGCAACCCATCCGGACCATTCGCAAGGATGTACGCCAGCGCGCGGATGAACATCCCAAAATTGCCGTACCATGCCCGAACGCGCCCTACACTCTGCGGCCGGTTGTACTCCAACCCCAGCGACCCATCAGGATTCGTCTTCACCACCGGCGCAGGCAGAAACGGCTCAAGAATCTTCTTGCAAGCCACCGGCCCCGACCCCGGACCACCGCCACCATGTGGCGTAGAAAACGTCTTGTGCAGATTCAGGTGCATCACGTCCACGCCGAAATCGCCCGGCCGCGTCTTCCCGCACAGCGCATTCATATTCGCACCGTCCATATAAAGCAGCGCGCCCTTCGCATGCAGGATGTCGGCAATCTTGTGAATGTCTTTCTCAAACACACCAATGGTCGAAGGATTCGTGAGCATCAGCGCTGCCACATCTTCATCGACCATGCGCTCCAGCTCGTCCAGGTCCACCATGCCCAAAGCATTCGACTTCAGGTTCGCGACCTGGTACCCGCAGATCGCAGCCGTCGCCGGATTGGTCCCGTGCGCCGAGTCAGGAATGATGATCTTCTTCCGCGCATTCCCCTTCGCCTCGTGATACGCCCGCACCATCAGGATCCCGGTAAACTCTCCCTGCGCTCCCGCCGCCGGCTGCAGCGTAATCGTGTCCATGCCCGTAATCTCAATCAGGCACTCACTCAGCAGCTTCATAATCCCCAGCGCGCCCTGGCTCAACGACTCCGGCTGATAAGGATGCGCCTCGGCCAACCCTTCAATCCGCGCGACCGTTTCATTGATCCGCGGGTTGTACTTCATCGTGCAAGACCCCAGCGGATACATCCCCAGGTCAATCGCATAGTTCCAGGTCGACAACCGGGTAAAGTGCCGAATGATTTCAATCTCACTCAACTCCGGCATCGCCCCCAGGTCATCAGTCCGCGCGCTATCGCCAAGCAGCGCAGCAACATCAATCTCCGGCACATCCAACTGCGCCAGCCGATACCCCTTCTTCCCCGGCGACGACTTCTCGAAGATCAAATCTTCGTTCTGATTCACATGCGTCGTCACCTTGCGCGGCGTGCCTACAAACTTATCTGCCATTTTTGATCCTTAGCAATCGCTACAGTGTAAGAGCCCCCAGAAAAGGAGCGATGAAATACCAACTAGCCATGTAAAAAAGACATAGATGTCGGCGACCTTTCCGCGGCGCCTGCGCGGATCGGCCGGCGTAAAAACATCAGCCAGGAAAAAAGCTGCAATCAGAAAAAGCACTAACTTATTCGCATTTTGATACGCAACGAAGTTCTCCTTTGTATGAAAACCCCATAAGACAACAAACATCACCTGCAACAGGATGCATCCGCGAAGACCGTAGCTCGCGCATGTGTTGAAGTGGATGGAATCGTTCTCAGAAATCGACTTCGTCATGTCCGTCTCCGCTCTCCGAAAAACTTCCAACCACCGGCCCATCCACATCTTCACCATGCAGCGACAACCCCAGCACAGTCCCATTCTCCAACTCAATTGTCAGCGACTCTTCATCCTCCAACATCGCCTTCTCAACGATCTGCCCGATATGCGCACACAGCGCGTTCCGATACTCCGGCTCTCCAAACGCCACACTAAAGTCCGCGAGCAGCACATAAGGCCACGCATACAACGTGAACCTCGGCCCATCGAAGTGCAGCCGCAGATGGTCGCCAACAAACTCAACCGCCGTCAGCTCCTGCCCTTCAACGCCACTGATATCCATCTCAACCTCAAATCCCGCCGCGTTACCATTGCGTCCACCGCGCTCACCGCGTTTTCCTTTCGGCCGCTACCCGCGAACAACCGCCGCCGCCGCATCCATCTGCGCCTTCGTCGTCAACTCCGTCGCACACCACAGCGTCGCATTCTCACCCAGCTCCGGATACCACTTACCCAACGCCAGCCCACCAATGATCTCTTTCCCTAGCAGCTTCTCATTCAACACATCAGCCGACTCAGCACCCACCACCACAAACTCATGA
>DATHQT010000012.1:0-52964 GCA_035482415.1 Acidobacteriaceae bacterium | reverse complement strand
TTTCTCGAGCTGCTGCTCGACCTTGTGCTCGCGCTCCTGCGCCTGGGCTACAACATGATCGGGCTGATTGCCGAACTTCGCCGCAAGCTCACGATGCCGTTCCAGCACCTCTTCACGTGAAAGAATGTCCTTGCTGTCTCTTGTCCGATGGGCCGCAACTTGCGCGGCTCCTGCACCGTCGCGGCCTATCTCTTGAAGATGTTCTTTGATCTGTGCGCGCCGTGGGCTCGATGCTTCCAGATACTCCTGTGAGTACCCCTTGATTTCTGGCTGCCCATGTTGACCACGCTCGATCTCGTAACCAAGTCCTTGTAGCCGCATGGCAAGCTCTGAGCGATACACACTTGTCGCATAGTGCTGTGACTGAAAGAGACTGCGCTCCTGCAACGCTCGGGTCTGGCCATTCTCGCGCTCTGTGAGGTTGAAGATCACAGCATGAGTATGAAGCTGAGGAGCTGCGTATCCATCAACAGGCCGTGCGGTGTCATGCTCGAAAGTTGCTGCGACAAACTTGCCCGTCGTCTCAGGCGCACGAACATTGCCGATGCGAGCCTGCGTGTAGCGTTCCAATTCATGCAGCGCAACGCGAACGCTTTCACGATGTGCATCACGCACACGGTCATCACCACCAACAAGAGCCGTCACCGATACGGACTTCGGCGCAGAGAACGTTGCATCCCAACCTGCGCGATGTTCTGCGCTTGTGATCTGCTTGCCGTATTCGTTCTCATAGGTTCTCGCCGGTTGATGCTTGACGAGCTGCGCACCGCTCTCTGGATGCTGACCTTCGCTAAGCAGTGCAAATTGCCTATCAGCAATCGAGCCATGCAAACCCCACTCATGAGCAAGTGATCCTTGCCACTCACTGTGTCCTTGCCGGTCACGGCTCCAGTAGTTCTGCTTCTCAGACGTGAACTCTCTCGCATGATATGTGCGGGCTTGGTTGGCCGACAGCGCTTTGGAAAGAGTCAACATGCGTAGAAGCCTCAACCCATGAACCGCAGAATCTTGCAACTGCTTGCTGCATAGCGTAACTCCAAATGTGGAAATGTTGGGCCTAATTTCAAGAAATATTTTCTGGACGATAGTTGCGAATACCAGCATGGATACTGAATGAAACGGCTATTGCGCGTCTGACTAATCGCATACAAGTAAGTCAATGTGAGCTCTTCTCGTGATCGAATAAACGCAAGAATGCATCGGGCCAAACAAGGTCAATGAAGATCTCTTTGAAGCTTGAATGTCAGAGGAAATGGAAGGTCATGATGGAGTGCATTAAGGATCGCAAGGCTACTCGATCCACTGTGATTTATCCCATGGCTCAGCGAGTGCATCGCCGTTACGAATAGCCGTTGTTCCCGGAAAGATCATATGGCGCTTTGGCTCTACAGAAGAGGCTACTGTAACGACCGGCTTGTCAACTCGCGAAGATATTTTATGTTCAGCGTACGATGGTCTCTGATTAGCAGCATTAGCGGACGGCTCTTTGGGCTCTGATCGGGGTGCTGAAAGACTCGCTTTAGCCCTGGCGAGGAGACGATGTTTCCACTCTTGAACCTGCTCTCGAAACTTCCACCAAACAGCACTCCAATCGGAGGCGAATTCAACACCATAACGCTCTTCATAAAGCCGTATCCATTCACCAGCCAATTCCTGTCTGATCATGACTGCGACATAGAGGGCGAGGAACGGTATATCGCAGATAAAGGAGAGCGGCTCGGCGATCAGTTCTCCGAAGCTGCGGTTGCCGTAGAAGTCCTCTTGTAGGAAGCTTTCCAGCTCAGATGATTTCCATCTTTGCACTGGTGCCTTTACCAGTTCATTCCACCCTCGTTTGCGAGCCGAAGAAGATAGTCCAAGCGGGAACAATCCAGCTCCGCTTGATTCAACATCTTGGGGAATGGCGATCTCACTTTTCCGTCCCGGAGTTCCCTTATAAAGCCACTCAATTTGAGTCACACTCGCGGGTCTTTCAGCGTGCTTGGAACTATCCCAATAGGTCATCAAATAGTAGCGTTGGAGCGGCGGCAATTCCCACTTGAACCATGCCAGAAACGCGGCCAATGCCAGAGCCGGAATCGAGCAAATCAGGAGTCCTGTTCTCCACGGAAACGCCCTGCGAAGAATCAGCCATTGCATGATGCTTTCTCCACTTATTTGGTGGTGATTTGCGACCGCTTTAGAGACAGGATTTGGCTGGCTTTTTGCTCCTTAATAGAGTCGGCATAAGCGGATATTTTGCGCATGTCTTCCGTGCTCAATGGCCCCTTCGATGCCTGTGCAAATAGGTTAAGCATGAGATCCCGCACTCCGATGATCTCCGCCAACAAAACGGCGTCGGTCGGCGCTCGTTGTGGGGAGCGGGCGGACGTGAGAGCCGCGTCCCGCAACCATTCGGAGACCTTTTTCCCGGCCTTGGAAGCTGCTGCTTCGATCTCGCCAAGCTCCACTTCCGTGAGCCGCGTTGCGACGGATTTCGTTCGGGAGGCTTCGCTTGCCGTTGGAATGGACGGAGCTGGCTCCGCAAATTGATGCGGTTGGGTGTCAGGGGAGGCCATGAGCAGTACCACCTATTGAGACTTCTCTGATGTCAGCTTGGATGCGTTTGCAGTTGGTGTAGTTTCTATGACTCCCCTCCGATGGAGTATTCGTGCGTGTAAACGGCGAGGACGCACACGTTTACGTCCGTGAACACAAAACTGGAAATCATTGCAGTACAAGAAGTTAACGGAACGCGCTTCCAAGGCGCTTTACAGCACCCGTTTGGGGATGACGTGTCATTGTTCATCCGCTGCGGAGCAGCGACACTTGCACTAAGTCAGGCGAGATGCGAGTGATCAGTTCACTTGGACCACGTTCGCACTTTCAGACAGCGGAGAGCACTATGAAGAAGCTGCCCACCCCCCTGAGAGCACTTCCGCTTGCTGTAGCACTGTCTGGGTCGCTCGTTCTTGCAAATCAGGCGGATAGCCATGCTTCTTCAGAATGCGCTTAACAATTACGCGAAGTCTCGCTTGGACATTCTCTCTCTGGGTCCAATCAAGGCTGACATTCTTGCGTACATTCTCGACCAGTTCCCGAGCTATGACTCGGAGAGATTCATCGCCCAAAATCTGGACGGCGCTATCGTTGACTTCCAGTGCGTCATAGAAGGCAAGCTCATCCTGATTCAGGCCCAGGCTTTCTCCGCGCCGTGCGGCTTCCCGGAGATTCTTTGCCAGCGCAATCAACTCTTCGATGACCTGTGCGGTTTCGACGGCCCGATTCTGGTAACGGCGTAATGAAGTTTCTATCAATTCAGAAAATTTACGTGCTTGGACGACATTCCGTCGGGAGCGGATTTTGATCTCGCCCTTGAGCAGTTTTTGCAGCAATTCGACGGCAAGATTTCGCTGCGGCATTGACTGAATCTCTTCCAAGAACTCATCCGAAAGAATCGAAAGATCAGGCTTCTTCAGGCCAGCAGCGGCAAAAATATCGACAACGTCTTCCGACATGATGGCGTTCGATACAATCTGACGGATCGCATGTTCCGAATCAACATGGCCGAACTGCTGCATGGGAGATTTTGCAAGAACTGCCTTCACGGCCTGGAAGAAACCTACGTCGTCACGAAGACGAATAGCCTCTTCGTGTGGCACGGCCAACGCGAAAGCGTGGGACAGCTCTGCGACAGATTTGCTGAGCTTCTCCTTGCCATCCGTCTGTAAAAGTATGTGTTCCTGTGCTCCTGGTAGCAAACCTAACTTGCCGCTAGCCGCCGAAGTTGCCCAATGGGACCAATCAAAACTTTCAAACAGCGACGAACACTCCTCGTGCTTCTTCAGCATCAACTCCACGGCCTCGTGCTGAGGGCGAGTGAGATCGCCTTCACCTCCCCCTTCCGTATAAGCGGAGAGTGCCTTTTTGAGTTCCTGCGCGATACCGAGATAGTCCACGACCAAGCCACCCGGCTTATCTCGAAAGACGCGGTTTACGCGTGCAATCGCCTGCATTAAGCCATGCGCGTGCATGTATTTGTCCACATACATCGTATGCAGGCATGGAACATCGAAGCCTGTCAGCCACATGTCCCTGACGATCACCAGTTTTAGAGGGTCTTTCGGATTCTTAAATCGTTCTCCAACCCCTTCGCGACGTTGTTTATTGCGGATGTGCGGTTGCCAATCCAGCGGATCGGTAGCGCTTCCGGTCATTACAATTTTGATCGCTCCATCCGCATCTTCATCGCTATGCCAATCGGGGCGCAGAGCCGCAATCTCGCTATAGAGTTCCACGCAGATACGGCGGCTCATACAGACAATCAATCCTTTTCCAATCATCCCGCGCTGACGTTCCTCGAAATGGTCTACGAGGTCTTTAGCAATTGCCTTGATGCGCTTTTCCGTGCCAATAATTGCTTCCACAGCAGCCCAACGAGTCTTCAATCGTTCTCGGCGGCCTACCTCTTCGGTCTCCGTAGCCTCCTCAAAACCGGAATCAAGCTGTGGCTTCAGCGTCTCATCCAGGTTCAGCTTGACCATGCGGTTTTCGTAGTAGATTGGGACCGTCGCGCCGTCTTCTACAGCCCGTTGGATGTCATAGACGGAGATGGTGTCGCCGAAGACAGCCGTCGTGCTGGCATCTGTCTTCTCAATAGGGGTTCCCGTAAACCCGATAAATGATGCCCCCGGCAAGGCATCCCGCATGTGGCGGGCAAAGCCGTCGATGAAGTCGTACTGGCTGCGGTGCGCCTCGTCGGCAATCACAATCACGTTGCGCCGGTCTGTCAACTCCTCCTGCTGGTCGCCCGCATCGGGCGCGAACTTCTGAATCGTCGTGAAGACGATACCGCCGGAAGACACGCTCAGTAGTTGACGAAGGTGCTCGCGGCTCTCCGCCTGCATCGGTGGCTGGCGTAGCGTCTCATGGCAGCGAGAGAACGTGCCGAAGAGCTGGTCGTCGAGGTCGTTGCGGTCGGTCAAGACAACGATGGTCGGATTCTGCAATCGCGGATCGAGCGCGAGCCGCCCCGCGTAAAAGACCATAGTGAGGCTTTTGCCCGAACCCTGCGTATGCCACACCACACCTGCGCGGCGGTCGCCCTGGATATCGGCTGCGCTCACCGTTGCTTCGATTGCACGATTTACCGCATGGAACTGATGGTATCCGGCAACTTTCTTGACGGTCCCGGTCTTCTCTTCCTCGAAAACAATGAAGTAATGCAGGAAGTCCAGCAACCGCTGCTTATCGAAGAGCCCTTCAATCACCACACGCAACTGAGGAATCGAGGGCGGCGCAGGCTTCTCTCCCTCAATCGTGCGCCAGGGCAAAAAGCGTTCCGGCGGCGACGTGATCGAACCAACGCGAGCCTCCATGCCGTCCGAGATGCACAGCAGCGCATTGTGAACATACAGCGATGGAATCTGATGCTTATACGTTTGGAACTGGTCGTAGGCGGTCCAGATAGTCGCCTTCTCGTCCGTTGCATTCTTAAGTTCAATCCCGGCGATCGGCAGGCCATTCAGAAAGACCAGAATGTCGGGACGGCGAACATGCTGCCCCTCGCGGACGATGAACTGATTGACGGCAACCCAATCGTTGTTCTTTGGGTTGCTGAAATCGACAACCTTTGCCGGAAAGCCACCCAGCGAGCCATCGGGGCGGGTAATCTCCACATCTACGCCGTGCGTGAGCATCCGCCACGCGGCGCGGTTGCGCTCCAGCAGACTCGGACCATCAACAACCATCAGCTTGCGAAAGGCAGACTCGATAGCATCCTGAGAAAGTAAGGGATTCAACCGCTGGAGCGACTGGCGTAGCCTGCGCTCCAGCACCACATCGCGAAACTCAGGATCGGTGCGCTCTGCAGAGGCTATGCCACTCGCAATATCTGGCCCATGCAGAATCGTCCACCCCTTGGCCTCCAGCCATTCGAGAGCGGCTTCTTCGACTGCGGATTCGGTGAACTTATTCATGGATGATCAGGAAGCGTCAGAGCGGCGATGTGCGGGCATTGAAGCTATGACAACTTGTTGCAAAGACTCGGCCCAGAAGTAGTAAATCCGGAGACATCGCTTCGGGTCGCGCGTATTTCCTCCGTTCTTTATATGCCAATCAACGTAGTGTTTGCCGCCCTGCCATTCCATCTCAAAGCAGTCAGACCCGCAGTGCGTGTTTGTTACTCCAGGGACAATAGTCCGGTCACGGAGTGTACCGTCACCCTCTCCCATCTTTGCAACCCTATATTCATTAGCCAGCCAAAGTAGGCATTTCGCTGCCAATTGAACGTCCTCAAACTCTGGCGAACGGATGGCCCTTCTCGCTTGAGGGGTTAGGATTACTCTGCCTGCTAAGTGAACATCGCACCAGTTTGCAAAGTCTTCCCACTTCAGAGGCAGATCGATCCCGGCATCTGGAGTCAAGCCGGAAGTTTCCAACTGCTCAAGGAGTTGTTGGATACGGAAGGTTCCAGCTCTGAGTTGAGCCTCCGCCGTCTCGGCGCGCTCTTCCGCAGCGTCATGAAGATCGGAGAACTCTTGTTGGTATCTCTCAGCTTCGTTTAGCTGGTCCTCCAGCACACTCAACCGCGTTATAGCGGCTTCATAGCGCTCGCGGTCTGTCGCGCCAACGTTCTGTAGTTCAGCTTGCCTCTGTTGCAGACTTTGCGCACGCAGAGACGCAAACGCCAGGATGTCTTTGCCAAGCTGCAGCCGCCTTACGCTGCCGTTCGCTGCAGCCCAACGCAGCCTCGTAAGCGCCTGTGCCGCGCCTTCGGAGCTTGCGAACCGCTGCGGCAAAAGAAGCTCATGGCCGCCAAACGGGTTTGCGTCTTCTGCAAAACCTGGCAGGTAGATTCTGGCAGCACCCTCGTAAACAGAAAGCTGCTTCCCGAAGCGCTCAGTCAGGTACCACGAAAACTGCGCTGGAAGGATGATGACAATCGCTAGCCCTGCGCAAGCTGCAGCGAGCGTCTTTGCATCGAGTAGAGGTTTGTAGAGCTCAGTGGATGTGGAAGGAACGCTCAGGACAATGATGGGCAGTTTCCGCAAAGGATCGAGAAGTGCCCGGATGAGCACCTCACAGTTTTCTACTGAACGGATGGTCAGTGCTTTATCTGTCACCTTGAACGTGCCGGCGGCGAGGCCGGGCGAAGTTATTACCTGCCGCACCACCCCGGGAACATGCGGCTCGATATCAAGACTGGCTTCGGGCGAACCAACCGTCAGGCGAAGGGTGAAGCTCGTAGAGAGGTCAGCCTGAGAGCTGACCACAATCTCAATAGTCCAAATTCTTCCTGGAACGGTCTTATCAGGATCTTCGATCCGGAATGCCCAAACATCTCCATTCTCATTCTTGTGGCGAACAGCGGAACAACTTCTGCCACTCGACAGATACTCGAACGATTCGAACCGCCAAGCCTCTGCAGGCCAACTACCGCCGCTTCTGGGCTGAGCCCATCTAAGAACCTCGCGCCTTGCTGCGTCCAAAGATACTTGTGCATCATCTCCCAGAAGAGAGGTCGCGACGCGAAGAATCTCGTGCTCACGGACTTTGCGTAACGGTTTCAATAACGATGGTGGAAAAACTGAGCGCTGAGCTGAAGTCATCACACTATCACCTCTATCAGGGCATCAGACTTGGTGAGTTGCAGATCGCCGGAGATGAGCCTGGGCAGCAGATTATCTCGAATATCCTTCAGAAGATTAATTTGAAGTTGATTGGAGAACACTCGCTCGAGGATTGGTGCAGCAAATGTATCAAACACCTTTGCCACTTCAGGCGGCGGCCGACAAACCATCAATCTCTTCATGTCGGCTATCGTGACGTGGCCGAGCCCCGTCGTCTGTTTGTCCCGCGCGATTTCTGCAAAGACGGGACGAAGCGATTTTAGGAGGCAGTAGATCCACGTTCGCGATGCTGTTCCATTTTCGCGAACACGGAATATGTGTTGATTCAACCATGCAGGCCCTCCATCCCATATAAAGGTGTCGATGGAAGTATCAGGATTGCCCGACCACGAGAAGAGAATCTCCCTTTGATCAATACGATATTTGCCCCCGAGCTCAGTCGTCGTGAATCTCGTACTATCGGTGACCCCTGCTTTCAACTCAGCGATCTTGATGACTGGTAAGCCCTCTCCTATCGGCGAGAAGTGCATGTCCCTATAGGCCGCACCATTTGAGAATTCGGCAATCTCATATAGAGGAATTTGCTGCCACCCGTTCGGCAGTTGTTCAAGTTCACGGTCCTCGAAAGAGTCGGGGAAGAGGGCGGCGACGGATGCGGGGAGGCCGGGGTCGCGGCCTTCGGCTTTGGCGCGGACGGGATCGAAATCCACAAACCATGACTTGAACAGCGCCCGCACCATTGCCTCCAGCGTCTCGTTCATCTTCCGGTTCAGCTCGATCTTCTTTTCAAGCGTCCAGAGAATGCGAGCAATTGAGAGTTGTTCCTCTAGGGTGGGTAGAGCGAACTCGAATGCTTGAATCCGAGAGGGCGCAGTATGAAGGATTTTTGTGCCTGTTGCGCTGTTTACAAGTTCACGATTGAAGGCAGGAAACAAGAAGAGCCAGTAAAGAAATGAGAGGTCGATTTTGCTCTGATCCTTAACAATCACTTTTCCTAATCGCTGATTGTGAAGGTAAGTACGATCATCGCTGGGAATCCGAGCTGGTATGCCTAGAATTTCCCCTCCAGCAGTTTGACAGGTCATCACAAGGAGTATGTCACCAGCACTCAACACATACTCCTCAGGGAATTCTCCTCGATACTCTTTTAGCGATGTCGAATCGAGCCTCAACCCGCCCGTGTAATTAAAGTTCCCGATGCTCATTACGATGGGTTTTCCCGTGAGCGTCTCAGAAAACAGTTCACTCTTGAATGGCCATCCATGTTTGATCTCAACAAGGTCGCCTAGCCGAGCTTTCTTCCAATCATTCGCCATAGCCAAGCTCCTTCAGGTTGGCAGTGATAACGGCATCGAGACGTGCGGCTTCCTTCATCTGCTCACGCAGCGTCTCCGAAAGCGCCTGCATCTTCTCCTCGAATGGAACCCCATCATCCTCGACGGCCTCGGCTCCAACATAGCCTCCCGGCGTGAGCACATGGCCGTGCTTGCGAATCTCCTCCAGCGTTGCCGATTTGCAGAATCCGGCAACATCGGCGTACTCGCCCGCTCCCTTATCTCCCCGCCACGCATGATAGGCTCGGGCGATGCGTTGTACATCCGCATCGGTCAGCTCCCGCTGCACACGGTTCTTGAGCACGCCCAGCTTGCGGGCATCAACGAATAGCGTCTCGCCGCGCCGATCACGGAAGCGTCCGTTCTTTTTATATTTGGCAAGGAACCAGAGGCAGACCGGAATCTGTGTCGCATAGAAGAGTTGTCCCGGCAGAGCGACCATGCAGTCCACAAGGTCCGCTTCGATGATGGCCTTGCGAATCGCTCCCTCACCGGATTGGTTAGAAGACATCGAGCCATTCGCCAGAACGAACCCAGCAAGTCCGGTTGGGGCAAGATGCGAGATGAAGTGCTGCACCCATGCATAGTTGGCATTGCCCGCAGGCGGCACACCATAGACCCAGCGCTTATCCGCTTTGAGCAGGTCGCCGCGCCAGTCGCTGTCATTGAACGGCGGATTGGCAATCACATAATCGGCTTTCAGGTCCGGGTGCCGGTCGTTATGAAAGGTATCGCCGTGGGCAATCTGTGCGTCGATGCCGCGAATGGCGAGATTCATCTTCGCCAGCCGCCAGGTGGTGTAGTTCGACTCCTGACCATAGATGGAGATGTCACCGATGCGTCCTTGATGCGCCTCGATGAATTTCTCACTCTGCACGAACATTCCGCCCGAACCGCAGCATGGATCGTAGACACGGCCTTTGTAGGGAGCAAGCATCTCCACCAGTATGCGAACAACATGCGCCGGAGTATAGAACTGGCCGCCCTTCTTGCCTTCAGCGCTAGCGAACTGCGAGAGAAAGTATTCGTACACCCGCCCGAGCATGTCCATGGCACGGTCTTCCGGACTGCCAAGCGCGATATTGCTGACAAGATTGATGAGCTGGCCGAGGCGCTGCTTGTCGAGGCCAGGACGGGCATAGTCCTTCGGTAGCACGCCTTGCAGTGAGGGATTGTCGCGTTCGATGGCAGTCATCGCGTCATCGACCAGCTTGCCGATCGTGGGCTGCGGCGCATTGTCCTTGAGAACAGACCAGCGAGCCTCTTTGGGTACCCAGAAGATGTTTTCGGCCCGGTACTCATCAGGGTCTTCCGAGTCGGCTCCTTCAGAACTGAGATCCGTCAACTCAGCGTGTTTCGCTTCAAAAGCATCTGAAATGTACTTGAGAAAGATCAGCCCAAGGACGACATGCTTGTACTCAGCCGCGTCCATGTTGTTGCGGAGGGCATCGGCTGCAGCCCAGAGTTTGGCCTCCAGACCTTCCATCGCGGAAGGATTTTGCGTTGCAGAATTGGCCATGAATCTCTCTTTTGAATCGCCTCAAATGGTAACAAACAGTCACTTGATCCAGACATTTCAAGAACAGTGGCTGTTCTATCGGATGTCTTGCTATTCTATATCCGCTGAGACAGCCAGCGGGAGAGTATTCGATGCGCGGCGTATATGAACATCCAACAGACAGCGGCATTTGGTGGATTCACTACTATGCAGCGGGTAAGCGTCACCGCGAGAAGGTAGGCCGCAAGTCGGATGCCACCAAGCTCTACCAGTCGCGCAAGGCTGATGCTGCGGCTGGGCGGAAGCTACCGGAGCTCCGCAACTCCAAAGTGCTCACCTTGAGCGAGCTAATTGACGACGCTCTGGAGTTCACTGCACACCACAAGGATCAGCGCGGATATAAGAGCAAGGGCGAGATCGTGCGCGAAGCCCTGGGCTCGCGGCCTGCCGCCGAATTGACACCACAGGAGCTGGAGCGCTGGCTTCGCAGTCGTTGCAAGACTGCGGCGACTGCCAATCGGTACAAGGCGTTCATCTCGCTCTGCTACCGCGAAGGCGTACGGAACGGTAAGGTCACGGTCAACCCCGCTCGCTTGGTTCGCCAGCGCAAGGAAGGCACGGGGCGCTTACGCTTCCTCAGCCAAGAAGAGTATGCCTCGCTGCACAAGGTCATCTCCGAACGCTTCCCGGAGCATCTGGCTGAGTTCGTCGTGAGCCTTCATACCGGGATGCGTCTCAGCGAACAATACACCTGTACGTGGTCGCAGGCGCATCTGGATCGCCGGACTATTGAACTCACCAAGACGAAGAATGGTTCTGCACGTACCGTCCACCTGAACTCGGATGCAGTTGCGGCTATCGAGTCCCTTCGCCGCCCGAGGCAACACCCATCCGATCCCGTCTTTCCGCGTGAAGGCAATAAGAACAACTTCGACACCCGCTCATGGTTCCACCCCAGCATGGAAGACGCTGGCATCAGCGGCTACGTGTGGCACTGCAACCGGCACACCTTCTGCTCCTGGCTAGCGATGGCTGGCGCGAGCATTAAGGAGATTCAAGAAGCGGCGGGGCACAAGTCCATCACGATGTCGGCGCGATATAGCCACCTCTCTCCCGAGCATAAGCTGTCGGTGGTGGAACGCATCGCCTCCGGCTCAAAGTAGCCTGTCGATGACATTCCCCGGATATTAGGGATAGTGAGCCGAGGCTCAGAGACCGGTGTCAAGGCTCTGCGACCGCGAAGCGGCGCGCATGTGCGCGGCCTTGACTCCGGTCCGGCCTCGGCTATGCTCCGGCATCCGGGGAATGCACTAATTCTTTCTTGAGCCGTTCCCATTCGGCCTTGAGCACATCCTGACACACATGGACGTACGGGGCGTTGCATGAGTATTTTTCTTCAATCGTCTGAGCAGCTAGGAACGAGTACATGCACGATTGAAGTTCCGCAAACTGAGGATCATTACGATCCATCAAAAGTTCGATCATCGTGCCAGCCTTATAGAAACCTTCTTTCTCGGCTTGGGGAAGATTGGGTGTGACTCCAAGCGACTGAAGCGTAGACATCTGAACTCGAAGCTCATTGATCCATGCCTGTCGAAATTCAGCGAGCTTAGCACGAGTTTGAAAGTCGATCTGTTGTTTGATCCCGTCAGAGGCCTTCTTCGCGCTTTCATTGACTGCCCTAAAAGAAATTCGACTCGCAATCAAAGTCCCAATGGTAGAGACGATTGCGGCGACAAATCCGGAAATATATGCGTCAGGGATATGCATACAAAGGATTGTTGAACAAGCAGAAGAAAGGAACAATGAGAAAGATGCGCTTCATTGCAACGCAGTGCAACATAAACAGCCACTCAACCTCCCTGTAGAAACGAACAGCCATCAAAACAGCCATCAAGCAAATGTAGCCTCTCAAATCTCGAGAGGCCACATCAAGATAAGTCCTTCATTTCATGGTGCCCGGAGGGGGACTTGAACCCCCACGACCGGTTAAGGTCTGCGGATTTTAAGTCCGCTGTGTCTGCCGATTTCACCATCCGGGCGTTAAATACTTCCCCTATCGTATCTCGTTCCAACCCGACATGTATTTGGCTGGAACCAAGATCGGCCCGCATACGTATCTGCTCAAAGCCAAGGCACTTCCGGCGACCTTCGACCATGCCCATCTTTGAGATCTTCAAGCAAACTATCTCCGCATTGTGGGCCACGAAGCTTCGCAGCTTCCTCACGATGTTTGGAATCATCTGGGGTATCAGTTCAGTCATTTTATTGGTGGGTCTCGGAATTGGCTTCGGCATTGATCAACGCAACCACCTAAAAACAATTGGTACCGATATTGCCATTTGCTTCGGCGGTAAAACCGCGATGCCCTACGGAGGGTATGCGGCCGGCCGGGACGTCACACTGACCATAGATGACGCGATCGCCATCCGTGAGGGAGCGCCCCTGGTCAGCCACGTGTCGCCGGAGCTCCGCCGAACGGTGAGTGAAGTGAGCCCCTGGAATGCGGCCAGTCGGGCCGTGCGCGGCGTTTGGCCGGAGTACCAGGACTTTCGCTCGCTCCATGTCGAGCAGGGCCGGTTGATGGACGCCGAAGATGAAGACAAAGGTATGCGTGTCGTCATTCTGGGAGCAGAATCCAATCGCCAACTCTTCCCGGGCAAGCCTGCAATTGGTCAATCGTTATCGATTAACGGCTATCCCTATATCGTCATTGGCGTACTCGCCAGCAAGCAGCAGAACGGAAGTTACGGATCGGGACCAGATAATTCGCAGCTCTTTGTTCCCTACTCCGCGATGGAGCGCGACTTCCCGCCCGACGATAAGGGAGATTTTCCCGGGATTGTCAGCAACATCGTCGTGCAACCCGTCTCTCCCGATGTGCACGTTGCAGCGCTGCATGAGGTCCGTCAGATTATTGCCGATCGGCATCATTTCGATCCCAAGGACACAGACGCGGTCTGGGTGTGGGACACCCTCGAAGGTGCTCAATTCACTGACAATATATTCCGTGCCATGACGATTTTCTTTGCCGCCGTCGCTCTGCTTACTCTCGCCCTCGGCGGCATCGGCGTCATGAACATCATGCTGGTTGCCGTCTCCGAGCGAACACGCGAGATCGGCGTTCGCAAAGCTCTTGGGGCAACCGCCGTAGATATTCGGCGTCAGTTTCTCGTCGAATCGGCCATCATTACCCTCGTGAGTGGCGCTCTTGGCCTGCTGGTCGGCGTCGGCATTATCGTTGGGTTGCGCCTGCTTCCACTCCCAGAATTCCTTCCCCACCCGGTTCTTTCAGCGACTGCAATTATCTCTTCGCTCGTCACGCTCGCAATCATTACGGTGACAGCAGGCACCTATCCCGCGATACGCGCCGCGAACCTTACACCCATCGAGTGCCTCCGCACTGACTAGCCAAGGAGACTTTGAATGAATCTGAGTGAAGCCCTTACCGAGTCCGTCGAGTCTCTGCGGCGCAATCGTCTGCGTTCGGGACTGACGATGCTGGGTATTGTTTGGGGACTGGTGACCGTAGTCCTTCTGCTCAGCTACGGTAGAGCCGTAAGCAATGCAGTGATGGAAGGGTTCCTCGGTTTTGGTAATGATGTCATCATGGTCTGGGGTGGGCAGACCTCGATGCAGGCAGGCGGCCAGCGCTCCGGGCAAAAGATTCATCTGAAAGACGGGGACATGGAAGCGGTACGCGATTCACTTCCCTTCCTTAGTGCCGTCTCACGTGAAACTGACGACACCTTCAGCGTTAAGTACGGACCCAAAGTTGTAGCTATTTCCTCAAAAGCCGTGGACCTTCCCTACGGTCGGATGCGCCGATTGGATGTCGATCAAGGCAGATACTTCGAAGCCGACGACTTCAGCCAGCATCGCCAGGTCATCATCTTCGGAGCGCACGCGGCCCAGAAGCTGTTCAATGGGTATCCGCCCGTTGGCCAGGTCGTGCAGGTCGAGGGGCAACCCTTCACCGTCATTGGCGTGCTTCGCAATAAGATTCAGGACTCGTCCAACAACGGCCCCGATAACGAAAACATCTTCGTGCCATTTGACGCGATGCGTACCCTCCGCCAACAGCGCGATCCCGATTCTATCGTCTTTCAGCCCTCAACCGCCGGTTTGCATCTGCGTTCGCTGCAGGCGGTCCGAACTGTACTCGCCCAACGCCATCATTTCAATCCATTGGACGAAAAAGCAGTAGGCGCATGGGACACGATCGAGGATGGCAAACAGCTCGTTGCGTTCTCGTTCGCCCTGCAGGTTCTGCTTGGAATCATTGGAGCGATGACACTCGCTGTCGGCGGTGTGGGAGTCATGAATATCATGCTCGTCTCAGTCACCGAACGCACTCGTGAAATCGGTCTAATGAAAGCCCTTGGCGCACGCCCCCGCGACATTCTTGCGCAATTCCTGCTTGAGAGCTTCGTCCTGACATTTCTCGCGGGTGTAGCCGGAGTCATCGTGTCGATCGTGACCACTTATCTCGTCCCGCCCATGCCGCTCTATTCTGCGATGTACAAGACCGCGAATCATGACGGAGACATCATTCTGCGGGCCTCATTTGGAATCATGCTCGCGTCCTTCGTCATTCTTGGACTGGTCGGCGTCGTGTCTGGCCTTCTACCCGCAATTCGTGCCGCTAAAATGGATCCCGTCGTAGCCCTCCGTCACGAGTGAGCATCAGCACGCGACCGCAGCCAATCAGTGTCTCTCATACACTGCGCGATACATCTCACGATTTCGCACGATTGCCTGCACATACTCCCGCGTTTCGGTATAGGGGATCGACTCTACCCACTCCGCAATATCTTTGTAGTTGTTCGAGGACATCCACTGATGCACCGGCGTATCCCCTGCGTTATAAGCAGCCAGGGCATAGTCAACCTGGCCACCGTAACGATCAATCGATTTGCGAAGATCCTGGGTTCCCAATTGCAGGTTGATGGTTGGATCGAGCAGATCATTTGTCTTGAAATGGCGCTGACCATCTTTCTTCGAAATCTCTTTACCCACGGAAGGAAGCAATTGCATCAGCCCATACGCGTTCATTCGGCTCACCGCGCCCGGATTGAACTCGGATTCCTGCCGAATGAGAGCAGCCACCAGATACGGGTCAACGCCGTTGGCTCGCGCATCGTTCTCAAGTGTGGACCAGTAGGGTCGCGGGAGCAGCAGTTCCCAATACGCCATCGGCACGTCTTTGACCTGGAGCGAGAGGAACGGGATTTTGCTGCGTTTCATGGCTTGCAGTGCGCGAGTATTTTCGCCGAAGCTCTGGTAGATCTGCGCCTCCGCAAACGCTCCCCATTCGTTTGATGTCTCGCTTAGCTGAATCTCTGGTCGGATGTATTCGTTCAGCGCCGCATTCGCTAACAGTCTTGCCTTGATGAGGTGAGGATCGTTCTCTGGCAGCACATCGGTGAGCTCAGGGTTATTGACCACAGGGACTGAGGCCAGAGCGGGCGCGGGGGGAACGTCGGGGCGGGGCCCGAGCTGCGCGATCCGCTCTCGCGCAAGAATTGCATAGTAGGTATTCACGTAACTCGTATTGAGCTGGTTATAGTAATTGAGCGCCTGCCCATAGTTGTGCTCAACATCTTCATAGAGCCGGGCGCGCCAGTAGAGAGCTCCCGGGATCTGATTGCCTGCCGGATATTGCGTGATTTGCTCGTCCATCAGTCGAGCGGCGTCCGGATAACGCCGCTGGCGATAACAAAGCCACGCTGCATGCCAATGCGAATTCGGTGCATAGGTGCTGTTTGGGAAGTGTTGCACAAGCGCTAGATAGTCGTCGATGGCCTTGGTATCATCCTGGCGAATCAAGTACATGTTGCCGCCAGAATAAAGAGCCTCCTCCAACCAGCGACTGTGAGGATACTGTGCCATCAACTGTTGCACGAAGGCATCATGCTGATCCGCATTTCCCGTATTCCGAGCTAGCTCTGATTGGAGATACATCTTCAAGGCAGCACTGTCATCTCCAGTCACTGGAAGATGTTCGACCTCCAGACGACTGAGGTTCTTAAGACGCAAATCGCAAACCGCAGCATAAATCTGCAAGGCATCGCGATCAGACTGACTCAGCTCGTTGCTGCTTCGTTGCAATGCACGATATTCATCCCCTGCCATGGCGTATTGCTTGGCATTGAACATCGCATCGGCGTGTTGTTTGCGCTCCGCTGCAGACAGCGGCGCATTCATCAGCAGGAGTTGTGACTTCGCAGCTGCAGCCTCGGGGCTCAGCGGATCGCCCAGATAGATGCCCCGATAAAGGGTGGAAGATTTCTGAGGATCGCCGCTCGCCTGATATGCCTTGGCAAGTGTCAACCGGAAATCCACCTGATTCGCTGCTGGGCTCCCCAAGAGTGGCTGTAGAACCCGAAGCGCACCATTCGCATCGTTACTTGCTAGATAGGCATTCGCCAGAAGGATGGGCGCAGAATGTTCAAACACGCTATTTGGATGGTGATCAGTAAATTGGGCTAACAATGGGACCGCGTCTTGTGGACGGTTCCCCTCGACTGCTGCCTGAGCCTCCAGGTAGTTCGCGTAGTCGTCCAGAGCGACACCGTGGATACTCGCCTGCCGGAACGCATTCTCCGCATCGGCATAGCGACGATCCAGCATGTACGCGTGGCCGATGGCGAGTTCCGCTGAGGCGGCCGCCTCTCCCGGGTGCGACGCGGCATATGCCACAACGCCAGCATACGCAGCCGGAGTTCGGTTAGTCAGTAACTGCTGGGCCATCGGCCGCAACTGCGCCGAGGCAATGAATGCGCTGTTCAGTCGCCGGCTCTCTGCTGTTGGCTGCGGAAGGTGACTAACTCTCGTAGCCCCATATCCGTGAACACGCCTGGACCGTTTGCTTGCTGATTCCAATCCCGGCATGGATCGGTGATAGGAGGTCGAGCGGTGGGATGTCGGATGCGTCCCAGTTGTCCCCTGGCCTGAGGCGGAATTTCCCCTCCCCGAGGCTTTGGTCCGTTCCTTCGTCTTGGATGTCACCTTTTTCTTACTCTCGGAGGCAGTCGTCGTTGAAGACTTTTGGGCCGCGCTTTGCGCACTCGCCATCGCCGGAGATAGTGCAATCCCGAGAGCCATCACGATGATCCATTTCGAGCACAACCTCTTCATCCGATGGTCCACCTAAGTTAACTCTAAGTCGATCATGCCGATCGTGCTTCCACATGCCTCCGAACAAGGGAACCACTGAAGATAACTATGGCTCCTCTCAAGCAATCAGAATCGTCCTCCTGTAAACTGGGTACCTATGGCAGTGGAGACCTCAAGCATCGCCGGCGAGCCTCATAATTCCTTTGAGGAGGTCATTGCGGCCGACTCGCAGCCAGAGATCCATCCGGATCTTGCGCTGGTGGAGCGGGCCAAGGCGGGCGACACCGCGGCATTCGAGCAGCTGGTACGGCAATATGAGCGGCAGATCTTTCGAACAGCGCAGCATATTACCCAGAACCGCGAAGACGCGGAAGACATTACTCAGGACGTTTTCTTCAAAGCCTTCCAGAAACTTGATCAGTTTCAGGGCAATTCGAAGTTTTCCACCTGGCTGGTGCGAATTGCCGTCAACGAAAGCCTGATGCGGCTGCGTAAGCGCAAGACTTCAAAGACCGTTTCCATGGATCAGGATGTCGAAACAGACGAGGGCTCCATTCCCCGCGATTTCGCCGAATGGCGTCCTAATCCTGAGCAGAACTACTCCCAGGCGGAGCTCGCGGAGATTCTCCGGAAGACAATTGCAGGTCTTCCGCCAGGTTTTCGAACCGTTTTCACTCTTCGCGACATCGAAAACTTGTCGACGGAAGAGACAGCGGCAGCGCTCGGATTGAGCGTGCCGGCGGTCAAGTCCCGGCTGTTACGAGCGCGCCTGCAGTTGCGCGAACGTCTTAGCCGTTACTTTCGGCAAAATAACGAGGCCTCAAAGTGAACTGCACGGAATTTCTCTCCAAACTTACCGACTACTTCGATGGACAGATCGATCCTGCCTTGCTGACTGAAGTTAAAGCGCATCTGGGAACCTGTCACCATTGTGAGGTGGTTGTGGACACTACACGAAAGACCATCGACGTCTATCGTGGCGCGGTCAACTATGAGTTTCCGGAAGAGCTCTCAAACCGGCTTCGCGCTGCCGTGATGGAGCGCTGCCTGGCCTCGGGAAAGCTGCCAAACATCGAGGTCAAGGCCTCGACCAAACCTGCGGGCCAATAAAGCTAATACTTAACTGAGAAACGCGAAAGGGTGGCCAGATGGCCACCCTTTTCCTTGCAAGTCTCTGAGCAAAAGCTACTTGACCACTACCTGCTGAAAGAGCGGAGACGATAGCAGCCCTGCGAACTGGCTGTCAGAGGAGGAATATGCAACCGTCAGCACGCCCGCGTTGGAGTCGATCGTCGTGTCATCCACCGCTGCCTTTTCCTGTGCAGATCCCCCCGACTTCTTCATCAGCGCGACCCCCTTCATGATCGTCGCCGCCGTAGCCGCGGTAATCGTGTCCGACATATCGACAGACATGTTGAAGCGAACGCCGTTGCTGAAGTCCATCGTATAGCTGGCATCCTTCATACGGTTTTTGACCGTATCGTAGTCCGCCAGGCCAGCCGCCGCGCCCAGAACGCTCTTCATCATGGTTTGGGTGCCCTTCTGGTCCAAAATGCTCCAGACCGCCTGCGAATCGACAGCCGGCATCTCGCCCATCATCTCATTGTTTTGAAGGAAGTTAGGCTGAAGTCCATCACGGGCGTCGAGCGCGGCTCGCACCGCCTCACGATCGCCAAAGACCATCGTGGTCTGGTTGAGGAAGGCGACGCTCATCCCGCCAGAACCCATGGGATAGATGGCGTTGTTCCGCAGCATGGTCGCCTTGGTCTTCTCTTTGGCAAACTTTGCCAGGATGGCCTGCGTGTTGAACTGACCCTGCGCCACACCCAGAATGCGAGTTCCCGTGCCTTCGCTGCCTGAAGCGCCTGCCCCCGCCGTCCGAAACGCTGCAAAGGCGAGCGTGTCGGCATCCTGATCCACCTGCAAACCGGAATTCTTGAGCGCCGTTTCCAAATGCTTCAACTCCGGCGGCAGAACCCGGTCCTTCAACTGCATCGCAGCAGGCGAGTTCTGCATCTGGCGATAGTCCACAACGATGATCTGTTGCACATCCCGCGGAATGGAGGCGCGAGCGTCGCCGCTCAATTGTGCAGCATGTAGTGCGATTGGCGCCATTGCCATGGTCGCTAACACTGCAATCGCTGTCCTGTGCTGCCATTTCGTAAAGGTCTTCAATTCGGAACTCCTTGAAAGTCGCGCATTACCGCGCAAGCTATATTCTTCACTGAACTTGGTGCATCTAGCAAATCGCTCCGGTGCGCTATGGCCAGTCCAACGGACGCCGCAACCGCCGTTCCAAGACCTTGTTTTCCGGATCGAACTCGATTGTTTGACGAACCCATTCGGCATTCGGCTCATAAGCCAGCTCTGGAATAAGTCCAATCACCTCACCTTCGGCTACCGCTACTCCGTGCCGAGCGGCAATCTCGGTGACGGCGCTGTGCAGTCGAGTCATCGGCGTTTTATGAAAATCCGTGATATTCATGCTCACCTGGGCACGGCCATTCGCCATCACACCCATCGCCTTGACACCAAATAAGCCTCCTCCCGACGCCCGGATCTCCTTGGCGATCGAGCGCGCCAGGCTGACCGCTTCAGTCGATCCGCTGGCGGGAAGGTATATGTTGTAGGCAATCAGAAACTTACGAGCCCCGACAGCGCTTGCGCCCGCAGTAGCATGAAGCTCAGGACCACCCACATCGGGTTGACGCCGGGTATCCTTGAGCGAGTCCCGCTGCAGACCCTCAAACTGGCCGCGACGAACATCTTCGAGGTTCACACGGTCTGGCCGTGACGCCGCGGCTTCATAAAAGTAAACCGGGACGTCGAACCGTCGCCAAATCGCCAAGCCAGCTTGCCGTGCCAACATGGCGCATTGCACAAGTGACACGCCGCTCACCGGGACAAACGGGATCACGTCGGCAGCGCCAATCCGGGGATGTGCGCCGCTTTGCTTGGTCAGATCGATCAGCTCGGCTGCCTTCCCTGCACCTCGCACGGCCGCTTCGACAACAGCTTCCGGCGATCCCGCAATGGTCACCACGGAGCGATTGTGGTCCGCATCCAGGGAGTAATCCAGTAGGTGCACCCCCTCGACGCGCATCGCACGGACGATCTCCTCAACCTTCTGCCGGTCGGTCCCTTCAGAGAAGTTAGGAACGCACTCTACGATCGCTTTGGCGTTCGGGCTTCCGCTTATGGTTTCGCTACTCATCGTCTTACTTCCACCACGTGTATCCAACAGATAGCTGCAAGCTCACATTGACGCCCGGATTCTTGTCTCCAAGGCTGGCACTCGAAATATGCACCGCATTGACGCTGAAGTCCATTGAGCGACGCGGCTTCAGAAAGTAATGGGCACCGATTCCCCCTTGCGGCGTGAAGTTCCACACGCTGGTATCGGATGCCGGACCAGTCTGGGTTGGGTCGTTGGGATTGAGATCGCCCACGGCGGGATACTTGTGGTTCGTCCAGACGACGCCGCCAGCGGCCTGAATCCACGGCATGATCCGCTTGCCGTGCGTAAAGTTCCAACGCACCTGGATGGGCGTAACGCTCACGCCCGTGAAGGTTCCACCAACGGTATAGGGCGAGCTGCATTCTGCTAAAGAGGTATCAGGGTTGATTGGCCCACAGCTGATGCGCTGGAACTTGGGCGTATACGACTGCCAGAGTGGAAACACCTCGACCGAGTACTCAATGTTGCCCCGGAGGCTTCCTGAGCCAAGTTGCGGTGTCAGCACCTTCCCCAGGTGCCCTCCAACCATGAAAAAGCTAAAGTCCGTGCGCTCTTCAAGGCCAACTCCTCCCTGCACGAGCGCACCGTACTCCCATGGTGTCGAGTTGGAGACGGCTGCGATCGGCGAGTCAGTCTGGGTCGTAGCCGAGGGACTCTGCGCGGTCAGGGCTCCACTCACCGCGATCGATATCCCAGCCACGATCCCGCACAGTATTCGTCTCCGCGTCATCCGCATCTTCCTCACAATCGAAAGCCGCCATCGAGTGGCGGCTTTCGCATCTCTCGGTTCGCTGCTGTTTCCTGGGTTAGGCCGGAACTGACTCTTCATCCATATCGAAGTTGGAGTAGACGGCCTGCGTGTCGTCGAGGTCGTCGATCGCGTCAAGCAGTCGCATCATCTGTGCAGCCTGCGTTCCCTCAAGCTTGGTGTACGTGGAAGAGATCATCGTCACTTCGGCGTGCTCAGGCTTGATCTTGGCTGCGGTCAGCGCGGCCATGACTGCCTCGTAGTCCTTGGGCGAGGTCAGGACTTCCCACGTGTCGCCTTCATCGGTGAGGTCGTCTGCACCGGCGTCGAGGACGATCTCGGTAAGCTTGTCTTCGTCAGCCGCGGACTTCGCGACGACGATCACGCCCTTCTTCGAGAAGAGGTAGCCGACGGAGCCGGTTTCACCAAGGTTGCCGCCATTCTTGGAGAAAGCGAAGCGAATCTCCGAGACCGCGCGATTGCGGTTGTCCGAGAGGGTGTCGACGATGACCGCGACACCGCCGGGACCGTAGCCCTCAAAGCGGATCTCCTCGTAGGCTGCGCCTTCCAACTCGCCAGTTCCCTTCTGGATGGCGCGCTTGATGTTGTCCGCGGGCATGTTCTCGGCCTTGGCTGCGGCGATCGCGCCGCGCAGGCGAGGGTTGCCGTCTGGATCTCCTCCGCCGCCTTTGGCCGCGATGGTGATTTCCTTGATCAGGCGGGTAAAGATCTTGCCGCGCTTGGCGTCCAGCGCGCCCTTCTTATGCTTGATTGTCGCCCATTTTGAGTGGCCAGACATGTGTGAACCTCTGCTGCTTTGAATATCGTATATGTGCGAAAACAGGCCATAAACAGCACATGTCGCGCATCTTCGTCGAAGAAAATTGTAGCACGCAGAGGGGTGGGGCCGGGTGGCCTCAGGACACTACAGCAGCTCTGGGGCGAGGATGCTGTCAAGTGTTTCCCGGCGGCGGATGAGGCGTGGCTGGCCGGCCTCGATGAGGACCTCGGCTGGGTGGACGCGGGTGTTGTAGTGGGAGGCAAGGGACATGGCGTAGGCGCCGGCGTCGAGGAGGACGGCGAGATCCCCAGACCGCAGCTCGGGAAGAGTGCGGTCGCGGGCGAAGAAGTCCCCTGTCTCGCAGACAGGGCCTACGATGTCGGCCGTCTGCGTTGGGCGGTCATCGCGGATCACAGGGAGGATCTCGTGGTGGGCTTGATAGAGGGCTGGACGGATGAGGTCGTTCATGGCCGCATCGGTGATGACGAAATGCTTGGCGCCGTTCTGCTTGGTGTAGAGCACGCGGGTGAGGAGCGCTCCAGCCTGGGCGACGAGGAAGCGGCCTGGCTCGAGGAGCAGGTGCGCGTTGAGGCCGTCGAGAGCAGTGCGGATCGCGGAGGCGTACGCTGCGACGCTGGCTGCAGGGTCGAAGGCGGCGTTGCCGTACTCGATGCCGAAGCCTCCCCCTGCGTCGACGTAGCGGATGTTGTGGCCGTCGGAACGGAGTTCGTCTACCAGCGCGCGGACGCGGAGGAGTGATTGAGCGAAGGGCTCGACCGAGCGGATCTGGGAGCCGATGTGGACACTGACGCCTGCTGGTTCGAGACCAGGAAGCTCGGCGGCGCGACGATAGACGTCGCGGGCGCGCTCGATGGCGATGCCGAACTTGTGCTCGCTGAGGCCGGTCGAAATGTAAGGGTGCGTCTCGGCGAACACGTCGGGGTTCACCCGGAGAGCGATCCTGGCTGTCTTGCCAAGAGCCGTTGCCCGTGCGGCGAGCACCTCCAGCTCGGCTTCGCTCTCCACGTTGAAGAGGAGGATGTCGGCGTTGAGGGCTGCGTCCATCTCCCAGACCTGCTTGCCGACGCCGGAGAACACGACGCGTGGAAGCGATGCCGGCGCGGCGCGGCGGACGCGTTCGAGCTCGCCTCCGGAGACGATGTCGAAGCCACAGCCTTGCTCGCTGAGCAGCTTGAGGATGGCGAGCGAGGAGTTCGCCTTGACTGCATAACAGAGGGTGTTCTCGACGCTCGCAAACCCTGTCTGCAACATCTGTACGCGCTCGCGAACGGCGTCCGCGGAGTAGACGTAGAGGGGCGTGCCGTAGGTTTCGGCCAGCTCGGAGAGATCAGCGCCTGAGCAGGTGAGGCGGTTGTCGGCGTAGAGGAAGGGGCGGGGCGATGTGGACGTGCTCACGTCACCATCGTAATTGGGTTGTCCGTTCTCCGTTGTCCGAAAAGGCGAAGGACTGAAGATTCAGAAGTAGCCGCCTCAAGCCGTTGGGCCGTTGCTGGGCGCGGCGGGTGCTGGAGCAGGCGGCGCGTACTGCTGAGCGTAGGGCTCGCAGGGGAACGAGTAGGGCTCGTTGGGAATGACGATCCAGGCGATGAGGTAGGCGAGGATCGGCGTGCCGCAGCCGAAGAAGACGAGTACGACGAGCAGAATACGGACCAGCGCGACATCCCAGCCGCAATGCTGGGCGATGCCGGCGCAGACGCCGCCAATCATGCGTCCGTAATGCGGGCGGACGATGCGTTGGTAGGGAGTATAGGGCTGAGCGGGCGGGGCAACGGGTGGTGGCGGAACAGCGCGGCCGCAGTTACTGCAGAATCTTGATCCGAAGCTTAGGTCTTTGCCACATGCGGCGCAGTTCATGTCGTGCCTCCAGCTGATGCGTAGTGTGTCCTACGCAGAGGACTGCGGTTCGGTTCCGTGTCCTGGTCCTGCGCAGAGGGGTCCTTCGCGGAGGGCGAGAGTTGAGTGCCGTGGCGACGCCCGGGGACCCCTCCCCCCTTCTTGTTTTTTTTGCTTGTAAGTGGTTGCACTCCTGCGGGTTGAGTGGCAAAGCACACCTCTCCGCTCAGATGATTTAACCATGCAACCAATTGATTTAGCGAATCACGGCTTAGCGGATCTCTGCTGATCGCGAAGGCTCAATCCATGGGACGTTCGCGTGCGATCCATGGACGCTCGCGTGGGTGGCGATGAGATTCGATGCACGGGTTGAAACTTTCGCGGGCATGTGTGGTCATAGGGGGGCACGTTGAGTTTCTCTGAACCATGGCAGAGGGCTCTCGGAAATTCAATTCCGGAGAACTCTTATGCGTATCCCTACTCTTGCCCTTTACCTCGTTTCGATTCTTCCCTGCGCTGGAGCGGTTGCAGCGCCGTTCGATATCCCCTCATCCCACGTCTCTGTGGAGTATCGCCGGGTACGCGTGAGCCTCATTAACCTGTCCGGCCAACACCGCCAGGTTCGGGTGACGTCAGGCCTGCTCGACCTTCCCTTTGGAGTCCTGGTGGATGTTGATTCACAGATTGGCGAAACGCTGAACGTGGTAAGCGATATGGATCAATCGCTCGATCAGCAGATCGTGGTCAAGCGTGGCGATGACGCGCGGATACTTGCGATTCGCTAGACGACGTGCGGTGCGTGTCCGGCAGGCGAGTGCCGGGGCTTTGACGCAAAGGGGCGCGAAGGTTGCCACGTTTCGCAAAGCAGAATGGGCAAGGGTAAGTGCCAATGCGGCCCTTACCCTTCGCTGCACTCGAGGGTCAGGGTGACGGCGAAGAACGGGCAACGACAAGAGCAAGTGCAGCAGCAGATTCCCAGAGGGAATGACAGAAAGAAAGGCAAGGGCAGAAGTGGGTCCTTCGGCTCCGCCTCGGGATGACAAGTCATAGGTGGATGCCAAGTCATGGCTGCGGCTACTTGCCCTGGTAGGGGGTTTGGAGGTACTTTTGGGCAGCTTCGGCCTGGGTCTGGTCGCCGCCGGGCAGGAGGACTTGCTGGTACATGTGGATGGCATCGGGGCGCTGGTGGAGGAGGTCGTACATCTGGCCGGCGCTTAGTTCGGCGCGCTTGCGGAGCCAGTCGCTGGAGTCGGGCTGCTGGGCGGCCTGGGTGTAGCCGTAGGCTGCGTCCTTGATCTGGTTGTAGCCGCGCTGGGTGTCGGCGAGGCCGAACCAGGCCAGCTCGAGGCGGGGGTCGACGAAGTAGTTGGGCTTGTGGGCGTCGTCGATGACTTGCTTGTAGGCGGCGATGGCTTCGAGACCGTGGCCTTCGTCCTTGAGCAGGTTGGCGACTTCGAGGCAGAAGATGTAGTTGCGGGGGTACTCCTTCTGGAGGCCGCGCTGGACGTCGAGGGCGGCGGGGTACTGGGCGTCGTGGCGAAGGAAGAGGGAGAGGACGGTGCGGGATTCGATGCGGGTGACGGTGCCGTTATCGGCAGACTTGCGGAGGTCGGCGAGGCCGTCTTTCTTGCTGCCGCCGACGCCCATGAAGCCGACCATGAAGCGGAGGAATTTGGGCAGGCTGGCGACGGCGAAGCGCTGGATGCCGACGGCCATCCAGGCGTCGGCGTAGAGGGGATCGATGGCGAGGGCGGCTTCGGAGTCGTTGCGGGCGGAGAGGCCCTGGCGGGCGGCGGCGACGAAGGCGTGGTCGACGAGGGTGATGAAGACGGCGTGCATACCCTTGGCGTAGCCGCGGGCGAAAAGGGCGTTCGCATCATTGGGATTAGCCGCGAGCTGGGCGTCGGTGAGGTGCTGGACCTTGCTGGTGAGGTCTTCGATGCGGGAGCGGGCAGCCGGGGAGACGGTGACTTCGCGCTTCACGGTGAGGAAGCTGTTGTGCGCGTAGTAGGTGGTGTCGAGCAGATCCTGGTTGTAGAGCTCGCGAAAGATGAGGGTGGTGAGGAGGTAGTTGGAGGCCATGGGGTCGTCTGGATGTTGCTGGGCGACCTGTTCCTGGATCTTGAGGGCGGCGTCGAAGTTGAGGTTGTAGAAGAGCTGGAGGGATTGGCGGACGGGGGGCGTGAGATTAAGGGGGTCGGTGTGGAGGTTGGGCTGGGCGGCAGCGGAGAGCGGGAGGAGCGCGGTGAGGAGGATTAAGGCTGGCAGGAACGGCTTGCGGGGGTTCCGGGATTTCGGGGGCAAAGCGATGGTTCCTCCCAAACAACGTCGGGGTGCCGACGGAGATAGACTATACCTTGGACGTATTTCTGATCACATCCGCGGGCGGGGGCGGGGCGTAGGATTCGGATAGAGAGTTTCTGGAGGCATGATGGATCTGCTGACTGTACTTCCGCTGGTGGTGTTGGTTGTCGGGTGCCTGGCGTATGTTTTCTGGCCGCAGCAGCGGGTGGTGGCGCCGGTGGAGAAGACGCGGCTGGACTATTTGAAGGAGCGCAAGGGCGTGGTGTATGACAACCTGCGCGATCTGAATTTTGAGTTTCGGGCCGGGAAGTTTCCTGAGGAAGATTACGCGCGGCAGCGGGGGGACCTGGAGGCCGAGGCGGCGAAGGTGGTGACGGAGATGGAGACGCTGGGCGGGTAAGGCGTCACAATTCGCCACGGGCTGCAGAGCATTTTGCCAGAGGTGCAAACGAGCCGACGTGGCGGTAATCACAATTGAGCTGGGTGAACTGAAGTATTCTTGAGCTGTGATTTCAATGAGACGCATTCTCCGCAGCCTTTCCGCCCTCCTGATGTTGCTTCCTGTCGCCGCGCTGGCGTCTACGATCACCGGTACGGTGACCAATCGCACAACTAACCGGCCGGCGGCTGGGGATGTGGTCACGCTGATGCAGCAAGGCATGACCGAGGTGACGCATGCCACGACCGATGCCAAGGGACAGTTTTCGCTGGAGGCTCCGGCGGGGGGGCCGTACCTGCTGCGTGTGACGCATGACCTGGCGGCCTACTACGAAGCGGCGACACCGGGGCAGCCGGTGAATGTGGATGTGTATAGCGTGGGGGCGCATGTGGCGGGCGTGACGACGCTGGTGCTGATGCTGCGGGCGCAGACCGATGCCAGTGGAGCGAATCTGAATGTGACGGAAGACTTCGTGGTGAAGAACGGGTCGACGCCGCCGATGACGCAGTACTCGGCGACGCCGTTCAATCTGTATCTGCCGGAGGGCGCGGTGGTAGAGGCGACGGCGGCCAAGGGGCCGAACGGGATGCCGACGGCCGAGGAGCTGAAGCCGCAGTCGGAGAAGGGGCTGTATAGCGTGATGTTCCCCATCAAGCCGGGGGAGACGCAGATTGAGATTGCGTATCACCTGCCGTACACGGGGAACCTGAAGTTCAATATGAAGATGGCCGGGCAGACGGACATGTTTGCGGTGAGCCTGCCCAAGGCGATGACGTTCACGCCGGGACCGGATGGGCGGTTTATTCCGGCGAATGGAGATTTGAGCGCGACAACGTACCTGGCGCGCGGCGTGAAGCCAGGGCAGTCGATCGGCTTCACCATCTCGGGAGCGGGGCAGTTGCCGCGGGACACGCAGGGTTCGGACCAGAGTGCGCAAGGGCAGCCGGGTGCGGCTGCTGGCGGCGGCGATGCAAGTGCGGGCACGCCGGCGGACAATGCTCCGGGCAAGGGGCTGGGGAACCCGCTGGATCCGAATGGAACGCGGGAGCCGGTTTCAAACAAATACAAGTGGTGGATCCTGGGCGGGCTTGGGTTGCTGCTGGTGGCGGCGGCTGGCGTGCTGTTGCGGAAGCCAGCGGTGGCGCCGGTGGCTGCCGTGGCTCCCGTGGGGACGCGCGCGGCGGCGACTTCCCTGCCGGTGGTTGCGCAGACGGCTGCGGGACACCAGGCGCAGTTGCTGCAGGTGCTGAAGGAAGAGCTGTTCGGGCTGGAGACGGACCGGTTGCAAGGGCGAGTGAGCGAGGCTCAGTATGCGGAGGGCAAGGCGGCGGTCGAGCTGATTCTGCGGCGGGCGTTGCAGCGGGAGTCGGCAGCGGGAGCGGCGACGGGAAGTGTGCCGCCGGGGACCTCAACGGTATAATCGGTCGAAATCGATGAGGACCCATGACCACTGTTTTTCGTATCGTTCGACTGATCGCGCTGGCCATCTGGGTAGGTGGACTGGTTTTCTTCGGATTCGTGGCAGCGGTGGCGTTTTCGACGCTGTCGGACACGCATAGCGCGGGGCTGGTGGTGCGGGGGGCGCTGATCGCGCTGCACCACATCGGGCTGACGGCGGGGATTGTGTACCTGCTGCTGACCCTGGCGTTGCTGGCTACGCAGCGTGACTCCCATCCGGTGCGGGGAGCGGAGCTGGTGCTGGTAATCGCGATGCTGGTGCTGACCAGCTACTCGCAGTTCTCGGTGATTCGGCGCATGGAGAAGGACCGGATCTCTCTGGGCGGGGATGTCACCAAGGCGCCCGCGGACGCGCCTGCGCTGGTCAACTTCAACCACTTGCATAAAGTGTCCGAGAGGGTAGAGGGCACGGTGCTGATCCTGGGACTGCTGCTGCTAGGACTCGCTCCGGTGCATGGGCGCGACGACTTCAACCGCTATGCCTGAGAGGCTCGGCTAGAGCGGGCGGAAGGAATCAAATGGACGCCTTGCGGTTTGCCTGAGATGCGCCCAACATGCTTCCCCGCCGTCCAGGGTGGCGCGTTTTGCTCGCGGGAATCAAGCAGGGAGCCCTTGCGCACTTCGGTGCGCCATTGTTTGCGATAATGACTGTGACAACAAGAGCCGTTGCGTACGCACTCGCGGCTCGCTGGTGTGATCGAGTACGTTGCCCTTTTGGCATTCCTGGCACGACCCACTCCCAACGCAGGACTTGAACCATGCAGCTATGGACCGAATATGAAGGCGTCACCATCGACGGCGCTTTCCGTTTGCAGAAGCTTCTGATGCCCGAGGGCCGCAGCGCGTTTTACTCCACTGCCGGGCCCAACGGCGACCCAACGGTAGTGCGCCTGATTGAGTGTCACTTCGATGAAGAAGAGATTCTTGGCCGCTGGCGTTGCGTGGAGGCGTTAGGCCATCCCAACTTCCTCAAGTTCGAGCGCTTCGGCCAGACCGCACTCGATGGCCGGCCGGTAGTCTATGCGGTGTTCGAGAAGGTGGACGGCAATCTCGCCGAGGTGCTCGACCAGGGCGTTCTGAATGTCAAGGATGTGGCGCAGCTCGCCTCCAGCCTGGTGTCGGCACTGGATGTGCTGCACAGCCATGGATTCATTCACGAGCACATTGAGCCGCGCAATATCTTTGCCATTGGCAGCGTGGTGAAGCTGCGCAGCGACTGCATCCGCGAGGCTCCCGAAGGCGACGAAGGCCGTGCCGCGAAACAGCGCGATGTGCATGATCTCGCGAGAGTGCTGCTGCAGGGTCTCACGCAACGGGACGCGGTGGAGGGCGTTGCCGATTCCGCGATGCCTGCGCCGTTCGGCCAGATCATCCGCAATGGGCTCGATGGCACATGGGGGCTGCAGGAGATCCGGGCCGCGCTGGGACGCCAGTTTGGTTCGAATGAATCACCGGCGCCGGCAGTGGTGCATGCGGCCGCTGCCGTGGTCGAGGAGAAAGTTGCGCGTATTGCCGCCAAGCCGTCGATGCGCGCCGAGCCGCAGCGCCCTCTCCCTCTGCACAAGGAGGAGCGAAACGGGAGTTTTGCCGGCGCAAGCGCGAACAAAGATCCCTGGAGCCGCAAAGAGAGTGGAGGAGACGCACAGGGTTTCACTCCGCGCTACGGCTGGCTCGGCGTCGGCATGCTGGCGCTTCTACTGATTCTTTCCACATGGGTCTTTGCGCGCGCGTGGAGTGCGCATCGTCACAAAGCGACGCAGCCTGCTGCGGTTTCGCAACCGGCTGTGCCACCAGTGGCGCAACCGGCAGCGCAGCCAGTGGCGGAATCACCTGCGCCGAGTGTGGCGAGTGCTGCTGCTGCGTCCCAGCCCGTTGCTGCCGATTTGCCGAACGCGAGCCTTCCCGCAGCGGCTGGCGGCCGCGCCGACTGGCGGGTAATCACGTTTACGTACAATCGCAGGGCGGACGCGGAGAAGAAGGTCTCCGACCTGGCACGCAGCCATCCGGAGCTGCAGCCGGTGGTGTTCAGCCCCAGCGGGCACGCCCCATTCCTTGTTGCGATCGGTGGCGTGATGGACCGGGACGCGGCGCACGCGCTGGCCCGCCGGGCTCGTTCGCTGAGCCTGCCGCACGACACGTATGCGCAGAATTACAGCCGCTAGGTAACTCGCGGTAAGGCTACAAACCCAGCGTGGCCATGGCGCTGTCGGAGGCTTTGGCCCATTCTGCGTCTTCTTTGCCGTAGACATCGTGCCAGCGCCACCACTTGTAACGCGGGCCCTTGGGGTAGCCGGCGGGCGAGTCTTCCCAATCTTCCTGGCGGCCTAAGGGCGTGATGTCGAGGTAGCTCCAGAGGCTGCCCATGGTCTCGTCACCACGGTTGTTGACGTAGTAGGTGCGGAAGATTTTGTCGTTCTCGTCGCGGAAGAAGACGTTGTGGCCGTGCCAGAGGTCGACGTTGAAGTCCTTGTCCCAGTCATCGGTGATGGTGTACCAGGGAATCTTTTCCCAGCCCATGCGGTGCTGCAGCTTGGCGATGTTTTCCTGCGAACCGCGGCTGGCGTAAGCGAGCGTGGTGTCGCGGGCGTGCAGGTGGGCGAGGTGCGATACCTGGTCGGCGCCAAGCGAGCAGCCGACGCAGGCGTGGTCGGGCCAGCCGTAGACGTTGGAGTCGTAGAAAGCGCGGTAGAGGACGAGCTGGCGGCGGCCTTCGAAGAGATCGAGCAGCGAACGCTTCCCTTTCGGGCCTTCGAAGACGTACTCCTTTTCGACGGCTAGCCAGGGCATGCGGCGGCGGGCGGCGGCCATCGCGTCGCGGGCGTGGGTGAGTTCTTTTTCCTTGACGAGGAGGGCTTCCCAGGATTTCTGCCAGGCGTCGGCCGAGACGACGGGAGGCTTCTTCATGGCGGCGATTTGATGGTTGGTGGTTTTGCCGGTGGCGTTGTTGTCTGGCGTGTTATTCGACATGAGTTCCTCCTTGTTCATCCGGTTTCCTGTTCTTGAGTTTTGCGACAGCGAGGGCGGAGACGCCGGTCGCCGATACGACGCCAGCGGCAATCCATAATCCGGTTCCGATGCAGAAGGGACACATGGCTATCTTCCTTTCCGCTGCGCGACGGCTGTGCGGATGCGTTCGATCATCTGGGTCCAGCCTTCGTCTACGCCGCGCTCGTGTTCGCCGATCCAGCCCATGGCGCGGTGAACGAAGCGCATGCGGGTTGCGCCATTCTCTTCAGTGAGGCGGTATTGGAGGTTGGAGACGGCGGGGCTGGACATGAAGAGCGGGCCACAGATCTCGAGCAGCGAGGGCGCCTTGATGGCCTGCACGTTGCCCCAGAAGTGGCCGGTGTTGTTGCCGAGGTCGCGATACCAGCGGCCGCCTGGCCAGGCTTCGAGCACCATCGGCATGGGCTTTTCGGGCGTGGAGTTCAGCGGTCCCATCTGCTCTAACATGGTCTCGAAGACTATTTCGATGGGTGCGGCAATCTCTTCTTCCTTGATGATCTCGAAGGCCTGCACTACGCCTTCCTTTACGGTGGCTGCCATTATTCCTCCTTTTTGTTTGCGGCTTCGTCGTCAATGCGAATTAATCGTTCGAGGGCCTTGCGCTCGGCGCGCTGCTTGATCTGGTCGACCTGGTGGGTCCAGTAGCGTTCGAAGACTTTGACCCATTCGTGGACGGGCCTGAGGGCTTCGGGCTTGAGGCGGTACATGCGGTGCTGTCCGCGCTTGACGACGGTCACGACGCCGGCTTTGTGCAGTGCGCCGAGGTGCTTGGAGACGGGAGACTGGGCCATGTTCATGTGAAGGACGATGTCGTTGACGGCGTGCTCGTGGCCGTCCGATAGGACAGCGATGACCTGGCGGCGGCGCGGCTCGGCGATGGCGGAGAAGACGTCCTCGGGATGAGCCTGTCGTGTCATGGAGAGTTTATATATTCCTTATTAGGAATATGTCAAGTGATAACTTGAGAATTTTGGAGGGGGTTGGCAGGCGGCGTGGCAGCAACCGGATTTCCTGACCAAGCTGGTGTCGGTGGAGGGATAGCGTGGCGGAGCAACCAGGCAAGTTTAGAGAGGACGGGTTGGGTGGGCGGGAGCCGACCAGCCATGAACGGATGACGGGAAGGCCATGGGACGCCTCGTATCGCGATGGTGCGCCGTGGGATATCGGCCGTCCGCAGGCAGCGTTTGTGCGGGTGGCGGGCAGCGGCGGATTTGCCGGAGCGGTGCTCGATGCGGGCTGTGGGAGCGACGAGCATGCGCTTCTCGCCGCGTCGCTGGGGCTGCCGGTTCTGGGCGTTGACGTGGCGGACACGGCGGTGGCGATGGCTCGCGGGAAGGCCGCCGAACGTGGGCTTGACGCCGAGTTTGCTGCGGCGGATGCACTCCACCTCGAGCGATTGGGGCGGAGGTTTGACACAGTGCTGGACTGCGGATTGTTCCACACCTTCAGCGCGGAGGAGCGTCCGGAATATGTGGCAAGCCTGGCATCGGCGACCACGCCGGGTGGGACGCTCTATGTGTTGTGCTTCAGCGACGTGGGCCCGGATATCGGACCGCATCCTGTCCGCGAGGAAGATGTGCGGGCGGCTTTCAATGCTGGAAGCGGATGGGAGATTGCGTCGATCGAACCCGATCAAATTGATACGAGGTTCGGGCACAAGGGCTTACCGGCGTGGTTTGTGACGGTTCGGCGGATCTAGCGTTGCGGGCAGGTACTTGGCGATCGCGCACTTCCCTGTCTTGATATTTTGTGGCTTAAACACAAAGGGCCGCCGGGGGGTGCCAGCGGACCCTTTGCTTTCAAATCGCGCCTCCTATCAAGGGATGCGACCGGTGGGGGGTCGTCCCGACCAGAGGCGCTAGATAATTATGACATAAACCTGCAGGACGGAAGCTGTGGATGGAGATTTTTTGGCACTGTTTCGGTCTAAAATTGTGGAAAGCCAAGCTTTAGGAAACGCGAATTACCTGCGACCGCATCTTATGGTCGTCAGAACACAGGCAATCACTAAATTGTTGCACTGAAGTAGTGTGAAGGAGTTCTTCCATGCCAGAGATACGCGGACTTGCTACCCATGCGGCGGGGGCCCAGCTTCTACCGTACAAGTATTCGGTAGGGGAGTTGGGGCCGCACGAGGTTGAGGTCAAGATCAGCCACTGCGGAGTGTGTTATTCGGATGTCCACCTCATCAATAACGATTGGGGGATGAGCAAGTATCCGTTTATTCCGGGCCACGAGATTGTGGGAACGGTGACCGGGGTTGGCTCGGAGGTGAAGGACCTGACGCTGGGCCGGCGGGTGGGGATTGGGTGGCAGGCGGACTCGTGCGGGATTTGCGAGTGGTGCCGGCAGGGCGATGAGCACCTGTGCGCGAAGTCGCAGCCAACGTGTATTGGGCGCAACGGCGGATATGCGGACGCGATCCGGGTGAATGCGAAGTTTGCGATCGCGGTGCCGGAGGGGATGGAGAGCGAGAATGTGGCGCCACTGCTGTGTGGCGGGATTACGGTGTATAGCCCGCTGCGGAATTTGCTGGCGCGGCCGTCGTCACGGGTGGGCGTGGTGGGGATTGGCGGGCTGGGCCACATGGGGCTGCAGTTTGCGCGGGCATTCGGGTGCGAGGTGACGGCGTTTTCGACCTCCAAGGACAAGGAGCCGGAGGCGCGGGAACTGGGCGCGCACAACTTTGTGAACACACGGGAGAATGGCGAGATCAAGAAGGCGGCGGGCAGCCTGGATTTGATTTTGTCGACGGTGTCGGCGGACCAGGACTTTCAGAGCTTTATCGCGATGCTGCGGCCCAAGGGAACGCTGGTGGTGCTGGGAGCGTCGCCAACACCGATGCAGATTTCGGCGTTCAGCTTGATTGGCGGGCAGAAGGGGGTGGCGGGAAGCCCGTCGGGGAGCCCGCGGGATCTGCACGAGATGCTGGACGTGGCGGCTCGGCACAAGGTGAAGGCGATTACGGAGAAGTTCGCGATGAAGGATGCGAACAAGGCGGTGGAGAAGGTGAAGAAGAACCAGGTGCGGTATCGGGCGGTGCTGGCGAACTAAATGCAGGAGAGACAGCTTCTAGCTGCTAGCTTCCAGCTAAGTGCAACGACAAAACCCATGTGGGAGACGGTAGGATAGGCCTGCATGCGATTTGAATTGTTTGTGGCGGCGAGATATCTGCGGGCGCGACGGCGGCAGGCCGTTGTGGGATTGATTACCGTGATTTCGGTGGTAGGCGTGGCGGCGGGGGTGGCGGCGCTGATTATTGCGCTGGCAATTACGAATGGGATGCGGAGGGATTTGCAGCAGCGGCTGGTTGGGTCGACTGCGCATGTGCAGTTGATGCGCGCGGCGGGCGATGGGATAAGCCACTGGCGGCCGTTGATGGCGCGGCTGGCTGCGGTGCCGCACGTGACGGCGGTGGCCCCGGGACTGTATGGGCAGGTGCTGATCTCTCGCGGGGCGCGGAGTGGCGGCGCGCTGATCAAGGGGATTGTGCCGGCGGATGAGGCTGCGGTTGGGAATTTGCTGGAGTCGGTGAATGAGGGGTCGGCGGCTGGATTGGCGCCGGATACTTCTGGCGCAGCGCCCGGCAGCCAGCTCGCGCCGCCTTTGGTGATTGGGCATGAGCTGGCGTTGACGCTGGGGGCCGAGGTCGGCGATTCCCTGCTGGTGACTTCGCCGCAGGGGGAGTTGACGCCGCTGGGACTGGTGCCGCGGTATCAGCGGTTTCGGGTGGTGGGGATTTTTTCGTCGGGGTTCTACCAGTACGACGATGGCTATGCGTTCATGCGGCTGAGCGATGCGCAGCGGCTTTTCTCCGAGCCGGATTTGGTGAGCGTGATCAGCTTCAAGATCGATGACCTGTACAAGGCCGGGCAGGTGGGCACGGCGATTGAGGCCGCGGCAGGGCCTGGTTTCCAGACGACGAATTGGATGGAGCAGAATCGCGAACTGTTTCGCGCGATGAAGCTGGAGCAGGATGTGACGTTTATCGTGCTGGCGCTGATCGTGGTGGTGGCGGCGCTGAATATCCTGATTGCGCTGACCATGATGGTGATGGAGAAGACGCGCGATATTGCCGTGATGATGAGCTTTGGCGTGACGGCCGAACAGGTGCGGAAGATTTTTCTGTTGCAGGGGCTACTGATTTCGGCGGTGGGGACGGTGTTGGGATTGGTGCTGGGATATGCGGCGAGTATTGTGGGGTCGCACTACCGGTTTATTCACCTCGATGCGAGCGTGTACTCGATTGATTATTTGCCGTTTGCGCCGCGGCTGGTGGATGCGCTGGTGGTGGCGGCGGTGAGTTTGGGAATGAGTTTGCTGGCGACGATTTATCCGTCGAGCTCGGCCGCGAGTGTGCTGCCGGCGGAGGCGCTGCGGTATGAGTAGAGCTTCGCTTGCGAGTGGGCGGGGCTGTGACCGGTGTCGTTCTGCTACCCTGAAGATGCTGCGCAATCCGGCGTGGAGGGATGTGTGAGTGGTTGAAACAGGCGGTCTTGAAAACCGCTTAGCCCTAACGGGCTACGGGGGTTCGAATCCCTCTCCCTCCGCCAAGAACTCTTTTCAGGACATCCCAGAACATCCTAGCAATGCAATAAACGCCCAGCAAACACTGGGCGTTTGCGTTCTACACCATCCTATGCCGTACTACGAAAGCGAGAGCCCAGAGGGGGTATTTCTGGGGTATATTGTTTTCGCGGTGGGGGTATTCTCCCTCAGGAAGGTTTTGGGAGCTATGTCACTCACTGATACGGAGATCCGACGGTGCAAGGCGAAGTTGAAACCTTACAATCAATCTGGTCGACGGTCAAGGCTTGCATCTGACCGTCACACCAGCCGGCGGCAAGCTTTGACGCTGGAAGTACCGGCATGATGGCAAAGAGAAGCTGATGTCGTTCGGACGGTATCCAGATGTGCCCCTTGCGATGGCTAGGACCCGCCATGGTGAGGCGCGCAAGCTTCTGGCGACTGGTACTGATCCGATGACGCAGCGCAAGGCTGACAAGACTGCGAAACACGTCGCGAGCGAAAACTCCTTCGCGAGCATCTGCCAGAAGTGGATGGACCACTGGCACGAGGATAAAAGCTCACGCCATGTAGATCAGACCAGGAGGCGGCTGGACGCGAACATCTTGCCAAGCCTGGGAAGTCTACAGACCGATCAGATCACCGCTCCGGACATCGTTGCCATGGTGCGGACCATTGAGGAGCGGGGAGCGCGCGACATCGCTAAGCGGGCTTTGGATACGCGACTCGCAATCCAGCAGCAGATATTCGCCCCAGAGACATACTCAAAGCCTCACAGAAAATCTGCGGCTTCAATTGGAGTAAGCGGCTCATCGGTGAAGAGCCGCTCTTGGCCAGATTTTGGCGTGCATGAACCAGGTGGTGAGTACTTGAAGATAGCCGTGGTCAAACGCATACTTCTTCCGCGTCCATGCGCGTCGCCGTGACCCCTTGCATTGACACTCCGAGAGTCCATGCTTGTCGTCTGCATAACATTTAGGCCTGCAATAGGCTGGATGTGGATCGGACCAGGCGGTCCGGTCGCAGAGGGGATCAGATTCTTTCCTTTAAGCTTGGTATCAGCCATAGGTTAGGAGATATATCATCGTCCGGTGTTGTGTGAAAGTGACGTTGGTAGTGGCCGACGCCTCCATTGAACAGAGATTTAATCCGGAAAGCCTGCCAGTGTGCGCGAAGCCTTTGAAGTCGCAAGAGACTTGGCGAAGTGCGGCACCATGCCCCATCGCATCACTACCATCTCGCATCTCCGTATAGCGATTATTGCGGATAACAGGCTGTATGGTAGTTGGCGCGATGTTGTAGGACGGGGCAGCCTCCAAGGGCAAGTCCCCGAAGATTCCAAGGTGGAACGCCTCGGCGATTCGTTCTTTGTCGACCGACGGAATACCTGCCGCACATACGCGCTCCTGGCTCAGCCTAAACCTGACTCCCCGTAAATATTCACACGGTAAGCATATTATTTTCAATTACTTACATCACTACTGCACAATTCTGATTGCATTCGACGTTTGTACAACGCCCCGCGTTAGGCGAATATAAGGCGAAGACCATGAGCACTGCCGCCATCCTCCGCTCTCAGATCGAAGCTGCCCTGGCAGACCGAATCGCGTCCGCTCTCACACCTGCGGCGAAGACGATTCGTGAGGTCGTGTCTACGGGGATCGCAGCGATTGATACCGTTCTGGATGGCGGACTGCCGGTAGGCGCGGTGACGGAGATGATCGGTGCTGAGTGTTCCGGGAGAACGACTCTCGCTCTTTCGTTCGTGGCTCAAGTCACGAAGACGGAGAGAGTTTGTGCGTGGATCGACGTGTCGAACGCGCTCAGTCCTGAGTCTGCCGCTGCGTCCGGGATAGACCTGAAACGGCTTCTTTGGGTTCGCTGCGGCGTACTAGCTTCCAGTAACCCTACGTCCTCTTCCCAAAAAGACTTCGTGTTGCCTGAGAAGTATCTTGCGCCGCCCGCAGCGAAGAGAGGGCTGCACGGTGACGGCTTCGGCCCGCATCCTCGCACGGAGGCAAAGGCCCTGTCCGATGGAGTCAGCGACCTGCTGCGACATGATGCGGTCGCTCCGCAATGCGTCGAACCCAGATGCGCCGAGCCACAACGCAGGGTCCGGGTCGAACGAGAGGCTATTGAGCCGCACACTGTCCAGCCATCTAAACACCACGGTCTTCCCGCCCGCACAGCAAAGCCCTGGTCGAGGATCGAGCAGGCATTGCGCGTCACCGATCTGCTGCTGCAGGCCAGTGGATTCAGTGCAATCGTGCTGGACCTGGGAAGCATTTCGCCGGAACACGTATTGCGCATACCACTTGCAACGTGGTTCCGCTACGGCGCTGCTGCGGAGAGGAGCCGGACGAGCGTCCTTCTGCTGACGCAACACGCCTGCTCAAAGAGCAGCGCGGGACTCGTCCTGCGTCTGCAAGCAGGACCGCCGCTTCCCGAGGAGAGCACCGTGCTTGCCGGCCTTGAACGTCATGTCGAAGTATCGCGCCAGCGATTCACCGAAGTCCCACCGAAGGTAATTCCCCTTCGCAAGCTTCCGAAACGCGCAAGCAGTGCCGATTGGCAAAGCAAAACAGCATGGGCAGGTGTTCGATGAACCGCCCCGCATCCAGTCCGGCCGAACTGTATGCGTGCCTGTATGCGAAGGAATTTCCTGCACAAGCGGTCTTGCGGTTGCGGCCAGAGCTGCGAGGACAGCCCGTCGTTGTTGTCGAAGGTGAACCTCCGCTACAAACGGTTTGCTCGTTCAACGCGAAGGCTCGCTATCTGGGCATAGTCCATGGGATGACGAGAGTAGAGCTGGACACATTCTCCTCGTTGATCGTACTTCCACGATCACGCATGGAAGAGGTCTCAACACACGCGGTCATGCTAGAGTGCGCGGGCGCCTCCTCCCCGCGCGTCGAAGATCGTAGCGATGGCTGCGCCTTCGTCTGCGTGATTGATATTGCGGGGACGGAGAAGCTGCTTGGCTCGCCTGAAGTGCTGGCGCGGGAGTTGCTGCGTCGTGTGCAAGCCCTTGGGGTGAGCGCATCGGTTGCGATGAGCAGGAACTTCCACGCTGCCCTGTCTTATGTTCGTGGCTCCTCTTCGCGCATCACCTTCATTGCACCCGGCACCGAAGGCGCAGTTCTTGCTCCGTTGCCGCTCAAAATTTTGGAAGTTTCGAGTCAACACGCGGAGACATTCGCTCTATGGGGTATCCGCACACTTGGGGCCCTGGCAGCTCTTCCAGAAAAGGAACTGATTGCACGTATCGGGCAAGAAGGCAGACGCCTTCGCCAGTTAGCTCGGGGCGAGCTTCCCCATCACTTCGTGCCGTATGAAGCGGCCGTTGAACTTCAAGAGCAGATGGAGTTGGACACACCAGTCGAGCAGCTGGACTCCCTTCTTTTTGTCTTAGGAGTCATGCTCGAACAGCTCATCCTTCGGGCTACGATCTGCGTCCTTGCGCTTGCGTCGGTCACAATCACGCTTTCTTTGGAGGGTGGTGCCACACACGTCCGAACGGTACGACCGGCTCTTCCCACCACTGATCGCCCACTCTGGCTCAAACTGCTGCATCTCGATCTTGAGGCTCATCCGCCACAGGCGGCAATTGTTGCAGTCACACTCACCGCTGAACCCGGTAGCACCAGCAAGGTGCAGCTCGGCTTGTTCTCTCCTCAACTACCGGAGCCGATGCGCCTGGACGTGACGCTTGCCCGCATCCGCGCTCTGGTGGGGGATGACTGCGTGGGTAGTCCCGTACTCCGAGACACGAATCAGCCCGACAGCTTTCGTGTCGAGCCGTTCAGAGTACCGACAGTCCATAGCTCCTCGTCCGCGACTGTTAGCTCTTCGGCAGCAATGCGGCAACTCCGTCCGCCGGAGAGGGTATCGATCACGCTGCGCGATCGGCAACCGGCAGCCTTCATCTTTCGAGATTGCAGGTATGGAGTGGAACACGCTTATGGCCCGTGGCTGGCCGAAGGCGATTGGTGGAACCGTCAGACCTGGGCACTGGAACAATGGGATTTGATTGCCCGGTCCAGCGACGGGACGATGCTCTGTTGCTGCCTGGTGCGTGATCTGAAAGAGCAGTCATGGCAAGTGGTGACGCTCTATGACTGAGCGATACATCGAACTACACTCTTCAAGCGCCTTCAGCTTCCTGGAAGGCGCTTCGCAGCCTGAGTCGCTTGTCGAACGGGCGGTCGAACTGGAGATGCCCGCGATGGCATTGCTCGACCGCAACGGTGTATACGGGTCGGCGCGGTTCCACACCAGCGCGAAGCGGAATAACGTCCACGCTCATGTCGGAGCGGAGATTGCCGTATCGAGCTTCGGAAACCGGCTCACCCCTCCGGCATGGCTCCCTCACCTGCATCCCACCGAACCAGCCCGCCTGCCCCTGCTTTGTGAGTCGAGGGTCGGCTACCAGAATCTTTGTCAGCTCATTACCCGTTTCAAGATGCGGGAGAGGGTCAAGTGCGAAGGTGCAGCTATCTCCGACGACTTGCAGAAATACTCTGCCGGGCTGGTCTGTCTTACGGGTGGCGACGAAGGCCCGTTGGCCGCTGCGCTTGTTAGCGGAGGTGAGGAGGCAGGCCGGGAGACGGTCGAACGGCTGGTAAGGATTTTCGGGAAGGACAGCGTTTACATCGAAGTCCAGCGTCACCGTGAACGTGAGGAGGAGTGGCGCAATCAAGCGGCGCTCCGAATCGCCGAGTCTTTGAAGCTGCCGGTCCTCGCCACCAATGGAGTCCGCTACGCCACAGCGTATGACCGCGAGGTACTGGATGTCTTTACGGCGGTGCGCCATCACACCGATCTCGACCACGCCGGTCGTCTACTGGCTCTCAACAATCGGCGGCACCTACGCCCTGTGCGAGAGATGGCTGCGCTCTTTCGCGATGTGCCGGGAGCGGTGGCAGAGACACTTGAACTGTCCGCTCGTCTGGGATTCCAACTCGATGATCTTGGTTATGAGTTTCCGCGCTATCCGGTACCGCACAGCGAGACGATGGACAGCTTTCTCAGAAAGCGAGTCGCAGAAGGCGTGATGCGCCGCTACGGGCCGAAGAATGACTGCGCTCTATTGGAACGAGCGAAGAAGCAAGTCGATCACGAACTCGATCTGATTGCGCGGCTCGGCTTTGCCGGATATTTCCTGATCGTCTGGGACATCGTCTGTTTCTGCAAGAAAAACGACATTCTGATTCAAGGCCGCGGCAGTGCGGCGAACTCTGCCGTCTGCTATGCGCTCGAAATAACGGCTATCGACCCGGTAGGGATGGAACTGCTCTTTGAGCGGTTCCTGAGCGAGAGCCGGGGCGAATGGCCGGACATCGACCTCGACCTCCCATCCGAAGACAAGCGAGAGCAGGCCATCCAATACGTCTACCAGCGATACGGTGAACTCGGAGCCGCGATGACGGCGAACGTCATCACCTATCGTGGGAAATCGGCGGCGCGAGAGGTTGGTAAAGCCCTTGGCTTCGATCAAGAGTCGCTTGGCCGATTGGCGAGCCTTGTCAGTCAGTGGGAGTGGCGCGGCAAGACCGATACGATGGCGTATTCGTTTCAAAGTGCCGGGTTCGACCTCAAGCATCCACGCATAGCCAAGTACCTCGAACTCTGTATGCGTCTTCAAGATTTGCCGCGTCATCTCGGACAACATTCGGGCGGCATGGTTATCTGTCAGAACCAGTTGAACTGCGTCGTGCCACTCGAACGTGCGTCCATGCCCGGTCGCACCGTTGTCCAGTGGGACAAGGAAGACTGCGCCGACCTCGGCATCATCAAGGTGGACCTGCTTGGCCTCGGGATGATGGCTGTCTTGAAGGACTGCATCGAGCTGATACCTCAGCACTACGGAGAGTCTGTAGATCTCGCCCAACTGCCGGAGGATGAGGAGGTCTATAAAGCCCTTCAGCAAGCCGACACGGTAGGCATGTTCCAGGTTGAGAGTCGCGCACAGATGGCATCTCTGCCACGGAACTGTCCGGCACGCTTCTATGATCTCGTCGTACAAGTCGCCATCATTCGGCCCGGCCCCATCGTTGGGAAGATGATGCACCCCTATATGCGGCGGCGTCAGAAGAAGGAAGCAGTAACGTATCCGCATCCTTCGCTAGTGCCTGTCTTAGAACGCACGCTTGGCGTACCTCTGTTCCAAGAACAACTATTGCGCATGGCGATGGTAGTTGCCAACTTTTCTGGCGCGGAGGCGGAAGAGTTGCGCCGCGCCGTAGGAATGCGGCGGTCCTGGGAGAGGATGAAGAATCTCGAAGGCAAGCTCCGCGCAGGCATGACGACCAACGGACTTGATGCCGCGACCCAAGAGACCATCATTCAGAACATCAGCTCGTTCGCGCTGTACGGGTTCCCTGAATCTCACGCGGCCAGCTTCGCCCTAATTGCGTATGCTTCGGCCTACCTTAAAGTGAAGTACCTCGCCGCATTTACCTGCGCGATCCTGAACAATCAGCCGATGGGTTTCTACATGCCTGCCGTGCTGGTGAAAGACGCGCAACGTCATGGACTACGCGTGAGGCCAATCGACATTCAGGTGTCCAATTGGGCTTGCACCATCGAACATGAGGCCAATAACACGCTCTCGTTGCGAATGGGCCTGGGCTACGCGAAGGGTCTACGGCGTCAGTCCGCGGAGGCCGTCGTTACGACTCGTTCACATGACGGCCACTTCCGCTCGGCGGAAGACCTCGCGTTGCGCGTTCCTGCGCTCAACCGTAAAGAGCTGACGCTGCTTGCGCGGGTCGGGGCACTCAACAAGCTAGATGGAATCGCGCATCGCCGGGATGCACTCTGGCAGGTAGAACGCGCCGGCAAACTGGAAGGGCCGCTGCTCAGACAGAATAGCGACTGGCTCCGGGAAGCCGCCAATGCTCTGCCTCTGAAGCAGATGAGCACGGAGGAGCGTCTAGTAGCCGACTACGCTGGAACTGGCCTCACCGTTGGAAAACATCCCATGCACTATCGACGGCAGGAATTGCAGTCGAGACATGTACTATCGGCCGCCGAGCTTCGCCGTTGCCGTGATGGTCAGTTCGTGAAGGCGGCGGGGTGTGTCATCGCGCGCCAGCGACCCGGCACAGCCAAAGGATTTATCTTTATCTCGATGGAAGATGAAACCGGCATTGCCAACGTTATCGTGACGCCCGATCTCTACGAACGCGATCGGCTGACCGTTGTGCGCAGCAAGTTCCTATTGGTGGAGGGTATCCTGCAAAATCAGGATGGCGTGATTCACATAAAAGCGACACAGCTCACGACGTTGGTCGATGGCGCAATGGAACTGCGTTCCCATGACTTTCATTGAGAGTTGGATCGTGGTTATCAAATCGCACTACGCGCCGACTGACGCAGCTCGGTAGTTGTACACACTAGCTCGACTGATGCCAAACTCGCGCGCCAAAGCAGCCTTGGGCTCCCCCGCGGCGATTCGCTTGAGTAGAGCATGTGCTTTCTCCGCCGTCAGACTTGGGATACGGCCCCGATACACGTTACCCTTCGTCTTAGCGATCGCAATTCCCTCTCGCTGCAGCTCTTTGATGAGGCTGCGCTCGAACTCTGCAAAGGCGCCCATGACACTCAGAAGAAGATTGGACATCGCGGAATCTTCGCCGGTGAATATTAGGGACTCTTTGACGAATTGCACCTTCACGCCGCGCTTGTGAGCGTCAGAACGATACGACGAAGATCGTCGAGGTTGCTATGTCTAACATAACTCCGTGAGTCTATTTAGAATATGTTAATCAAATTCTTTGTGGATTCTATTTGGGCAGTTTCCAAGCTCTGACTATCCGTGCAGTATGGGTAAGAGTAACGTTCGTCTGGTCATCTCGGCACGACGCTATTGTTCGATGAGTAACTCGGCGTTTCAGCACCAGACAAGAACGAAGCTTGGTAACGAAAGGCGCGACGTGCTGGCACGATCAAGCAGATCCGCGAGCACTGGACGATGCGGGGGATGAATTACCGAAGCCAAGAGAGGGACCGCTGTCGCGTGATTACGACGCAAGGATCAGAATTTGATCGCCGGGGTGCTGGGAATGCACTTGCTAATGTGAGCTTTTGTACGTACTACTTCGTACAGGGCATGAATTCTCGAGAGAGTCTGATACAAAGCGCGCAGGAACTTCTTTGGGAGCGGGGCTACGTCGGTATGAGTCCGAAGGCGATTCAGGAGCGTTCGGGCGCAGGCCAAGGGAGCATGTACCACCATTTCAAGGGAAAAGCCGATCTGGCGGCAGAGGCGATCGAACAGAGCGCCGCCTCCTTTCGTGACGGAGCTGACAAGTGGCTGAGTGCATCGGGTACGCCGCTTGAGCGGATTCGCGGCTACATGCTGCGTTCCCGTGAGGTCTTGAAAGGCTGCCAAATCGGTAAGCTGACCCAAGACCCCGAGATCGCGGCGGATCCGGATTTGCGTCGCCCGATTGACCAGACGTTCGAACGCCTTGACGACCGGCCGCCCCAGCACATGAGAGGTCCACTCACTCTCCACCATCCCACTTTTGATTGCGGTGATTACACCGTCGCGAAGCGGGTAGTAGTTGCCGGTGTCGATGACCGGCGATGATGAAGGAAGACCGGAGAGCAGGTGCTTCGGAAGCAAGGGTACGCTCTTCATGGGAATTGTGATGACGCGCTGTAGCGCCCCCAACCTTTCCTGTAATGCCCATGACTAAATACATATTCGATTTCTCCTTGTTGTTTTTCCAGCGATAGAGGATCGTGTTTTACAATCCCGTTGTGTTTTGCCTCGGGGCGCATCCATGTGTTCAAACGTTGAACCTAAAAGGTGCGCCATTCTATGCGTGGGTTGCGACGAGAAACGTCTGGTTCTTCTCCATGGACCTGGTCAACGTCTCAAAGTCGGCTTGCGTGAGCTGAGCAGGCAAGAAGTCTGTCTTGCCATCCGGATGCACCGCATCCTTCATCATTCGCTCGTGGTGATAGGTTGAAACACTCAGCATGCGGCAGGGATGCTCACTCTTGTTGAAGAAAGCGTGAGGCGCATTGGGCTGCACCACTAGGCTCTCGCCGGCTTCATACACGTCCCACGCAGCGGCGCCCTCACTGTTCCAGCGCCCAATGGACAGCTTGCCTTCCAGAACATAGAAGAATTCCGCGAATGGGTGCTTATGAAGCGGAATACCCATGCCCGGCACGACCGTGGTCTCATAAATGGAGAACGTGTAGCCCGTGTTTTCTCCCAGGGCCCTCCATTGCAACTGCATAGGCCCGATATCCAACGCCGGGCCGCCTGTTTTGTTGTTCTTAATCACGTTGTGATGAATGACTTCTTGAAGTGGTGTGGGGAAGTTTGACATAAAACAATCCTTTCTGTGAGCGAACTTGATGCTGTGACGCGAACGCCAGAGCTTGTGAGTTGTGCAGCTAGCACTCTGCTAGGCCCGAGTTCTCCACGGTTGTCTGTCGCATGAATGGCTACGGGTCTTTTCGCAGCCGATCGGGATCGCCTCCGATGAGAGAGGTGGTTGATACTCGCCGAGCCGTTGCTATGTGGTGGTCACCGTTACGGCCTGACGCAGGTACCTGCCGCTTTCCAGTTGCTCCACCATGAACACTGCCAGATCGGCCCGCCCAATCTTGTGCGCCTTCTCGCCGCTCTCCGTACTCAGCACCCTGGCAATGCCCGTCTTCTCGTGGTCGGTCAACATGGGCGGCCGCACGAGCGTCCAATTCAGATTGCTGCCTGCGATCTCGGCCTCCATGCCGGCCTTGTCTACCAGCAGACCCCGCAGAAGCGTCCGCATGAGAACGTGCTCGTTGAAGAAGCCGGCGTTCTTGACGCTCTTGCCCACCCCCACTACTGAAATCTTCAACAATCGCCGCACGCCATTGCGTCGCATCGCTTCCACGATATTGTGTGCCGCGTTTGTTTCCATGGTCGTCACTTTCCACGGCGTCTTGCCGCCTAACGCGTCGATGACCGCATCCTGCCCGGCTACCGCTGCGTCGACCGCTGCCGCGTCCAGCACGTCCCCTTCGACCACTTTCACATGCGCCTTCTTGTACTGCGCAGCACCGCGCACGAAAGCCGTCACCCTATGCCCGGCCGCCAGCGCCTCATTTACCAGCGCCTCTCCGCTCTTGCCCGCTGCTCCAATTACTAGAACGTTCATCGCTTCCTCCTTTTGACCCGAATATGGCCGCCTCATCCAAATACGCGACCTGACCATCTGACGCAGCTGGTAACCATTGGTTGCAAAATAATCATTGGCAATTTTTACCAATGGTCACAAATTAACATTTGGTTGTAAAAATTCGGGACTGGGACTAGGCTATGGAAGTGACATCCATATCACCAAGCCGTCGGGTCGAGCGCAAGGAAAAGCTGAGGCGCGAAATTCTTGCGGCTGCCAGCAAAATGTTTGCCGATCGCGGCTACGAAGCCGTTACGCTTCGCGAGATCGCGAAAGAGATCGGTTATACCCACGCCGTGATCTATCAGCATTTCCCAGACAAATGGCACATCCTTGCCGAGTTAAGCCGCGAGACGATCGGGCAGATGGTTCAGGATTTCGACTGGATTGCCGCCAAACACCTTTCACCAAGAGAGCGTCTTTTCGCAACTTCCCGCGGCTTGATCCAATTTTGCATCGACCATCCACAGCAGTTTCGCAACGTCTGGTTCGGGCCTGAGAACAGAAACGGCGTCCGCGCTGGACAATATATCGACGACCTCGGCGCGCCGTTGTTTGCGCGTTTCGTGCAGCTCTTTTTCGATGTTGCCAAGGATGAAGAATTGCCGAATAGGGATGACATTGTGATAGCCCATACTTGGTGGTTTACGATCTTTGGCCTCGCTACACTCTTTGTTATCCAAGGAGTTGTGCCCGGATTGTCTGACCAGACTCTCGTGACCGAGCAAACGATCGCAACGCTTTGGGCGGGTGTCCAGGCTGTTCCGCGATTGCCAAAGAGCGCAATCCCTAAGAGGTCCGGGCGATCCAGTGCCTCGAAGCAATGACGGCTCTGTCTGCTTAGGGGTCGTTGTGTCGGCCCGCGGAGTATCGTACCCCATCACAATTCCCTGGCCGTGGCCTCCCGGCGGAGCGAAAGAACATTTAGCAATCACGCCCGCACTCAGTGACGGACAAGCAGTGACGTGAGGCGATCCGGCATGCATTCCAAGTCATCTGTTCTTCAAAGCCTCGGATCAGCTGCATCCAAGCGAACCTATTGAGCAGCAATAGAGGATTTCATCACTTGGTACTGTTCGGAGCCGCGCCTGGCTTTTGGTCGAACCGTGGTGCTCAGGTATCGTTATGACCTTGAGGCACGTCGCCTTGCCCCGGCTACGATTAACCTTCGGCTTGCCGCCGCCCGTAGACTCGCCTACGAGGCATCCGACAACGGCCTTTTGAACCCTGACCTGGCTGCAGGAATCCGCCGCGTCAAAGGTGCCAAACGCCTTGGAATGCGTCTCGGCAACTGGCTAACCGCGGATCAGGGAAGGAGTATGTTAGCCGTTCCGGCAACGGCCTCTGTTCGCGACATAGCTGATTTTGACTCCGCCACTTTCGTGCTGAGAGGTCTGCGCTTCTCCCGGGTCGGCTTGGGCACAACTTGAAAATGTTGAGCTCGTATGAAGCTCGATGAGCGCGTGTGGCGATTTATCACTCGCCGACAAATCGAGCTCATCGTGGGAGATCTTTCATGTTTGCTGAGGCCGAACCTGGTGGTTTACTTATTCACAATCGTGACTACTGATTGATCCGATCCGCTCCACGCCGGCGCACCTTCACGTTTCAGCTGATGCGCAACATCATTCCAGGTGAGACTCGTGAGTTTGCCACCGCTGTTCTCGTAGTCGTAAGTGTTGCCGTCGTCCTGAAAGACCGTGAACTTTCCATCCGCTCCGGGATACACCCGTACTGACGCAATGGTCTGCGGCGGTTGTGCGCTCTGGATCTCCGATCCAAGGGGCACAATACTTCCCGCCCTCACAAAAAGCGGGAGCGTGTCAATCGGGGCATCTGCCGTGATCGTCTGCCCGCCGTGTAGCCGTTCATTGGTCCAGTAGTTGTACCAGTCACATCCCGCGGGCAGATAGACCGTCCGATGCGTCGCGCCCTGTTCCGTTACCGGGGCAACGAGGAAAGCTGGCCCATACATGTACTCGTCCGGGATATTCGTGGCCTTGGGGTCTTCGGGAAAATCCATGAAAAGGGCCCGCATATACGGAGCCCCGGTCTGGTAGCTGCGATATGCAACCGAATATGTGTACGGGAGAAGCTGATAGCGCAGCTTTAGATATTTCTCGAGGATCGGCGCCGCCTGCTTGCCGTACGACCAAACTTCGTTATGATCTCGCTCTCCATGCGCACGCATTACAGGCTGAAACGAGCCCCATTCAAACCACCGCACAAACAGCTCAGGATAATCCTCATAGCGACCGATCGTGCCGCGTGCATCCGATCCATCGATCAATGGTTTATGTTCCGCGCGGTAGTCCACCGGAAGGGATGGCGAAAAAAAACCTGCGATATCCGTGTCCCAGTACGGTAGTCCGGTCGCGGTAAAGTTCAGCCCTGCCGGAATAGAACGCTTCAGCATGTCCCACTTCGAAACGATATCGCTCGACCAGAACACCGTGCCATTGCGTTGAGCTCCTAGATACGCTGCCCGCGCGAGAATCATCACTCTTCGGCTGTCTCCAAAATCCCGCCGAAACCCTTCGTACACAGAGGCTGTATGAAAGAGCGGATACGCATTGTAAAAGCGCGTTCCCGATCCGATGAAAAACACGTCCTTCGCCGGGTCGACATCCGGCTCGGTTTCGTCCAGCCAAATGTAGTCAAACCCATACGGTTTCACATAGCGGTCGCGGATCTTTTCCCAGAACCACTTCGCCGCCTCGGGATTTGTGGTGTCGATGTTCGGCCCAATGACATTCTTGAAGCCTCCGGAGTCTGGCTTTCCGTCGGGCGTGTGCACCAACCATCCTTTACTGAGCAGCATGTCATAGAACTGGGTGCCTTGCGAAAAGTGCGGCCACACGCTCAAGAGCGTGCGGATATCCATGGCATGCAGTTCACGATTCATCCCCGCCGGGTCCGGCCAGCGCTTGGGGTCCAGGTCCAGTGCGCCCTGCTTGGTCATGTTGAGAAAGTCCACGACAACAACATCGAGCGGCAACTGTTTCTCGCGATATTCCTTCGCCACATCCAGGACTTGCTGTTGCGTAGGATAGATCGCTTTGCTCTGGATGTAGCCGTAGGCCGCACGCGGCAGCATATGCGAAACGCCGGTCAGCAGACGATAGCCTTCGTAGATCTCGTCGCTGGTTTTGCCAGCGATGATAAAGTACGAGACGCGATCTCCGACCTCGGATGACCACACATTCTGCCCGTTGAAGCCAAGATCAATGGTCGTTTTTGATGGATTGTCCCAGATCAATCCGTAGCCCTGAGTCGATACCATGAACGGCACGCAGACGTTCTCGCCGCCAATCGCGCCGTAGTCATGCCAGCAACGGATCTCGTGATCCCGCAGGTCCATCCAGCCCTTCTGCTGCTGACCCAACCCGTAGTAGTGCTCGTCGGCGCGCGAATCGAATACAGCAGCAACACGATCGCCCTTTGTACCCGCGTCCAGCGTGGCGACTTCTGGACGTTCGGGCGCCATGGTCCAGCCGCGCATACGCAGCAGCGTTTTGCCTTCGGCTGTTGTCACCAGAAGCGAGTCATTAAGCGGACGATGACCCTCTCCACCGCCGAAGTAGATATCGCGCAACTGGCTGTTCAGTGCGTCGAGTAGCATGGGTTTCGGCAGCATATCATTTGGCAGGTTCTCCGGGGAGACGCGAATCACCATACGGGCTGATCGGAAGACGTCGCCTTCCGAGTCGAGCTCGTGCGTCCATCCCGCCGCGGCCGGTTTGGCAATAAACCCATAACCCGGACCGCTTGTCGCCGCAGCCGCGTCCGTACTTATCGTGACCCGCACAATATTCGGAGCATAGGGCACCAGCGAGATCACACGCCCATCGCGTTGCAGCACCAGCGGACCGCCTTGGGCCATTGCTGCTCCGGCCATCCAGAGGGTCAGCAGCAAAGTGCCCAGCCCGAGCCTCAGGATTTTCCGGGCGAAACGTCGCACCATCCGCAAATCGTTACAACATTCGCTCGCCCGTCTCACAACCATAAAATTTGCGTTCCCTCCGCCCGCCCGCGCCTGCCATCCTACGGGAGGAAATAATTGCCGCAACTGCGAATTCTATGAGGCTCGTATTCGCAAGGTCAAAGCACTTCATCCGGCCTTTGCTGGATGCGGTTGAATCTCGCTTCGCGATAACGGTCCAAAGCACTCATTGAGCCCTGGACGGGGAGTCTGGTTCCACCAAGTTCATTCGGCCGGAGGGACAGAGGCGAACTTGGTCAAAATGCGACTTTCAGGGACCTAGACTTCTGCCATGGGACTACGGTAACTCGGGCAATCAGGATTCGGATTCGTATACCGACCTTCATGCTTGATGAAGTCATTTCCGAACAACAGTGGTTGAACTACTCAGTCAGCGTGTAATTGCCGGTCACGTGAAACTTGCCGCTTACCCCCGGGTTTTCAGCTCCCGGTTGCCTGCCGCCCACGCTAAGGGTGTAGTCACCTTCGGCGATGATGGGCGAGCCAAGCTCGGTGACCATACCTAAGTCACGCGGGTTGAGATGGAAATGAACTTTCTGGCTTGCACCCGGGTCGAGGTGGATGCGCTCGAAGCTGCGAAGAGCCACCTTCGGCGCTCCGTTAACGTCAGGGAATTTGAGGTAAAGCTGAACAACCTCGTCGCCCGCCAGCTTGCCTGAATTGGTCACGAGGACGTCGGCCTCTACGGACTGCCCGGCGACAACGGTTGGGGAGGAAAGCAGCAGGTTGCTATAGCTGAACGTCGTGTAGCTAAGACCGTAGCCGAAGGGATAGAGCGGCTTGCCGGTGTAGTAGCGATACGTCCGGTTCGCCATCGCGTAATCTTCAAAGTTCGGCAGGCCTTCCACGCCTTTGTAGAAGGTGACCGGCAGTCGACCCGCGGGGTTGTTCTTGCCGTTCAACGTTTCCGCCACAGCCGCGCCGCCTTCTTCACCGGGGTACCAGGCCTCCAGCACCGCGTTCGCGTGGTCGTTGATCCAGTTCACGGCGAGCGCGCTACCGTTGATCAGCACCACGGCAAGGGGCTTGCCTGTCGCTGCCACCGCTTCCACCAGGTCTTCTTCTGGCTGCGGCAGGTCAATGCTGGTGCGGTCGCCGCCGAGGAAGCCCGGTTCGCTCACGGGCATCTCTTCGCCTTCGAGCTGGCTGGTGATTCCAACCGCGGCAATGATCGCGTCGGCGTCGCGCGCGGCGGCAACGGCTTCGGGCGCGACAGTAGGATCGTACTTGCTCCAGATGAGCTCGGCATGCGCGTTGCCATCCTGCGTGCCGGCGGAGATTTCGAGTGCGACCTTGCGGCCTTTCTCAAGCTTCACACGGCCCATGGCAGGCTCGAGGTCGTGACCACCACCGCCGGCCGAAGCCACCTGCTTGCCGTCGACGCTCACGCGAGCAAAGCCCCTGCTGCGCACGCCGAGCAGGTACTCGCCCGTCTCCGAAGGCGTGAGAAAGCCCGTCCACTTCACGCCGAAGCGCTTGCGGTCCGCAACCTCCCTGGGCAGGGTCGCCTTGGACAGGTTGATGTTGGGCTCGGTGCGCTCCACGAGCTTCTTCGGCACATCATCAAAACCGCGGCGGCCTTCGTTGTATTCGGTATGCAGCCCGGGCTTGCCGTCCGGAGTGGTCAGCAGGTCGTTGGGCACGGGGGTTCCGTCGGGGTGCAGAAACTGTGTACCCGGCACGTAGGTGATGGTGGCACCGGGAAATTGCGCGTGCAGCCCGTCAAGGATGGAGACGATGTGCGTAGGGTGGCCCGCGTAGTTGCCGATGAGTGGCCGGGTCTGCTCCGCGAGAGGACCCACCACGGCAATCTTGCGGATCTCCGGTTTGAGGGGCAACAGGCCATCATTCTTGAGCAGCACCATCGACTCCTCAGCCAGCTTGCGCGCGTGGGCGCGATGTGCAGCGCTGTCCAACTCCTTTTCGTCAATGCTCGTGTACGGCACCATCGCGGGCGGATCAAACATGCCGAGCTTGATACGTGCGGTGAACAGGCGAATCAGCGCGGTATCGAGCGTGCTCTCGGGGAGGTAGCCCTGCTGCACGGCATCGATGTAGGCCTTCTCAACAGGCTCGCCAAAGCGTGTGGTGAAGGTCACGCACTCGTTGTCCATGCCTCGGATCACCGAGATCGCCGCGCCCTGTGCTTGCGTGGGCCGATAGCGATGATTCGCTGCTACATCGCGCACGGCGTCGCAGTCAGACACGACATAGCCCTGGAAGCCCCACTTGCCCCGCAGCTGGTCCTGCAGCAGGTACTGGTTGGCGCAGGCCGGCTCGCCGTTTATGGCGTTATAGGCACACATCACCGACGCGGCCTTGCCCTCGACAACAGCCGCGCGGAAGGCAGGCTGGTAGGTGTCCACCTCGTCGTGCTTGCTGACATCCACATCGGCAAAGTGGCGGGTCGGCTCAGGGCCGCTGTGCACGGCAAAGTGCTTGGGTGTGGCGATGCCCAGGTAGTACCTGGGGTTGTCGCCCTGCAGGCCGGTTACATAGGCCACGCCCATGCGACCGGTCAGGAAGGGATCCTCGCCGTAGGTCTCCTGCCCACGGCCCCAGCGTGGATCGCGAAAGATGTTCAGGTTGGGCGACCAGAAGTCGAGCCCGCCCATGATGCCAGTGTGGCCCTCACGAAGGTTCTGCACATGCTTAATGCGGCCTTCCACGCCAATCTGCGTGGCCATGGTGTGGATTCCTGCGGGGTCAAAGGTCGCGGCCAGGCCGACCGGCTCCGGGTACTCGGTTACGCCTTCGTTGATCACGCCGTGGAGAGCCTCGCTCCACCACTGGTAGGCCGGAATGTTGAGGCGCGGCACGGCGGCAGAGTTGTTCTGCATCTCCGATGCCTTTTCGGC
>DATHQT010000011.1:0-48945 GCA_035482415.1 Acidobacteriaceae bacterium | reverse complement strand
AGACGGCCAGAAGTCCTTTGAGTCCGAGGCCCAGAATCTCCCCGGCCTACTCGCAGAGTTCGACGCCAAATTTCCCGCGCTCGCCCAGAACGTGAAAGATGAGCACGGCAAACTGCGCCGCTTCATCAACGTCTACGTCAACGACGAAGACATCCGCTTCCTGGGCGGCGACGCCCACCCCTTCGAAGACGGCGACGAGATCATGCTCATCCCGTCGATAGCCGGCGGGTCGTCCTGCGCGGACGGCGAGTAGCGCTTCGCGCAAAAACACAAAGCCGCGGTGGCCGTTGCCACCGCGGCTTTACTCACTACTCACTACTTTTCCCGATACGCCTCGATCCGCTTACAAGCCTCCGCCAACTCATCATCCTTCTTCGCAAAGCAGAACCGCAGCAGGTTCTCCCCCGGATTCACCCCGTCCGCATCGTTCGCGAAAAACGCCGACCCCGCCACCGCCGCAATCCCGGCATCCGACAGCAACCGCCGCGCCTTCTGCTTCGCGTCTCCGCCGGGAATCCGAGTTGAGTCCGCCAGCACGTAGTACGCCCCCGTCGGGATCGACGGCGTGAGCCCCGCCCGGGTCAGCGCAGCGCAGATCGAGTTGCGCTTGGCCTGGTACTCTTCCGTCAGCGCGTCATAAAAGCTCTGCGGTAGTTGCAACAGCCCAGCCGCAGCGCCGTGCTGCAGCGGGGAAGGCGCGCACACATAGAGCAGGTCGTGGAAGTACGCGATGGCCGGCAGCCAGCGGTCGCTGGCCGCAAGATACCCCAGCCGCCATCCCGTCACCGAGAACGTTTTCGAGAACCCCGAGATCGTAATCGTGCGCTCAGGCATTCCAGGGAGCGTGGCGATGCTGATATGCTGCGCGCCGTCGTAGATAAAGTACTCGTACATCTCATCGGTAAAGACGAACAAGTCGAACTCGATGGCCACCTCCGCCAGCGCCTCCAACTCACTCCGCGAAAAAACTTTCCCCGACGGATTCGATGGGCTATTAATGATGATCGCCCGTGTCCGCGGCGTGATGGCCGCGCGCAGCCGTTCGACATCCAACCCGAACCCCGGCCCAGCCAACGGCACCACTACTGGCACAACGCGCATCATCCTCAGCGTGCTCACGTGGTAGCCATAGAACGGCTCCAGCACCACGCACTCATCGCCAGCATTCAGCAGTGCGAGAAGGGAAGCATGCATCGCGCCGGTTGCGCCGCTGGTCACCAGCACCTGCGAATTCGGATCCACCGCCAGTCGATTGAAGCTCTCGAACTTCTGCGCAATCGCCTCGCGCAACGGAGCGATGCCGTCCATCCGTGTGTAGATGTTGTGACCGGAACGGATCGCCGCGATCGCGGCTTCGACCACCGGGTGCGGCGGGTCGGTATCGCACACACCCTGCGCCAGGTTGATGCCATCCATCTCCGCACAGGCGACGGTCATGGCGCGAATCTCTGACTGGACAAAATGCGGCGCCAGTTCGCTGAGACGAAGGTTGCTGACGGGAGCGATCGTGGGAGTGGGCATAGGAGAGGCGCACCTCGCGCGTGCGCCTCCTATCCTAACGAACTTATCGGCGCTCGTGAAGCGCCCGAACAGTTGCGGCTAAACGATGTGCAGCAACCAGAGAATCACAATGATCAAAAGGATCGTGCCCAGGCCGCCAGCCGGATAGTAACCCCAGTTGCGCGAGTACGGATAAGTCGGGAAGGTGCCAAACATAAGCAGCAGCAGAATGATGATGACGATGAGCACGACGTGCCTCCAGAAGGGTGACTTGTAACTTGTAGGTAGATGCTCGTTCGCTTGTTTGTGTTATCCAGACCCAACACAGGAAAGAATTTAGCCAACCAAGCAACGCGCAAACGGGCAAATGTCTCTTACCGTCAGTTGTGGTTGGAAATATTTTCAATTCATCCCAGTAAGGTGGCCTCTCATGTTCTTAATCCTGGCGGTTGTCCTCATTCTCCTTTGGCTTGGCGGGTTCTTCATGTTTCACGTCAGCAGCCTCCTCATTCACATCCTCCTGATCTTTGCGGTGATCTCGCTGGTCATGCACTTCATCTCAGGCGGACGGCGCACGGTCTAGCGCAAGCATGGGCCCGTATACCCACCGATGAAGAGAGCCGAACCTGGGTAGGTTCGGCTCTCTGTTCTAGCTGTGTTGTGCGTTACTGGTGCGCGATATTCTCTGCTGGCTTGGGTGGTGGAATCGGCAGTGCTGCCGTCTGAGCCAGCGCGGCAGGCGTCTCTTCCGCCAGCTTCAGCGGCCTGCTGACCAGCGCAATCTCCAGCACCTCATCCATCTGCTCCACCCAGTTGAGCTTCATCTCTTTCTTGATGAGTTCGGGAAGATCCGCAAGGTCTCGCTTATTCTCAGCGGGAAGAATGGCCTCGCGAATTCCTGCGCGATGCGCTGCGAGCAGCTTTTCCTTGAGTCCGCCGATGGGCAGAATCTTGCCGCGCAGCGTGATCTCGCCGGTCATCGCAATGTCGCGACGCACCTCGATTTTGGTCAGCGCGCTCGCCAGTGCGGTAGCCAGCGTGATGCCCGCAGACGGGCCGTCCTTGGGAATTGCGCCCTCTGGAACATGCACGTGGATGTCGACGTTGCGATAGAAGTCCCGCGGGAGCCCAAGATGATGCGAGCGCGAGCGGATGTACGTCAATGCGGCCTGCGCGGACTCCTGCATCACGTCGCCGAGCTGCCCGGTCGCCGTCATCTTGCCCTTGCCGTCCAACACCTGCACCTCGGTCTGCAGAATGCTACCGCCCATCTCGGTCCACGCGAGGCCAGTGACCAGGCCAATCTCGGACTTCTCCTGCACCAACGAATCGCGATACTTCGCCACACCCAGCAGGGTGCTCAGCGACTCCGATGTCACCGTTTCTACATGCTTGTCGTCGCCCACAACCTTGCGCGCCACCTTGCGGCAGATGTTGCCAATCTCGCGCTCCAGGTTACGCACGCCCGCTTCGCGCGTGTACGAACGAATGATCTCGCGCAGCGCATCGTCACTGAAGCTGATCTGGGTGGCCGTCAGCCCGGTCGCCTCAATCTGCTTGCGCACAAGATACTGCTTGGCGATTTCCAGCTTCTCCAGCTCGGTGTAGCCGGTCAACCGCAGAATCTCCATACGGTCCTGCAGCGGGCCCGGAATAGTGTGCAGCACATTCGCGGTCGCCACGAACAACACCTGCGAAAGGTCATACTCCACGTCGAGATAGTGGTCCTGGAAGGTGTGATTCTGTTCCGGGTCCAATACCTCCAGCAGCGCCGACGCCGGATCGCCGCGGAAGTCCGACGCCATCTTGTCGATCTCGTCCAGCATGATCACCGGGTTCTTGGTTCCGGCCTTCTTCATAGATTGGATGATCTGCCCCGGCAGCGCGCCAATGTACGTCCGCCGATGTCCGCGGATCTCCGCCTCATCCCGCACGCCACCCAGGCTCATGCGCACAAACTTGCGTCCGGTCGCCTTCGCAATCGACATACCCAGCGAGGTCTTGCCAACGCCCGGAGGTCCGACAAAGCACAGGATCGAGCCCTTCGGATTCTTCACCAGCTGGCGCACCGCAAGGAACTCCAGGATGCGGTCCTTGATCTTCTCCAGGCCGTAGTGATCTTCGTTCAGCACCTGCTCGGCGTTCTCGATAGAGCGAATCTCTTTGGAGCGCTTCTTCCACGGGACTGCGAGTAACCAATCCAAATAATTTCTGGAAACGGTCGACTCAGCTGACATCGGTGGCATCGCCTCGAGCTTCTTCAGCTCCTGCATGGCCTTTTCCTGCACCTCTTTGGTCATGCCGGCTTCTTCAATCTTCTTCTTCAGCTCGTCGAACTCGCTCTTCTCCCCGCGGCCCAGCTCCTTCTGGATGGCCTTGATCTTCTCGTTGAGGTAATACTCCTTCTGCGCGCGCTCCATCTGCCGCTTCACTCGCGACTGAATGGTGCGATCCATGTTCAGCTTCTCAATCGCGATGTCGAGGGTATCGGCTATGCGCGAGAGCCGCACCTCAGGATCGAATACCTCCAGCAGCTGCTGCTTCTCTTCGATCGCCAGCGGAAGATTTGCCGCGATCACGTCGGCCAGCTTTGCCGGCTCATCCATGCGCAGCGCTGCGGTCGCCTCCTGGTTCAGCGACTGCTGCAGCTTGCCATACTGCTCGAATAACTGGTGCACCCGCGCGACCAGTTGCTCGGTCGCTGGTGTCGCCTGCAGTTCCACGTTGGAGGTCTTCACCGTCGCAACGAAGAACCCGTCGTCGTCGTTGATCTCGCTCGCCCGGGCGCGCTCGACACCTTCCACCAGCACCTTGATATTGCCGTCGGGCATGCGCACCGACTGCACGATGTTGCCGATCACCCCAACGGTGTAAATATCATCCGGCGTCGGCTCATCGACTGACGCGTCGTGCTGGGTCGCGAGAAAGATGCGGCGGTCGCCGTTCAGTGCCTCTTCGAGTGCGCGGACGCTCGATTCGCGCCCCACCACAAAAGGGGTCATCATGTGTGGAAAGATGACCATCTCGCGGATGGGCATCATCGGAAGCTTGCGCATGGCGCCGTTCAGGATGTCGCGTTCGTCGTTTGTCATAGGCCTCCTGATTAGACGTGCTTTGCGCAGGAACGATGCGCGGCATGCTTGAACGGAATTGTACGCGCTTGACGGAGGCCAAAGTGAAGCGAGTTTCCATTCCGCACCACAGGGAACCCCTTAAGCAGACAACGGACAGCCTGGGCCGCCCGTTGTCTGTGTAAAAGCCGGATTAATTACCCGGACTTCTCCAGATTCTCTCAGCCAGCCTTCTCCAGAACCACAGGCACCATGATCTCGCGCGTACGCACCATCTCGTCCGTAATCACCAGTTCCTTCACCTTCTTGTTGCCTGGGATGTGATACATCACGTCGAGCATCAACTCTTCCAGAATCATGCGCAAACCGCGGGCACCCACCTTGCGATGCAAGGCTTCGCGCGCAATCTCGCTGGCGGCCTCGTCGGTCCACGTTACCTTCACGCCTTCGAAGTCAAACAGCCGCGCATACTGCTTCAGGATCGCGTTGCGCGGGCGTGTGAGAATGTCGATCAGCGCCGCCTCGTCCAACTCGTCCAGAATTCCTAACACCGGAAGACGTCCCACGAACTCCGGGATCAGGCCATACTTCAGCAGATCCTGCGGCTCGGCCTGGCGCAACAACTCGGAATCACGCTGCGCACGGATCGGCGTCACGACGTCATCGTCCTTCGCCGCCACTTCGCCGATCGCTTTGAAACCAAGCGCCTTCTTGCCGACGCGCCGACCAATCACTTTTTCCAATCCTACAAACGCGCCACCGCAGATAAACAGGATGTTCGTCGTATCGACGATGGTGAACTCCTGGTGCGGATGCTTGCGTCCACCCTGCGGTGGAACGTTCGCAATCGTGCCTTCGAGCAGTTTCAGCAGCGCCTGCTGCACGCCCTCGCCCGACACGTCGCGGGTGATCGAAGGATTCTCATCCTTGCGCCCAATCTTGTCGATCTCGTCGATATAAATGATGCCTTGCTGTGCGCGCGCCACATCCCCATCGGCAGCCTGCAGCAGCTTTAGAATAATGTTCTCGACGTCTTCGCCCACGTATCCGGCCTCGGTTAGCGTCGTCGCGTCGACAATCGCAAAGGGCACATCGAGCATCTTCGCCAGTGTCTGGGCCAGCAGCGTCTTGCCCGATCCCGTCGGGCCGACAAGCAGGATATTCGACTTCTGCATCTCCACATCATTACCGCGCGTCTTGTTCATCTGAATGCGCTTGTAGTGGTTGTAGACTGCAACCGCCAGCTTCTTCTTGGTCTGGTCCTGGCCGATCACATACTCGTCCAGAAACGCCTTCACCTCGGCTGGCTTCGGCAGGTGCGCAGGAGCCGCCCCGGCCTGCGCCTCACCCTTGTCGTCTTCCAGAATGGAGTTGCACACCGCCACGCATTCATCGCAGATGTAGGCGCGAGGATAGTCCGACGGGGAAGAGATCAGCTTGGCGACGGCGTCCTGTGATTTATGGCAAAACGAACAGCGCAGGGACTCTTCCGCGCCACGTGAGGTCTTCATAGACAGGGTGCACTCCTTCGCGCCTGCAAAACCCGGCAGGCGTCACCAACGAAATTTAGTTTACACCTGAGAACACAGCCTCAGCGACTATTGCAGCACCACAGGATGTGCAACTCGATTCCCTGTACCAATTTGGATCACCGCTCGCCATCTTCGCTGGTCCACAGGAACAAAACTGCCTCATCCCCTGCAAAACTCTGCACGAAATGAGGCTGCTCCGCTGCTTATTGGATGTTGCTGTTTAACTATAAGTTTCTAACTTCTTATGTCGTGCGGGGACGGTCAATGATGTCATCGATGATCCCGTACTCCTTGGCCTGCGGTGCGGTCATGATGAAGTCGCGCTCCACATCCCGCTCAATCCGATCCAGCGGTTGACCGGTACTCGCGCTCATCAGCTTGTTGGTCAGCTCGCGAATGCGAAGAATCTCGCGCGCATGAATGTCGATGTCGGTGGCCTGTCCGCCCAGTCCGCCCATGGACGGCTGGTGAATCAGGATCCGAGAGTTGGGCAACGTGAACCGCTTGCCCTTCTTGCCCGCCATCAACAGAAACGCGCCCATCGACGCCGCCTGCCCGATGCAAAACGTCACCACGTCGTTCTTGATGTACTGCATGGTGTCGTAGATCGCCAGGCCGGCCGAGATCGATCCGCCTGGTGAGTTGATGTACAGCTGGATGTCCTTTTCCGGGTCCTCGCCCGAGAGAAAAAGCATCTGCGCGATGATCAGATTGGCGACGTTGTCGTCAATCGGCGTACCGAGAAAGATGATGTTGTCGCGCAGCAGACGGCTGTAAATGTCGTACGAGCGTTCGCCCCGGCTCGTCTGCTCGAGCACCATCGGTATAAGTCCCATAGCTCTCTTTCCTTTGCTTCTAGACCTGCGTGAGTGAAACGTGCACGATGCTGCGTTTCCGCTATCTTAGCTTGCCAGCCTCTCGAAAAGCTCCGTGCCCGTCTTTTCGCGGCGCATCTGTTCCCGAATCCGGTCCAGCGACCCATCCTCGCTCAGCCGCTTACGCAGCGCCTCGACCGGCTCGCGTGACTGCAGGGAGAGCATGAGCAGCTCGCGCTCCATGTCTTCGTCGGTCACGGTAATGTGCTCCCGCTCGGCCACCTGGTCCAGGATCAGCGAGACCTTCACCTCGTTGACTGCCTGGTCGCGCTGCGCCGCACGCAGCCGCTCAAAGTCCAGCCCGCGCATCTGCTCTGAGCTCATGCCCTGCTGCGCCAGCGCCCGCAGGCCGCGCTCCAGGCGTGCATCAATCTGCGCCTGCACAAACGTCTCTGGAACAGGGAACTGGTACCTCGCCACCAGCTGCTCCAGCAGGATGTCGCGAGCCCGCGACTCCAGCGCTTCCTTCTTGCGGTTCGCCAGGCGCTCACGCAGCTTGGTCTCGAAGTCGTTCCAGTCGGCATACGGACCCAACTGTTTCGCAAATTCTTCATCGCGCTCCGGGAAGGTCTTCTTCTTGATCGCCTTCACCGTAACGTCGTAGCTGACCGTCTTGCCCGCCAGCCGCGCATCGCCAAACTCCGCCGGGTAGGTCGCCTCAAACGAGAGCTCCTGCCCAACCTTGGCGCCGCGCAACGCCTCATTGAACGCCTGCAGCGTATTCTTGCCGCCAATCTCGATCAGGACGTCCTCGCCGCTGATCTGCTGGCTCGGGTCTTTATCCTCAAGGCCTTCCTGGCCAACCACTTGCGCTAGATCCTGAATCTTGCCCTTGAACTCAATCTCGGCCCAGTCGCCGTCTGCGAGGGGGCGGTCTTCGTCTACCGGCTCAACCGTGGCATGGTGGTCGAGTACGTTGGCCAGCTCAGCCTCAAACTCGCCGTCCTCCAGCGCCGTGTTCGGACGCTCGACCTTGGTCGCGTCATAGCCATCGATGTTGATCTCCGGCAGAACCTCGAAGGTCGCCTTGAACTTCAGCGGCGCGCCCTCGGCCAGCAGCAGCTCGCTGATCTGCGGCTGCGACACCGGCTGAATCTTCTGCTCCTCCAGCGCCTTACGGAACCGGTCGCTCACCAGCGACTCCAGCACCTCCTGGCGCACTTCCTTCGCGAACCGCGACTTGATCAGTGACGGCGGGACCTTGCCCGCGCGAAATCCCGGAATCCGCGCCAGCTTCGTATAGCGCTTGGTGATCTGCTGGAACGCCTTGCTCACGTCCTCGGCCGATGCCTCGACCTCGATCGAGCGCGTCAGTTCAGGGTTTAGCGTGGGAGCGGGAGCGTGGGTATGCTCATGACCTGCATGATCGTGACTTGCGTGGTCGTGGTCCAGGTCATGGACTTCAACGTCGTGGTCTTCCAGCGAGCTTGCGGTTGCGCTCGGAGCGAGGTTGTCGTCGTGAATATCAAGGGAACTGCCTGTGGGTGTCTCTATGGGGGTCAAAGGATTGCCTTCCGAAGGTTTTGGCGGGGGTGTCTGATTCTGAATCTGAAGCCGGGAACGTAGCTAGCGCTCCGCGAACCGGCCACACGGTTTGCCAATCCTAAGAATACGAGTGTGCAGCGCGAGGGTCAAACGGCGCGGTCACAGTCCCGCAGGGATTCCCAGTCCCACCCGCGGATTGCAAGCCCAACCGAGCGCTCTTCGCAAAGAGATCGACTACGGCGTGATCGCCGACGCGCCGATCTGCGAGATCTCCAGCCGCACCTTCCACCGCAGCGTGGCTCCCGGCGCCAACGTGATCATGCCCGCATTCTCCGGGCTGTCCCACTCCGGACCAAAGGGGTCGTCCAAGTTGGTATTCGGACCAATCGACACCCATGCCTTATCCGCCGGCGCGATCACCCGCATGCTCGTAATGTCAGGGGTCAGCGGAATCACGCTCAGCCGGTAGTTGTACGAAGGATCACTCAGCTCAGCTACCGATCCGCTCGCCACACCGGACAGAAGGCTGGTATAGGTCGCGCCGATGGCGTTCAGTCCCAGCTTCGTCCCCCCCGATTTGGAGAGATCGTTGTCCTTGCCGGCCACGCTCACCATGCGTCCCGTCGGCTTACCTGACTGCTTGTTCACTTCCATGATCGTCTGCGAAGGCACACTGAGCAGGGCATTGACCCGGTCGCCGCTGGGAATCGCCAGGAAGGGATGCCAACCTACGCCGAAGGGGGCAGGCTGCTGCCCGGTATTTTGCGCAGTGACCGTCAAATCGAGATCGTGCGCAGTCAGCTGGGCCTCAACCGTTACATCAATAGTAGATAGCCAATTGCCTGAAAAATCACCCGCATGGAAGACGGCGACCACTGACTGGCCATCCGGAAGAACATCGCTCTTCACCGAGTCGGCTGCACGTGCCAGCAACAGCCCCTCCACCGACATATTGCTGCCCTGGTTTTCCGCCGGAAAGCTCAGCCGCTTCCCATTCCAGTTGGTCGAGAGCATCCCCTGCGTGCTCGCCGAGGTTCCCGAAAGTCTTTGCGCCCAGGGCAGAAGCACCGCTCCGCCCAGCGTCGTGCTCCCCGAACCATTGGCATCATCATCCTGACCGTTCAGAATTGCAGAAGCGCTGGCCAGCGACGGTGAGACCAGGAGAGGCACCTCTCCATGCCCGGGAATCAGCGCCGTCACCTGGAAGACATTCATGCCGCGGCCCGGCAGAAACGTCGCGGAGATGAGCTCGATGCCCTTGCCGATCGATGTCGCACTGCGGCTCAGGCGAATGGGATCCTGCCCGCCCGGGCCCGTCGGCAACACCTCCGGCACCGGTTGTGGATCCACCCTCGTCTTCAGCTTCTGCAGATTTCCGTGTCCACGCTCGTAGGCCGCCACCAGCAGCGCCACGCTAAGCAATCCGATGAGGCTCGGCGTCAACCAGCCCCGCGTTGAAAAATGCCGGCCCTCCGCTGAGGATGTCCGTTGCCCTGTCTGTGGTCGTCCCAGCTTCATCTTCCTTCAATCTCCAGGCCCTGTTCTCTACCGCAAGGCCCAAGCGTGCTCCCGTGCTGGGAGCCCAGGCAACAACCTGGCCCGTCGCGCATTAAACTTCTGAGCGCCAGGCTACTCAGACGCCCTCTCGCCGTCAGCGGGCGTAACGTCCCAGTTTGGAAAGACGTCCCCTAACGCCAATAGGATGCTCAACACTTATACGCCAAGCCACTACCAACGTTATCATCGACGGACGAGATTGAAATAATTACCGGTTCCAAGGAAGACTACCCGTGCGCCCTCCGCGGCCTATTGCAAAACAGCCCCTCCCCATCCTCCATCAGCGTCAGCAGCACATCGCCCAACTCCAGCAGACCATCGCCGATTGCACTCGTTGTCCTCGACTCATCACCTACATTCGCGGCATCGGCGAGACGCGTCGCAAGTCTTACCGCGACCAGGAGTACTGGGCCAAACCCGTCCCCGGCTTTGGCGACCCCAACGCCCGGATCCTCATCCTCGGCCTCGCTCCGGGCGCCCACGGAGCCAACCGGACGGGTCGGCCATTTACCGGCGACGGCTCCGGCGACTTCATGTACCCGGTTCTCCACGAGCTCGGGCTGGCCACCAAACCGGCCGCTACCAGCCGCGACGACGGCCTCAAGCTGCGCAAGATCTGGATCGGTTCCGTCGTCCGCTGCGCCCCGCCCGGCGACAAGCCCACGCCTGAGGAGATCCGCAACTGCTCGGCGCACCTCACCGCAGAAGTCGCCGCACTCCGCAAAGTCCGCGTCGTCGTCTGCCTGGGCAAGATCGCCTGGGACGGCTACCTCGCCCACCTGCTCAGCCAGGGGGCGATAGCCCGCCGCTCCGCCTACACCTTCCGCCATGGCGCTGAGTACCTCCTGCCGAACAACATCACCCTCCTCGGCAGTTATCACCCCTCCCTGCGCAACACCAATACTGGCCGTCTCAATCGGCCCATGTTCGCGCGCGTCTTCCTCCGTGCCCTGGAGTTGAGCGGTCTTGCCTAAAGCATTTCTTTACATCGACCTGTCTAAAGCATAGATTTTACGCAGACGATCCCGCATAGTGCGCCGTAACTACAACCTGCGGCGCAGTGTGCGAATCATATGGTGTGAACAGAAGACTACGTGCAGTTCGACAACATAGAACGGAGGACGATTATGCGTCATAAAGAATTTTGGATTGCCCTGGGAGTGGGTGCAGCCATCGGAGGGATTGCCGCCCTGCTGTACGCGCCGCAGACCGGCACCGCCACGCGCAAGAAGTTGAAGCGCGGTCTTGAAGATCTCGGCGACACCCTCGAAGATGCCGGCGAATACCTCAAGGACCAGGCCGAGCGCCTTGGCAAAGAAGCACAGAGACTCATCGATGCCAGCAAGGACCAGTTCGACGACGCCATCGACGCGGCCACCGACGTGGTCAAGTCAGCAAACAAGGCAGCCCGCACTGCGTCCTCCAAGCTGGTCTAGTTTTTTACCAACACATCTTGCCGACAGGAACAAAAGGGCCCGCAGCCACCCGCTGCGGGCCTTCGTTTTTGCGCTCGCACGTCTGCCCCCACCAAAACAAAACGCCCCAGCCAAAGGCCAGGGCGTTTCATTTCTCTACATTCTATCCACTACATTCTATCCCCTGTCTTTTACACCGTCGTCAGCGCCAGCCCGGCAGCCTTCTCTTCGCCCTCAGCCGCTACCGGCCGATAGTGCAGCTGGTTGTTCTCGAGGTAGACCTCCAGGAACGCAGGTCGCTCGGCGATCAGCCCGGCGATCAGTGCCTCCGACAGCGGATCTTCGATGAACCGCTGCAGCGCGCGCCGCAACGGCCGTGCCCCGTAGCTCCGGTCCACCAGCGTCTTGTCCAGGATCCAGCGCTGCGCATCGTCGCGCACCGTCAGCGTAATGGCCTTGTGCACCAGGTTCTTGTTCAAACCCTGCACCAGCAGATCCATAATCTGCATCAGGTCCGCATCGCTCAGCGACGTGAACACGATGACCTCGTCCAGGCGGTTGAGGAACTCTGGGTTGAAGGTTCGCTTCACCTCGCCCATCACCATCTCCTGCATCTTCTCGAGCACAACCTCGTCCTTGCTCGATTGGAAGCCCAGGCCTTCGCGCTTCATAAGGTGTTTCGCGCCAATGTTCGACGTCATGATGATGATGGTGTTCTTGAAGTCCACTGTGTTGCCCAGACCATCGGTCAGCTGGCCGTCTTCAAACACCTGCAGCAGCAGGTTGAACACATCCGGATGCGCCTTCTCCACTTCGTCGAGCAGCACGACGGAGTACGGCGAACGCTTCACGCGCTCGGTCAACTGGCCGCCCTCCTCGTAGCCCACGTAGCCCGGAGGCGAGCCGATCAGCTTGCTCACCGAATGCTTTTCCATGAACTCCGACATGTCGAAGCGGATCAGAGACTTTTCGCTGCCGAACAAAAATTCGGCTAGCGTCCGCGCCATCTCCGTCTTGCCCACGCCGGTAGGCCCAAGGAACAGGAAGCTGCCAATCGGTCGCGCGGGATTTTTGAGGCCCGCACGAGACCGCCGAATCGCCCGCGCCAGCGCCGAGATCGCCTTGCCCTGCGCGATCACCCGCTTGTGCAGCTCTTCCTCGACGCGCAGCAGCTTCTGCGTCTCTTCTTCCTTGATCGACGTAATCGGAACGCCCGTCCAGCGGCTCACGACGTCCTCGATATCCTCGCGCGTCACAATGCCCGAGCTCGATTCATCCAGGTGATACTTGTCGCGCAGCGCCCGCAGGTTTTCCCGCTCCTTGCGTTCTTCGTCTGAGTAAAAGCGTGCTTTCTCAAACTCGTGATTCGCAATCGCGTTCTCCATGCGATGCACGATGAACTTGATCCGCTTCTGCACCTCGGTCAGCTCTTCGGGCAGCGTGGTCTGGCGCAGCTTCACGCGCGCACCAGCCTCGTCGATCAAATCGATCGCCTTGTCCGGCAGGAACCGGTCCGGAATATACCGGCTGGAGTGCGAGACCGAGAACGTAATCGCGTCGTCCGTGTAGCTGACGGCGTGGAACTTCTCGTACTTCTCCCGAATCCCCATCAAGATCTTGATCGCATCTTCCTCGTTCGGTGGCGGAACCTTCACCGCCTGGAATCGCCGCTCGAGTGACCGGTCCTTCTCAATCGACTTCCGATACTCCGCCGGCGTGGTCGCTCCAATGCACTGAATTTCGCCGCGGCTAAGGGCCGGCTTTAGAATGTTCGCGGCATCCAACGAGCCTTCAGCAGAGCCTGCTCCGACAAGCGTGTGCAGCTCATCGATAAAGACAATGCAGTTCTGGTTTTCGATCAACTCCTTCATGATCGTCTTTAACCGTTCTTCAAACTGCCCGCGATACTTCGTTCCGGCAACGATCAGTGAAAGATCGAGGCTCAGCACGCGCTTTTCCGCGAGGAAGCTAGGCACCTCGCCGTCCGCAATCTTCTGCGCGAGGCCTTCGACGATGGCGGTCTTACCAACGCCCGGCTCGCCAATCAGCACTGGATTATTCTTCGTCCGCCGGCACAGGATCTGGATCACGCGCTCGACTTCAAAGTCGCGCCCAACGAGCGGATCGAGCTGCTGGTCAGTAGCGGCCTGAGTGAGGTCGCGCGAGAACTCCGCCAGCATGGATTGCTCCTGTTGCGCGGCTCCGCGCTGCTTGCCGCCGCCCGTCGCTGCTGCCGGCTTCTCCTGCGTGGTGCGCTGCAACTCTTCGCGAATCGCCGCCAGCCGCAGCCCGCGCTCGGTCAAAATCTCTGCAGCGAAACACTTCTCCTCGCGCAGCAGTCCCAGCAGCAGGTGCTCGGTCCCAATGTGTTTGTGGCTCAGCCGCTCGGCCTCTTCGGCCGCATACGCGAGCACGCGCTTGCACTCGTTCGAGAGCGGAAGATCAACCGAAGTCGAAACCTTCTCGCGCACGATTGTGCGTTGTTCAATCTGTTTGCGAATGGATTCTACGGATGCATGCGAGCGCAGGAAGCGGTTCGTGAGAGCCTTGTCTTCCCGTAGCAGGCCCAGCAAGAGATGTTCGGTTTCAATGTACGGCGATCCGAACTGGCTCGCCTCGTAGCGCGCGAAAAAGATCACGCGCCGCGCTTTTTCTGTATAGCGTTCGAACATACTCCCCCTTCGAACCGTCGCTCCGCGCTTGAAACCAAATCTGAAACGAGGAGCGCGGTCTGCGAATGACGATTGCGTGGCCACCGTCGCGTTCGATTGCGACGGAGAGGACTGATTGCCTTACGGCTCTGTGAACAACCAGCTGAGTTGACCCTAGTGTATCCGTCCCGAGCGTCCGTGGAAAACGCTCCGTAACATTCGGGAATCAAAGATTAGACGCTTCTGTGGGAAAACGGTCGCAAATTGCCCCAAAACGACGCACCAGCCTCCCGCGCCCTCTTCCAAGGGTAGCCGGTAAACGAGCCCCGCCTTCTACGCAGCCGCCAGCCGCCCATCTAAGCCACTGTGAGTCGGCCATCTTTTAATCGCAGCACCCGGTCGCACCGCCCCGCAAACTCCAAATTGTGCGTCACCAGCACGCTTGCCAGGGCGTTTTCCCGATGCAGCTCCTGCAGGAGCTCAAAGACCCGCTCCGCCGTCGCTCCGTCGAGATCCCCCGTAGGCTCATCCGCCAGCAGCAGCTTTGGCTTGGTAATCAGCGCCCGCGCAATCGACAGCCGCTGCTGCTCGCCCCCCGACAACTCGCCCGACCGGTGCTCCCCGCGATCCCCCAGCCCCACCCGCTGCAGCCACCGCGCCGCCTCCTGGAGCGCCGCCTCCCGGCGCGCCCCCCGCGACAGCAGCGGCATCGCCACATTCTCCAGCGCCGTAAACTCCGGCAGCAGGTAATGAAACTGCCACACATACCCAATCTCCCGATTGCGATACTCCCCCGCCTGGCGTGCATTGAGTCGCGTCACATTCGTCGTCCCGCACCACACTTCGCCTGCCGTCGGCCGATCCAGAGCGGCCAGCAAATGCAGCAGGGAACTCTTGCCCGCGCCACTCTCCCCCACCACCGCCACCATCTCGCCCGCCACCACCTCCAGCGACAGGCCCTGAAACAGCCGCAGCCCCACCCCGCCCGCCACCAGCGGCGCATACGTCTTCTCCAGCGCCACAGCCCGCAGCACGGGATCAGCCTGCAAAGCTGGCGTCGTCTCGATCGCAGGAGGGGAACTGCTCACTCGGCGGCCGTCCCCGCCACCGCCGCCGGATGCGGCGCCATCTCCGCGCTGCTCCGCACCTTCGGGTTCCACTCCGCGCGAAACGCCACGCCCAACCGGTTCCACGCGTTGATGTTCGCAATCGCAAACGTGAGGTCCACCAGGTCCTTCTCCTCGAAGAACTCACTCACCGCGGCATACTCCTCGTCAGACACATGCGACGCATTCACATCCGTCACCGCCTCCGTCCACGCCAGCGCCGCGCGCTCCCGCGGCGTAAACGCATCCGACCCCCGCCAGTCCGCCACCGCATCCACGCGGCTCTCCGGCTCGTTGTGCTTCTGCAGCTCCGCGCTATGCATCCCAATGCAGAACCCGCAGCCATTCAGCTGCGACGCCCGCAGATACACCAGCTCCAGCAGCACCGGCTCCAGCGCTGTATCAGTAGAAATATAGTGTCCCAGCGATTGCAGCGCGCTATAACCACCCGGCGCCAGCTTTGGATATGGAAGACGTGACATGATGACCTCTGCACGATGGTAGTGTGTCATCCGACGCCGCGCAAAGCCGCTGCTGTTGAAACCCCGGACTCTCGAAGTTTCCGAAAACACAATTTTTAAGGAACGTCGATCTTCAAGACCACCGAGAACCCTGAATGAGTGCATCGGCCCGTTGTCACCAGCGGAGAGGATTGGGGAATGCCTTCCGGCACGCCGACATATCGGTATTAACCCGGTGTCGGTGAGCGCGTTGGCGATTTGACCTTCGTCGCTGAGGTCCTGGCAAGTCGAGTATCATCCGGACCGCTTGCAGGCGAAACCTTCGGGCAGAAACCAAGAATCGCAAAATTAGCAGTTGACATTGACAGACAATCCACTACCATGTGGTTGTGAATAGTCTGGACACAACATTCGCAGCTTTGTCTGATCCAACCCGCCGGGCAATGATCGAACGACTCTCCCACGGGCCTGCCTCGGTGCATGGATTGACGGAACCGTTTGCACTCTCGCAGCAGATGATTTCAAAACATATCGCAACCCTGGTACGGGCTCGGATTGTAATCAAGACGAAGCGTGGACGAGAGAGTGTGTGCACGCTCCGGCCAGAGGCGATTAAGACGGTCAGCGACTGGGCGATCAGCTATCGCCGGTTCTGGGAAGAGAGTTTCGACAAGCTGGAAGAAGTAGTCAATCAAATGAAGAAAGAGGAGGCCAGAGATGGCAGAAAACATGGTTAGCGAAGTTGAGCGGATGGTCGTCACGAGAGTTTTCGATGCCCCACGCGAGTTGGTCTGGAAGGCGTGGACAGACCCGAAGTACATTATGCAGTGGTGGGGACCGAAGGGCTTTACCGCGCCCGTTTGCACGATGGATTTTCGCGTTGGCGGAAAACTTCTCTGCTGCATGGCGGCGCCGGATGGGCAGATCTGCGGCTGGAATGCGGTTGAATACTACGAGATTGTTCCGCACGAGAAGATTGTTTCCCTGATGTATTTTTCGGACTCGAAGGGAAACAGGATTGATCCTGCAGACTTAGGAATGGAGAATGAAGCCATCGAGGGTGCGTACGACGTGACCCTCTTTGAGGATCTCGGAAACGGCAGGACGAAACTCACCTTCATCGGAAATGAACCCATGAAGAGCGCAAAGGACAGCGGGCAATTCGAGGGCTGGAAAGAGATACTCGATAAAGTTGCTGCAGTGGTTGCGGGACTGACGCAGTCGAAATAAGAAGCGGAAGGTTTGATTCGCGAAACTCAATCCTGGAGAAAGAAATGAAAAGACTACCGTTACTCGCTATCGTCCTGATGGCATTCGCATTTGCTGCTCATGCCCAGGACTCGATGAAGAAAGATACTGCCAAACCTGCCGAGCCCGAAGTGAAAGTCGTGCTCGATTCCTGGAATGACATTGGCCGCAAGCTGACGGCGATGGCCGAAGATTTTCCGGAAGACAAATATGACTTCAAGCCGACACCCGCGCAGCGCAGCTTCGCCGAGCAGTTGCTGCACGCGGCAGGTTCTTGCTACTACTTCACGAATACTGTGACGGGGCAGAAGACTCCCACGGCAGATCCGAGCCGCGACCAATACAAAACGAAGGCCGACGTCGTTGCGTTCGTCAAGAAAGCCTTCGCCGATGGCGCAGCTGCCATCCAGGCGCAAGGCGAGAAAGGCATGACGACGGAGTTTGTTTATTTCCCCGGGCAGAAATCGCGCGTTCTCGACATGGCCTACGGCATTATCGAACATAGCGGGGAACACTACGGCCAGCTCGTTGTGTACTACCGCCTCTCAGGCCTTGTGCCGCCGGAGTCGCGGCCCAAGAAGTAACGGTCAAGAGACCAGGTACCCCGTCCTGATCGCGCGCCCTTTGCGCGAATGGGCGGGGATTTTGGTCTTTGGACCTTCCGTATTCCATGCGCCGCGCAGCCTTAGTGGAAACCTGCGTCTCGTCACTTGGCCGTATGGTCGCCTTCCGGTCCCAATACGTGACCTTCGCATCCCCAATATCCTGGCAACGGCATCTCGTCCTCAGGCCTCATGATGCCAATGGTGTTCCGTGTGCGTTCGACCGTGAAGATGCCCCCATGACTGCGGCTCGTTACTGTGTCGCCTGGCACTTGCGGCAAGAATTTATGGCAACGTTGCGATCTGAAACGGGTACGCCCTACCGGGAACAACTTGCCTTAGAAGACCACCGACGCGTGAGCAAGCGTTAGGTGCACTCGGTCAGCCGGAGGCCGTTCGTTCGGTATGAAATGACGTAAAACTCACTATTAATATCGACGTCGTGCGCTAGGCGAAGGTGGGAACATCGAGTGTGTCACGGCGCGTGCGAGGTGGCGGGTCGTTTAGTTCCGAGGCTGCTAAACGGATCGAGATCGCAATTGCCCAGCTGGGATATGAGCCAAATACTCTGGCGCGCAGTCTGAGAGTCGGCAGAACTCAGACTCTCGGTGTGTTGTTTCTGCATGTCAGCAATGTGTCTTTCGGCACTGACACTCGTACGATTCAGGCCGAAACTCGCATCGGCGGCTTCACGGTGATGCTGCTTACTCACCAGGAGGGAGCGAAGCTGCAGCAGGAGCAACTGGCATCGCTCGAGCGCTCGCAGGTGGATGGAATCATCCTGGTCCAGTCGCGGAGACCAGCGTTGCACGGGTACGCGCTCTGCCTAGCGATGGACCGGTCGGAGCATTTGATCGCTCTCTTGGCAGTGCGATCGATTCGATGGTGCCGTCGATAGTCTCTCCCAATTGAAATTTAGCTGTTGACGACCGCCGATTGGGGCGTCTAGTATTCCGCTCATTATTTGGCTACGTTGCCAACTTACTTGAAATGCTGGTCCCTGAAAATGGGTGAGATGAATGGTGCGTCGTGACAGCCGCATCGGTAAGGCCTGATTAGCACAATGTTCGGAACAGTTCGAAACTTCGACGTGTTTATTGGCCTCGTTTTTCTGTGTTTTGCCGCAATCGGACGTCCGCGGATCTATCAACTCGCCCTTGCCGGCAAGCGCCGAAAATCCCAACGCCAGGCCGAAGGGGCACAACTTAACAACCATGATTCGTTCCGTCCCTGGGAACTGACGAGACCGCGACAATTGCGCAGAGCGATTACCTCGGAGGCCGCGCCGATGCAACGCATCACATTTGCCCTCATAGCTGTAGTGTGTCTGTTGGCCGAATCGAGCGCTGTGGCGCAAGCGCCAGTTGCTCTCCCTTACACGATGACAACAATTGGCGGATTATCGCCGATGGCGGCTACGGCCGGAACACAGTGTCCGAATCTCGCTGCGAGCGTAGTGTCTACCGACGCGTTCGGCGACGGCTGCCTCGCGGTGAATGGCATCTTTGGCGTGGGCGCTTTCAGCGGGCTGGTTGTAGATCCCTTTGGCAATGTGCTGGTGAATGACGACATCAAGGGGGTACTGCATCTCATCAACCCGAATTCGGGAATCATGACCGTTGTGGCGGGTGGTGGTACAGCTTGCTCCGCGAAACAAGACTCTTCGGGCGACGGCTGTGTTGCTGCAACTGGGACGCCTACCACTCCAATCGCGGGCGCTCGCGGCGTTGGCATCGATCCCTATGGCAACGTCCTTCTGGCTGGATATAACGACCACTTCGTTCACATCATCTGTCGCAACGAGTCGCCGTTGTGCGGAAGCGGCGCGCCGTCGGCCGCGAATCCTATTCAGGTTCCCGTTGGTAACCTGGGCCTGGTTGCCGGCTGCGCCTACTCCGGTGGAGCGACCGGGGTGACCGGCGCGGGCGTCGACAATACACCTGCGTTCACCTTGCCTACCGCAGGATTCAGTGGATCGCCGTTCGTCAATGTAGGTGGCAGTTCCTCGGCCTGCAACACTTCACTCGGTGAGGTGGATCAGCCCCGGGGTGTTTCGGCAGATTCGTACGGGAATGTCTACTACGCCGACACCGCCAGCGAGCGATGGCGCGTAGTGCTGGGTCCACAAACCTACAACGGCGTCACCAATCCATTGTGGGCCGTGCTCGAACAGAATTCATCCTGGTACAACGGCACTATCAAATTTCTTACCGCGGGCTATGTGTACACGGTTGCAGGCGGCAGCACGGCTGCAACAATCAAAGGTGCGTCCTGCGCCGGCGGCGGAATCGCTTCGGACAGCGATGGTGACGGCTGCCTGTTTACCGCGGCAACGGTGTTTGCCAGCAGCAGCGATGCGCAGGGCGTGGGAGCGGACGCGGCCGGCAACATGATCTTTAGCGACGCGGGGCATGGGCTGTTGCGCGTCCTCTTTGTGAACGGATCGGGTGCGGCCGGTGCGGCAATGATGAATGCCATCGAAGTAAACAACGAGGGCATGAGTCCTTCCAGCCCGCAACCGGGCTTTGTATACTCGTTGGCCGGTGGTGGAACGATAGGTGGTGTCTCCGCGGCACCCGCGCTCGGCAACAGCCGGACTGCGCTCGACTCCTCAACCACCAAGGTGGCGGTGAGCCCGCAGGGCAACATCTTTATCGGCGACAAGACGCGCGTTCTGTTCTTCGACATAAACTCCGGCTTTATACGCACGCTGGTTTCGCAAGCATTGTCCAATGTTGCGGCCGGTAGCTTTTGCAGCGGTAGCTCGGGGCAGGAATCGCTTAGCGCATACAGCGATGCATGTCCGGCGGCGAACGCTGAGTTCGGCAATAGCAACGGACTGAGTGTCGGCGCCGACGGTGCAGGCAATCTGTATTTATATGACGGCACCAGCAGCACGACGGGGCAACTTGTTCGCAAGGTTCTCGCGCAGGGCCTGGCCGAACAGTCGCTCGGTGTTCCGCTGATTCAAAGCTTTGAAGTGCATCTGCCGGAGAGCGCGGCCGGCAGCGTGAGTGGGGCGGCAGCCACGCTGACCTCGACTCCTGATATGACTGCGGGCTCGCCTGCATGCGCGCAGAACGGCGATAACTCCGTCGACTGCGTGGTATCTGTCAACGCGACGCCGTCGGCAGTGGGTCTGCGTTCGGCGACACTCACGGTAACTTTGCCGACGGCGAGTTGGCAGAATGGGGCCGGTAGCATTGCGCTGGGCGGGAACATTTCTGGATCGGTGTTGGTTGCCGACGATACGTCGACGACAGCGAATGGAGTAACAACGCCGGTTGTTCTTTCTGCGAATGTAGTTTTGAGCGGGATTGTGCCCAAAGGCGTAGCGCTGGATGGAGCGGGCAACGTCTACGTGATGGATGCAAGCAGCGGCTCAATCATGGAATCGGTGCAGGGCGGTGCTGGAGTGGCGATCTCTTCGCAACTTCCGTCGAACCCAGGGCAGATGGCCGTCGACCAACTCGGTGATGTGTTTGCCGTCGGCGGGGCCACGCCTTCGATCGAAGAGTTGAAGGTGACGGGGGCGCCGGTGTCCGCGGGCGCTGCTGCAACCTTCACGCCCAGCACAATCTCCTACACACCGGTGAACAGCGGCACACCTGCTCCGCAGGGAATCGCGATCGATCGTGCCGGCAGTCTTTATGTTGCCGACAACCAGGGGTCGCCAGGGGAGAACGCGATCTATCGGCTTACGCTTGAACCCAATTCGGCGCTGACGCAAGTTACGGTGGCCACGGGCTTCGCCAATCCCGTGTCGTTGGCGGTCGATGGTTCGGGGAACGTGATTGTGGCCGACAAAGGTGCGGGCGCAGTGTACAAACTCGTACTCGGCGCGAACGGAACTTACGCCCAGACTACGATCCTCTCCGGCGTAGTTCCGGTTGCTGTCGCAACGGATCCGGCCGGCGATGTTTACGTGCAGGATCAGAGCAGCGGGACTGTGATCGAGGTTCCGCTGAGCGGTTCAGCGATGCCGGTGCTCGCGGGATTGCAGTCTCCCACAGGTATTGCGGTCGATGGAATGGGGAGTCTATATAGTGCTGACGCCTCGAAAATGAATGTTTCGCGCGTAGTGCGCAATGCCGGATCCATCGGTTCCACTACAAGCTCTCTCACGAGCATTGCAGCGACGATTACGAACGCAGGCAACCAGGCCGCGGCGGGCACGGCGCAAACGCAGCCCAGCGTATTCACTCTTTCAAGCAGCAACTGCAGCTTCGGGTCGAACAGCCCCTTCGCATCCGGCCTTGCCTGCCAAGTTTCTGCTTCGCTGGCTTCTTCGGTGTCTCAGAATCCGGGCACAGCTTATACCGATGAGCTCTCGTTCCTGGCCGCGCCCTCGATCGGATCGATCAGCTTTAGTGACGTCGTGCCCGCAGGCCCGACTTCCATGACCCTTGTCGGACCCGCGAATCCACTGTTCGCATCGAGCGGCACCGAAGCCACGTTTACTGTAACTGTCGTTGGCATCACGTCGCCGAGCGGCAGCCCACTCTCGGTCACGGTCAATTCGGTGACGCAATCGGGAAGCACGGTCGTCTATTCGAGTGCGCCAACACTGAACGCAACTGGCCAGGCGATGATTGCGCTCTCCGGCCTGGCGCCCGGCAATTACACTATCGCGGTCAGCTACGCGGGAGTAACCAACACTTACTCGCCCTCCAGCGGGTCGGCCGCATTCACCGTCGAGCAGTACGTTGCTACTGGCGACAGCCGCAGCGTCAACGAGCCATCGATCCCGGCGGTCTGCACGGCGCTTTCGGCTAATATCGCGATGGTGAATAACGATGTGCCCGCGTCGGTGGATTCGTCGGTGAGCAATCCCGATGGCGCGCGTATCCAGGCTGCCCTGAATAGCTGCGCGGGGACAGGCAACGCCGTCGAGCTTTCGCTGGGTAGCGGGGGCAGCAACGCATTTCTCAGTGGCCCGCTTTCCATGCCGTCAAATGTGACGCTGCTGGTGGACCCAGGCGTGGTGCTATTTTTCTCGCGCAACGTGCAGGACTACGACACCATACCTGGAACCCACACGTGCGGCACGGTCAATAGCAACAGCGCAACCTCAAGTTGTTTGCCGCTCGTCGATATTCCGAGGGGCGCGACCAATGTGGGTATTATGGGCTTCGGCAAGCTCGATGGCCGCGGCGGAGATCCCCTGCTCAACACCTTCCCGTCAAGCTTCGCGGGGCAGAGCTGGTGGGGCCTGTCGTCCATCGCCAACAATGGTGGCAATCAGCAGAACCCGCGGTTCATCCAGATGGATTCTGGCTCGAGCAACATCACGCTCTACAAGATCACCCTGCGCAATTCGCCACTGTTCCATATTTCTACTACGGGAGCTGTTTCCAACTTCACAGCGTGGGACATCAAAATTGTTACACCCACAAGCTCTCGCAATACGGATGGCATTGATCCCGGCAACGCGCAGAACTTTACCATCACTCGATCCTGGATCTCGGACGGCGACGACAACATTGCTGTAGGGGCGGCAGGTTCCGCGCCCGCTGCAAACATTTCGGTTACGAACAACCGTTTCTTCGCCGGCCATGGGGAGTCGATCGGCAGCTACACGCAGGCTGGTATAAGCAACGTGCTCTTCGATGGCAATATGCTCTCCGGCAACGGCATCGCTGGAGCGGGCAGCTCAGTCGGCAACACTGCCGACAGCAACTCCACAGGGCTGCGCATCAAGTCCGGCTTCGATCGCGGCGGCCTGGTCACCAACATCCAGTATTCGAACTCCTGCTTCCAGGACCACAAGGCCGAAATTGTCTTTAGTCCAAACTACGAAGCCACTACTGGAAGCGTGGCCCCCAATTTCAAGAATATCCTGATGCAGAACATCGCCGTGCTTACTGCGGGAACGGTGCAGTTGACCGGCACAAGCGACGGAGGCATGGTATATCCACTCCAACTAACGCTTGACAACGTGAGCTTTCCAAGCACGTTCGCAGCTTCGGAATTCAGCCCCGCGCCCACTGAAACCGCGATGACCTATGGCCCCGGCCAGGTTTCGAGTGATTTTGTCTCCGACTACGCGAGTTTCGTAAATGGGGGCGGCAACACTGTCACGAACAACATCACCGCAACCAACCTCAATCCGCCTGTATGCAGTTTCACCTACATTGCACCGGAACTGACTGGTCCCAATGGCGTGCCACAAACTATCACAGAAGGTGAGAACGCAACGGCTGCCGTAATTCTCACGCCGGCTGTCGGAGGAGCTGCTTATCCGACCGGCACCGTGACGCTCACTGACTCTCTTACGAACGACGCCACGACTATCACTCTTCCCGGAACCACCGACACCTTCTTCATTCCGCTCACCGGCCTGGCTCCCGGAGTGCATAGCTTCACGGCCACTTATTCCGGCGATTCCAACTACGTGCCCAGTGCAGGCCAAACTGCATACTCAACCTTCGGACCTTACGTCATTACCGTCAATGCAGGCAGCCTTGGCGCCACCACCACCGGTTTGTCCGGCGTGCCTGCTTCCGTCGCGTTCGGCTCTTCGTTCACAGCCATGGCAACTATCAGCGGGAGCAATCCAACGGGCACCGTCGAGTTCATCGTGAACGGCACGGCCTATCAGAGTGCTCCGGTCAGTTCAGGAATGGCCACGGCCACCATCAGCCTGCCCTACAGTTCGAGTGTCTACAGCATCTACGCGGTTTATGGCGGAGACGCCGCCAATGACGGCTCCGTTTCCGCAACGCAATCGGTGATGGTCACTCCTGCGTTCACCAGCACCGCGCTCTCGGCTAATACAACGACGACCACACTCGGTCATCCAGTCGTGCTCACAGCGACCGTCACGTCTTCGGTTGGCGCACCAACGGGGACTGTTAGCTTCACCTACACGACAACCGGCAACGGCACGCCGCAGGCCATCACGGCCACGCTCATTGCATCATCGACGCCGAATACCTCAGTGGCCACCGCGGGAATCGTTCTGCCGGTTGGCACCGATACTGTCACGGGGACGTACGGCTCCAGCGGCAGTTTTGCGGGGTCGGCTTCCGCACCGATGGCCTTCACCGTCACGAATGGGAACATTCTTGCGCTGCCTGCCAATCCAATTCCATTGCCGTACACCATGACCACCATCGCTGGCGGCGCAGTGGCTAACTGCTCGAGTGAAACAGATAGCTTCGGTGACGGTTGCCCGGCCACCTCCATCCTCTTTGGCGGCTCCGTCGACCTGCGCAGCGTTGTCGCCGATCCGTTCGGTAACGTGTACCTGACGGATGGGGTGGCGAGCGTTGTGCGCCGCATCGCGTCCAATGGCGTCATCACCGATTTCGCTGGAAAAACCAGTGGTTCAGCGTGCGCGCCGAGCGCAACGGTTGGCTGCACCCCAACGCAAGTCACTCTCAACAAGCCGCGCGGCATCGCTTCTGACGCAGAGGGCAACATTTACATCGCCGGCTACGATAGCCACGAAGTGTTAAAGGTGAGCGCCTCCACCGGCCTGCTTTATCTCGTCGCCGGAACGGGCACGGCGGGCAGTTCCGGCGATGGCGGTCCGGCCACCTCTGCGCAGGTAAACGGGCCACGCGGCGTCTGGGCCGATACAGTCGGCAACGTCTATATCGCGGACACTTCGAACAACAAGATTCGCGTCGTCGACATCGCCGGCAACATGCACACGTTTGCCGGCACCGGAACTGCATCGTCGTCGGGTGATGGCGGCCTTGCGACTTCGGCCACGATCGACAACCCGCAAGGCGTGATGACTGACGCGAACCTGAATGTCTACATCGCTGATTCCAGCGGCGGCAAGATCCGCGTCGTTTGCGTCACCTGCGGCACCGGCTCGCCGCTTGATTCGCTGCTTACCAAACTCGGCATCACGTCGGCGCAAAACGGATATATCTACACTATCGCCGGCGGCGGAAGTTCTTCGGGTAGCTATCCTACCCTCGCTACCAACGTCAGCATGAGCCCGCAAAAACTGGCGATTGATCTGAGCGGCAATATCTACATCTCCGACGGTAACGGCATCGCCTGGTTGCTTGACGCGCACACTGCAAACATCCGTCCCATCGCTGGTAATACCAGCAGCAATTGCTCCACGGCGACCGACAATTTCGGCGATGGCTGCCCCGCCTTGCAGGCGGTGATCGGCGATGGCGGCAACGGCATTGGTGTCGGCACGGACACGCTCGGAAACCTGTACATCTCCGACACGTTGAACGCGCGCATTCGCAAAGTCGTGACCGGTCTTGCGTCGCCCGCCACGGCAATCGCGAGTGCAGTCAGCCAGGCAGTCGAATTGCACTTTATTCCTGGCGATACGATCGCGTCCGCCAATGGACTTGCCTACAATTCGAACGAGTGGTCGCTCGCCACTCCCGTTTGCGCTACGAACGCCGACTCGACCTCTGACTGCCGGTTCACCTCGAGCTTCACCCCAGCCGTGCCCGGTGCGCGTTCCACGCCACTCACGGTCAACAGCGCGCAGGGCAATGCATCTGTTCTTGGACTCACTGGTGTAGGTCTTGGTGCAGGCGCGACTCTTGATCCAGCGGCTCAATCCAACTTCGGCTCGGGTCTCCGCGTCAATGGACTTGCCTCTGACAACGCGGGCAACCTCTATGTCTCCGACGCGAATACCAAACAGGTGCTCCGCTACACGCCGGCGGCACAGGCACAAGGTGCGAGCGCGGTGGGAACTGCTCTTGGCACATTCGCGGCGCCGGGCGCAATCGCCGTCGATCCACGCGGCTTCGTCTATGTCGCCGACACTTCCGCTGGAACGGTTACCCAGATCTCACCAACCGGCACGGCTACTCCCTTGCCGCTCAGCTTCACCTTACCTTCTGGCCTGGCTGTCGATGCGCTGAACAACCTCTACGTCTCGGATTCCGGAGCGCAAGTTGTCTATCGGATCAATCCGATCACCGGAGCTCAGCAAACGCTCGCACTCGGGCGGTTGGTTTCGCCGGCTGGCCTGGCCATCGATCCCACAGGGAACCTGCTGGTTGCGGACCCCGGAGCGCCGGCCATTTATCGTTTCAACTTCGCTACTTCCACGCGCACTACGGTCTCGAGTTCCGCAATCGCGCCTACGGTTGCCCTCACAGACGCGGCCGGTAATTTGCTGATCGCCGATTCGCCGTCAATTCTTGCTGTGCCCGCGAGCACGAACAGCGCTCCATTTACGGTTGCCAGCCTCACCCCATCCGCTCTCGCTGTAGATTCAGCAGGGAACCTCTACACTGGCTCGGCCGGCGGCGTGCTAAAACTTGAGCGAACTCAGGGCTATCTGCAGTTCGCCGCGTCCTCGACGGGGCAAACTGTCAATCTGCTCGAATCGGGAAACCAGATCTACTCGGCCAGTTCATTTACCCAGACGGATACCACCGATTACACGCTCGCACCTTTTGCATCTACTGACTGTGCGCTCTCAAGCGGCGGCTCCGGAACTCTTGCCATCGGCGGCGTCTGCGCGCTTACCGCTACGTACACGCCGACGACCTATGCCACCACCAGTGACGCCGTAACCTTCAACGGCAATCTCTCCAACGCTGCGCTGTCGACACCGCCCTCGGTTGAACTTACTCTCACCGGCCCCGCCACAGCACCCTCCTCCACCACTACGCTCGGCGCATTCAGTCCCGCAGCGCCGACCTTCGGTCAGCCGATTACACTCAGTGCCACAGTCACCGGCGCTGCACTCACGCCCGCCGGCACAGTCGTCTTCACTGTCGACTCTTCCACCTACAACGCCACGCTCGTAAACGGAACTGCATCCACTCTAGTGAACGGTCTCGCTGCTGGCTCGCATAGCGTCTTCGCGTCCTACACCAGCAGCAATGGTTACACGTCGTCCGTATCTACAACGGCAACGCTAGTTGTAGGAAAGGCCACACCCGTTGTTATATGGCCTACGCCTGCTGCCATCACTTACGGCGCGACGCTCAGCGCTATGCAGCTCGATGCATCCGCGTCTATCGGTGGCACACTGGCTTACTCGCCGGCAGCCGGAACGGTGCTCGGCGCGGGAGTCCAGACGCTCTCTGTTCTGTTCACGCCCGCCGACACAACAGACTACCAATCCGCCACGCAAGCCGTGCAGTTGACCGTCAACAAAGCGGCATCTTCTGTTGCGCTGTCCGCCAGCCTTAACCCGGCCGCACAGGGCAAACTAGATGTGCTGACCGCAACCGTTACGGGTGCCGTCCAACCCGGCGGAATAATTGTCTTCCTCTCCGGATCTGCGACGCTTTGCACATCCACGATCAACTCGGGCATCGCCACCTGCACGTTCACGCCAACGGCTTCGGGCACGCTCTCCATCACCGCGCAATATCAGGGCGATGCCAATCACCTGGCGTCATCGGCCTCGCTTTCGCTCAACGTCTACGACACGTCCGTTACGCAGCAATTCTCGAGCGCTCAGCTGGTTTATCCAGGCGCGACCAACGTGACCGCCTGTGTTGTGGGCAAGTCGCCGACGCCTACCGGCACGGTCCAGATTGTTGATGGCACAACGGTGCTCACCACGCTCACACTCGGGGGCAACGGCTGTGCCTATTGGTACATCTCGCCCGGCCTGAGCGCGGGAACGCACTCCCTCACCTCGGTCTACTCCGGAAATCAAAGCTATCCACCGGGCTCTTCGGCGCCAACGATTCTTAGCGTCAGCCCCGTTCCGGTCAACATGTCCGTCTCGTGCTGGAACTCGTCGTTCCCCTACGGCGGCAACTATCAGTGCACTATCAACGTTAGCTCGAACGCAGGTTCGGCGCAGGGCAACATTACCTATAGCCTCGATGGGGGCTTAGAGGTTAGCGTTCCGCTCAATGGCGGCAATGCACAGGTCACCATCACGAAGCCTGCAGCCGGCAATCACCGTGTGACCATTGGCTACGCGCAGCAAACCAACTATGCAGCCGCAACGTTGCAGGCTGAGAACTTCACCGTCACGCCTGCTCCGGTCAACGTCTCATTGACGCCTTCCACATGGAACGCGAAGAGTGGAACATCTGTTACCTTCCAGGCCGCGGTCGCGTCGTGGAGTGCAGGACCGCCCGACGACAACGGATCGGTGTCGATCTACAACGGATCGACGTTGCTCGCGACCGTGCCCGTCAACAGCGCGGGCCAAGCCAGCTACATTACGTCCACTTTGCCCACCGGTCAAGATACGATTACAGGCACTTATGGAGGTGGCACCAACTATGCCTCTGGCTCAAGCAGCGTTACGATTACGCTGACGCCGTAAAGCGCCACAGTGAGGGGGACCTCGATCTATCGATTGTTTCGAAATCTACGAAAGCACAAACCCGAGCGCCAAAGAAATCGCCTTCTGCGATTACGATTTCGGTCGACGACCTCAGGCCAAAACGCTCATTGGCAACAGTTAGACACCCTTCGAGGTTAGTCCCGAGAAGCGCGCCTCTCGTCACCGATCTTCACTGGCGGCGGCCGTTTCGACTTCCCAATGAGCGACAAATCGCCAATGCACTCAGCCAGATTGGTAAAGCGGTCAGGCGAACCTCCTGCGAAGTCTGCTTTTCGGCAACTTCAAGCCGTTGTTTCCTAGAACCCCGTATTTCGTCCCCTACGACTGGGCCTTTTCAACGCGGAGATGCGCAGGAGGCATGTCGGCGCCCCAGCTCGGAATACAATGAAAATCCAGTGCGAGCGGCCACCATGGCTAAAGCAGAGGCATTGAGAAAGGAGAGCTGATGGAGTCAGTAACCCAATCTCCTCCTGGGTTGCGCGTGGGTCGGAATGATCCGCAGAGTGGGTCAGGAATGTTTTCCTCCGAATCGGTACTCAACATTCTGCGGTTGATCCTCACCGGAGCTCCTCTGGCAGATGTGCTCACAATCATCGCGCAGCTGGTTGAGTCGCAGGGCGCCGGGACATTGTGCACCATCTGGCTCCCGCAGGATGACGGCAAACATCTCGTTTGTGCCGCGGCGCCGAGCCTCCCGGGATTCATCGCTGACGCAGGATCGATGGCGATTGGTCCAAAGGGTGGCTCATGTGGCACAGCCGTCTATCGCAAAGCGCCGGTCTATGTAAGTGACATTCTCACCGACCCGGTCTGGGAGCACTATCGCGACCGGCTCTTACCGTTTGGAATTCGAGCCGTGTGGTCACGACCATTGTTTACCAACGATGGCCGGGTTTTGGGAACCTTCGCCATTCACTATCGCGAAGTCCGCAGCCCCGACGCAGTTGAGTTGCAGTTGATCGAGAGCGCCAGTCACATTGCCGGAATCGCCATCGATCGCCACCAAAATGAAGAAAAGTTACGCCACGAGCGCGATCGCCTGCGATTGCTCCTGGAAATCTCGAGCAGCGTGACCTCCAGGCTGAACTTCCGGCAGGTGGTGGAAGCCCTTTCGACGAATCTATTTAAGATCATGCAATGTGACGTGTCCGCCTTGTTGCTACCCGACGTCGAGAGCGGCGAGTTACGCGTCACTACCCTGTACAATCCCGACGCCAGAGGGCCCTTCCGCGAAGGATCGCTGGTGCCCATCAATGGTTCGATCTCGGGCCAGGTGTTGCGGAAAGGCAAGAGCATCCGCATCGATAGCTTCGAAAAGGCCCGCGAGGATCCGGAAACGTATGGAAATCCTAACGGCCAGTTTCTTTATAAGCGCGTGATCGAGGAAGGCCTCAGCGTGGGTTGTTATCTTCCGCTCGTGGGCCGTGATCGCGTGGTTGGTGTTCTCATGCTTTCCAGACGTTCCGATCATGCTTTCGAGCAGGACGACGTCATCCTGCTGGAACAAGTGGCCCGTCAGGTAGCGATCGCCGTTGAGAACACGTTGGAGTACGAAGAGGCGACGAAGGATCGAGACAAAGAAACGAAACAAAGACTGTACCTCGAAGAGGAGATCCGAGCCGAGTTTGGTTCGATCGTCGGCGACAGTTCCGCCTTGAAGAGCGCCTTGCATCTCGTCTCCGTCGTCGCCCCGACAGATTCGACCGTGCTCATTCAGGGTGAGACGGGTACGGGCAAGGAACTCATTGCCCGGGCAATCCACAACTTAAGCGGCCGCCGGGATCGCGCATTCGTTAAGCTAAACTGCGCTGCAATTCCGCTCGGCCTCCTCGAAAGTGAACTCTTCGGTCACGAGAAAGGGGCATTCACCGGCGCCATCGCGCAGAAGACAGGGCGCTTTGAGCTCGCGCACAAGGGAACACTTTTCCTTGACGAAGTCGGCGACATTCCTCTGGAACTTCAGGCCAAACTGCTTCGCGTCCTCCAGGAGCAGGAGTTCGAGAGGCTGGGCAGCAACCGCACGCACAAGGTAGACGTTCGCCTCGTCGCAGCGACCCACCGTGACTTAAGCGCGATGGTAAAGCAGGGGACGTTTCGTGAAGACCTCTACTACCGACTCAAGGTATTTCCAATTAGCGTCCCAATGTTGCGTCAACGTTCAGGGGACATCCCGAAGTTGGTCTGGCACTTTACCGCCCTCTATGCCCGGCGCATGAACAAGAGAATCGACACAATCCCTGCCGAGACGATGAATGCGCTCACACGCTATCGCTGGCCGGGAAACGTCCGGGAATTACAGAACTTCATCGAGCGCGCAGTCATTCTCTCTCCTCATACGGTATTACGTGCGCCCACATCTGAACTCGAGCCCTTCGCCGCAACGAGGCAATCGAACACGTCGATGACGGGCCTTGAGGAAGTAGAGCGGGATCACATCCTCTCTGCGCTTGAGGCGAGCAATTGGGTCGTGGGAGGGAGGAACGGCGCGGCCGAACGCTTGGGAATGAAGCGCACTTCTCTCGTCTATAAGATGCGGAAACACCGCCTCGTCCGTCCCGCCTCTTCCCAACGGGATCACGCCATTGACAAGCCGGCCCGTCAGGCCTGACAGTCTTTCCCTCGTGGCTCGCACCCCCCTGATTTCTCAGCGGGATTGGAGACCCCGCGGCGAACCCTGTGACCAACTTCCGTCACTGTTGGAAATCCGTCGCTCATCGATCACGGCGCTACAGATGTCTCCGCGTCCGTACCAATCGATTCCGCAAGCTGGCAACGCGTTCATCGCGCACCCAAGACATTGCTCCGCAGTCCTGAGGTTTGGCATTGCGGTTGCATATACGTCTGGGCGTGCCGTCGTTGTTCCAGCACGAGACGCCATCAGGACGAAAACAAAGCACAAGCTCTCCCACGAGCGACCAGACCCAGTTGAGAGCATGAAGGAGTTTTATGAGTACTGTCCTTACCAGATTCGAGATACCTGTGACCTCAGTTCATACGGTTCAAGCAGATGGAGTCGAGGTCTTCTACCGGACGGCTGGCGACACGCGTGCGCCCGTCGTGCTCTTGCTGCACGGATTCCCAACCTCCTCGTTCATGTTTCGCGAACTCATTCCACGTCTCGCTGAACAGTTCAGGGTGATCGCGCCAGACCTGCCTGGCTTTGGGTTCACGACCGTGCCTGAGAAACGAAACTACACCTACTCGTTCGACGCGCTAACGCACACGCTGGAGGCTTTCACCGATGCGCTCGGTCTGACTCATTACGCAATGTATGTATTCGACTACGGAGCGCCCACAGGCTTTCGTCTCGCCATGCGCCATCCGGAACGAGTCACGGCCATCATTTCGCAGAACGGCAATGCCTAGAAGAAGGACTGGGCGACGCCTGGGGACCGATCCGGAAATATTGGTCTTCCCCCACCCAGGAAAACCGCGAAGTCCTCCGGCAAAACATCTTGACCCCCGAGGGAACCCGCTGGCAGTACACCCATGGCGTAGCGCATCCAGAAAGCGTCGCGCCCGAGTCCTACACGTTAGATGCCGCCTTGCTCGAGCGGCCGGGAAACAAAGAGATTCAGCTCGACTTGTTTTTGAACTACGCCTCGAACGTGAAGCTTTATCCGAAGTTCCAGGAGTACTTCCGCGAGTCGAAACCGCCACTACTGGCCATATGGGGCAAGAACGATCCCTTCTTCATTCCCGCCGGCGCAGAAGCATTCCGGAAGGACATTCCCAATGCGGTGGTCCGTTTCCTCGATACGGGCCACTTCGCCATCGAAACCCACCTCGTAGAGATCGCTACTGCGATGAAGGAGTTCCTTGAGGCGAATCGAGTTCTTGACCAGCGGTAGAGCCGCCAATTCCTTCTACTCATGATTAATTGCAGGAACCTTATTGGGAACGAGGAGAAAGTTTATGCAACGCCGTAAGTTCTTAGGTGCGCTCACAGGTACGTCTCTGGGTGTTCTGATCAACGGACCCCTCAGCGAACTTGCGCAGGCGCAAAGCATCACACCGCCCGCGAGTCCACATGTTTCCGAAACGACCCAGTTTCCGCCGGACTCAACCATCATTCTGGTGCATGCAGCGTGGGCGGACGGTTCGTGCTGGCGCAGCGTCATCCTGCCTTTGGAACGGCGCGGTCTTCGCGTCATCTGCGCGCCGATTCCGCTCACGTCCTTAACCAACGACGCCACCGCGCTGAGCCACGTACTGGATCGGACCAGCGGCCCGGTGGTTTTGGTGGGACATGCCTACTCCGGAGCCGTGATCGCTGCGGTGCGCAATGACCGGGTCAGGTCCCTGGTCTATATCGCCGCGCTCGCGCCGGATGAGGGCGAAACCGTAGCCAAGGTTTTCTATCTCAACCCGAATTCTCCGGAAGCGCCGAAGATGGTTCCTGACTCCCATGGCTTTGTATGGCTGCCGGACGATGCGTTTAGCCGAGCCATTACTCACAAGGCTTCTGCGGATGAATCAAAGATCGCGGCCGCTCTGCAACGGCCAATCGGGGTTCCCTGTATTCAGGAGCCAGTCACAACACCGACATGGAAAACAAAGCCATCCTGGTTTTTGGTAGCAGAAGAAGATCGCATGATCAATCCCAAAACCCAGCGTTTCATGGCGGATCGCATGGACGCAAAGATTCGTCCCTACCCTGTGGATCACTCTCCGATGATCTCGGAACCCCAGGTTGTGATCGACGTGATCCTGGAGGCGTCGCGCGAAACCCTCTCGTCATAGGGTCGCGCCGCAACGAGTTAAACCCCGATCGATTCGTATGAGAAGGTGATCCTATGGCTGTTACGAAATCTGTCGCGATCGTCACTGGTGCAAGCCAGGGAATCGGCCGTGCCACTGCTGTGCGGCTAGCGCGCGAATTCTCAGCTGTCGTGCTCGTGGCAAGAAATAAGGACGAATTGGAGAACACCGCATCTGCCGTAAAGTCCGCAGGTGCGGAGCCACTGATCTACACGCTCGACCTGCGTGAACCCCAGGCGCCGGAACTTGTCGTCAAGGGCACTCTCGATCGTTGTGGCAGAATCGACGCGCTTCTCAACATTGCCGGCGCGGTGCCGCAGATCGATCTGTTCGAGATGACCGATGCGCAGTGGGATGACGGCACAGCGCTCAAGCTACATGGCGCGCGCCGTTTGACGATACGTGCCTGGGACGCGCTGAAGTCCTCCAACGGATCGGTAGTTCTGATCTCCGGAAGCGCGGCACTGGACCCGAAGCCGGCCTTCGCAGCCGTAGCAACAATCAATGCTGCCATCATCGCGTTTGCAAAGGCCTTTGCCGAACAAGGAATCAAGGATGGAGTTCAAGTCAATAGCGTGGTTCCGGGTGCGGTGATGACCGGTCGCCGTCGTTCCTTCATGGAACATTGGGCGCCGGAACACAACATGAGCGTAGAGGAAGCGATGAAACAGTTCCCTGAAAAGGCCGGCATCACCCGCTATGGCAAACCAGAAGAGATCGCCGACCTGATGGCCTACTTAGTGTCGCCCGCCGCAAGGTGGATGACAGGAACCTCCGTGCGCATGGACGGCGGCGAAATCAAGGGTGTCTAGCTTTACCCAAAATCGCGAAAGAACGAGTGAAGACAAATAACATGAATACTCTATCGGTACCCGAGCAAGATGTGGCTTCTTATGCCGGCCGCTCAACGCAAGCCCGGAGCAAGCTAACCAAATTGGCCGCTTGGACGCGTGATCGGAATCTCTCATTTCTGGTCATCAGTATCGGCATGATTGTGATGCTCCTTTGGGCCGGATCCTACAAGATGACTTCCCCGGGGGCCGAAGGTATCGTTCCACTCGTTTCAAACAGTCCACTCATCAGCTGGCACTTTAGGGTATTCGGAGCCTATATCGGTTCCGATATCATCGGCCTTACCGAGATCGTCGCTGCCACCTTATTGCTTGTGGGCTATTTGAAACCCAGGGCCGGCATCCTCGGCGGACTCATCGCATCCCTCATGTTCTTTGTCACCAGCACCATGGTGATCACGACTCCAGGCGCGATCATTTCGGTCCCCGGGATTCCCGGAATGCGGTACATGAGCTTTTTGGGCCTGTTCCTTTTCAAGGATGTCATCGCCCTCGGGGCCTCTCTTTACCTCATAAGCTATTTCGGAGAACGGGCTATCATTTCAGAAAACAAAAATTGATCATCAAAGCAGACCGGAGTTTGGCAGGGTTTCCTATCCGATCAGGTTGTGGCGAGTTCAACCGATCGAAGTCTACTGGGGCGCTCTCTTCGAAAAACGTATAGAGCGGCGAGGCCTAAGATCGTCTGTATGGATGCGAAGGTAGCGAGCGCCGTGCTGAAACCGACAGCGATCAGATGCTGAAAGAAGAGTGCTCCTGCACCCATCCCAATGAAGTTAGCGAACGTCGCGAATCCAGTAATCTGCCCTCTGTGTTTTGGATCCAACGAGGTCGTAATACTCGACATCAGCGGGTGCGTCGCGTCGAATCCGACGGACAGAGCCGTGATGATCAGTGCAGCAACGAGACGGGGGCTGCGAGGAATCAACAGGAAAGCGCATCCTGCAGCCCATAGGAACCCGGAGGGGACGACGAAGCGCCTTCCATAGCGATCGCCCCATCTTCCGATCATGCTCCCGAAAACGATGCCCGGTAGGCCATACCCCGCGAGGGCCAAGCCAATGCCGGCGTCATGCAGATGATAACGGTGTGTGAGCAGAAGGCCGAGCCAGGCGAAGATCCCGCCATGAAAAGCGCCATTGCAGAAGATGAGCGCCATCGTTCGGCCACCCCGCGGAGTTTTCAGGACAAGGAGGTACTCGCGGATCACTCGACGAAACGAGCCCGGCTCTCTGGTCGCGCTGTGGATGCAACAACCATGCTTGAAAACAAAAACTGCGCCAAGGCAGCACGCGCAGGCTAGTACTCGAAACTCATTTCTCCAGCCGACGAGCGGATTCAGCATCGGCCCCAGTGTTGAGCCAAATCCGATACCGGCTGCGATGCCTCCGAACATCGTTCCCATGGGCCGTCCCTGGACTGCATAGGGATAGCGGTCACCAACCATGGCCAAAGCGATAGTCACGATCCCGCCGCACCCCACGCCTGAAAGAATCCGCGCAACAACAAGGGTTCGCCACGAGCCTGCAAAGGAAACCAGCACCATAGTCGTTGCAGCGAAGCATAGAAGTGCTACCAACGTGCGAGCGCGCCCCCACCAATCAGACAACGCCCCATATACGAGAGTAGATATGCCATAGGGAATGAGGTAACCCGCAATGAGCCAACTCAGTTGATTTGCGGACACCGAAAACTCACGCGAAAACGCTGGGACCAGTGGCGCGACCATGTAGTTGCTGTAGAAGACAGCGAACGCAAGGGTAGCCAACACCCAAAGCTGCCTGTCGTCGCTGCTCGTAAAAGAGGCCGTCGGAATTTCCGTGGAAGAGTTCAGCAAGACCTTCGGTGCGATCATCACGTGGCTATTGAATCTGCGGTAGCTGATTGAATAGCCGTAGTCGGGCGAGAACAACCTGCTTGATCAATTCTTCCGCGACAGGCAGGAGTTTATAGGGAACAATCTCCCGCGGTTTTTGGGCGAGAGCCTCTTCGAGGCCCTTCCGCCATGCAACCCTCAGCTCGGTATTGATGTGGATAATATTGATTCCGGCTGCAATTGCGCCCCGCAAGTCGCTGTCTTCTGTGCCGGATCCGCCGTGCAACGTCAGAAAGCTCTTGGATGCGCGCTTGATGTCTCGGATCCGTTGCAAGTCAAGCCGCTTTTTTACCTCGCCGCGCACCATGGCTTGCAGCATACCGTGGCTATTACCGACTGCCGGAGCCAGAACATCAACCTCGGTGGCTTCTACAAATTGTCTCGCCTCCTCCGCCGTTGAAAGTTCCCTCGAATCGTCAGGCAGCGAGTCGTGAATCTCAGAACCCGTTCCGATGTTTCCAATCTCTCCTTCCACCAGTACTGTTGGATTGATCGATTTCAGCACCTCGACGGCTTGCCTGGTTTGTTTCACGTTCTCCTCAAACGGCAACGCGGATAAGTCATACACGATCGAGTCGAATCCGGCTTTCGCGGCGGAGACTGCGCTGTCCAGGGAGTGCGTGTGGTCAGCATTGAGAAAGATGGGGAAGCCCTCTTGCTCGCGCAGGCTCCTGACCAGGGTCGCGACTTGAGCCACTCCTAGAAACGCGCGCTCACCTTCTGAAACCCCAACGATTACCGGGACCTTCAATTCATACGCAGCAGCGAATACAGCCTTTAGCAAAATCCAATCGGAGATGTTGAAGTGACCGATCGCCGTGCCTTTGCTTTCCGCATTTTCTAAGACACCCCTCAGCTCATTCACTGTCTTCTCCTTAAGTCTGTTCTACCTTCTGGAATAACCCCGCTAAGATCTCGTCTGCAAGATATTTCGACCGAATGACGACCCTCTCTGCACTTCAAGTAACTACCGGTGACGAGGGCTCAGAGGAGAATAAGACACCGAGCCCTTCAACCAGCGTTGGGTGGGCCCAGATGGCATCACGGAGCGCGGTATAAGGAAGCCCCGCGATCATCGCAGTCTGTATCGATGCCATAATCTCGCCAGCATCAGCAGCGAAGGCGGTAAAGCCCAGAATGAGATCATTGTCGAGCCCCACCAGCGCCTTCAGGAAACCGCGCTTCTCTGAGAGAGTATGGGCTCGCAATACTCGCTCCATGGGGATTTTGAACAAGCGATACGCAATATTTTGCCGATTGGCTTCGTTCTCCGTCAGCCCGATTCGCGCAAGCTCCGGGTCTGTGAAAAGGGTGTAGGGGATGAGTCTCCATGTCGTAACGTGATTGCCGCCTTCAAGGCTGTCGCGAACAACGCGGAAGTCGTCAATGCTGACGTGCGTGAACTGTGGAGTCCCCGCTACCTCGCCGATAGCCCAAATGCCTGGCGCACTCGTCTCCAGCCGCTCATTGACCTTGATGTAGCCGCGATCATTCAGCTCGACCCCGGCCAACGCCAGTCCTATATTTTCAGTGTTTGGCCGTCGGCCGGCCGCAACCAGCAAGTGAGTGCCTACGAGAGTCGTCTCTATTCCATCTTGCTCGACAACCGCGCTCACCGAACTGCCCGATTTTCCAGAGATGCGTTTCACCCTTGCATTCAGGACGGTTTCGATGCCATCATCCCGAAATAATGCGGCAAGCGCTCTCGTCACATCCTCGTCTTCGAGATGCAATAAACGGTCATTGCGATCGATCACGGTAACCTTGCTGCCGAATCGACGCATCGCCTGCGACAATTCCAGTCCAACATAACCGCCCCCAATCACAAGGATGTGCCCCGGAACCTCATCCAGTTCGAGCGCCTCGATGTGCGTCAGTGGTTGCGCATCCGATAGTCCCGGAATCGGCTCGGACGCTGCTCGGGTACCTGTGCTGATGATCACATTGGTCCCGCGTAGTCGGCGAGTCCCACCCTCAGCAAGCGCGACCTCCAGAGTCTTCGGCCCCACGAAACGCCCTGATCCGAGGATGAATTCCGCTCCGGTCTGCCTGAAGTTATTCAGATACATATCATTCAAGCCCGAAACCATCGCACGCTTTCGCGCCCTCACTCCCACCATGTCGATCCGGAAGTCATCAGCAACGGCGCCAAACTCTTTGCCTCGACGGAAGTAGGACGCGACCTTCGCACTTTGAATAACGTTCTTGCTCGGCAGACAGGCGATGTTCGGGCACGAGCCTCCTATGTACTTTCGCTCAATCACAGCAACGCGCTGTCCTTGACTGGCAAATGTCCATGCGGCAAGTGTCGCCCCTGTCCCGTCGCCCAGGATGACTAGGTCGTAGTCTTCCAAAGCAGGTCCTTGCGTTGTACCTTTCGCTGGAAATTGCTTGCTTTCATGTAGGTCCATGCTACGCAGCTGATGCAACCGGCGTGCCACTGGGAGGGATGCCGCTGGACGAAGAACATATGACGCAAGTGGTTGTACTCTCACACAATGAGGCCCTCAACCAATCGTCGACGGCAGGCTTCATGTGACAAGCTCGCGACCAATTGCCGACACTGACGGGGAGCGGACGCAGCGACCGTCACTATCGCACGCCTTGCAAGGAACCGAGGGACGGTCGCCGGCTGACGGTTGGGACACTTTGAGTCCGGAAGGGGAGACCCCTCCATTTAGTTACGGGGCTTTGGCCAGGCGAGATGCTCCGTCGCAAAGTCGGATTTCCGGTAGCTTCAGGTCATTGTTTCTCAAAACCCCGTTTTTAAGGAATCTTCCAAGGCCGTCAACGAGTGACTCGGCCTGATACCGAAAGTTGAGCGAAAAGCTAAGGCAACAACAAAGACCAAAGCTGCGTCTGTTCAAGTCTCGACTGCGGAGCCAGCGGCTCGGAACTTAACAGGACCGCCGTGGCGTCCCTGGGTGAGCGTTTTTGCCTTTGCTGTTGCCTTCTGGTCGTGACCTTTGCAGGCAAGCATTACAGGCCAAAAAGAACGTCAATCGGCAACCTTTAATGCGCCGACGCGTGTTCTTCTGCCGCGCGAAGTTTTTCCAGGTCGCGCTGCCCATCGAGGTAAGCCAGCACCCCGCGGTGCATCAATTCGAGGTAGGCAAGAGTCTCTGTGCGGCGGACGCGCTCCTCGATCAGAAGGCCGAGATATTCGTCAAGCTGTGGCGGCGTGATGTGAGAAAAGTCGAAGGGACCGGACGGAAAGCTTGTCTGGAAGCGCTGCTCGAACGCAGCGCGTTTCGTGGCAACCTCCTGGGCGCGTTCCTTGAGGGCTTCCGACTTGATGATCCCGACCTCGGCGTCGCTGACGCTGTTGATCTCATCCTCGCTAAGCAAATGAACGAGGCCGCTGGATCTGGCCGCGGCGAAGTTGCCGAGCCGTATCGTCTCGATGGGGAGCGCGGGACGATACGCTGGTGGAGGCAGCGGGTGATCGGGCGAGACCGTCTTCCGAACCTGCTGTATGCGAGCGGTGAGATCGTCGACCTGCCGGGTATTGGCTTCCCGGTTTTGATCCACATCGCGAAGATAGAGCCGCGCATCGGTGGTGGCGGCCTTGCGCAGCTCGGTACGCTGATGGTGCTCGTGAATGAGCTCGACGGTTTGTTCGAGGCCGATCGCGATGAGGATGCCGACCGCGATCGTACCGATGTGAATGAAGAAGTCCTTCCAGGTGTGGTCGGACTGATGCGGCGGGTGAATGTCGATCATGGAGCGTTCTCCGAGGAATGGAAGGTCAGGGTTGGCGGGAAGCGATGTTGGCGCGCCGGATGTCGTCTGCCATGTCAGCGCGCGACTGGACGCCGCGAAGGACACTGATGGAAGCACCCTTCCACCAGGCGATCCAGATCCTCTCCTGTTCGAACTCCACGAGGTGATTGTCGAAGATGGCTTCGGCGTCGTCGCGCTGGGCGAGGGTGAGGTGAACGGTCGCTCCGGTGTTCAGGGGGTATCCGGTGCGATCGCCGAAGCTCTTCACGCGCTGGAAAGCGGTAGTGGCGGGCTGAATCACGTCGTTCCAATGCGCGCCTTCGGTATCGACGCGGTCGAAGATTTCGGCGAGGTTTTCCGGCAGGAGCTCGACCTTCCCGCTGGTTTTTGCGATGGACCAGACCGAGCGGGAGGGCGACTGGAGGTTGTTCTGCGCAGGTGGTTGAGGCATGGTGACGGTGATATATCCGCCGTGCGGCTGGGCGTTGCGCAGGGCTGCAAGCGAGGCTTGCTCCCAGGCAATCTCGTGGTGAGCTACATCGAGATCGAAATCGAAGACTTTCAGGTTGTCGGCACACTCGCGATGGAAACCTTCGATCAAGGCCTGGCGCTCGTGGCGATGGTGGAGGGCCTCAACGCTTTGTTCGAGGCCGATGGCGATGAGGATGCCGAGAATGACGATGAAGAGGTGAGTGAAGAATTCGCGGCGCGTCATGGGCGCGTGGTGCAGCGGGTGGATGTCGATCATGGTTGGGGGCTCCGTTCTGTCGGCTCCGGCAGGTCGAGGGACGGTGGCTTGTGATCTGGAAAGGCGCGGCGGTTGAGATCGATGCGGTCCGTGGCTCCATCCAGGACTCCGCGGGTGACACGATCGAAGAAGTGAAGGCGCACCGTGAGGCGGTCGATGGCTTTGATATAGGCGGCCAGGAGGGCCTCGTACTGTGCGAGGTCGGCCCGAGACATGATGTCCAAAGGCGGAGGGGGCGCAGGGTAGCCCATGTCAAAGGCGCCGGGTGAGTCAGCGAAGCGCTCTTCGAAGGATTCGAGCGCGAACGCGGCGTGCTGAAAGTCATCGATCGCATTGAAGGTGAGATTGTGCTGGAGGACAACGCCATTGAACAGGTCGATCTCCCTGGAGGGAAGGAGCGTGATGGTAGCGTCGAGCTTGGCCGCCTCCCATATGGCGATGGAGGGCGCGGTCGGAATCTGAGAGCGGCGCGGGTCATTGGCAGCCGGCGGCGCGGGGGGCGAGGCTGCAGAGGTTCGGCGAGCCGAGACCGCCGCTTTCAATTCAACGGTGTAGGCGCGAATCTGGCTAAAGATGCGGAAGTCGTCGGCGTCGCGGTGAAGATTGGTGCGGAGCTCGTCGCGGAGGTCTTCTTCGAGATGGTGGCGCTGGTGGAGGTGATGGAAGTATTCGACGGTTTGCTCGAGGCCGATGGCGATGAAGAGACCTACCGTGATGGTGGCGATATGGATGACGAAGTCTGTCCATGTGTGTTCGCTCTTGTGTGGGACGTGGACATCGAGCATGCGTGGACCTGCCAAGAAGTCTGGATAGGAAGCTGGGCCAGTTGGGGATGAGGGAAGGATACACGGAGTAACCTAATCTCGATAGGTGCTTTGTTGGAGGGCATCGCAGAATTAGTCGGCAATCGCTATTAGCAAGGGGGACAAGGGTTCGTATTTTCTGTTGAAGTAGACCGACCGTCTGCTTGCGGCTATAAGAGGACCTTCCGTTCGGAAGTTACACAGCGGGCATATCCGTCCCTCTAAACGCGCTTCGATCCCAACTTCCAGAAGGAAGTGAAAAATCGAGCACAATTTGCGTAGGGCCGAAGATCCGTTCCGAGCAGTTTCGCGTTCCGCTACAATTCGCCATGCCCGATCTCCAGCAACATGCAGAGGACTTGGACGCCCTGACCGCCGCACCCCAAAATCACACGCTGCTCTTCGAAAATGAGACCGTTCGCGTGCTCGACACGCTCGTCCGCCCGGGACAGACTGTCCCGTTGCACACGCACCAATGGCCGAGCACGAATCGCCTGCTCAGTTGGAGCGACTTCATTCGCCGCGATGGTGACCGCGCCGTGCTCCTAGACAGCCGAAGCCTCTCGCCGAAACCGGCTATCGGACGCGCCTTCCGGGGGGCGCCCCCTGGCCCCGCACACCCTGGAAAACATCGGCGAATCCGACCTTCACGTCATCACCGCAGAGCTCAAGCACGCCTGATCGTTATGTCTCGATCTGAGAACCTGCGCTGCAGCTGGATCGCGATGCGATATCGTCAAGATTGCGGCATCGAAGTTGGTGAAACCCCCGTTTTTAGGGAACGTCGTGTTCCGGCGTTATCAGGATAGCCGCGGGCTCCATGTTGGGCGTAACTCCGGGCGGCATGCTGCTCTTATCTGGCAGGCCTAAATTTCCCAAGCTCCGGCATAGTCGCGTTGTCAGTACCTTTGCAGGTTGCGCCGATTTCTACCGGCCCAAGTTTCCAACAACACCGTTTCTGAGAAATCTCGACTCGAACGCAGTCAGTGGTTGCGCTCGCCTATCACTAACAACAGGATTCCCCACGTCGCGGACCAAACCGTGCCGAACTCGATCTACGGCCAATTAAATCGCTTTAGTTTAGTGTTTGCACTTGCGTAACGTCACGTCGTCTCACTATATTGGTGGTCCTAAATGATGCACCGACTGTCGACAACCGTTTCGCGGAAGCGAACTCTCCTCTTTCAAAGGTTGCTTCTTCTCAGCTTCTGTTTTCCAGCCGCTGCGGCCCTGTCTCAAGCCGCAGCCATTACAGCCACTGTCGACGTTGCGAAAATAGGCGCACCTATCTCCAAAAACATCTATGGGCAGTTCCTTGAGCACGGAGGGGACATCGTCAATGCGGGCATCTGGTCGGAGATGCTTGTTGATCGGAAGTTCTTCTACCCGGTAGCAACGGTCGCACCGACGCCCCCGCCGGCAATCGGCAACGCCGCAGGAAATCCCAGGTTTGAAAATATCCCGAAGCGCTGGTGGGCGCCCGTGGGCGGCGATAGCGTGGTCACGATGGACAGCAAAGCCCCCTATACCGGTGACCAGTCGCCGCTTGTGCGCCTCGGCGTAAACGAACCGCACGGCATTCGGCAGTCGGGCCTTGTTGTGCGCGCCAAGAAAGCTTATTCCGGCCGCATCGTTCTCGCAGGAACCCCTGGCACTCTTGTGAAGGTCGCACTCATTTGGGGCAGCAGTGCTACCGGCCGACAAATCATCACCCTCCACCCCCTTACCCGGGAGTACCGTACCTACCCCCTGCACTACACGGCCGACGCCGACAGCGATAACGTCACACTCGAAATCACGGGCACTGGCACGGGTGAGTTTCACGTTGGGGCGGCATCGCTGATGCCCGCCGACAACATCGATGGGTTTCGCCCTGAGGTTATCGCCGTGCTCAAGCAGCTGCGCTTCGGCGTTTTGCGGTTTCCCGGCGGCAACTTTGTTTCTGCCTACGAGTGGCGCTACGGCGTGGGTCCAATCGACAAACGCCCTCCCATCTTCGACCCCATATGGCGCGCCCTGCAGCCGAATGACGTCGGCACCGATGAGTTTCTGACGCTGTGCAAACTGCTGGGCGTTGATCCGTACATCACGGTGAATGCCGGCCTCGGCGACGCCTGGTCAGCCCGAGAACTGGTGGAGTACACCAATGGCGCGGCCACCACACCGATGGGCAGGTGGCGCGCGCAGAATGGCCACCCGGCACTGTACAACGTCAAGCTGTGGGGCATCGGCAACGAGCCCTGGGGCGACTACCAGATGGGTGCCATGGCACTGCCGCAGTATGAAATAAAGCACAACCTGTTTGCCAAGGAGATGAGGAAGGTCGACCCAAGCATTACGCTGATTGCCGGCGGCGCCATGCCGGACGTGATGGAGGGCGCCGACCAGGCCCGCCGCATCAATGGCCAGTACATACCCGACTACCTCTCCTCGGCCGACTGGACGGGCCAACTGCTGCTGCACTGCCTACCGAACATCGACATGGTGAGCGAGCACTACTATGCTTCCGGTACTCAGCACACCGATATGAAACTGGGCAAGAAGGTGCCCATCGAGCCTCCTCTCTCCTTTATCGAGGTGCAGCGCGCCGCCGCTGTGCAGGTGCGTGCCAAGTACGAGCATTACGAGAAGTACCTGGAACTCATCCCCGCGCTCAGGGCCAAGCCCGTTCCCATCGCCATCGACGAGTGGGCTTACTTCCTTCCCGGCAAGCGCGACTCCTATCGCACTGTTCCGGCGTACGCCTGGGCCTTCCACGAGATGTTCCGCCACTCCGACATCTTCCAGATGGCGAACCTCACCTTTGCTACGGCGACTTTCAGCTCCAATGGTACCGAGGCCGTGCTGAACCCAACGGGATTGCTGTTCAAGATGTACCGCGACCACTTCGGTGTAATCCCAGTGGAGGTGAGCGGTAACTCACCGCAGCCCAAGCCCGCCTTCCCCGCGGGCGGCGACCAGCCTGCGTTCAACCCCGGTAGCCCGACGTATCCGTTGGACGTAAGCGCCGCTCTGAGCGAGGACCACAAGACCCTGACCATCGCAGTGCTCAACCCGTCGGACGCCGAGCAGAGCATTCACCTGGATATCCACGGTGCAGCACTGGCCTCCACCGGCAAGCTATGGCGCATGGCGCCCAACTCCATCGATGCCACAGTCAAGGCCGGCTCGCCCGCCGAGGTGAAGGTGGAAGGACAGTCGCTCGGCGCCCTTTCCCCCACGGTCACGCTTCGTCCCTACAGCGTCAATATTTATTCGTACCCGATTCAGTAGAGGTCCAGTCCCAGCCATGCTCCAAGTCCGCAAGCTCTCCCTTCACGTCACTATGATCGCCGCCTTGGCGTGCGGCGGATCGCTCGCAGCGCAGGTGCAAACGATCGTGCCGCCACCGGTCCCAGGCGCCAGGCCCGTAACGGTGGAACGCATCAAGGTCCACAGCGCAGCCATCGAGGGCAACCTTGAAGGCGAACCTGCCGACCGCGACGTGATCGTCTTCCTCCCGCCCAGCTACGCACACGATACCGGCCGCCACTACCCGGTTGTGTATGCGCTGCACGGCTACTTCATCGGTGCCGAGCAGTGGGCGGGCGAGATTCACGTGCCCCAGACTATCGAGGGCGGCTTTGCGCAAGGCGCGCAGGATATGATCGTTGTCCTGCCCGACTCGAAGACCGTCTATCTCGGATCCTTCTACTCGAGTTCAGCGACTACCGGCGATTTCGAGCGCTTTATCTCCCACGACCTGGTGGCCTACATTGATGCGCATTACCGCACCCTGCCGACGCGCGACAGCCGCGGCCTGGTTGGCCACTCCATGGGTGGCTACGGCGCCTCTCGTATCGGCATGAAGCACCCCGACGTGTTTGGCGCGCTGTACATCATGAGCCCTTGCTGCCTGTCGCCCATGACCGGCGGCGGACCGGGGCCGGCGGGCGATATGAAACAGCGCGCAATCGATGCCGAGAAGAAAGCAGCCACGGCGAAGTCGCCGGCCGAGCTCGCCGCCGTGTCGCCCGGCTTTGCGGCCGCACCCTATGCCACCGCAGCGGCGTGGGCGCCTGACCCGAAGAACCCGCCGCTCTACTTCGACCTGCCCACCAAAGACGGGATTCCGCAACCGGAGGTCGTTGCCAAGCTCACGGCCAATGCGCCGCTCGCTTTTGTGGAGCAGTACATCGGAGATCTGAAGCAGTACCGCGCCATCGCGATGGACGTTGGCGACCAGGATGGCCTGCGATTCGATGCGACCAAGCTGCATGAGGTGTTTGATCGCTACGGCATCGTCAACACGTTTACGGTTTACCCTGGCACGCACACCAGCGCTGTCGCGGATCGTTTCCAGAACTTCGTCATGCCCTTCTTCAGCAAGAACCTGTGCTTCACCACCACCTGTAACTAGAGTTCAGCAACACCCGGAGATTGCCATGAAGCTTCGTCTAAAACTGCCTCTCGCGTTTGTCGTCCTGTGCGCAGCAACAATTTTGCCCGCCGCCGCGCAGCAGGACACCGCGCCTATGCCGTTCATGAATCCGCAACTTTCGCCGGTGGAGCGCGCTACGGATCTGGTGCATCGCATGACGCTCGCCGAAAAAGCATCGGAGATGCAGAACAACTCCGCGGCCGTGCCGCGCCTCAACATTCCTGCCTACCAGTGGTGGAGCGAGGCTCTTCATGGCGTGATCAACGACGGCGTAACCGAGTATCCGGAGCCAGTGGGCCTGGCCGCAACCTTCGACCCCGCAGGCATCCACACCATGGCTGCACAGATTGGTGTGGAAGGCCGCATCAAGCATGTGCAGAACCTTCGCGAGGGCCACATCGGGATCATGGGCGGGCTAGACTTTTGGTCGCCCAACCTGAACATCTTTCGCGATCCACGCTGGGGCCGTGGCCAGGAGACCTACGGCGAGGATCCCTTCCTGACCGGTCGCATGGGCGTGGCCTATGTAACGGGCCTGCAGGGCGACAACCCCAAATACTACCTGGCCATTGCCACCCCTAAGCACTTTGCCGTGCACAGCGGCCCTGAGCCGACCCGCCACTTTGCGGATGTCGACGTGAGCAGGCACGACGAGGTAGATACCTACCAGCCAGCCTTTCGCGCGGCTATCGTCGAGGGCAAGGCCGCCTCGGTGATGTGCGCCTACAACGCCATCAATGGCGAGCCGGCTTGCGCCAATCAGTATCTCCTACAGGACCAGCTGCGGGGCAAATGGGGCTTCCAGGGCTATGTCGTTTCTGACTGCGATGCCGTGCGCGATGTCGCAGCGAATCATCGTTATCGTCCCACGCAGGCACAGGGCGTGGCCATCTCGGTGATCCGAGGCATGGACAACGAGTGCGTGACCTTCACCACGCGCTTTGGCGAGCCTGTTGAGAAGGCCTACATCGATGCCGTGCAGCAGGGCTACCTGCCCGAAAGCACGCTCGATACCGCGCTGATACGCCTGTTCACCGCACGCATCAAGCTCGGCATGTTTGACCCGCCCGCCATGGTGCCGTACTCGAGCATCGACGAGAGGGAGTTGGACAGCGCTGAGCATCGCGCCCACGCACGCAAGCTGGCCGAGGAGTCGATGGTGCTGCTCAAGAACGATGGCCTGCTGCCGCTCAAGCCGGAGATCCGAAAGATCGCCGTGGTGGGCCCGCTGGCTCAGCAGACCCAGCCGCTCATCGGCAACTATGCGGGCCACCCTACGCACATCGTCTCCATCCTTGACGGGCTGCACTCGCAGTTTCCCGGTGTCACGATCACCTACGTACCGGGCACCCAGTTTCTGCATTTCGACGGAAACCCCGTGCCCAACAACCTGCTGACCACCCCGGATGGCAAGCCCGGGCTGCACGCCGAATACAACGAAGGCAGGCGAGGGTTTGACGATGTGCCCAAGAAGCTCGTGGAGCGCATAGAGCCGAACATCAACCTTTCCAAGGCAACCCTGCCGAAGGAGGTCGCGGACAGGAAGCGCTTCGGCGTCCAGTGGACGGGCTTTCTCACGCCCCCGGAAACAGGTGAGTACCTGCTCGGCGTGCGAAGCCAGGGCTTTGTTCGCGTGAGCGCCGACGGCAAACAGATGGCTTCGTCCTACGGCGGTGGTCACGACCCTGAGCCTGTCATGGGTCGGGTGAAGCTTCAAAAGGGCCGCAAGGTTGCACTCGAAATCTTCGGCGGCACGCAGGACGGCGACCCGCACGCCGAGCTGATCTGGAGCAAGTACGATCCCGCTGTCACTCCCGAAGCCGTTGCCGCCGCGCGCGATGCCGACGCAATCGTTGCCGTGGTCGGCATCACCAGCCAGCTTGAAGGCGAAGAGATGCCCGTAAGCGAACCGGGTTTCCTGGGCGGCGACCGCACCAGCATCGACCTGCCGCAGCCTGAAGAAGACCTGGTGGAAGCGGTGGCAGCTACAGGCAAGCCCCTTGCCGTGGTGTTGATGAACGGCAGTGCGCTTGCCGTGAACTGGATCAACGACCACGCAAACGCCGTACTTGAGGCCTGGTACCCCGGTGAAGAAGGCGGCGCGGCTGTGGCGGAAACATTGAGCGGGAAGAACAACCCCGCGGGTCGGCTGCCGGTCACTTTCTACAAAGGCCTGGAAGGCCTGCCTAACTTTGAAGATTACGCGATGGCGAACCGGACTTACCGCTACTTCACCGGCAAGCCGCTTTACCCCTTCGGTTACGGCCTCAGCTACACAACGTTCGGCTACAGCGATCTCCTGCTTTCCTCCCCAACCGTTGCTGCCGGGCAGCCCCTGGAGGCCGACGTCCTCGTGACCAACTCGGGCAAGCTTGCGGGGGACGAGGTTGTGCAGCTTTACCTGAAGTTCCCCGACGTTAAGGGAGCGCCGACGGTGGCTCTTCGCAGCTTCGAGCGCATCCACCTCGAACCGGGTGCAAGCCAGAAAGTTCATTTCCAACTCAACCCGCGTGACCTAGGCATGGTCACCGACCTTGGCTCACCCATCATCGCCGAGGGCGACTACAGCCTCAGCGTGGGCGGCGGGCAACCGGGAACCGGGAGCCCGGGGGTAAACGGCAAGTTCCACGTGACCGGCAATTACGCACTGCCCGAGTAGTTCCGCACCGCCCGAAAGGAACGCAGTCTGTGACCCGTACACCTGTTCTTACCCGTCGAGAAGCACTGTTTCTTTCCGCCACAGCCGGTATCGCTGCTGCCACGCCGTCAACGCTGCTGGCCTCTGACAGCATCAAGACCGGCGTGCACCAGGCGCCGGCACCATCTCCACGCCACGCTCCTGGCTTGAAAGCTTTCGGCTTGCGGGGCTTGGCGTAGGCTTACCGCGCTCCTTAATAGCCTTTGCCCAGCGAGTTGAATGAAACACTCGGTAGGCGCTTTGGCGGGACTCATGAGGTGCAACCCGCCGATGACTTCTTCTCGGCCGATAACTCCCACCCC
>DATHQT010000010.1:0-176040 GCA_035482415.1 Acidobacteriaceae bacterium | reverse complement strand
GGGTACGGCACATAATATCGCGAGGCCGCCTAGTCGCGTTCAGTCAGGACAGGGATGCCCATACAGCTTCCACACTCCCGCAATCCGGTAATCTAGAGGCAGGTAAAACCGCAAATGTCCGAAACCACCAGCACCGCTCCCCTCGCCACAATCGCCTCCCTCTCAGCGCACGAAGGCCAGACCGTCACCCTCCGCGGCTGGCTCTACAACCTCCGCGCCTCGGGCAAGCTGCTCTTTCCCATCTTCCGCGACGGCACCGGCACCATCCAGGGCATCGTCCCCAAAGCCGCCGTCCCCGAAGAAGTCTTCGAAACCCTGAAAAATCTCACCCTCGAATCCAGCCTCACCGTAACCGGCAAAGTCCGCGCCGACAGCCGCGCCCCCAGCGGCTACGAACTCGACGTAGAAGACGTCCACGTCATCCAGAAGGTCCCTGTAGAAACCCCCTTCCCCATCCAGCTCAAAGAAGCCGGCGTCGACTTCCTCATGGAGCACCGCCACCTCTGGCTCCGCACCCCGCGCCAGTCCGCCATCCTCCGCGTCCGCGCCACCATCATGCGCGCCGCAGCCGAGTACTTCGACATCAACGGCTTCATCCGCACCGACCCACCCATCCTCACCCCCAACGCCTGCGAAGGCACATCCGAGCTCTTCGAGATGGACTACTTCGACGACGACAAGGCCTACCTCACCCAATCCGGCCAGCTCTACATCGAAGCGACCGCGATGGCGCTAGGCCGCGTCTACAGCTTCGGCCCCACCTTCCGCGCCGAGAAATCCAAGACCCGCCGCCACCTCACCGAGTTCTGGATGATCGAGCCCGAGGTCACCTACATGGATCTCGACGGCCTCATGTCCCTCGCCGAATCCTTCCTCACCCACATCGTCACCCGCGTCCTCGAGCTACACACCGCCGACCTCAAAATCATCGGCAAAGACATCACCAAACTGGAAGCCGTCATCGCCCCCTCTGCCCCCGGCACGTCCGGAGTAGCGGAGAGCTTCAGCGCCTTGTCGGAACCGGAAGCAATCATCGCCCCCACAACTCCCGGCACTTCCGGATTAGAAGGAGGCTTGAGCCCCCGGTCGGAACCGGAAGCAATCATCGCCCCCGCGACTCCTGGCACTTCCGGATTAGAAGGAGGCTTGAGCCCCCGGTCTGAACCGGAAGCAATCATTGCCCCCACGACTCCCGGCACTTCCGGATTAGAAGGGGGCTTTAGCCCCCTGTCCCAACCCACCTCTGAACCGGGCTTTAGCCCTGGCCCTCCCGCCGCCAACCGCTTCCCGCGCCTCACCTACGACGAGGCCCACGCCATGCTCCTCGACGCCCATGCCAAGGGCCTCATCGAAACCGCGCATGTCTACGGCGACGACTTCGGCAGCCCCGACGAGACCTACATCAGCTCCCAATTCACCAAGCCCGTCATGATCCACCGCTACCCCGCCGCAGTCAAAGCCTTCTACATGCAGCCCGACCCGCAAGACCCCACCAAGGCTCTCTGCGTAGACGTCCTCGCCCCCGAAGGCTACGGCGAAATAATAGGCGGCAGCCAGCGCGTAGACGACTACGACCTCTTAAAATCCCGCATCGAAAGCCACAACCTCCCCATGGCCGCCTTCCAGTGGTACCTGGACCTAAGAAAATACGGCAGCGTCCCCCACAGCGGATTCGGCATGGGCATAGAGCGCTGCGTAGCCTGGATCTGCGGCCTAGAACACGTCCGCGAAACCATCCCCTTCGCCCGCACCCTCAACCGCATCTACCCCTAATGCGGCGTTAGGATTGGACGCTAAGGACGCAGCTTGAGCCGCCTTTACTACAACTCGCGAAAGAAGATCAGCCCGCTCAGTACAGTCGACTTTCATAGCAGGGTTGCGTCTCTTTTTCACTATTCCGCAATAAGGACTACTTGAAGCAGCGTACAGGCCTGACAGAAAGCAATTTCCCAAAGTCGCTGAGGGACGAGGCTAACGTATTTCTCAACTTCAATCCATTTCCCTTCGATAAATGGACGCACGAACAAATGTCCGAAGAGAATCTATTCTCCATAATTGAGTTTCTTTACGACAGGATCTCAAAGCCCGGAGAATGGGCAGACTTCTCAACCTCTACAGGTTACAACTACACGGACTATACGACCTACGATGAGGCTGCGGGCAAGGCAGAGTTCCGAGATGCTGCGAATGCTATTCTCTGCGACTTCGACCCAGGTTACGAACTGAGTGTCCAAGGAGAGATCGAAACCCTTGGCTCTGGTGGACTGCAGTATATCCTTGGCTCCGAGATTGTTCGGTTTGACGAGGACAACGTTGACTCGAAAGTAGCTCTCGCAATTGCTAAATGGAAGAATCGTAGCCGAACTCTCGACGATATGAAGGAGTCCGTGAGGCTTTTAGCCGATGTCTTCGAATTCCTCAAGCACACAAAGAAGTTGGAAATTGCTCTTGATAGCAGCGATGCGTCCGACCTATTTAATATCGCCAATAATTTTTCGATTCGGCATCACAATCAGAAACAGAAGGCTAACTATGATCGTTTCATCTGGTACTCATGGATGTTCCACTACTACCTAGCCACTTATCACGCGGCAATCAGACTGATTCAGAAGAAGACCCCTGCGAAGCCAAAAATCTAGTAACCGGGTGCCCCATGGTCGCTAAGATGGGTATCGCGCAACAAGCGCGAACGCCCCCGCCTATCTCCACCCACCCAAACCCCCTGTCAAGTGTGAGCCGTTTCCTGTTCTCACACTTGACAGCCCCATTTACACTAAAGACATGGTGAAGCGCGTAGCGAAATCCGGAACCACCACCTTGCTCAGCAAGGACGACCGTGCGTATCTGACGAAGTTTCGCAAATCGTCGAAAGACCACGTCGACAAAGTGACCCGCACCCGCGCGGGCGCAATGAAGGAATTGATCGACGCAGGCATCTACGGCGCAGACCGCAAGCTCAAGAAGCAATACCGTTCCGTTGCATAAGCTTTCAACCTCGTTCATCCTTGGATACCACGGCTGCGACGCCTCCGTGGCAGATCGTGTATTGGAAAATAAAGCCTTTAGGCTCTCGAACAATGCCTACGACTGGCTAGGCGAAGGCGTCTATTTCTGGGAAGCCAACCCTCTCCGCGGCTTGGAGTTTGCGGTGGAGGCAGCCAAGCGAAAAGGTTCAAAGATCAAGAAGCCCGCAGTAGTCGGCGCAGTGATCGATCTTGACTATTGCCTCGACCTGACAACCAGCCGCGGTCTTCAGCAGGTCAAAACTGCTTACGAGAGACTTCGTCAGGTATCCAAAGAGGCGGGTGTGCCAATGCCTCAGAATCAACCGGATGGTTTGCGTCACAATCTCGACTGCGCGGTCATCAACTACCTGCATCGTCTTGTAGCCGAGGAGACAAAGACGCCCTTCGATACCGTCAAGGGCATCTTCATCGAGACACCGGATTTATACCCTGGATCAGCATTCGGATCGAAGAATCATATTCAAATTGCTGTTCGCAATCCGGAGTGCATCAAAGGTGTTTTTCGGGTTCCTAAGACCCATCTGGTGGATTGATTTGTGCGGCTCGAATACCCCATTCATCGCGTCTTTGCGATGAGTGGGTGTCGCGCGACGAGCGCGAGCGCTCCTGCCCATCTCCACCCCGCCCAAACCCCCTGTCATCCTGAGCGCAGCCGAAGGACCCCGAGTCCCTCAACCTCACCCCTACCCTCAACCCTTTCTCACCAACCCTCGAAGGGCACGGCTTCAGCCGTGCCATAAACAAGTCGCGTCGAAGACGCCTACCGCTCTGCCGAAGGCCGGAGCGAAGCCGCAGGCGAAGCGACTGACCTGCCTTCTTCAAACCAGCCACAAACGCGCACCGGCTGCCCCATTGATCGCACCCTTCGGGCCGAGCGAGAATGACACAATAAGCGCGAGCGCCTCCCACAACTCCTCGGCCGCATCTATCCATAGCAAGCATGTTGGAGCACCGCGAAATGAATGACCCATTCGACCTGCAACGCTTCCTCGACGCGCAGCACAACATCTACGATGACGTTCTGTCCGAACTCCGCCAGAAGCGCAAAACCGGCCACTGGATGTGGTTCATCTTCCCCCAGATAAAAGGCCTGGGCCTCAGCCCCATGTCCCAACGCTTCGCCATCCAATCTCTCGACGAAGCCATCGCCTACCTCGAACACCCAATCCTGGGAGCCCGCTTAATCGAATGCACCCAACTTTTGTTGGCGGCCCGAGACAAACCTATCCGTCACGTCTTAGGCACCCCTGACGACATGAAGTTCCGCTCGTCGATGACTCTTTTCGCCCACGCCACCAAAACGAATCACCTATTCGTCGAGGCGATCGACGCCCACTTTGATGGGGACTTCGACAACCTCACCCTCAACCTGCTCCACACCTTGAACAAGAGTTATTAGGGTCAGCCAATCCCCTCCAGGCAATACCCACGCGAAGCCTCTCGCCGCCCGCGCAGGACTTACACAACCGTTGCCAAACTTCGAGCCACCTGGCCCAGCATCTCCGAAGGATGCATCGGCTTCGCCATCAAAGGAAAGTCGTATCCCGCATCATAAGCCCGGATCAAATCCGCACTCCGCGCATGCCCGGAAAACAGCACCACCTTGCACGCCGGCGCCATCGACACCATCCCCAGCGCCAACTCCACGCCATTCATCTCCGGCATCGCCACATCACTGATCAGCAGATCCGGCGCCTGCAGGCTTGCCATCTCCAGCGCCGTCCGAGCGTCATAGGCGCGCATCGCATGATAGCCAGCATGCGTCAAAATCATCGCCAGCGTATCCGCCACCAACGGCTCATCATCGACAACCATCACGACGCGTCGCCCTCCTAACGGCTCTGCCGCGTCGTCCACCGGCACTTCAACCATCGAAACCACCACAGAACCGCACGTTGGACACATTGGGAGATACCTCTACCAGCACCCTAGGCGTCTCGTTCTGTCATGGGTTAACTCTTTTCCATAATGATTCGTCTCTTCCAGTCAGGTCACATCAAGTTGAGTCAGGTCAACTTCAGCCCTGTCGGACTACCAATACGTCTCGTTAGACAACTATCTCGTTTTGTGGTTAAATTTCATCTGAATTTGGCAACGCTTCGTTACGATAAGGCGTCGATTACCTATGCATCAGTTGGCATGAGGAGGCCAACCATGGACGACAACGAAAATGTTTCCTCCGCCACCATGCGCTTTGACTCCATCTCGCAAGTGGATGTCCCCAAGGGACGCGATGGTAAACATAAGAAAATAATCACTCAGCTGCTTGGCGACATCGCCCAGCTCAACGCCGGGTCTGCGCTCAAAATCCCCCTCGCGGAGCTCCCCGACACCAAAGAGAACATCCGCGCCGCCCTCAGCCGCGCCGCCTCCCAGAAGAAGCTGTCCATCGCCACCTCCAGCAACAGCGACTTCCTTTTTGTCTGGAAGACCAACGAACCAATCAGTTAGGCGCTCGCGGCAGCCACGCCTGCATCCCCCAATCCTCACCGTCTCCCCCCAGCGCAGCGTTCATTACACGCTCCTTTGCGCACTCGTCGTAACCTGAATCGCGTACCCTTATCACGTACGCGAATCCAGACACCGCTGTGCCACCCGCCTCTGCGCGGCCACGCCCAGCCCATACGAGAGGACACCATGAACATCGCCGCCAACGCCACCGAACTCATCGGCAACACGCCCCTGGTCCAACTAAATCGCGTGGCCGCTGGCTGTAGCGCGCGCATCGTCCTCAAGCTCGAAAGCGCGAACCCCGCCGCCAGCGTCAAAGACCGCATCGGCAACGCCATGATCGTCGCCGCCGAGCGCGACGGCAAGATCACCCCCGGCGTCACCACACTCATCGAGCCCACCTCCGGCAACACCGGCATCGGCCTCGCCTTCGCCGCCGCGGTCAAAGGCTACAAGCTCATCCTCACCATGCCCGAAACCATGTCGGTCGAGCGCCGCATCCTGCTCCTCGCCTTCGGTGCAGAAATCGTTCTCACCCCCGGCCCCAACGGCATGAAAGGCGCCATCGCCAAGGCCGAAGAGCTCATCGCCTCCACGCCCAACAGCTTCATGCTCCAGCAGTTCAACAACCCCGCCAACCCCAAGATCCACTACGACACCACCGGCCCCGAAATCTGGAACGACACCGACGGCACCGCCGACATCCTCGTCTCCGGCGTCGGCACCGGCGGCACCCTCACCGGTGTCAGCGAGTACATGAAGTCCCGCAAGCCCGGCTTCTTCACCGTAGCCGTCGAGCCCACCGATAGCCCCGTCCTCTCCGGCGGCAAGCCCGGCCCCCACAAGATCCAGGGCATCGGCGCCGGCTTCATCCCCAGCATCCTCAAGACCGACCTCATCGACGAGATCATCCAGGTCACCAACGACGAAGCCCTCGCCATGGCCCGCCGTCTCCCCAAAGAAGAAGGTCTCCTCGTAGGAATCTCCTCAGGCGCGGCCGTCCACGCGGCCTTAAAGATCGCCAAAGAACCGCGCCACGCCGGCAAGCTCATCGTCGTCATCATCCCCAGCTCCGGCGAGCGCTACCTCTCCACCGCCCTCTTCGAAGAGCTCCGCCAACAAGCCCTCAACACCCCAACCTCCACGGTCAACCTGTAGAAGGCAATCTCCAGGCGGTTCGTGCATCGCGTCCAGGCGACCTGGCGATAGCTCGCGAGTAGATTTCTACTCGGTTTGGAGCGAGCATATTAGATGAGTGTTCGTCCTTTCTCAGCAGAAATCAGGGGTGTTCTCGGAGTGAAGCGAGTCGTAAGGGTTGAAGCGTTTCTTATCTTCTCTATGCTCTGGATGGGTGAGAGCCATGCCCAGACCATCGGTGAGCAACCGTATGTCGCGTTCACCGCCGACGCTCCCGGCTTTCCGATTGTCAGCCACGGGAAAGCAACACCGATTCTCATCAGCAACGACGATTGGCCTGGCGTGGTGCGGGTTGCGGGAGACCTTCGCGACGATATTCAGCGCGTTTCCGGAACGACTCCGATGGTTCTTCACGCGGTGGGCGATGCGGGCAAGACCACACCGATCATCCTGGGCACCATCGGACATAGCCCTCTGATCGACGATCTCATTCGTCGCCACATGCTGGACGTCTCCGGGATTGCCGGCCACTGGGAATCTGCAGTGAGCGCCGTCGTAGAGAATCCATTTCCCGGTATTACCCGAGCGCTCGTTCTTGCCGGGGCAGACAAGCGCGGCACCATATTCGCCGCGTACGATCTCTCCGAACAGATTGGCGTTTCGCCCTGGTATTGGTGGGCGGACGTTCGCATCCCACATCACGACACCTTGATCGTCGAACCTGGACGGCATCTTCAACCTGAGCCTGCAGTGAAATACCGCGGCATCTTCCTCAATGACGAGGCGCCTGCGCTGTCAGGCTGGACCGCCGAAAAGTTCGGTGGAATGAATTCCAGGTTCTACACCAGGGTCTTTGAACTTCTGTTGAGGCTCAAGGCAAATTATCTGTGGCCGGCGATGTGGAACAACGCCTTCGCTACGGATGATCCCGAGAACACGCGGCTCGCCGACGAGTATGGCATCGTGATGGGTACATCACACGAAGAACCGATGATGCGCGCCGAGAAGGAATGGACTCAAAATCCGAACCATGGTCCCTGGAACTATTCAACCAACTCGAAACAGATTGACGAATACTGGCGCGAGGGAATGATCCGCAACAAAAGCTATGAGCAGATCGTGACCCTCGGGATGCGTGGTTTGTCCGACACGCCGATGTCCACCGCGGCGGGCAGCACTCAGCTCGAAGCCATCGTCGCCAAGCAGCGCGAGATCCTGAAAGAGACGGTGAACCCGGATATCACCAAGGTCCCCCAGCTCTGGGCACTGTACAAGGAGGTGCAGGATTACTACGAGAGCGGTATGCGGGTGCCCGACGATGTAACCCTGCTCTGGTCGGACGATAACTGGGGCGACCTCCGCCGTGTCCCAACGCCAGAGGAGCGAAAGCGTTCGGGCGGGACCGGCATCTACTATCACTTCGATTACGTTGGTGGGCCTCGCAATTACAAGTGGCTCAATACCAACTATGTTCCCAAAATCTGGGAGCAGATGCACATCGCGCTCACCTACGGCGCAGACCGCATCTGGATTGTGAATGTCGGAGATCTGAAACCGATGGAGTTCCCCATCGAGTTTTTCCTCGACTATGCCCGCACACCGGCACGCTGGAATCAGGACAACTTGCATCAATTTACCGTGGACTGGGCTAAGCGCGAGTTCGGTCCAGACCATGCCGAAGACATTGCTTCTCTTGTCGAGGGATACACTCGCCTCAACAGCGACCGTAAGCCCGAACTACTGGATCCGAATACCTTCTCCATCACGAACTACAACGAGGCCGATCGTGTGGCCGCCGAATGGAATGATCTGATCCAGCGAACCGACGCTCTCGCCAGGGAACTGCCAGCCGACGAACAGGCAAGCTTTTTCGAACTGGTGAAATACCCCGTGGATGCCAGCGGCAATGTCGCGCTTATGTACATCGCTGCAGGCCGCAATGCCTTCAGCTCGCGTCTCGGCGATATGAAGACCAATGAGTACAAGTCCGAGGTAGAGCGTCGCTTTGCTTTGGACAGGCAGCTCGCGGATGAATACAACCATCAACTCCTGGACGGCAAGTGGGACCACATGATGGATCAAACCCACATCGGCTACACCTACTGGCAGGAGCCTCCCGCCAATGCCATGCCCGCCGTCACTGAGCTTCAGCCCGGAGGCCATGAGTTGCACATCACTCCGAATGAACTTCCAAGCCGTTTGCCACCATTTCTCCAGAACGCTCAACGGGTCCAGGCTTCCGGTCAGCCACCGTCCGCTGACTTCAAAGGCTTCGTCGAACAGGACAACGTTGTGGCCATCGAGGCCGCCGACACCGCCACGCGCAGCGGCGGAGCTCTCAACTCCACGGAGGCCCACTGGGTAGAGCTTCCAGCTTATGGCGAAGGCAAGTCCGCTATGACGGTATTTCCGGTCGACTCGCCGAGTGATACCAACTCGCCGGCTGGCCTGAGCTACAGTGTGTACCTCTATGACACGAAAGACCTCACGCTGCACCTGCGTTTAGCCCCAACCCTGAACTTCGTTCCGGGTCGCGGACTTCGCGTGGCCATCTCCGTCGACGATGGACCGCGACAAGTGATCGACACACTGGAGCACAACACCAACCGCGACTGGGGTATTGCTGTCAGCGACGACTGCAGAAAGGTCGAGATCCCGCTCTCGATCTCGCAGCCCGGCCAGCATACGCTGCATATTTGGGCGGTAGATCCTGCCGTCGTTCTCGAACGCGTCATCATCGCGCACGGCCCACTAAGAGGCAGCTATTTTGGACCCCCTGAAAGCCCCAACAGCGCTGCCGCTGCATCAGAATCCAGGCAACGGTGAGCTCTTTCGTAAGCGTGAACGTTCCTCTCGAGACAACATCGCGCTCGCAAGCCGTGCCAGCAACCCGCCCGCGCTATCATCAACCCAACGATGAACCTCTTTGAGCACATCCGCGAAGACACCCGCTGCATCCTCGAACGAGACCCCGCGGCCACCTCGCGGCTCATGGTGCTGCTCTGCTATCCATGCCTGCAGGCCATTTGAATCCGCCGGATAGGCCCAGGGAGAACAAGCGAGTAGAAGCGGTTTGGCGACTAGAGCCGAAAACGGGAATATGCTTCACCTATGAGAACCAAGACCTTGGTCCTTATCTCAAGCTCGATTGAATTGGTAACTGGACTTGCGCTAGCTGCCGTTCCAAATCTTGTTGCGAACGTGCTGCTTTCTGCAGGACTGACACCGGCCGGCGAGGCTGTGGCCAGAGTAGGCGGATTCGGTCTCTTTTCGCTTGCCCTTGCGTGCTGGCCAGATGGCGAAGGCGTTCACAAGCGGCCCATCACGGCGCTGTTTGTTTATAACCTCGTGGCAGCGTGTTACCTGGGTTATCTGCGCATCGGCGGGGAGTTCACTAGCCCTCTTCTCTTGCCAGCCAGTGGTCTTCACGGGCTATTGGCGGTGCTGTTTGCCCGCCCTGCATACCGGAGTGTCATCGATAGAGACCCCGTTAAGTGAATGCCAGGAGCCGCGTTCGAGTTCCCGGCAGAGAGTTTGTAACCGCCTTGCTACGCTCCGCATCACACGCTTACGCGAACGCCCCGCTCGTAAGCTGCCCGGGCAACTCACCCGCGCTATCATCAACCCAACCATGAACTTGTTCGAACACATTCGCGAAGACACCCGCTGCATCCTCGAACGCGACCCCGCGGCCACCTCGCGGCTCATGGTGCTGCTCTGCTATCCCGGCCTGCAGGCCGTCTGGGTTCATCGCATTAATCACTGGCTGTGGTGCAGGGGCTTCAGGCTGGGCGCACGCATGCTCTCTCAAGTTGCCCGCTTCTGGACCGGGATCGAGATCCATCCCGGCGCCGTCATCGGCCGCCGCCTCTTCATCGATCACGGCATGGGCGTCGTCATCGGCGAAACCGCCATTGTCGGCAACGACGTGACGATCTACCAGGGCGTCACCCTCGGCGGCACCGGCAAGATCGGCGGCAAGCGCCACCCCACCCTGCGCGACAACGTCTTCGTCGGCAACACCGCCAACATCCTCGGCAACATCACCATCGGCGAAAACTCCCGCGTCGGCGCTGGCTCCGTGGTTCTCCGCGACGTCCCACCCGACTCCACCGTCGTCGGTGTCCCCGCTCACATCGTCTACCAGGCCGGCAAACGCGTCCTCATCACCGACCCCCGCGATATCAACGACCCACTCTCCGACGTCATCATCGCGCTCGCCGACCAGGTCAAGTCCCTCCAGTGCCGCGTCGAGCATCTCGACGGCGAGCTCCACCAGGCAGCCCTCCACGAACCCGCCAGCGACCTCATGACCGAGAGGCAGGAGCGCGCCCAGTACCGCACCGACCTCGAATCCCGCCCCGGCTTCGTCGTGGACGGCGAGGGAATCTAGCTCCCCAGACGGAAAGAGGGTGCCCGCTGCCCGAAAAGCAGCTAAAGCGCCCTCTGCGTTACCCGAACCGCGGCTAAGTCAACCCTCAAACCGACGCGTTTCCAGCCAAAACCTGGCTTACTGCTTCGGCGTACCCGACGAAGCCGTCTGTGGCAGCATGCTCTTCGGCGTCGGTGGCGGTGGTACCACGTAGGCCACCTTCTCCTTGTTGGCTGGCTCAGGAGCGGAGAGGGGCCACACGTAAGGAGCCTGCGTCGTGTCACCGTAACCCATACGAGGATAACGGCTTAGCGCCACGGTCGAACGATCGAGACGAACATAGACATCGGCTTTGCCTTTCCGCTTTTCCAATAGGCTGCTGCCGTCGTTGCTCAACTCCACGCTGTGGCCATCCACCGTGAATGCCAACTTCTCACCGTCAAACGCATCCGGCACCTTCGCACCATCCGCCAGCGGCGCCATTGACACCACAGCCGTCCCCACCCCAGGAATGAAGAAATACATATAGCCAGTTTGCTGGATGTCATAGTTCAGTTGGACCTTGGCCACCATGCCATCGATCGTAAGCACTCCATCGCGAACCCGCGCGGAGATGAGGGTCTTCGGCGTGGTGTCATGCCAGGCGCGCGCTGAGCCGGTATCAGTCGGCTGAGATGTCGTCGATGTAACGGGAACGAGCTTCGCGGGCGCCTGGGCCTGGCTCGCAGCCGCCATGGAAAGCGCCGCCACCAGCGCTACCATCGAACAAACTTTGGGAGAAAATTGAGACATCACAACCTCCATCGATTTTCCGTCGTAGATTTTTGAGGATCGTTACGACGTCGATAGAAGCATCTCGATAGCCAAACTCCCTGAACCTGCAATCAGTCAGTTACCAAGGGAAGTTCTTTGGTACTGTGCAAACTTTTGCGTGTACTTATCCGAAAGATTTCGCCTCTCAGCTCTTCTCCATGACAGCCAGTTGATGGACCGCAGGGCCTACGCCCATTCCCAGTAAGTCGATGGCGCGGAGCATCTTGGCGTGTGGGAGCGGTCCACCGCTCATCATCAGCGTGATGCGCGAGACACCGCCGAGCGCATCGCTGACGCTGTGCATCTTCCGTGCAACGGTATCCGGGTCGCCAACAAAGAAGGCTCCTTGCTCTGACCGCTGGGCGTCGAAGGCCGCGCGCGTTGCCGGTGGCCAGCCTCGTTCGCGGCCGATGCGGGTGAAGGTGGTGGAGTAGGCAGGCCAGAGGATGTCGGCTGCTTCCTGCGTGGTGTCGGCGAGGAAGCCGATGCCATGCACGGCGACGTCGAGGGACTCGGGCGCGTGGCCCGCGCGTTTGCCGGCTTCGCGGTAGAGGTCGACCAGCGGACGGAAGCGGTGCGGTTCGCCGCCGATGATGGCAACCGTCAGCGGGAGGCCGAGCATTCCGGCACGGACAAACGACTGTGGCGTTCCACCGGCGCCGAGGCGGATGGGCAGGCTAGCCTGCAGCGGTCGCGGCCAGACGCCCTGGCCGGTGAGCGAGGGGCGGTGTTTGCCTTCCCACTCGACGCGGGTTTCGTCGCGGAGCTTGAGGAGGAGGTCGAGCTTCTCGGAGAAGAGCTCGTCGTAGAACTTGGTGTCGTAGCCGAAGAGGGGATAGGACTCGATGAAGGAGCCGCGGCCGACGATGATCTCGGCACGACCGTGGGAGACGAGGTCGAGGGTGGCGAAGTCCTGGAAGACACGGACTGGATCGTCCGAGCTGAGGACGGTGACTGCGGAGGTGAGGCGGATGTTCTCGGTTCGCGCGGCGGCGGCGGACAGGAGGATTGCGGGCGAAGAGGCGATGTACTCTTCGCGGTGGTGTTCGCCGATGCCGTAGACGTCGACGCCGGTGCGATCGGCGAGTTCAATCTCCTCGAGGAGCTGGTGAACGCGTTCGGCGCCGAGCTCGCCGGGCGCGCGGCCGGAGCCGAGAGGTGTCTCTACGAAGCTGTCTATTCCGATCTGCATGATTTGGATTAGATGAGTGAGGCATACGGAGCGACTCATGGCAGCGAATGCGTGCGCATGTTCCAATAGATAGAGAAAAGGAACTGTCTGAATCATGCCTCTGAACTGCGGAATTGTCGGGTTGCCGAACGTCGGTAAGTCCACCATCTTTAACGCGCTGACTGCCTCGAAGGCTGCAGCGGCGAACTATCCCTTTTGCACGATCGACCCGAATGTGGGCATTGTGCCCGTTCCGGATACGCGCATGGACCGCATTGTGACCATGGTGAAGCCGAACTCGATCGTGCCGACGACGATGGAGTTTGTGGACATCGCCGGGATCGTGGAAGGCGCGAGCAAGGGCGAGGGTCTGGGCAACCAGTTCCTCTCGCATATTCGGCAGACGGACGCGATTCTGCACGTGGTGCGGTGTTTCTCCGATCCTGAAGTGATCCACGTCGCGGGCGGCGTGAATCCGATCCACGACATCGACATCATCAATACGGAGCTGCTGCTCGCCGATCTCGACACCGTGGAGAAGCGGCTCAACAAGGCCGAGAAGGCTGCGAAGTCCAATGCCGCGACGGCCGCAGCGAAGACCGAACTGAGCACCATCCAGAAGCTGCTGGAGGTGCTGAATGCCGGCAAGCCGGCGCGGACTGCGGAGCTTGAGGAGCCGGAAAAGCTGGTGGCGCGCGACCTCTTTCTGATCACGATGAAGCCGCAGCTTTATGTTGCCAATGTCGATGAGGATGGCATTGCGGATGGCAATGAGTTCACGAAGCTGGTGGAGCAGCGGGCGGCCGAAGAGGGCAGCGAGGTGGTGCGGATCTGCGGCGCAATGGAAGCCGAGATTGCGCAGTTGGAGCCCGCGGAGCGGACCGAATTTTTGGAAGCAGCAGGGTTGGAGGAGCCGGGGTTGAATCGGCTGATCCACGCGGCGTACCGCCTGCTGGGACTGATCACGTACTTCACGTCGGGCGTGCAGGAGGTTCGCGCCTGGACGATCAAGCGCGGGACGAAGGCTCCCGGAGCCGCGGGCGTGATTCACTCCGACTTTGAGCGCGGGTTCATCAAGGCTGACTGCTATGCCTGCGAAGACCTGTTCCGGCTGGGCAGCGAGCAGGCGGTGAAGGAAGCCGGGCTGCTGCGGTCGGAGGGCAAAGAGTACGTGGTGAAGGACGGCGACATTCTGTTCTTCAAATTCAACGTCTAAAAGCTGTTTAGGGACACGAGACGCTTGTCCTGCCGGACGAGCCCGCTACGCGCGGGGCGGCAACTTCGTTGCGGGCAGAGGGCCTTCGGCTGGGCGCTTCCGTTGGTCGCGAATTACATTCTGTTCCCGACCAACGGGAGGGCCATGGGAAGCCGTAAAAAGGCGTGCGAACGCCCGCCCCACGCGTAGTGGGGACTTCTGGCATGCGCGGACGGCGAGGTTTGCGAGCGGGAGGGGGGTGGGTACCCCCCTCCCCCCTCTAAGTCATACCTTCGGTGCAAAGTAGCCAATCGAAAGAGGTTCGGGCGTAAAGTACCCCCCTACTCTGGCCTCAATGTCGGGCAAGCAGAGACTTTAGGGGTCAAAGTTGTCTTTTCAGGGAACTTAGCGGTGTTGGGGAGCGACGGGGAGCGCTCTAACCGGATACTCGGGGAAGTTTCTTCGGCCGAAATGAATCCCGCTTTTAATTATAGCTAGTTGGGAGGGGTAACTATGCCAACTTTGGTTGGCTTTTATTTGCTTTGCTTTCAGTGGTTTGCATGGATTTCGAGGCCTCCGGGGGCTTGACAGGGTCTTTGGCGTTCTGAGGTGGGCGATGCTGTGCATTCGAGGGTGGGGCGAGGTGGAGGGTTTTCCTCAGGGGCTAAAGCCCTCTGTCATTTTGTGGAGTTTTGGCACGACCGAAGTCGTGCCCCGTCGAGAGGATTCTGTGCAGCTCAAGGTAGGGCCGAGCAGATCGAGGAGGTTCTGTGTGGCTCGGGGGAGGGCCGGTCAGATCGACGAAAAGCTGTGCAGATCGAGATAGTTTTTGCAGAGGTTTTCTCGAGGCTGAGTGCCCGGGATGGTTCATTGTGGGGGTTGGGGGAGACGCACAGGCGGTGTGTGGTCGACACTGAAGAATATGGCGAAGAGGAAACTGCGGGTAGGGATTTTGTTTGGCGGCCGGAGCGGCGAGCACGAGGTGTCGCTGCGTTCGGCGCGATCGATTTTGAAGGCGATCGACCGGAAGAAGTATGACGTGGTGGAGCTGGGGATTAGCCCGGAGGGCAAGTGGCTGCAGGGTGGCGCGGCGCAGAGATTGCTGGGAGAAGGTTCAGCCGCGGCGAGCGCGGAGGCTGGGATTTCGATTGTGAAGGCGGCGGCGGCGCCGGGTTCGGGGACTGGGCTGGATGTGGTGTTTCCGGTGCTGCATGGAACGTTTGGCGAGGATGGGACCGTGCAGGGGTTGTTTGAGCTGGCGGACATTGCGTACGTGGGGTCGGGGGTGCTGGGGTCGGCCACCTCTATGGATAAGGCGGCGATGAAGCGGATGTTTGTGGCGGCAGGGTTGCCGCTGACTCCGCATGTGACGTTGCTGCGCAGTGAGTGGCGCGCGGATCCGAAGAAGGCGACGCGGGTGATTGAGAAGGCGCTCAAGTACCCCGTGTTTGTGAAGCCGGCGAACCTGGGAAGTTCGGTGGGGATCAGCAAGGTGAAGGTGCGCGCGGAGCTCGCGGCGGCGATGGATCTGGCGGCTGGGTTCGATAGGAAGATCGTGATTGAGCAGGGCGTGGGCGGACCGGGTGTGAAGCCACGGGAGCTGGAGGTGGCCGTGTTGGGCAACGATGCGCCCGAGGCCAGCGTGGTGGGAGAGATTGTTCCGGCGAAGGAGTTCTACGACTACGAGGCGAAGTATGAGTTGAGTGGGCCGGATGAGAGTGTTTGCATTCTGCCGGCGAAGTTGTCGAAGGCGGAAGAGAAAAAAATTCGCGCGATGGCCGTGGCTGCGTTCAAGGCTTGCGACTGCGCGGGGCTGGCGCGGGTGGATTTTTTGATGGGGCCTGCGGTGAAAGGGAAGGCGGCGGAGATTGTGTTGAACGAGGTGAACACGATGCCGGGGTTTACGTCGATCAGCATGTATCCGAAGCTGTGGGCGGCGAGCGGGCTCGCGTACAAGGATTTGATTGATCGGCTGATTGAGCTTGCGATGGAGAGGCATCGGGAGAAGATGGAGACCAGCTTCTCGCGGTGAGCTAGGGCTAAAGCCCGCTGCTAATCCGGAACAGCAGATTCCCGGAGGGAATGACAGAAAGAAAAGCAAGGGCAAAGGCTGACGTTGGGAGCCGTGCTTTGACGTGGGGCTTACGATAGACAGAATGAGTTCGACAACCACGACCCTGACCTTGACCGACATTCTTGCGGCGCGCGAGCGGATTGGCACGGCTGTGTATCGCACGCCGTGCACGCGGTCCGAGATGCTCTCGCGCATGACGGAGCAGAGCGTTTTTCTGAAGCTTGAGAACCTGCAGATGACGGGCAGCTTCAAGGAGCGGGGCGCGCTGAACAAGATTGCGATGCTGACTCCCGAGCAGGCCAGGCGGGGCGTGGTGGCGGCGAGCGCGGGGAATCACGCGCAGGGGGTTGCGTATCATGCGACGCGGCGAGGGATTCGCGCGGTGATCGTGATGCCGCTGACGACGCCGCTGGTGAAGGTGACGGCGACGCGCGGCTTTGGCGCCGAGGTGGTGTTGCATGGCGGGAATTATGACGAGGCTTGCATCGAGGCGACTCGGCTGTGCGAAGAGCAGGGCATGACGTTTATTCATCCGTTCGATGATCCGCTGGTGATGGCGGGGCAGGGAACGATTGGGCTCGAGCTGCTGGAGCAGGTGGAAGATTTGCAGGCCGTGGTGGTGCCGATTGGTGGCGGCGGGTTAATTGGCGGGATTGCTTGCGCCGTGAAAGAGATTAAGCCGAGCGTGCGGGTGATTGGGGTGCAGACGTCGCGGCTGCCGTCGATGCGGGATGCGGTGGAGGCGCATCATCCAGTGACGCTGGAGCCGGCGACTACGATTGCCGATGGCATTGCTGTCCGGCGCGCGGGCGAGGTCACGTTTCCGGTGGTGGCGAAGTATGTCGACGAGATTGTTACCGTCGATGAGGACGAGATTGCGAGCGCGATTCTGACGCTGCTGGAGCGCGAGAAGACGCTGGCCGAAGGTGCAGGCGCGACGGCACTGGCGGCGCTGCTGCAGAAGCGGACGTCGCTGCCGGAAGGAACGCGGACCGCTGTGCTGGTGTGTGGCGGCAATATCGACGTGACGCTGCTGAGCAGAATTATCGAGCGCGGTTTGGTGCAGGATGGGCGGTTGATTCGGCTGCGGATTCATCTGCTGGACAAGCCCGGGGCGCTGACCGAGTTGACCACGCTGATTGCGGCGCATCGGGTGAACATCGTGGATACGCTGTATAACCGGGCGTATTACGGGGTGAACCTGGGCGACACGACGATCGATATCACGATGGAGACGCGCGGGCGCGAGCAGGTGGACGAGTTGCTGGCTGCGATGTCCGAAGCGGGGTACAAGTACAGCCGCGTGCTTTGAGGTGCTGCGCGGACGGCGGGTGGGACGAGCAACAGCAAAGGCCTTGACGCAAAGGGCGCGAAGTTAGCCACGTTTCGCGAGGGGGAGGGGTGCGGGTGGGGGAATCTTGGGTGAGACTCACCTTTGGTAACGTTACTCGCTATGCTGGAGGCAGAGGTGTTGCTTGGGTAGATTTTGGGCCGCGTGTTTGTTGTTGGTGTTGGGGATTGGTTGTGGAAGCGCCAGGGCACAGTATGGGCTGTATGCGATGGGGAGCGGTGGGTACCTGGGGTCGGTGACGGCTTCGCAAGGGTCGCTGGTGGTGTCGCAGAATAGCTTGTCGGCGTATGGGGGCACGTTCGGATTTTATGACTCGTTCTTGCACGCGGGGCCACTGGTGCTGGGCGGCGATGCGCGGTATGTGATCGAGTCCAGCGGCGGCAGCACGCCGTACGGCAACCAGATTCGGAGTGGGCTGATTGGGCCGCGGCTGGCACTGCGCAGCCATTTCGCGCCGTTCAGCCCGTATGTTCAGTTCGAGATTGGCGGTGTGGGCACCAATTATGGACGCTTTGCTTCGCGCAGCACCAGCTTTGCGTATCAGATCCAGGTGGGGTTGGATTACGCCGTGGCGCCGCACATCGATACGCGCATTGAATATGGTGGCGGCCAGATTGGCTCGGCGTTCAATGGCTATCGCCAGGGGATGCAGCAGGTGGGGATTGGGCTGGCCGTGCGGTTCTGAGGTCCTGCGCGGACGGTGGGCGTTGGATTGTGTTGGGAATGAAGAGACGCAAACAGCGGACCTGTTGAGGGTCCGCTGTTTGTGGGTGGATCGGTTTCGGTAGCGGGTGTTGATTGCGCGCGGAAGCGAAAGCTTATGCGCGGAGGACACCACCGCGATAGGCAACCGCCGCCAGGCTGATCATGCCGAGAGCCATGAAGCCGATGGTGCCGGGTTCTGGAGTGGGCGTGAGTCCGGTGACGACGAGGTCGGAGGGTGCGCCATTCGACTCGACATAGACCAGGTCAAACGGCACGTCGGTTCCCGTTGGGAGGATGCCGGATGAAGGGATATCCGTTGTTGGGTCGGGGCTGCTATAGACGGTGTTGGTGAAGCCGACGCCGGTATAGAGGCTTGAGCCGTCATCGTGAGAGACGGAAACCGCTCCGCCGCCCGTGTAGGTACCGATGAATTGCATGTAGCTGTTATCCACCTCGCCCGGGGTACTCATGGTGGTACCGAGGAAAGTGGCCAGTTGCGATGGGGAGAGGCCGGAGATGCCGCTCGCATCGCTGCCAAAGAATTCTCCAAAGGTGTTGGAGCAGGTCTGGCAGTCGTTGTCTACGAAATTGAGGGGCCCGTTATAGGTGAAGGAGAAGTTTGCCGGTCCAGCGGGAGCCGGGAGATTTGCCTCGTGGGCCACGCCGTTTCCGGTCCAGACAGTGACGCTGAGTGGGCCGTAGAGGGAGTCTGCGTGGGCGACTGGGGCGGCGAGCGCGAAGATGGCGCATGCAGCCATAGCTATTGTTGCAGGAAGAAGTTTCATGATCCGGGGATCTCCTAGATTCGATCTCAATTGCTCTACGTGGGCCTTGGTGCTGTGGTAGCAGCAATTGCCGTTCCAATTGAGAAGTGCTAAATGCCTGATTAATTAGGATTTTGAATACTCCGAGAGGAAAAACCTGCAAGATCTTGCGATATGGAGGGAAGATCAAGGGATATCGGGGAGTGGGACGAGGGGGACGGCGAAGGCGTCTGCCGGACTGCGGCTGTGGCACGTTTGGGCCAAAAATGACCCGTTGGGTTGGCGTTTCAGGCCAACCCAACGGGTCATTTGCAGCGTGCGTCGGGGCGCAGGACCTCAGATGCGCATGGGCATGAGGATGTAGCGGTACTTGACGTCTTCGTTGGCGTCTTCGGGGCGCATCTGGCCGGCGGACTGGGCGTCCTTGAACTCGAGGCGGACCTCACCCTGGACACCTGTGGCGCGGAGGAAGTCGACCAGGTAGGAGCTATTGAAGCCTACGACGAGGGGGTCGTAGTTGTAGGGGGTTTCGATGATGTCTTCAGACTCGCCGGCGTCGGTGGACTGGGCGGAGAGCTTGAGCTCGTTCTGTTCGAGGCGGATCTTGATGGCGCCGGAGCGCTCGTCGGCGAACTGGGCTACGCGCTGGATGCTGGCCATGAGGTCTTCCGAGCGGACGATGACGAACTTGTTGTTGTCGCGGGGGAGGACGGCTTCGTAATTTGGAAATTGCCCGGTGAGCTTACGGCTGGTCAAGACGCGGCCGGCTACGCGGAAGAAGAGGGTCTGGTCGTCGTCGCCGAACTCGAGGGTGGTGGCGTCGGTGGAGGAGAGCAGGCTGGAGAGCTCGGCGAGGGCCTTGCGGGGGATGAGGGTCTTCTTCTCGCCGGAGATGCCTTCGAGGGTCTGGCCGAGGGTCTCGATGTGGGAGAGGCGGTGGCCGTCGGTGGCGACCATGGCCATGGACTCTGCCTTGAGGACCAGGAGGGCGCCGTTGAGGGTGTAGCGGGATTCCTCGTTGGAGATGGCGAAGATAGTTTTCGCAATCATGTTGGCGAGGGCGGGCGAGGAGATTTTGTAGGCGCCGGCGGAGGGGAACTCGGGGACCTGGGGGAAGTTGGCGCGGGCCATGCCGACCATCTTGGTGTTGGAGCGGCCGGACTTGATCTGGACCCAGTGGTTGTCCATGAGCTTGAGGGAGATGTCGCCATCGCCGAGCAGCTTGATGTAGTCGTACAGCTTGCGGGCAGGGATGGTGCAGGCGCCGGGCTTCTTGACCTTGGCGGCGCAGGAGGTGCGGAGCGACTGGTCGAGGTCGGTGGCAGTGATGGTGAGCTTGCCGGCGCCGAGCTCGTCGACGGTGGCCTCGAAGAGGAAGTTCGAGAGGATGGGGATGGTGGTCTTGCGCTCGACGACGGATTGCGCGGCGGTGAGCTCGCGAAGGAGTTCGGCACGGGAGACCGTGATCTCGAGATTGCCAGTGGGAACGGCTTCGGGGGTGATGGCGGCGGTAGACACGATGGTGGCTCTCCCTTGCTCTTGCGCTGCGGCAGATTGCTCTGCCGGTGTGAGGGCGGTGGTGGACATGATGCGGTCTCCCCTCGGAAATCGATTGCGAGCAACACCCTGATTCTAGGTTGTGCGAGGGGTGTCGTGCGAGCGCCGAGGCCTGTGAATTTCCGGGGGCATCTTGTGTGATCCTGCGGTCCTGCGCGGACGGCGAGGGTCTTCGCGTGGTGATGGCGATGATGTGCGGGTGAGCGAGAAATGCTGGCGGGGAGAATGCTTCTAAGAAACAGAGTGAAAGGATAGATATTGCTAGTAGTAGTAGTCGTTGTGGGTGGAAGAGTGGATAAGGGGGAGAAATCCCCATGGCTATTGGGTGGGGAGTGGGTACACGGTTTCCAAAACGGGGCGGGTGGTGGAACCGTAATCAGGAAGAGAGGACAGGGGGAGGGGGTTTGGCAGGAGGTTTTCCAAACAACACACAGGGGGGTGAGGAGGCGTGCGAGCGAAAGCCGGGAGGTGTGTGGGGAGAGCGTCCAAAACCGCGTGGACAGGGGCGAATGAGTGGGTGGGGTTTTATACAGGGGTGCAGGAACGCGAGGAAATGACGGACGAATTTCGTGGGAGGGGCGGGAGGGGGGTGGCCGCGGGGGGGGCGAGCGGACAGCAGATTCCCGGAGGGAATGACAGAAAGAAAAGCAAGAACAAACGCAAGCATGGAGGCTCTAGCGCTTGAGACGCAGCGCAAGAAAACGGGCGGCGGGGTTGGGGGAGTTAGTAGCGGTTGGGGGAGGGGCGGCTGCGGCGATCGCTGCGGTCATGGCGGCCGCGGGAGTTGGCGTAGGAGCGCTCGGGGCGTTCGGGGGGAATGCGGTAGCCCTCGGGATAGAGGACGACGAAGCGGCGGGGGCCGTCGCCGGAGCTGGCGGTCTGGAGGCCGGAGTCGCGGAGGAAGAGATGGAGCATGCGGCGCTCGCGGGAGTTCATGGGCTGGAAGCGGAAGGGCTCGCCGGTGTCCTCTACCTCATCGAGGGCAGCGTCGGCGGCATCGCGGAGGGCGCGGGCGCGGGCAGCCTTGAAGCCGTTGGCGTCGAAGGAGAGGCGGTCGTGATCCTCGGGCTCGAGGCGGAGCATCTTGGCGGAGAGGTGCTCGAGAGCGCGCAGCAGCTCGCCTTCGTTGGCGAGAAGAAGGTCGCTGTCCGGGCCCTTGCACTCGACATAGATGTCGCGGCGTTCGAAGCCGTCGGGATCGACTGCTCCGGCTCCGGCGGTGATTCGATACTTAAGGCGCAAGCCGCCCGTGGTGGTTAAAAGCCGCATCAGGCTTGCAACTTTTTCAGCAGCAACCGCTAAATCATCCATACCCGTTCAGTCCTTCGAGGGAGAAGAAGAAGATCGACAAACCGAGGAAAGTGAAACAGTGTTCCGGCGAGAACCGCCTAGGACATTATGTCACTTTAATTACCGTTGGTTGACGCGATGAACATCGCTGGAAGCGGCGTGGATCGCCTCCAAAGAGCGCGAATTCAATGAACAAACGTTCATGCGAGCGAGAAACTACTTTCGTCCCTGGATGGTCTTGCCGGTAGCCACACGCTGTCCTGGTTTGGGAGCGGCAACCTTGCGGCGGGCACGCTTGGCGGCGATCTCCTTCATCTCGCGACCGAGGGAGGTCTGGTTCATCCCCAGCTGCGTGGTGATCATGACCAGGTTGCCGACGTTCCAGTAGAGAGCGAGGCCCGAGGCGTATTGCCAGGTGAGGTAGCCGGAGAACAGGGGCATGACGAAGGCCATCATCTTCTGCTGCTGCGGATCGACACCCGGGGAGGGGGTGTAGAACTGCGCGAGGAAGGAGGTGAGCACCATGAGGATGGGAAGGATGTGGTAGGGGTCGGCGGCGGAGAGATCAGGCAGCCAGAAGAAATGGGCCTGGCGGAGCTCGACGACCTTGGTCATCATGGTGAAGAAGGCGAAGAGCAAGGGGAGCTGAATGAGCGTGGGGATACAGCCGCCGAGCATGCTGACGCCGTTGGCCTTCTGTAGGGCCATGACCTCGGCGTTCATCTCGGCGGCCTTGGGGTCGGTGGGCTTGGGGTTCTTGAACTTGGCCTTGATGGCGTCGACCTGGGGCTGGATGCGCTGCATCTTGAGCGCGGACTTCATGCCCTGGATGCGCAGAGGCAGGAGCACGACGTTGATCATGACGGTGAAGATGATGATGGCCCAGCCCCAGGAGTAGTTGTGGGCGGTGGCATCATGCGGCGCGATCCAGGAGTGGACGGCGCGGAGGCCGAGGAAGAGGTACTTGCCGATGGGGCCGAAGAAGCCGAAGTCGAGCAGGGGTTCGAGGTTGCCCCCGTCAGCGGTGTGGACGTTCTTGAGGACCTCGACTGCCTTGGGACCGACGAAGAGGCTGGTGCGGGTGTGGCCGGAGGTGGAGCCAAGGGCGGTGCCGAGGATGGGGAGTTCCTTGGAGGCGGGCGCTGCCCCTTTGGCGGTGCCGGCCTTGACCTTGGCGATATCGATCTTGTGCTGGAAGGTGACGATGGAGGCGTCGTCCGGCTGGTCGGGCATGAAGACGGCGCCGAAGTATTGGTCGCTGAGGGCGGCGAAGTCGAAGGGGCCGTTGAGGGTGGCGCCGCCGGAGATCTTCTTGAAGGAGAGATGGTCGGTCTTGCCGCTGGCGCTGGTGTCGATCTGCGCGCCCATGTAGGTAGAGGCTGTCTCCATGTCGCCGAGGCCGGCGGGCCAGGAGAGCAGGGCGCGGATGGGAGCGCCATCGCGGAGGACCAGGGTGTCGGCATGGATGACGTAGGTGTCGGAGAAGGTGAAGGTCTTGGTGACGGAGAGATTGCCTTGCGCGTACTTGAAGGTGAGCGAGGCCGGGGCCTGGAGCGTGCCGGTGGCTGAGGGGACGTAGAGCGCGGTAGCGAGTTGTTTGGTCAGGTTGTCGTCGTAGGTGTAGAGCGAGAGCGGGTAGCCGAAGAGATTGGCCGCGCCGTCATGCACCATGTCCAGCGGCTGGCCGGCGTTGTCCTTGTACTTCTTCAGGATCCAGGAGGTGACCTGGCCGCCCTGGTTGGAGAAGGTGATCTTGTAGAGCGTGTTTTCGACCGTGGTGGAGGTCTGGGCGGCAGCGATGACGGCCGGGGTCGCCGTGGTGGCGGTGGCTGCGGCCGGGGTCGCGGCGGAAGACGGAGTGGCGGCGGGAGTGGAGACGGCCGCGGGATGGTCGGGGGACTCGAGGGCGGGGTTCTTCTGGGCGCGCCAATATTGCAGACCGAAGAGGACGCCGAGGGCGACGATCATCATGAGGAGAAAGGAGCGATTGTCCTGGCTACCGCCACCGCCGCCCTGATTGGGATTACGAAACTCTGGCAAGAGGGATTCCTACGCTTTCCAAGGCCGGTATGGGTTCACGGCCAGTCAACTTCTAATGGTAAATGGTGAGAGTGGCGTTTTTATGGATGGAGGGGCGGATTCGCGGTTCAGGGGACGGGGTCGTGGCCGCCGTGGGCGAAGGGGTGGCAGCGGGCGATGCGGCGCAGGGCAAGCCAGCTGCCGCGCAGCCAGCCGTGGCGGACGACGGCGACGTAGGCGTACTCGCTGCAGGTGGGAAGGAATTTGCACTGGGTGAGGGCAAAGACGTGCAAGAGGGGAGAGACGCCGCGCTTGTAGAACGCGAGCAGGGCGGCGGCTGTCCGTTCGCGGCGCGAAGGGGTGGCAGCATCGCTCATGAAGGGGTGGAGGGTACGGGGATGGGAGGATGGGCGGGCCTGGCGGGTTCGCTGCTGGCTGGGGTGCTGCTGGCTTGGACGCTCTTGTCATAGGCCGCCTGGACGCTGCGGAAGATGGTGGAGACCTCGCGCTTGAGTTGAGCGAAGTCGAGATCGATGACGGAGCGGCGGGGATGGAGGATGACGTCGACGGGCGCGGTCAGAAGAGGGAGGGCGGCGCGGACGGCCTCGCGCAGACGGCGCTTGATGCGATTGCGATCGACTGCCTTGCCGAGAGCCTTGGGGACGGTGAGGCCGATGCGCGGACCTGCGGTAGCTGACCGTCGAGCAGGCGGGCGAACTGCATGGAAGTAGGCGAGCTGCTTGCCGAACTGCTTGCGACCCGCCTTGTAGACGATCTGGTAGTCGGCGTGTTTGCAGAGGCGATGGGTCATGGGAGATGCGCGATGACGAGATGCGAGATACGGAGGTGCGCGATTTGAATCTCGCCTCTTGAATCTCGCCTCTCGCACGCGGAGACGCGGGCCGAACACAGAAACGCGAGCCGAACACAGAAACGCGCCCAAGGGGAGTGCTCCCATGAGCGCGCTGCGGTACGTTGCGCGGAACAGCGCGACTAGTCGCGGAAGCCTGCGGAGACGGCAATCTTATGGCGGCCCTTGGCGCGGCGGCGGTTGAGGACAGCGGCACCGGCCTTGGTGGCCATGCGAACGAGGAAGCCGTGGACCTTGCTACGGCGGCGGCGGTTGGGTTGGAAGGTGCGCTTGGGCATGATGTTCGTCCTGTATCAAATCCTGAGATGTCTGCTGGCTTCGTGTGGGGGTCGCCGATCGGTGGTAACGATCAATGGCGACGTGTCCGGCAGAGGCCTTGGAGAGGCCATTCAGGCCGACTCGACAGCAAGTCTTGAGTATATCTGACTTGAGGAAAACGGGCAACGAAATACGGCAGGGAGGTTCCCGGAGGGGTTGGCCGATGCGGTTACCGAAAGGCGTTCACGGATTCTTCACAATGGATGGTGCAACTCAAAAAAAGATTATCATTTTGGTTAATTTCGCTTGCCAGAGAGGACGGGTTGGCATGCTAGTATCGATTCCGTTCCCGTGATGAGTGATTGGCTCACGGCTAGAAATATCCAACGGGTCGGGTTATTGCTTCACTCCTCCAGCGCGGAGTACGGCGCTGGGTTTCAACAGCATTCCTAGATAGGCACGCTTCGCGAGTGGACCGCGAGGACGGACTTTTTTGCCTCTTTTTTCAACTATCGCCTTGGCGAGTATGCAGCAGTGGACGACAACAGGAAAGTAAGGAAGACTTAAGCGATGTCATTTGTTCCAGTCCCGGCAGCCGTTTTGAACCAGTGGGTTCGGATTCTGGGTGCGCTCGAGAAAAAAATCAACCGGCAGAGCTTTGAGACCTGGTTGAAACCGACGCGTTTCTCCCACATCAGCGGGCGCACACTGCATGTACGAATTCCCTCCGAAGAGTTTCAGCATATCGGCGACCGGTATGGTGATCTGATCGGCGAGGCGATCGACAACCTCGGCCTGGAGATTGACCAGGTGGTGTTCCAGGTGCCACCGCAGGAGGCTCCTGTACGGGTGCGGGAGGATGGCGGATTTGCGCCGCAGCCGAGCCACAGCCAGAATGCTCCGCGGCGCGGGAATGGCAACAGCATGCCGGCAGGACCGGAGCAGTCGCGCTTTGACTGGAACACGGCCGCGCAGTTGAACCCGCGGTACCAGTTCGATTCATTCGTGATCGGGAGCGGCAACCAGTTCGCGCAGGCGGCCGCGCAGGCCGTCGCCGAGCGTCCGTCGAAGGCGTATAACCCGCTGTTCGTGTACGGCGGCGTGGGGCTGGGCAAGACGCATTTGATGCAGGCGATCGGACACCTGGTGAAGGCGCGCAATCCGCTGGCGTCGGTGAGTTATGTGTCGGGCGAGAAGTTCACCAACGAGATGATCAACTCGGTGCGCTACGACAAGATGACGAGCTTCCGCGACAAGTACCGCACGGTGGATGTGCTGCTGATCGACGACATCCAGTTTCTTGCCGGCAAGGAGCGCACGCAGGAGGAGTTCTTCCACACATTCAACGCGCTGCATGAGCAGAGCAAGCAGATTGTGGTGGCCAGCGATCGTCCGCCGAAGGAGCTGAACGATTTTGAAGACCGGCTGCGCTCGCGGTTTGAGTGGGGCCTGGTGGTCGACATTCAGCCACCCGATCTCGAGACCAAGGTTGCGATTCTGCAGCGCAAGGCGGAGCTCGAGCAGACGGTACTGCCTACCGACGTGGCTTTGTTTATCGCCGGCAACGTGCGGACCAATGTGCGTGAGCTGGAGGGCGCGCTGGTGCGGTTGATTGCGTGGTGCTCGTTGCATGGCGTCGAGATTACGCTGCCGACGGCGCAGCAGTGCCTGAAGCAGTTCATCGACACGCAGGTGCGCAAGATCACGATTGAGGCGATTCAGCGGGCGGTGGCTGAGAGCTTCGGGATGCGCGTGGCGGAGTTGAAACAGAAGAACAACTCGCGGCAGATTGTGGTGCCGCGCCAGATCGCGATGTACCTGGCGAAGCAGTTGACCGAGGCAAGCCTGCCGGAGATTGGGCGGCAGTTCGGTGGCAAGCACCATACGACCGTGATGCACTCGATTGCCAAGATCGATGCGCAGCGACGGACGGATAAGGACCTCAATCGCACGGTGAACAAGCTGATGGAGACGCTGGGGTAAGGCGAAAGCTTTTGGTTCTCAGTTGTCAGTTCTTAGTTCTCAGGAAAAGCAAAAGCAAAGGCCGCCAGGGATGGCGGCCTTTGTGTTGGTGCGGGCGAGTTAGATTTCGTGCCAGTGCATGCGGCGGAGGCAGAGGTCGCGGAGGCGCAGGGCGGGGCGCTCGATGGCATAGTGCGAGAGGACGGCTGCGGCAAGGATCCAGAGCCAGCTGGTGGGGAAGTTGATCCACCAGGCGTCGCTGCGGAAGACCTGGATGTTAAGAGAGTGGGTGAAGAAGGTCTGCCAGATATAGAGCGAGTAGGAGAGGCGGCCAACCCACGCGATGACGGGTTGATTGAAGATGCGGCCCTGCAGGCTGGCTGGATTGCGCACCAGCCACAGCAGCCACATCAGGATGAGAAAGCCGTTGAGGGTCATGCCTAGCGGGAGGTCCCAGTAGTTTTGAAAGCGCACGGTGAGGGCGTTGAGGACGAGGAAGATCAGCGTCGGCAGGAGCCAGGGCCAGCGGGTGATGCGGAGGTAGATGCGCTCGAAGCGGGCGTGACCTTGTTGCAGGGCGCCGAGCGCGCCAAACATGAGGCCGTCCGCCTGCATGTGGAACATGCCGGTGTTGCGGTAGGCGGGGAGATAACGGAAGCAGAGGACGCGGATGAAGGGCTCGGCGAGGAGGATGGCGAGCGCGATGGCGGTGGCGCGGCGGCGGCCGACGGCGTCGCGGCGATGGAGCAGGCAGAGCACCAGCGTGGTGGGCCAGAGGACGTAGAACTGCTCCTCGATGCAGAGCGACCAGAGGTGCTCCATGGCCCAGAGGTCTACGTGACGGGCGTAGTTGCGGGTGAGCGTGAGTGCGGTGATCAGCTCGTGGCGGTTCATGCCGGGCAGGTGTCCGGTTGCGCCGAGTGCGGCGAGGAAAAACACGTAGGCGTAGAGCGGGGGCAGGATGCGAAACGCGCGGCGCAGGTAAAAGCTTCTCAGGCTGATGGCATGGGTCTTGTCCTGCTCGCGCAGCAGCAGCGTGGTGATGAGGTATCCGGAGATGACGAAGAAGATGAAGACGCCCAGCGCGCCGTTGCCGAGCAGTCGCAAGGGAAAGGGAATGAATTTGTAGAGGGAGTGGCGCAGCAGGGTATGCAGCACAATCACCAGCAGGACGGAGAGAGCGCGCAGACCGTCGAGGCTGGGAATGTGGCGCGGTCGCTGGATGGGCGCTGGCTGGAAGAAGACTGTCGGAGGTTCCGTCATGCGAGGCTCACCCATTGTCGCGGCGTCTAGTGCCATGGTGGAGGGACGTCCTATTATCCCCCGAAGCGTCGCGGCGAATGGGTGAGCTGTCGTCTACGCGGTGAGAATGATCTTGCCGCCGCCGCCGCCCTTTTCTGCGAGGGCGTGGGCCGCGGCTGCCTGCGACAAGGGCATGAGGCTGTCGATGGGCAGCTTGAGCTTGCCGTCGCGAATGGCCTCGCCGTAGTGGACGAAGGTCCTGGGATCGGGCGCGGCCATGACCGGGTTCACCTGCACGGTGGGGTGCAGCGCGGCATTGGACGGCGGCCCGAGGACGCTGGCGAAGATGCCGCCGGACTTTACCTTGGCGATGAGCTTGGCGGCGACATCGTGATTGATGGTGTCGGCGACGGCATCGACGGTGCCAAGGGAGGCGATGGATTTGTCGTCGCCGGTATCGATGGCGGCGGTGGCGCCGAGGGCGAGGGCCTCGGCCATCTGCTGCTTGCGAACGGCGGCGATGACCTTCGCGCCAATCTCGAGCGCGGCGAAGAGGGCGCAGCGGCCCACCGAGCCGAGCGCACCGGTCAGGATGATGGTCTGGCCAGCCTGCACCCTGGCTCCGCGGCGAATGAGTTGATCGCCCGTGACGGAGACTAAGGGAACCGCTCCGGCGGTTGTGATCTCCAGACGGTCTGGAATGAGGGCGAGATCGGTGGCCTTGACGGCGCAAAATTCTGCATAGGTGGCGTGGCTCAGGGCGAAGACGCGGTCGCCCACCTTGAAGCCCTCAACGCCGTCGCCGAGTTGGGCGACGATGCCTGCAACGTCGCGGCCGAGGATGGCGGGGAAGGTGACAGGGAAACGCTCTTTGGCGGCGCCGGAACGCATTTTGAAGTCGATGGGATTCACGCTGACGGCGTGGACGCGGACGAGGACTTCGCCGGCGGCAGGGATGGGGTCGGGGAAGTCTTCGTAGACGAGTTTGGAGGGCGGACCGTATTCGTGGAGTACAACCGCTTTCATGAGGGCACCTCTGTGGAGTTGAGATGCGGCGCGCCGCGTACGCAGTTATTGCGAGAAGAATTTTCTCGGTACCAGTCGCTCAGGAAGGCAAGTATTTCCGCCAGGCCTGCCCGAGATCTTCGGCGACGGCACGGATCGTTGCGTTGCGCTGCTCGAGAACGCGGATGAGGTGGCGGCGCAGGGCGAGTGTTTCGGCGAGCCAGCCGAGGGGACCTAGTGGAGCGGCAAAGCGGAGTTCGTCGCGCATGAGGGTGCGGCCGTTCGCGGTCGCGTCGCAGGAGTGATCGTGTACAAAGCTCTTGAACATGCCGCGCAGCATGCGGTCCTGGAAGTGGTGGGGTGGTTCGTACTCTGATATCAGCGATTGATGGGTGACCATGAATCCAAAGTGGCGGCCGCGCCAGGTGACGGTTTCGCCGGGGCCGATGATGCCGTGGGTGGTGCCTGCGATGGCGACCTCGCGGGATGGCGTGGTGCTGGCCATGTGCAGATCGATATTGAGGGACAAAAGAAAGCAGCGCTCGGGGGGCGCTGCTATCTTTGTTTCGAGCTGGATGAGTTGCACCTACAGCTCCATGGCGTGTTCGGCGACTAGTTTCTTTGCTCGATTGAGGAAGGCGTTGACGGTGACGCTGCCTTCATCGCCCTTGGCGCGGACGCGGACGCTGACCGAGTCGGAGGCGGCTTCCTTGTCGCCGAGGATGAGGATGAAGGGGATCTTCTGCAGGCCGAAGTCGCGGATCTTGGCATTCATTTTTTGGTTGCTGAGGTCGGCTTCTACGCGGAGGCCGGCGGCTTCGAGGCGCTGCTGCACGGTCTTGGCGTAGTCGTGATGCTTTTCGCTGATGGGGACGAGGCCGATTTGCACGGGGGCTAGCCACATGGGGAAGGCTCCGGCGTAGTGCTCGATGAGGACGCCGAAGAAACGTTCTACGGAGCCGAAGAGGGCGCGGTGAACCATGACGGGCTGGTGGGGCGCGCCGTCTTCGCCGATGTATTCGAGGTCGAAGCGGGCGGGGAGGTTCCAGTCGAACTGCACGGTGCTGAGTTGCCAGAGGCGGCCTAGTACGTCGACGAGTTTGATGTCGATCTTGGGGCCGTAGAAGGCGGCTTCGCCAGGGATGGTCTTGTAGGGGATCTGTTTGCGATCGAGCACGCGGGTGAGCGAGCCGACGGCGTTCTCCCACTTGTCGGCGCTGCCGATGAACTTCTTGTCCTTGGGATCCCAGGTGGAAAGCTCGACGAGGAATTTTTCGAAGCCGAAGGTTTTGAGGACGGCTTCGGCGAAGTCGATACAGGCTTCTACCTCGCTCTCGATCTGTTCGGGGGTGCAGAAGATGTGGGCGTCGTCTTGAGTAAACCCACGGACTCTCAGGAGTCCGTGCATGGTGCCGCTGCGCTCGTAGCGGTAGACATTGCCTAGCTCGGCGTAGCGCTGCGGGAGGTCGCGGTAGGACTTGGGCGAGTTCTTGTAGATGAGGATGTGGCCGGGGCAGTTCATGGGCTTGAGGCGGTACTCCGCGTCGTCGAGCTCCATGGGGGGGTACATGTTTTCCGCGTAGTTTTCCTCGTGGCCGGAGATCTTCCAGAGCTCGCGGCGCATGATGTGCGGGGTGAAGACCATTTGATAGCCGCGGCGGATGCACTCGTCGCGCATCCAGTCTTCCATGGTCTTGCGGATGAGGCCGCCCTTGGGATGCCAGAAGATGAGGCCGGCGCCCGCGACTTCCTGGATGCTGAACAGGTCGAGCTGCTTGCCGAGGACGCGGTGGTCGCGGGCCTTGATCTCTTCGAGCTGCTTGAAGTGGGCGTCGAGGTCTTTTGCGTTGAAGAAGGCGGTGCCGTAGATGCGCTGCAGCTGCTGATTGTTCTCGTCGCCGAGCCAGTAGGCGCCGGCGATGGAGGTTACTTTGAAGGCCTTGACGCGGCCGGTGGAGGGGACGTGGGGGCCGCGGCAGAAGTCGGTGAAGTTGCCGTTTCTGTAGAGGGAGACTTCGTCGCCGGGCTTCGTAAAGCGCTCGATGAAGTGGACCTTCATAAACTCGGCATCGGATTTGTAGTCGGCGAGGGCCTGGTCGCGGGGCTCGAGGATCTGGACGAAGGGCTCATCGCGGGCGACGACTTCGGCCATGCGGGCTTCGATGGCGGCGAGGTCGGCTTCGGTGAAGGGGACTTCGCGATAGACGTCGTAGAAGAAGCCGTTGTCGGTGGCGGGGCCGTGGCCGAGCTTGGTTTCGGGGAAGAGCTCGAGGAGGGCGGTGGCCATAATGTGCGCGGCGGAGTGGCGGGCTACGCGCAGGGCGGCGGGATCGTTCTCCTTGAGGAGCTCGAGGGCGACGTCTTCGTGGAGGGGCGTGGAGAGGCCGACGATGCGCTCGGCGGAGATTGCGGGGCCGGAGTACATGGCCTCTTCGGAGGCTTCGAGGGCGGACTCGTTGGCGCTGACGGCGACGGGAGTCAGCGGGCGGATGCGGGCGACGACTACGGCGGCGGCGAGGCGCGGAGAGATGCTGTTGGCAATGTCGAAGGGGGTTGTGCCCGCGGGGACTTGGCGGATGGAACCGTCGGGAAGCTGGATATTCATTGGATTGCTCACGTTATCAGGATAGAGCAAAGTTGGCGAAGTTATTTCGCCGTGGACAGCAATGCCCCAGGGCTAAAGCCCAGATCTTTAGCCGGCTGTAGCGCGGGCTAAAGCCCGCTGCTAATCCGGTAAGGCGAAAACAACGGGGGCTGGGTTCGATACAATGGCAGAGATCTCCGGCAGTTGGAGCGGGGATAGGAGCGAGCACCGGCGATGACCTGGTTCAAACGAGATGCGCACGAGATTTCCCCGACGCCCGACCACGAGGTGCGGACCCAGGGCCTTTGGATCAAGTGTGAGCAGTGCCGGAAGGCGATCTGGAAGGACGATCTCGACAAGAATATGCAGGTGTGCCCGGTGTGCGGCAAGCACTTCAAGCTGGCGGCGCGGGATCGGATTGAGAGCCTGCTGGAGCCGGGGTATGAGCTGGTGGATCTGGAGCTGCGGTCGACGGATCCGCTGGAGTTCACCGACCTGAAGCCCTACAAGGGACGGCTGGCGGCGGCGCAGAAGAGTACCGGGCTGAACGACGCGATCGTGAACGCGATTGGCAAGATTGGCGAGCAGGACGTCGTGCTCTCGGTGATGGAGTACGGGTTTATCGGCGGCAGCATGGGGCCGGTGATGGGCGAGACGATTGCGCGGGCGGTGGACCGGTCTTTAGAGCGCAAGGTGCCGCTGATTATTGTGTCGTCCAGTGGCGGGGCGCGGATGATGGAAGGGATTGCGAGCCTGATGCAGATGGCGAAGGTGTCGGCTGCGCTGGCGAAGATGGACGAGGCGAAGATTCCGTTCATCAGCCTGATGACCGACCCGACTACCGGCGGCGTGACGGCGAGTTTTGCCATGCTGGGCGATTTGAATATTGCAGAGCCGGGCGCGCTGATTGGGTTTGCGGGGCCGCGGGTGATTGAGCAGACGATTCGGCAGAAGCTGCCGGAGGGTTTTCAGCGCTCGGAGTTCCTGCTGCAGCATGGGTTCCTGGATGCGGTGGTGGAGCGTAAGGATCTGAAGGCGTATCTCGCCGAGACGCTGAAGTGGATGACTGAAGGGCAGCCGGTCAACGAGTCAGCAAGCCAGCAGATCAGCCAGTCAGCGGTTTAGCGAGTCGGCATTGCATGAAGTGAACCCATCGCGGACGGCGTTGCGGGTGGCGCTGCGGCGGGCGGCGCACCAGTTGCACGATGCGAAGCCGCTGGTGTTTGACGATCCGCTGGCGGTGCGGATTCTTGGCAAAGAGTTTTATGAAGAGGTGAAGCGGACGCCGGATAGTGCGAAGCGGCCGTTTTCCGCGGCGCTGCGGGCGTTTATGGTGGTGCGCGCGCGGCTCGCCGAGGATACCCTGGCGGCGGCAGTGAGGGATTTTGGGGTGCGGCAGTATTTGGTGCTGGGGGCGGGGCTGGATACCTTTGCTTGCCGGAATCCTTATGCGGAGGTGCGGGTGTTTGAGGTGGACCATCCGGCGACGCAGGCGTGGAAGCTGCAGATGCTGGCGCGTGCGGGGATGGTGACGCCGGAGAGTGCGCGGTTTGTGGCGGTGGACTTCGAGAAAGATTCGCTGCGTGCGCGGCTGAAGGCGGCGGGGTTCGATGAGACGGTGCCGACGATGACGGCCTGGCTGGGGGTTGTGCCGTATCTGACGACCGAAGGCTTTCGCGCGACGATGCGATTGCTGGCGCGATTCAAGGCGGGCAGCGAGGTGGTCTTCGATTACTCGCAGCCGCGGGAGGTGCTGCCGCCGGTGGAGCAGTTGATGCATGACTCGTTGAGCGCGCGGGTGGCGTTGGCGGGTGAGCCGTTCCAGCTATTCTTTACGCCGGCGCAGCTGGGCGAGGAGTTGGAGTGGCTGGGGCTGCGCGTGGTGGAAGATCTCGACAGCACGGCACTGAGCGCGCGCTACCTGGCGGGACGCAAGGATGGATTGTTGCTGCGCGGACGGGCGGGCAGGATTTGTGTGGCGGCGTCTATGGAAGGTGGGTTGGGGGACGGCGCGTTGGGGGAAGTGCGAGACTGATAGACGTGATGACGTACGACGAAGCATTGGAACGGTTGGCGGCGCTGGGGCCTGAGTTGCGCGTGGGACGGGCGGCGGATGGCGCGGCAGTTTCGGTGCGCAGAAAGTTTTCGCTGGACCACATTCGGGCGCTGCTTGGGGCGCTGGGCGAACCGCAGAAAGAGTTCGCTTCGGTGCTGATCGCGGGCACCAACGGCAAGGGCTCGACGGCATCGACGCTGGCTTCCATTGCGAACGCCGCCGGGATCAGGACGGGACTGTATACGTCGCCGCACCTGCTGCGCGTGAACGAGCGGATTAAGATTTCCGCTGACGGGGCGGCGGCGGGTGGGAACCTGAGCGAGATTCCGGACGCTGATTTTGGCCGCGTCTATGGGCTGGTGGACGCGGCGACTGCGCGGCTGATCGCCGACGGTGGACTGCCGCATTATCCGAGCTTCTTCGAGCTGCTCACGGCGATTGCGTTCGTGTGGTTTGCGGAGCAGGGCGTGGAGCTTGCCGTGGTCGAAGTGGGCTTGGGCGGGCGGCTGGACGCTACGAATTCTGTCGAGCCGATGGTCAGCGTTATCACCGATATTGGGATCGACCACACGGAGTATCTCGGCAACACGATTCGCGAGATTGCCGGGGAGAAGGCCGGGATTCTGCGCCAGGACGGCGTGCTGGTGACGCTGGCGCAGCATCCGGAAGCGAATGCGGCGATTGGCGAGGCGGCGGTGCGGTTGGGCGTGCGCGGGGTGGACGCTGCGCGCTGCCTGCCGCCGTCGCGGGATTTTGCGGCGCGGTTTGCTGCGGGCGCTGAGGCTTCGCTGCTGGCGCGGAATGTGTACGATCTTGCTGTCGAAGGTGAGGCGCTGCACGTGGATTCGCCGCTGGCCGGGCAGCATCAGCAGCGCAACGTCGCGCTGGCGATTGCAACGGCGCTCGAGCTGCGCGCGAATCAGCGTCTGGTCGATGGGCGGCCGATCACGATTGCCAACAGCGCGATCGAGCAGGGGATTCGCGAGACGCAGTGGCCGGGGCGGCTGGAGTGGATTGCCTCGCGCAAGGGGCAGGCGCCGCTGCTGCTGGATGTGGCGCACAATCCTGCCGGCGCGTGGACGCTGCGTGCGGCGATCTCGCAGTTGCCGGAGGGGCTGCCGCGCACGCTGATCTTTGGCTGCCTGGCCGATAAGCAGATCGACGAGATGGAGCAGGTGTTGCTGCCGCTGTTTGATTCGACTTCGGGCGATCCGGCACGGGCGCGGGACCACGTGATTCTTGCGCCGGTGCACAATCCCCGGGCTGCAACGATTGAGGAACTGGCCGCCGCTGCGCGACGTCTCGACGTTGCGGTGCAGGTTGCGACCGACCTTGGAGATGCTCTGGAGCAGGCGCACGCGTTGACGCCAAAGGACGGGGTGATCGTCGCGACGGGGTCGATCTTCCTGGTTGCCGAGATCCGCGCGCTGGCGTTAACGCAAGCGGGGTAGCATAGGGGAATGTCCGCCGCCGACCAGATTGTGAAGACGGAAGAGCCCGCTCGGCCTGAAGCGCCGCGGCCGTTCGTCTCGTGGCGCCGGCGCTGGGTGAACTACGTTGTCTTCGTCCCTCTGGTTGCGCTGGCCACCGTCTTCTTTGGAACGATTTCGCTGGTGTGCGGCGTATGGGACAAGAGTGGGCGGCAGCAGCACGCTATCGCGAGCGTGTGGGCGCGGGTGCTGCTGTGGATTGCGGTGTCGCCGGTCAGGCTGGAGCATGCGGAGCGGCTGCCCGTGGGTGGGGCGGCTGTCTATGCGAGCAACCATCTGAGCTATTACGACACGCCGGTGTTGTTCGCCAAGCTGCCGTTTCAATTTCGGATTCTGGCCAAGGCGCCGCTGTGGAAGATACCGTTCATCGGGTGGTACCTGGAGCGCTCGGGGCAGGTGCCGATCGACCAGAGCTCGGGGCGAGCGGGCGTGGTGAGCCTGGCTCGCGGAGCGCGCACGCTGCAGGGCGGGATGCCGATGGTGATCTTCCCGGAGGGCGGGCGGGCCTTCAACGGCGAGCTGCAGCCGATGCTCGCGGGCGCGGCCTGGATGGCGATCAAGGCGCAGGTGCCGCTGGTGCCGCTGACGCTGGTGGGCACCTACGAGTTGCTGCCGATCCACGTGTACGCGCTGAAGCCGCGACCGATCAAGCTGATTGTTGGCGAGCCAATCTCCACGGTGGGCATGACGGGCCGCGATGCGGAGGCGTTGACGGAGAGGTTGCGCGGCATCATCCACGAGACGTACGTTGCGGCGCATGGGTGATGGTTGAAATTTTGCTCCGGTGCGCAGGGTAAACTCGCTGTGTGATTGCGCATCTTCGTGGACAAATTCTGAGCAAGACGCCGAACGCCGTCGTGATCGATTGCGGCGGTGTGGGGTATGAGCTGGCCATCTCGGTTACGACCTATACCGAGTTGGGCGAGGTGGGCGCGGAGGCGCGGCTGCATGTGCACACGCATGTGCGGGAGGATGCGCTGCTGCTGTTTGGGTTTGCGGAGCTGACCGAGAAGCGGCTGTTTGAGAAGCTGCTCACCATCTCCGGGATTGGGCCGAAGCTGGCGATCACGGTGCTGAGCGGGATCTCGGCGGAGCGGCTGGTGGGGGCGATTCGCAGTGGGGATCATGCGACGCTCACGAAGATTCCAGGGATTGGTAAGAAGACGGCCGAGCGGGTTGTGCTGGAGCTGAAGGACAAGCTGAATGATCTGGCGGGCTTCACGGCGGAGGGCGTGGTCGTTCGGCCATCGCTGGGCGCAACCGCGGAAGACGTGCTCAGTGCGCTGGTTAACCTGGGGTATCCACGGCCGATTGCACAGAAGGCCGTGGAATCGGCGGCGAAGGATTCGGCGGTTTCTGGGGATTTTGAGAAGCTGTTTCGTGCGGCGATGAGCGCGGTGCGGTAGGGCCTACGCGCGGCGGCGATACTTCACGGCGAACTCATAGCCGGGATTAGGCGGGTAGAGTTGCGCGACGATGCGCAGGCGTGCGGCGAGGGCGGCCGGGCTGAGCAACGGATACTCGCGCTCCCGCAGCTCGCTGTAATCGAAGTCGAGCGCGAGCGACAGCAGGTAAATGGCCACCGCATCGGAGAAGGCGGCCTCCAGATACAAGGCGCGGTCCTTGTCGTTGAGGCTGGGGGGAGCGTCGGCCTGCGCGGACGCATTCATCTGACTGACGGCAGGCTGGGATGCGTCGTCGCTGGCGAAGGCGCGCTGCCGTGCCGAGAAGCTGGCCAGCCCGCGGTTGCGTCGCGAGGGGAGAGGGGTTGGGTCGGGCTGCGCGTTGGCGGGGCGACCGAAGGCAAGGTTGCGGGTCTCCCAGGCGTCGATGCTGGTTTCGCCACGCACGTCGCCGAGGGCCTGCTTCCAGACGAGGTCGGCGAAGACCTGAGGGGTTCCGGCCTGGTCTACGAAGGCATGCGCGACGTTGATGAAGAACTCGAAGCTGAGGGCAAAGCGATCGCCCATGAGGCGGGTGGAGATGAAGACGCCGCGGCGGCCGTGGCCAAGCTCGACGTTGCGATGGCAGATGGCGACGTCGGAGAACTCGTCGGTGTAGGCGCTCGCGACCATGGTGGGCTCGGCGGCTGCCTCGCTCTTCAGGAGGGCTTCTGCGTCCGGCTCAGGAGTTTCGGTGCCGTCTGCTACGGCTTCGCGCAGTGCCAGCGGGACGAAATAATAGGTGTTGGCTTTGAGCGCGGCGGTGATCGAGGTGGGTACGGTTTCCAGCATGCGGTCGAGATCGAGATCGGCGAGGCCGGTCTCGCCGAAGGTGGCAAAGCTTACCCCGTTGGGCGACTGGCGGACTTCGGTGTCGTGCGCGATCTGCGCGGCGTTTACCAGGCTGGCGGCGCGCACCAGTTGCGGCGTCCGCGACTGCCCGGTCTGTACAGTGTCGGCCATTAGCTTATTCTAAATGAGTATGGCAACCGCAAACGATGTAGAACGCGCGCGACGGGATGGGCAGTTGTTTGGAATCCCGTTTGGGGACCTGGGCTGGTTCCAGTCGCTGATCATGGGTGTCGCCACCGGGATGGCGGCGTTCTTCCTGACGACCTTTGTGGCCATCATGGCGATGCTGGTGTACATGGTGGCGACGGGGAGGCACCCGAACTTCGCTGATACCTACCGCCTGGCCGGGTTTCCGGTGGGCGTGGTGGTGATGGCGCTGGCACTCGTCTACCTGGGCGTGCAGTGGGCACGGCGGATGAAGCGCAAGATGCGCAGAAGCTAAGCGCGCCGGGTGTATCGGGTTGCCGCAAGATTCTTTGCCATTCGGAGGGTGCGGACGCGTATTCTTACGCCATCCGGTTTTCCCTATCCTGCACCCCCCTCTGAGGAGTTTGATCCATGGCGAAGTTCGCTAATACCCTGCTGCGTCGAAGCACGACTGCGGCTCTGCTGACGGCAGCAATTGCAACAGTGTGTTTCAGCGCAAGCGCGCAAGACAAGAAGAAGCACGAGGAGGCCAAGCCTGTGCCTTCGTACTATGGTCCGCAGCCCGCGACCGAGACGCTCGACCTCGGTATGTATCAGCGGATTCGCGAAGAAGGCTTTCAGCACGGCAAGGTGATGGAGTTCGGGGAGGCGCTGAATGATGGCATCGGGCCGCGGCTGACTGGTTCGCCGAACATGGCGAAGGCGAATGCGTGGACGCGCGATACGTTGACGGCGATTGGGTTGTCGAATGCGCACCTGGAAGACTGGGGCGAGTTTGGCCTGGGCTGGTTGCAGGTGAATACCTGGGCGCGCATGGTGTCGCCTGACCCGGAGCCGCTGTGGATGCAGTCCGCACCGTGGTCGCCGGCCACCAAGGGTCCGGTGAGCGGCGAGATCGTCTACGTGCCGTTGACGGATGCCAAGGAGTTGGACGCGCTGAAGGGTAAGCTGGCGGGCAAGATTGTGTTGCTCGGCGCCACGCGTCCCACTCCCGACATCACCAAGCCGCTATTCACGCGCTATAGCGACGAAGAGCTTAAGGAGATGGAGACGTACGAGGCAGGCCGCGCGTTCTCGCTGAGCAATCCTGCGTTCCGGACGATGTACGCGGAACGCATGCAGCGGGCGGCGCTGCGCAAGCAGGCGCTGGCGATGATGACCGAGGAAGGCGTGCTCGCGATCATTACGCCGAGCCGCGATAGCGAGGATGGCGGCGGTACCGGCATCATCTTCGACGACAACGGCGCGAACCTGGCGCGCGATGCGCAGAAGCCTGAGAACGCGGTCAAGGTTCCGAACGCCGTGATGATGATTGAGCACTACAACCGGCTGGCGCGGATGGTGCAGCATCATGTGCCGGTTACGCTCGAGGTGAACATCGAGACCAAGTTCACTGGGGAGCACGAGCACGGCTTCGATACGGTCGCCGAGATACCCGGCAGCGATCCCGAGTTGAAGGACCAGGTCGTCATGGTTGGCGGCCATCTGGACAGCTGGATCTCCGGCACCGGCGCGACCGACAATGGCGCGGGCAGCGTGGTGGCGATGGAGGCGGTGCGCATTCTGAAGGCGCTCGATCTGCATCCTCGGCGCACGATTCGCATTGCGCTGTGGAGCGGGGAGGAAGAAGGCCTGTTCGGGTCGCAGGGCTACGTGAAGCAGCACTTCGGCAGCTTCGCTCCGCCGGCCACGCCCGATCCCGCGGGCGTTCCGAGCTTCATGGGGCACCATGGGGCGTTGAATCCGACGCCGGAGTGGGACAAGCTGGATGCGTACTACAACCTCGATAACGGGACGGGCAAGGTGCGCGGCGTTTACACGCAGGGCAACTTCGCTATCGCGCCCATCTTCGCGCAGTGGATTGCTCCGCTGGCGGACCTGGGGGTTACGACGATTACGAATCGCAACACGGGTGGGACCGATCACCTGTCGTTCGATGCGGTGGGGCTGCCGGGCTTCCAGTACATCCAGGATCCGATGGACTATGAGACGCGCACGCACCACTCCGACATGGACACGGTCGATCGCCTGCACCCGGCTGACCTTGAACAGGCTGCGGTGGTGGAGGCGATCTTCCTGTGGAACACCAGCCAGCGCGACGCGATGATGCCGCGCAAGCCGTTCCCGCATCCGGAGCTGGAGCAGAAGATGAGTGCGCCGCTGAAGGGCATTTATCCGAACGCGACCGAGTAGGCTTTTCGCGCAGCACGCAAATAGCGGCGAGGACTTCGGTCTTCGCCGCTGTTCTTTGTGTGGTGTGTGCAAGCCCTGCGTGTCGGACAAAAGATCGGTGTGCTCGCCGGGGTCCGCGTTATAGTTGCTGGCATGAAGGCGATCCCACACCCGCGAGCCACAACGCTGCTGCTGGCCATTGACTTGGTGGGGACGGCGTTGTTTGCTGCCGAAGGGGCTGCGATGGCGCTGAATGCGCGGCTGGACCTTTTGGGCGTGCTGGTGATTGCGGTGGTGACGGCGACCGGGGGCGGAATCCTGCGCGATGTTCTTCTGGGGTACACGCCGCCTAGCTCGGTGCGCGACTGGCGGTATTTCTTTACGGCGCTGGTGGCGGGAGCGGGTGTTTTTCTTGTGCATTCCGCCACTCATTTTGAGAACCTGGCGTTGATTACCGTGCTGGATGCTGCTGGTTTGAGCTTCTTTGCTGTCGCCGGCGCAGCGAAGGCGGTGGAGTTTGGGATTCATCCACTGCTGTGCATCGTGATGGGCGGCATCACCGCGGTGGGGGGCGGTGCGATGCGCGACGTATTAATCAACCGTGTACCCATCGTGCTGCGCGGCGATGTGTATGCCACGGCGGCATTGTTCGGGGCAGCTGTCACCGTGATCTGTCTGCGGCGGAAACTGCATCCGGCGGTCGCCAGCAGTGCGGGGATTGTCTGCTGCTTTGCGCTGCGCATGCTGGCCGTGCACTTCCATTGGAATCTGCCGGGGGCTGTGGCTGCGGATCCGGTGTGAAGCCTTCGCCGCTGGCGTTTGTGAGCCGTGCGAGGGTTGCGTAGCATCGAAGAGGCATGCCGACGCATTTCACTCCTGAAGCCATGAAGTTCCTGCGCGGGCTGGCGCGCAACAATGATCGCGAGTGGTTTGAGGCGCGGCGCGATGTCTACGAGCGCGCGGTGAAGGCTCCGATGCTGGCGCTGATCGAGGAGATCAACGCGGGCATGATCGAGTTTGCGCCGGAGCATGTGCGGCCTCCGCACAAGGTGGCGATGCGGATCTATCGCGACATCCGGTTCAGCCCGAACAAGCAGCCGTACAAGACGCACCTGGCGGCGTGGTGGTCGCGGCGGGGGATGGAGAAGACCTCGGGCGGGGGATTCTATCTGCAGATCAGCCCGCAGCAGGTGATGATTGCCGCGGGGGTTTACATGCCGGAGCGGGAGCAGTTGCTGGCGCTTCGGCGCTGGATGAGCGCGCACCATGAGAGCTATCGCGCGACGATCAAGCCGCTGCTAACGGCGCGCGGCGGGGGCTTCGAGCTGAGCGAGAGTGAAGCGCTCACCCGCATGCCCAAAGGCTTTGATCGCGACGATCCTGCGGATGAACTGGTCCGCGCCAAGAGCTGGGGTGTGCGCGCGTGGCTGCCAGGAGAGGCGGCGGTCGAGCCTACACTCGGACGCGAGATCGTGCGCAGATTCCGACGGGTGACGCCGCTGATCGACACGCTCAACGACGCGATTCTGAAGCGCGATGGTGCGAGTGCGCATGGTACCTCGGCGACGACGACGAAGCGATTCTTCTGAACACAGCGAGACAAAAATCCTGTGAAGATGCGCTCTTTAGGGATCAAAATCGGAAACAACCAGCAAATATCTGTGGAAATGGGTGATTTGTCGTTGACAAAGCGCTCAAGAAGGTTGAAGGTGAACATCGGCGCGGTTCTCCGCACCCGCATGAACACTGGCGATTACCACCTCGTAAAAGCTTCCGGTATGTTCGCTGGAAGACGGAACGGGAGGTTGTCAGAGGCGGGACGGGAGATGGGCGAACGCTCATGCTCAATCCGCTTTATTTATTTTTAATTACTTGAACGAAGGAGAAACAATATGGCAAAGGGAATTACAAAGACACAGCTGGTCCGCCTTCTCGCGGAGAAGCTCGAGCTCACCAACAAGCAGACCGCGGCCTTCCTCGAGCTGCTGGCCGAGACTGCCGTCAAGGAGACGAAGAAGTCGGGCGAGTTCACGATCCCCGGGATCGGCAAGCTGGTCAAGGCTGAGCGCAAGGCTCGCATCGGTCGCAATCCGCAGACCGGCGAGGCCATCAAGATCAAGGCCAAGACCGTCGTGAAGTTCCGCGTGGCGAAGGTTGCCAAGGACACGATCGCTCCGCCCAAGAAGTAACCAGCGCCTCGCGAACGAGCGCCCTCATACTTCGGGTATGTTTTTTGGGTCTTGTGGAGGCTAGTGAAGAGGGCCGGAGAAACGACGCAGGTTGCGTCGGGTCTCCGGCCCTTTTGACGTTCTCAGGTGCTATACGACGGCTGTTGCATCGTGTGCGACGCGCGGCGAAAACGCTCTTGCCACCAGCGCCAGCCCGGCTGAAATAATGAGCCCCTGGCGCAGCGGCTGGGCGTTGAAGCTCCATCCGACGACGGCGAGGACCAGGAAGACGGCGAGGAAATAAATCTCGCCGAGCAGCGCCTGCAGCCAGCGGGGGCGGGCTCCGGCTGAGGCGATCAGCGCCTTCGGCGAAGGCAGGAAGCGCGGCACTGCTTTCTTGTAGTCGAGGTACGGTTGCCCAAACTGCGCGGCCAGGAAAGGCTCTTCCGCGAGCGCCAGGCGTACCTGGAAGATCCACAGGAGCACTACCGCGAACACCGCGCCGCTGGGTGGCATGAGAACCGTCACGCCCAGGGTGTGGAGCAGCGTGCCCAGGTAGAGCGGGTTGCGCGTGCGGCGGTAGGGGCCGTCGGCCAGCATGGTTTCGCCGTGCATGGTGGGCGACTTCACGATGCTCGATCCGACGTAGGCCGATCCCCAGACGCGCAGCCACGCGCCGAGGCCGGTGAGCAGCAGCGCGATGACCAGCAGCGTGATCGTGGCCGCATCAAAGGCCAGCCAGCCTTGCTTGGTGAGGGCGGTGGAGAGCACCAACCAGGTCGAGCTGGTGGTGAAGCCGGGAACGCCCACCAGCGAATGCAGGAACAGCCACGGCGCGGTGAAGCCAAGAATGTAGAGGAGCGCGTGAATCGCGAAGCGGAAGCGATACTCAAAGCGTGTAGCCTGCATCAGAAACTGTTCTCCATCGTGTTGGATTCCACGGGCGCCGGCGTGGATGCGACGAGCTTGTCGATGGCCGCGGGCTGCGCTTCGTCCTTGTAGATGACGCCTGCCTTCATCACGAAGGGGACGTGCTGCAGGAGGCGGACGTCCGCCAGCGGATCGCCCTTCACGGCGATGACGTCGGCCCACTTGCCGGGCTCGAGCGAGCCTACCTTGTCGGTCCATCCCATGAGGTCGGCGGCGTTAAGGGTGGCCGTCTGCAGCGCGGCCAGCGGGGTCATACCGAACTGGTTCACGTAGACGTCGAGCTCATGCGCGTTCAGGCCATGGGGATAGACCGCCGCATCGGTTCCGCAGGCCACCTTGACGCCCGCCTTGATGGCGCGGATGGCGTTCTTCTTCTCGACCGCGCTCACGTCCTTCATCTTCTGCGCGTAGAAGGGTGGGAGGTTGCCGTACTGCTGCACCCAGTCGATGAGGTAGGCGGTGGGCACGAAGTAGGTGCCATGCTTGAGCATCATGGCGATGTCGGCGTCGTCCATATAGCTGCCGTGCTCGATGGAATCGACGCCGGCCTCGGAGGCCCAGAGGATGGCCTGGGCTCCATGGGCGTGGGCTGCTACCTTGCGGCCGAGGCGGTGCGCGTCGGCCACGATGGCCTGCATCTCTTCAAGCGTGTACTGCGATGCCTGCGGGTCATCGCCCTTCGACAGCACGCCGCCGGAGGCGCCAATCTTGATCAGGTCGGCGCCGTACTTGATGTTGTTGCGGACCATGTGCTGCACGGCGGGAATTCCATCGGCAACGCCCTCGCCCTGCACGTGATATTGCTCGGGCAGAAGGTTCTCGTCCATGTGTCCGCCGGTGATGCCGAGCGCGGGACCGGAGACCTGCATGTGCGGGCCGGGAATGTGTCCGGCATTGATCTCGTCGCGCAGGGCGACGTCGGTGAAGCCGTTGGCGCCGACGTTGCGCACGGTGGTGAAGCCGGCGTCGAGCGTGGTCTTCGCGTTCTCCACGCCGAGGATCGCTTCCTTGGCCGGCGTCATGGAGAGCTCAAAGTAGGGATCGAAGTTGGTGGCGTCGGTGAGGTGGGTGTGGACGTCGATGAGGCCGGGCAGGAGCGTGTAGGCAGTGAGATCGACGACGCGATCGCCGGGGCCTGCGGGTGTGGCACTGGTCGCGGCGATGGCGACGATCTTGTCGCCGGTGATGATGACGGTCTCGTCGGGGGTTTCCTTGCCGGTATGTATGTCGAGGACGCGGCCGGCGCGCAGCAGCGTGCGTCCGGTGGGCGGCTGGTAGGTGGGTTGAGCGAAGGCTGCGGCCGTAGCAAGGCCAAACGTAACGAGCGGGAGAAGCATGCGGCGCATCATGAACCTCTGGGGTTGGAAGTGGAGGTGTACGGGCCCGAGCGGAAGGGAAGATTCAGTCAGCGGACAGGCTACGCGCCGGGTGTATCGCCGAGGGCGGTCAGGATGGCGTCAAAGTCCTCCACGCCGGAGTACTCGATGATGACGCGGCCCTTGCCCCTCTTGTCCTCGATGGTGACCTTGAGGCCGAGGCGGCGGCGGAGCGTGTCCTGGGCATCGCGGACGTTGGGGTCAACGAGGTCGGCGGGCTTGGCGGGCTTGGCCTTGGACTCCGGATTGAGCAGGCCCTGGACGTAGTTCTCGGTGGCGCGCACGGACAGATGCAGCGCGAGGACTTTCTGCGCGGCGGCCAGGATAGCCTCGGGGGACTCCAGCGCGAGCAGCGCCCGGGCGTGCCCGAAACTGAGCTCGCCGAGCTCCACGTGACGCTGCACTGATTCTGGTAACTTCAACAAACGAAGGAAGTTAGATACACTTGCACGGTCTTTGCCGGTGCGTTCCGCCATCTGTTCCTGGGTCATGTGGAAGTCGCGGCTGAGGCGTACATAGGCGTGCGCCTGCTCCATCGGGTTAAGGTCGGCGCGCTGCAGGTTTTCGACGATGGTCATCTCCATCGCCTGCAGGTTGGACACCTCGCGCACGATGGCCGGAATGGTGGCCTTGCCTGCCTTCTTGCTGGCGAGCAGCCGCCGCTCGCCGGTGATCAGGGTGTAGCGGCCATCCTGCCGGTGGTTGACGCCGTGCCGCACCACGATGGGCTGGACCACTCCGGAGGCGACGATGGAGGTGGCCAGCTCGGCCAGCTTGGCCTCGTCAAAGTTGGTGCGGGTCTGGAAGGGGTTGCGGTCGATCAGCTCGACGTCGATCTCGAGCGGCTTGCCGGTGGAGGGCTCCACTGCTGCCGCGGCCGCAACCGAGATGGGAGCGGGTACGGCGGGTCTGGAGGGCAAGAGCGACTCCAGCCCCTTGCCCAGCGCGCGCGGCTTGCTGGCTTGCGCTTTATTGTGTTGATCAACTTGATTCGCCATTGTCGTATCCAATCCTGCGTGTCAAAAATAAACTTGTTTGGCCTGAGCGATGCTGTCGGAAGCCGAGATTCGAGGGGCCGCTACTTCCGAAACGGCCAGATACCTTTCGACTCGCCGATGCTTTCGAGGACGGGGAAGGTGGGCTTGGGCCCGGACTTCCTGGCGGGCTTCATGCCGTTACGCTCGAGGAGCTCGAGCGCGAGGCTGCGGTAGGCTTCGGCACCGCGGGAACGGGGATCGTAGAGCGCGACGGGTTTGCCGTGGCTGGGAGCCTCGGCCAGCCGGATATTGCGGGGGATGGTGGTCTTGAAGAGCTTGTCCTCGAAGAAGTTTTGCAGGTTGTCGCGGACTTGCTGAGAGAGATTGGTGCGGTCGTCAAACATGGTGAGCAGGACGCCCTCGATGGAGAGCTCGGGGTTGAAGCTGGCGGAGACGCGGTCGAGGGTTGCCATGAGCTCGGAGATGCCCTCGAGGGCAAAGTACTCGGCCTGCATGGGCACGAGCAGGGTGTCGGCGGCGACCAGGGAGTTGAGCGTGAGCAGGTCGAGCGCGGGCGGGCAATCGAGGAAGATGAAGGGATAGTCGTTGCGGGCGGGCTCCAGGGCCTCGCGGAGGCGATGCTCGCGGCGCTCGACGCCGACCAGCTCGACGTTGGCGCCAATCATGTTCTTGGTCCCGGGGATGAGGGACAACCTGGGCACGTCGGTGGGCACAATGACCTCGCTGGCCGTGGCATTGCCGAGCAGGAGGTCGTAGACGGAGAGGCGCTCCTCGTCGCGCGAGAAGCCGAGGCCCCCGGTGGTATTGGCCTGGGGATCGACGTCCAGGAGGAGGACGGGGATGCCTTCGAGGGCGACGGCCGCGGCCAGGTTGATGGCGGTCGTAGTTTTGCCGACGCCACCCTTCTGGTTGACGATGGCAATGACCTTACTGCGGGGCGGGGGGCCGTTTTTCGGCTGGGTGCCCTGGGGAGTAGGGGTCTTGGGGGTAGGGGGCGGGTTCGGTGCTGGGCTTTGTTCAGACATGGGACGATCCCCAGCGTAGCAGAACCGGCAGCGCAATGTTCCACGTGGAACACGGGATCGGGTGTTCCACGTGGAACATCTGGTTGAAATGCTGTGCAACGCAGGAGCAGGCTGTGGGTTAGCGGTCCGTTACGGGTGCGCGCGCGATCGTGACCCATCCCGGCGCGGTTCCGGGCAGTCGAATGCCCTCTGCGCCGTCGGGCACGTCTGTCGTCAGGGCGACGAGCCAGCCTCCGGGGGTTACACGCCGCTTGGCCTCGGTCATGGCCTGCTCCATGTTGTCGACGGCCCGGAGGGTGACCACGTCAAAACGTCGGGGGGCGCCTGCGAGTAGGGGCAGGGCTTCTACGCGGCCGGCCCAGACTTCCGTGGGAAGTGCGAGGGTCCGGACGGCCTCGCGGAGGAACGAGGCCTTCTTTCCCTGGGATTCGGCCAGGGTTACGCGCAATTCCGGGAGCACGAGTTGGATGGGCAGGCCCGGGAAGCCTGCGCCGGAGCCGAAGTCGAGGAGGGTGGCGTCGTGGGGCACGCGGTCGGCGAGCTGTTGCCCGGCGAAGAGGCTCTCACCGAAGTGGCGGCGGACCATCTCTTCGGGATCGCGGATGGCGGTGAGGTTGGTGCGAGCGTTCCACTTCACTAACAGGTCCAGATAGAGGGAAAGCTGGGCGTAGAGGCCCGCAGGGACGGCTGCCCCCTGCACGTAGGGTGCGACCAGCTGGGCGATCCTGGGTTCTGAAAGAGTCGCCACGGTGGCTATTGCGCCAGGCTTTCGGCGGTGTGGGTGGCGCTGGCCGTCAGCGTTGCGAATCGGCGCGCTTCGTCGACCAGGCGGGCGAAGAGGGCTCGGCTGGCGGGGCTGATCTCGATGCTGCGCTCCGGGTGCCACTGGACGCCGAGCACGAACTGTTTCGCGGCTGGATGTTCCACGTGGAACACTGAGTCGTCGGCGTCGATTTCGACCGCCTCGATCACGCCGTCCTCGGGGGAGCGCGCTACGATCCGGAGCCCGGCGCCGGGCGCTGCCACTGACTGGTGGTGACTGGTATTGATGGGGAGCCGGAGAAACCCGTCCACCTCGGGTGCTTCTTGCTGTGTCAGTAAGGATGCGAGGACGCTGTCTTTCGCGACCAGCGCGGTGTGCGCGATGGCCACCTGGCTGCCTGCGCTGTGATTCACCGGGAGGGGCGTGAGGTCCTGGATCAGCGAACCGCCGCGCCAGACGTTGAGCGACTGGACGCCGAAGCAGATTCCCAGCACCGGCTTTCCGTGCTTCTCGGCGTCGTCGAGCAGGAGGTAGTCGACCGCCTCGCGAGCCGGATCGGCCGGGGCTGTCGCAGGGTCGCGGTCGGCACCATAGAGTGCCGGGTCGACATCGGCGGGGCTGCCGGGGAGCAGCACGCCTTCGCAACTGGCAATCAGCTCGCGCAAGGTGGGGGCTGGCAGGTCGAGCCCAATCGCCACCGGCTCTCCGCCTGCGAGGGTCACAGCCTTCGCGTAGCTTGGCCAGGAGCGCTGGTTATAGGGCACATCGGTGGAGGTCGGCACGGGAATGGCAATGCGTGGCGTCATAAATCGTCCCCTGGGAACAGGGTACAAGATTCAGGCTGGCCCGCCGCGCGACGCTGCGAAAAGAAATCCAGGCCCCGACCCGTCGATACCGTTAACTAAGTCATTATTATTAACCAAAGCGTGCCTATTAACTAAGTGGATACCCTTGAATGGGATACCCCTGACGCAGGTATGCCCTGTGCGCTGCTTGAGGAGAGCGCATAGGGCATTGCCTGGTTGCAACGTGTCCAGCGCTGCTGTTGGCCTGCGGCGCGACTATTTCGAAACGGGAGCCAGCAGCGATTCAAATTCAGGGTTTCCGTGCAGCGTGGCGAGCTGCTGATCCTGCTGCAACTGCTGCCGGTCCTTGAATCCTTCATTGATCGCCTTGTGCAGGTACAGGATGGCCTGGGCCTTCATGCCGGCGTGCGCGTAGATCTCCGCGAACGTCAGGTAGATTTTGGCCAGCTCAGCGGGCGACTCAATCTGCGCGATCCCATTCAGAGCGATCTCCTGGAAGATGTCGGGATCCAGTAGGAACGCCTTCTCGTAGGCCTCGGCGCCGTTGCTGTACTGGTGTTCCACCATGTACACCGCGCCGAGATTGCTCCAGAAGGGCGCGGTCGCTGCGTCCAGCTTGATCGACTTCTTGTACAGCTGGGTGGCCCGCTTGTTGTTGTTCTGGTGGAAGTACACGGTTCCTAAATTGTTGTAGGGTGCGGCAAACTTGCTGTCCAGCTTGGTGGCCTGGCCGTAATTGGCGATCGCATCTTCATCTCTCGCCATGCGCTGGTAGGCAACGCCGATTTTGTTGTAGATTTCGGCGTTTTGCGGCCGAATCTTGCGGTAGGCCTCAATGGCGTCTGAGTAGTGGCCATGCACTACCATGAGATCGGCCAGCAACTCCGGCGTCACTACGGAAGGCTCAGCGTTTGTGGAGGACGGCGTCTGCTGATCCACGTGCCCGAAGTTCAATGCGTTATGGGTCTGGGCCATCGCGCCGCATGCGAAGACCAGACCGACCACTGCTGTGCAACCAACTAAGCTCATCGTAGTCAATTTCATACGTACCTCCCGATCGATGCCGACGTCTGGTCCTGCAATCCCAACGCACGCTCTAGACCGAAATGGGATCAGGGATTAGCATGATCCCAATTGGTTCGGCTGGATAGGCCCACTTACATAAAATCCACCAGACCACTTTGAATCGGCTCCTAGCCTTGGCGGTTCCGCGGTGAAAACCAAGCCGCGTGCAGGAGGACGCATGAGACGCCGTGGGTCAAGTTTCGAACTCGTCCTTCCGCCGCGGCCCGAGGCGGTGCCTTCGTTTCACTGGCTGCGCAACGCGTTGCGGACCGAGATTCTCAACGGCCGCATCATGCCGGGATCGAAGCTGCCGGCCAGCCGCGAGCTGGCTCGCCAGTACCAGCTGTCGCGGGGCACGATCCTGGCGGCGCTCGACGAGCTGCAGGCCGAGGGCTACCTCGAAGGCCGGCGCGGGTCGGGCACGTATGTGTCGCAGATCCTGCCGGAGCATCTGCTGCCCTCGCAGCAGGTCGCCGATTTTGAGCTCAGCGCGAACGCGTCGCAAGGGCCGCATCTTTCTGCGTTCGCCACGCGGGTCCGCCCGTTCTCGCTGCAGGTCCGGCCGGAGAACACCGCCTTCCGCACCAATCTTCCCGCGCTGGATCTGTTTCCCACCACGTTGTGGGCGCAGCTGGTGGGCCGCCGTCTGCGCGCGGCGACGACCCGGGATTTGCTGGGTTGCGAAGCCCAGGGCTATCGACCGCTGCGGGAGGCGATCGCCGACTATGCGCATGCCTCGCGCGGGATTCAGTGCGCGCCCGAGCAGGTGATCGTGGTGTCCGGGGTGCAGGAGGGCCTCGACCTGGCGGCGCGGCTGCTGCTCAATCCGGGCGACAAGGCGCTGGTGGAAGACCCCGGGTACCAGGGGGCGTACGCAGTCTTTGCAGCGATCGGCGCGCGCGTGGTCTCGATGCGGCTGGACGCTGAAGGAGCGGCACCGAAGGAATCTGACTTCCGCGGCTGCCGGTTCGTGTACGTGACGCCGGGCCACCAATATCCTGTGGGCATGACGATGAGCCTGCAGCGGCGGCTGCAGCTGCTGGCGTGGGCCAAGAAGTACGGCGCGCCGATCTTCGAGGACGATTACGACAGCGAGTTCCGTTTCTCCGGCCGGCCGATTCCGGCGATGCAGGGCCTTGATCACGGCGGGAAGGTGATCTTCTGCGGGAGCTTCAACAAGGTGATGTACCCTTCGTTGCGGCTGGGCTATCTGGTGGTGCCGCCGAATCTTGTCGACGTGTTTGCGTGCGCCAAGGCGATGACCACCCGGCATCAATCGCTGCTCGACCAGGCGGTGTTGTGCGACTTCATCGAGCAGGGACACCTGGGGCGGCATCTGCGCCGCATGCGCAAGATCTACCAGGAGCGGTACAACATCCTCCGCGAGTCGGCGCAACAGCACCTGGCGGAGTATCTGGAGATTGCCACGATCGAAGCGGGGCTGCAGACGATCGGGCGTCTGCACAGCCCTCTTGCCACGCTGGGGATTACTGCGGAGATGGTGGCGCAGCGGGCGGCGCTGGTTGATATTGATGTGGTCCCGCTGAGTCACTACTGCCATACTGCCTCGATCCCCGAGGCACTGCAGATTGGCTTTGCCGCAGTGCACGAGAAAGAGATTCATCGCGGCGTGCTGAAGCTGGCGCACGTCTTCGAGCAGCTCAAAGCCGAGCGTCTGCGGTTGAACGGCCTCGCGAGTTAGCCGGAATTTGGTTTGACGGAACGCGGTTGGCTGGAGAATACTGTTTCGGTCTCAGCTATATGTAGTCGCGGTTTTTTTGCTGTCCCTCATAGCACGAAGAGTCAAAGGATTCTTTACCGAGCCGTCAGGAGTGAGGCCCACAACGGGCACGCGCAGCAGAAGTTCCTGGATCGCTCTACGGGGCTGGCGTTGCTGCCTCCGAGACCCTCCCGGGACCGTCCAGCAACCACTGTTCACAGCGTCCAGAAGTCCATTTGCAGCTGGTGGGAAGCGTTCCTTCCTCCATTCCGCCTGAAAACGCAGGATCAACCGAACGCTGAGTAAAGGAGAACTGCTATGAGCGCCATCACTGATTTGCTGGTACAGAAGACCGGTCTCAGCCCCGATAAGGCCGTGGAAGTCGAACAGGTTGTGGTTACGCACGTGATGTCCTGCGTGCCGGCCGAGTTCCAGGGAATGCTTAGCTCCGCGATCGGCTGTGCGGCTCCCGAAGCAGCAGGCGGCCAGCCCGCCGGCGAGGGTGGAATCGGCAGCCTGATTGGCGAAGCCTCCAGCTTCTTCGGTAAGAAGAGCTAGGCCGCTGCAGTTCACGCGTACAGATGCCGCTTTTCCGCAGAGTCGTTCGGTGTTTGTACCCAACGTTCATCGTCGGATTCGCAAGGACCCGGTAGCCCTACATCTCACCTACGGAGACACGCATGAAATTCAATCGCATCAGCTCTTCGCTTCTCGTCCTGGCCTGCTCGGCGCTGTTGGCTGTGCTGCCCACTGTCGCCCAGCAGTCGAAGACGGGAACCCCTCCTTCTGCTGCTGCCTCCATGGGGTTGGTCGACCTCAACACGGCTTCCGCTGCTCAGTTGAAGGCGCTTCCCGGGGTCGGCGACACGTATGCATCGAAGATCATCGCCGGGCGTCCGTATGCGAATAAGAGCCAGCTCAAGAGCAAGGGCATCGTTCCTGCCGCCACCTACAACAAGATCAGCAAGCTCGTGATCGCGGGCCAGGGTAAGTAGAGAGACGGCTACCCATTTTCGCCGCCGGACCCAAAGTTCGGCGATCTCGTCCTCACGCAACTAAATTCTTAGGAGGTCCAATCACCATGAAGAGCAAGCTACTCAAGATCGTTACCCTCGGCTCGGTACTTTCGGCCAGCCTCGCGTTCGCGCAGCCAGTGTTTGCGCAGACCACCGCGACGCCTGCTACCACCACCACGACCACCACCACGGAAACGAAGGCGCAGAAGAAGGCTGCAGCCAAGGCGGCCAAGGAAGCGGCGGCGACTTCCACCACGGCGACGAAGCCAGCTCCCACGCCGGCACCGACGAAGGCGGCCAAGACGGCGCCGCCTCCGGCGATGGCGCCGTATTCCAGGGGCACACCGGCAGCGCTTCCGGCGGCGAAGTCAGCGACGCCGTCCACCACGGCGACGAAGCCAGCCACGACCACCACCAGCACCACGGAAACCAAGGCGCAGAAGAAGGCCGCGGCCAAGGCAGCAGCCGACGCCACTCCAGCGGCCGCACCAACTCCAGCAGCGAAGCCCGCTCCCACGCCGGCACCGACGATGGCGGCGAAGAGCGCGCCACCCGCGGCGATGGCGCCCTATTCCAAAGGCAAACCTGCGGCACTGCCGGCGGCCAAGGCAGCCGCACCCGCCCCGCCGAACTCCGGCGACATCGCTGCCGCGAAGTCCAAGGGTATGGTCTGGGTCAATTTGAATACCAAGGTCTACCACGGCTCGGGTGACAAGGAGTACGGCACCACCAAGAACGGCAAGTTCATGACCGAGGCCGATGCCAAGGCAGCGGGTGCGCGCGCCGCGAAGAACTAACCGCATCGCTGTAAGCAAGACCACGCACGGCCAGTCGGCGTTTCCTTAGGAAGCCGACCGGCCGTGTTGTTGCATGGTCTGGGCGCGCTGCAGCAGCCGAACGACCTCGGCATCCTCTACCTGGGCGAAGTTCCGGTAGAACTCTCCGACTGCCTTGAAGGGCTCCGGCAGCTGCAGGCACATGATCTCGTCGACTACCGTTCGGAGCCACTCCCAGGCCGACGCCGGCGCGACCGGAACTGCCAGCACGAGGCGCGCGGGCTGCATCTGGCGCAGCGCCTGGATGGCCGCATAAACGCTGGCCCCGGTGGCCACGCCGTCGTCGATGAGGATGACGGTCTTGCCCAAAACATCCAGCGGCGGCCGGTCTCCGCGATACACGCTGGCGCGCCGATCGAGCTCCTTGCGCACCTCCGCGGTGATCCACTCCACCTGGGCGTTGGTGATGCCAGAGGTGCGCAGAATGTATTCGTCGAGATAGCGTCCGCCGCTGGCCGATACGGCACCGAACGCTAGCTCGGTCTGGCCCGGCACGCCGAGTTTGCGCGAAAGAAAAACGTCCAGCGGAGCTCCCAGCGCGGCGGCCACCTCATAGGCCACCACTACTCCACCGCGCGGCACGCCAAGCACGACCACGTCGGCTCGGTGCGCGAAGCTCTCCAGCCGCATGGCCAACCGCCTCCCGGCATCCACACGATCCTCAAAGATCATCGGCGGCCATCCTTCAAGCCCCATAGCCCAGCCTACTCCGATGTGCGTCCTTTGCTCGGGGCAATCCATCTCCCGCAGGCAAGGTTGCGCTAGAAACTAAAAGCGGGAAGCTCGCGCCTCGGTTCGGCTGCGCGCAAAATCTTTAACCTTGATGTAGGCTTTTCATCGACGCTGGCGAGCGCTTCCTCCGGTCGCCAACTTCGTATCAACTCTGGAAAGTTGTCCCATGACCCGTAGGCTTTCGCTGTGTTCCGCCGCCGTCCTCGCCCTTTCCCTCGCCTCCATCAGCTTCGCGCAAGCTCCTGTACCGAAGGGCCCCGTCCCGGACTCTCCGGCGATTGAGCAGCGCATCGACGCGATGCTCGCGAAGCTTACGACTGCCGAGAAGATTCAGCTGATAGGTGGCACCGAAAGCTTCTACACCTTCCCCGCGCCGAGCATTGGTTTGCCGCAGCTCAAGATGTCCGACGGCCCGCTGGGCGTGCGCACGTGGGGACCGTCGACGGCGTATCCGGCGGGCGTTGCGCTGGCGGCGACATGGGATCCGAAGCTGGCGGAGCGTGAGGGCGTCGCACTGGGTCAGGACGCGCGCGCACGCGGCGTTCACTTCCTGCTCGCCCCCGGCGTCAACATCTACCGCGCGCCCATGAACGGCCGCAACTTCGAGTACTTCGGCGAAGATCCGTACCTCGCCGCACACATGGATGTCGGCTACATTGACGGGGTGCAGAGCCAGGGCGTGTGCGCAACGGTGAAGCATTACGCGGCTAACAACTCGGAGTACGACCGCCACAATATCAATAGCGTGGTCGACGAGCGCACGCTCCACGAGCTTTACCTGCCCGCCTTCCAGGCTGCCGTGCAGCAGGCCCACGTGTGCGCGGTGATGGACAGCTACAACCTGGTCAACGGCGAGCACTCCACGCAGAACAAGGTGCTCAACATCGAGATCCTCAAGAAGGACTGGGGCTTCAACGGCGTGCTCATGTCCGACTGGGATGCCACGTACGACGGTGTCGCCGCAGCTAACGGCGGGCTCGATCTGGAGATGCCCAACGCAAAGTTCATGACTGCGGACACCATCGGGGCTGCGCTTAAGAGCGGCGCTGTTTCGGAAGCCACGCTGGACGACAAGGTTCGGCGCCTGCTGCGTGTCACGCTGATGTTCGGCTTCCTGGATCGTCCTCAGCTCGACACCACCATCTCGCAGGACAACCAGCACGGTGCGCAGGTCTCGCTCGAAGGCGCGCGCGAGAGCCTCACGCTGCTGAAGAACGAAGGCGACCTGCTACCGCTCAACGCAGCGCGCATTCACACCATCGCGGTGATTGGTCCGGACGCATCGCCGGCTGTCTCGGGCGGTGGTGGCAGCTCGACTGTCGAGCCGTTTCAGGCTGTCAGCATTCTTAATGGGCTCAGCAACTCGCTCGCCGGCAAGGTGAACGTTCTGTACGCGCGGGGCATTCCGTCGATACAGGACATCTTCTTCCACACCCAGTTCACCGAGCTCAAGGAGGAGGTCTTCGAGGGAGACGAGGCCAAGGGCAAGGCTGTTGTCAGCACGCCGCATCGCATCGCGAGCTGGAGCGGCGAGATGTTCAGGCCGGCGGCGAAGACTCAGCAAACCGTGCGCTACACCGGCGTCTACACGCCGAAGGAAGATGGGCCGTATCTGTTTGTCGCCGCTGCGCCCGGCGAAGATCGATTTGAGCTGGAGGTGGACGGGAAGCAGCTGCTCGACCAGCCGCATCGCGAAGGCCACGCGCCCAAGACCGCGACGCTGGCTCTGCACGCTGGCCAGCCGATTCACTTCACGCTCCTCTATCACCCGTTCTCCGCCGGCCAGAGTATCGCGTTCGGGATTCGCAGCGAGCACGATCTGATCGACGATGCCACCCGCAAGATCGCAGCCGCCGCGGATGCGGTTGTCCTCAGCGTCGGCTTCAGCGGTCCCACCGAAAGCGAAGGCTTTGATCGCACCTTCGAGCTTCCCTGGGGACAGGACGCGCTGATTCGCGCCGTGTCCGCTGTGAACAAGCACACTATCGTGGTGATCACGGCTGGTGGCGCCGTCGACGCAATGCCGTGGATCAACGGCGTTCCCGCTGTGCTCCACAACTACTATCCAGGACAGGCGGGCGGCACGGCTCTCGCCGAAGTGCTGTTCGGGGAACGCTCGCCCGAGGGCCGGCTGCCCTTCAGCTTCGACCGCTCGTGGGCTACCGATCCGGTCCATAACGCGTACTACCCGGCCGAGATGCCCAAGAAGCCTGAGGACATTATTACCGTCGAATACAGCGAAGGCCTGTTCAACGGCTACCGCTACTACACGAGCGAGCAGCTTACGCCCGAGCAGCAGCCGCTCTTCCCTTTTGGCTTCGGTCTCACGTACACGACGTTCCGCTATAGCCACATCAAGGCGGCGGTGGAGGGCAAGGGTGACGCCACGACTGTCACGGTCTCGGTGGACGTTACCAACACCGGCAAGCGCGCCGGCTCGGACGTCGTGCAGCTATACGTCGGCGATCCTTCTGCCAAGGTCAAGCGTCCGGCGAAGGAGTTGAAGGGCTTTGAGCGCGTGAACCTTGCAGCCGGCGCGACGCAGCGCGTGCAGTTCAAGCTGACCGCTCGCGACCTGTCGTACTGGAACGTCGAGGGCCACAACTGGAAGATCGATCCCGGCGCGTTCAAGGCGTATGCCGGCGGCAACAGCGCTCAAACGCCCGAGGTCGCGGACTTCACCGTGGCGCCGTAGGGCAGACCAAACGAACGCATTCTTCCCCGGTGCGGAGGGGAAGAATGCGTCTCGCTAGTTGTCATCGTCATCGTTATCGGCGTTATCGGCCGCGTCATAGGGATGCGCGCCGCGCGGATCGGGAGCGACCACCGCGGGTTGCGTATAGGTCTTGCCATCGACGCTGAGCCGCACCGTATAGTCTCCGGGCTCGAGCGCCACCAGTCCGCGACGGCCTTCGCCGCGCGTGGCTGCCGGCTTGGGCGGCATGCTGCCGGTGCAGGCATCGTGCGGCGCGGGCTCGCTGGCTGCACCGCCGAAGTCCTCGCCACGGCGCTGCGCTACGTTGAGCGCGAACCGATGCATTCCCGGTGTCGCCACTGGAGGCAGCGAAGGTTCACGCCAGATCGCCTGCACGTCAATCTTCTCGGTATCCACCGGCTTCACGGGAGTGTCGCTGGCAGCGCACGCGCGCACCTCGCCTTTGCTATCCAGCAGCTCCAGCTTCAGCGGCGTGGTCGGCGCAGACTTCAGCCAGTAATAGGCGAGCACGCCTCCCGGAGGATTCTTTTCCTGCGGCTCCTCCGGCGGCAGCGGCGTTCCATCTTCCACGCCCGGCACCAGCGCGAGCGCGGTTCCCGGTTGGAAGAGGTACACCGGCGCGGACACAATCTCCGCGCCCTTTGCCGCCAGCTGTCGCAGCGCGGGCATCTGGTCCAGCACCCAGAACCCGCGTCCGTGGGTTGCCACGGCCAGGTCGTCGCCATGCACAACCACATCACGCACGGAGGTTGCAGGCATATTCAGCTGCAATGGCTGCCAGTGGTCGCCGTCATTGAACGAGATATACACGCGCAGCTCGGTGGCCGCATAGAGCAGGCCCTTGACCTTCGGATCTTCCTTCACAGAGTTGACGAAGGCACCCTCGGGAATCCCGCTCGCAATCTTCGTCCAGGTCTTTCCGCCATCATGGGTGCGATAGATATACGCGCCGTAGTCTGCCAGGCGATGCCGGTCCACCGACGCGTAGGCCGTGTCCGCATCGAAGCGGCCTGCCTCAATCTGCGAAATCTTGCTCCACGCGGTCAGCGCGGGCGGCGTGAGGTTGTTCCAGTGGGCTCCGTCGTCGGTCGTGTTCCAGATCAACCCATCATCTGTTCCCACCCACACCGTCTTCGCATCCAGCGGCGACGGGCTGATGGTGTACACCACTCCAAAGCGGTCCGTCATCGGCTCGTCGATATTTTTCGCGGTCACCGGATCGAGCGTCTTCGGAACTTCCGGATTTACCCGCGAAAGATCCGCGCTGATCTTCTCCCACGTCGCTCCATGATCGCGGGTGCGAAACACAAACTGGTTGGAGTAATAGAGCGCCTGGTCCACGGGCGAGAACACCTCGGGCAGCGTCCACGTCTTGCGTGCAGGATCTTTCGGATCATCGGCGGGCAGTTTGCCCAGCGGCTGCTGCACGTTCAGTGTTTGATTGCAGCGGCCCGCGCCTGCTCCGTACAGCTCGGTTGGGTCCTTAGGGTCCGGAACGACTGTATCGCTCTCTCCGGCCTGGCAGAGCGGTTCCCAGCTGCGATAGTCGAGTACGCCGAAGCGCGACCAGGTCGCCACGCCCACCGCGCCTGAATCCTGCTGCGCGCCTTCCAGCCAATACGGAAAGCGCGTATCCGCCGCCACGTGATAGATCTCCGCGGTCGGCTGGTTGTACCAGGTGCTCCAGGTCTTGGCGCCATCCACACTGACGACCGTGCCCTGGTCGCTCGAAAGCACCATGCGCTTAGCATCGTTGGGATTGATCCAGAGCTGGTGATAATCGTCGCCTCCGGGCGCTGCCTTCACTGGCACAAACGTCTTACCCGCGTCGGTTGTCCGATACGTCGCCGTATTAATCACATACGCTTCATCCGGATTTGTGGGGTCGACGGTGACGGATTCGAAGTACCAACCGCGTCCCCACAGGCGCTTCTCCGCATTGACGAGGCGCCAGGTCTTGCCTGCGTCATCGGAGACATAGACACCGCCTGTCGCCTTGGGGGCGTTGGCATCCGGCGCCTTCGCGGCTGCGCGAAACGACGGCGCTACCGATGCGCCAATGTCGTCCACCACGGCCCACAGCCGGTTCGAATTGCTCGGCGCGACCGCAATGCCAATCTTGCCGACAAACTGGTCGTCGGGGAAGCCGCCGTGCAACTGCGTCCAGTGATCGCCGCCATCGGTCGACTTATAGAGCCCGCTGCCCGGCATGTAGGAAGGGGCATACACCGCCCAGGGTGGTCGGCGCGTCGCCCACAGGGAAGCGTAGAGCACACGCGAGTCCTTGGGATCGATGGCAAGTTCAATCGCGCCTACATCCTTCGGGTCGGACGCATTCATCAGCACCTTTTTCCAGTGGCTGCCGCCATCGGTCGAGCGATAGACACCGCGCTCCAGGTTGGCGTCGTAGATGTGGCCGAGCACCGCGACGTATACGCGCTCAGGATTCTTCGGGTCCACGATGATGCGACCAATGTGTTCGCTGTCTTCGAGGCCAATGTGGGTCCATGTTTTGCCGGCATCGACGGACTTGTACATGCCGTTGCCGTAGGAGTGCTGATTGCGAATATCCGGCTCGCCGGTGCCGACGTAGAGCACGTTGGGATCCGACGGCGCCACCGCAATTGCGCCGATCGATCCAATCGGAATCCCCTGGTCGGCGATGGGCTTCCACGTGCGGCCGGCGTTCTCGGTCTTCCACACGCCGCCGCCCACCGATCCCATGTAGAACGTGTCCGGCGCATTGGGCACGCCTGCGACCGCGTAGGACCGTCCGCCGCGCATCGGTCCGACGTCGCGCCACTCCAGCCCCGACAACGCGGCGGCGGGAACCTCGCTGGTTTGCGCCGTTGCCGCCAGCCCGAACATCGTCAGGGTAAAGAGAGAGGCGATCAAAACGAACCGAAAAAGCTTGCAGGTCATGGAGGGTCCTCGAAAGATAAAGAGATTCGCCAGAAAAAGCCGAAGGAAGTCAGTATAAGTTGGATAGGTTCATTGTTACGACGAATCGACGACCCGAAAAGCCGCACACAAGATTTTCCGCGCTGCGTCTTTTGCTCTTTCGCCATCGTCCGTTCGACATCAACGCATCCAGCAGATCCCAGGAGCCGTCGTGAATCTCTCCGGCCGTATGTTCTCGTTTCCCCTCTTCGTCGCGCTTATCGGCGCCAGCTTGTCCGCCGTTCCTGCCACCGCGCAAACGTCCGCGCCCGCGCCCTCGAGCCTGTTTTCCGCGATGCGCTGGCGGCAGATTGGCCCCATGCGCGCCGGGCGCACCCGCGCGCTCGCCGGCGTCGCGTCCGAGCCTTCGACGTTCTACATCGGCGCGGTCGGTGGCGGTGTGTTCAAAACCACTGATGCGGGCCAGACCTGGCACAGCCTGTGGGACGATCAACCCACCGGCTCGATCGGCGCGATTGCCGTCGCGCCCTCTGACCCCAACGTGATTTACGTCGGCAGCGGCGAAGGCCTCGCCCGCCCTGACCTGTCTACCGGCGACGGCGTCTACAAGTCCACCGATGCGGGCAAGACCTGGACGCATCTGGGTCTGCGCGATAGCCAGCAGATCGGGCAGGTTGCTGTCGATCCTACGAACGCGAACATCGTCTTCATCGCTGCCGAGGGACACCCGTACGGCCCCAACGACGAGCGCGGCCTCTATAAGTCCACCGACGGCGGCGCCACGTTCAAGCGCGTGCTCTTCGTCAACAATCGCACCGGAGCTTCTGAAGTCCAGATCGATCCGCAGCATCCCAACATCGTGTTCGCTGGCATGTGGCAGAGGCAGGAAGGTCCCTGGGAGAACGGCTCGTGGGAAGGGCCGGACGGCGGTTTGTACAAGTCCACGGACGGTGGCGAAACCTTCACCAAGCTCACTGGCGGCGGACTTCCCGACGGGATTACGCAGGTCAACCTTACGATCTCGCCCACCAACTCCAAACGCATTTATCTGGAGGCCGCGACCGGCCGGCGCGTCGGGCTCTATCGCTCCGACGACGGCGGCAGCACGTGGGTGCACGCGCCCGATAACGACACCCGTCCCGAGGAGCGCATCGGCGGCGGCGATCTTCCCGTGCCGGTGGTTGATCCCAAGGATCCCGATACGCTCTACGTCGCGAGCATCGTGACGTGGAAGTCCACCGACGCAGGCAAATCGTGGACGGGCTTCCGCGGCTCGCCGGGCGGCGACGACTATCAAGGCGTGTACGTGAATCCGAACGACACGAGGATCGTCGCGCTGACCAGCGACCAGGGCGCGATTATCACCGTGAACGGCGGCAAGAGCTGGGGCCAGTGGTACAACCAGCCGACCGCGCAGATGTATCACGTCACCACGGACAATGCGTACCCTTACCGCGTGTGCGGCGGGCAGCAGGATAGCGGCAGCGCGTGCGTCCTGAGCCGCAGCAACGACGGCCGCATCACCTTCCACGACTGGCATCCCGCGGGCATTGAAGAGTATGGCTATGCGGCACCCGATCCTTTGGATCCAGAGATTGTTTATGGTGGGAAGGTCACGCGCTACGACCGCCGCACCGGGCAGGTGCAGGACGTTGCGCCCAGTTTCGTTCGCTCCGCCTACCGCGCGCTGCGCACGGAGCCTCTGCAGTTCTCGCCCATCGATCCGCACAACCTTTACTTCGCCACGAACTTCCTTTGGCTCACGCGCGACGGCGGCAGGAACTGGAAGCAGATCTCGCCGGATCTAAGCCGCGAGACCTTCGCCCTTCCTGCGGTGCTCAACCAATACGATAAAGAGAAGGACGCCCAACCCATCCGCCGCGGTGTGATTTACGCGCTCGGCCTCTCGCCCATGAACATCGATCGCATCTGGGCGGGCACGGACGATGGCTTCATCTGGACGACCACCGACGGCGGTGTCCGCTGGAACAACGTCACGCCGCCCCAGCTGAAGCCGTTCTGGAAGGTCTTCAACATGGACGCCGGCCACTGCGACACGCGCACCGCGTATGCCGCGGTGAACACTCTGCGGCTCAACGACATGCGCCCGCATCTGTTCCGCACCCACGACGGCGGAATGACCTGGACCGAGATTAACAACGGTATCCCTGACGGAGCCGCTACCAGCACGATCCGCGAAGATCCCAAGCAGAAGGGCCTGCTGTATGCCGGCTCCGAAACGCAGGTGTATGTCTCGTTCGACGACGGTGATCACTGGCAGTCGTTGCGGCTGAACATGGCCGCCACGTCGATCCGCGACCTCACCGTCAAGGGCGACGACCTGGTTGCCGGAACCCATGGGCGCGGCTACATGATCCTCGACGACGTGACCCCGCTGCGCCAGATCGCGGCGCAAACGGAAGCCAAGCTGGCCGCCGCGAATGCTTTCCTCTACGCTCCGCAAACGACCATCCGGGTGCGCAACAACATGAACCCGCCCACGCCCTGGCCGCCCGACATGGCCACCGGCCAGAACCCGCCGGACGGCGCTGTCCTTGACTATTACCTTGGCAGTAATTTCTCCGGGCCTGTGACTCTGCAGATCCTCGACGCCAAGGGCGACGTGATCACGGAGTTCAAGAGCACCGACCCGGTCCCGCCGCTCGATCCGCGCTATCCCGATCCGATACTGTGGGCGCGCGCACCGCGTGTGCTGTCGGCCGCTCCCGGCGCGCATCGGTTCCTCTGGGACATGCAGTACCCGCAGGTGCCGGGCATGTCCACCGGTCCGGACGCCGACTCCGCGGTTCCGCATGACACTCCGGCCGTCTCCTCCGCGCCTTGGGTGATGCCCGGCGCGTACACCGTGCGGCTGATCGCCGGTGGTGACTCGCAGAGCAAGCCGCTCACCATCGTGATGGATCCGCGCGTGAAGACTTCGCGCCTGGATCTCGAGCAGCAGTTCAACCTCTCCCACACGCTGTACGACCAGATGCTGCAGGCCACCAAGGCCCTGCACGAGATCACTGTCCTGCGCGATCAGCTGGACGGCCCCAACGCGAAGCTATCGCACGAGGCCGCCGAGGAGCTCGAAGCCAAGCTCAAGAAGATCGCCGGCGCAGAAGGCGAAGGTGGAGGCCGGCGTTTCGGTCCGGCCGGGCCGGCGACACTGGACTCCGTGCGCACGCAAATGGCACGACTCGAACACTCCGTGCAGAACGCGGACACGGCTCCCACCACCAGCCAGAGCGCGGCTGCGGCCGAGATGGCCAAGCCGCTCCCTGCACTGCTCGAGCAGTGGGAGCAGCTCAAGGCGACCGACCTCAAGGCCATCAACGAGCAACTGCGCAAGCAGAATCTCCCGCTGCTCTCGATCGACACCCGGATCATCGACCACAACGTGGAAGACCAGATTGAATACGGTGACGACGACTAGCCTCCAATCCCCACAACATGCAAGCAGCCTTTGCCGGCTTTCGTCCGGCAGGGGCTGCTGATTCCGTCAACTGAAATAATTGGTATATTGTGATCTCTCTTCGACCCCTCCTGCCGCTGGCCTTTCTCTGCGCCTGCGCCGCTGCCCAAACGCCTGATACCGCCACGCTCACCGGCACGGTCCAGGATGCAACCCACGCCGCGGTCCCGGACGCGAGCGTCTCCATCACCAACCAGCTCACGGGCCTGCACCGCACCACGCACAGCTCCGCCAGCGGCGACTTCTCTCTGACGGCCCTCCCGGTTGCCGGCACGTACATCGTCGAAGCCTCCAGGGCGGGCTTCGCTGCGGCACGACTCGAGCACATCACGCTGGCCGCCGGCAGCGCTGCGCGCATCGCCATCACCCTGGGCGTCTCACCCGCCAACACGGCGATCACCGTCAGCGGCACGGCCAACGATGTTCGCATCGACGAGCCGCAACTGGGCGATCGCCTGGGCGCCGCGCAAGTTGAAGAGACACCGCTGCTCAATCGCCGCATCACCTTTCTGCCTCTGCTCAACGCCGCCAACCGGCCCGCCATCAACCAGGGCGACATCTTCATGAACCAGGAGCTCTTCACGACCAACGGCGCGGGCCGCCGCCAAACCTGGTATGAAGTCGACGGCGGCAACTCGATCGACAGTTGGGGCCGCCAGACTATTTTCACCAATATTCCGCAGGACGCCGTCGCGGAAATGACGGTCCTCACCAACGCGTTCTCCGCGCAGTTCGGCGGCGGCACGGGCAGCGTGGTCAACATCGTCACCCGTTCGGGTTCGGATGAACTTCACGGCAGCGTGCTCGAGATCTACCGCCCCTCCGGCCCCGAGGCCAAACTCTCGGGCTTCAACTCGTCGAACGCCACCAGTGGCAACGAGGTAACCAACGACACGCTCGCGCAAACCGCCGTCTCCCTCTCTGGCCGGCTCTTCCCGCGCGATCCCACGTACTTTTTCTTCGCCGGCGAGTTCAGCCAGCAGAATCGCGCCAGCCCTGTCACCTCGCCGCTGGCGCCGGGCAACTTCATCGGCCATTACCAGGACCTGCTCGGGTTCCTTCGCCTCGATCGCCAGTTCTCTCCGCGCAACAACGCCTTCTTTCGCTCGAGCGACGACGGCTTTACCGACACCAATCCCAACGGCATCGTCGGCGGCTCATCGCTTCCGTCGGTCGCGCGCACCTTTCATCGCCGGACCTACACGCAGGAGATCGGCGACACTGCGGTCCTCTCTGCCAATCTCGTGAACAACCTGCGCGCGCAATTCCAACTCGGCTCGCCCATCACCCAGTTTGTGCCCGTCATCGACGGCACGCAGTACAGTGTGCCCATCGCCGGCGCGGCCACGTTCACGTCGGGCACCAGTCAGTCCGCGCTACTCATGAATCACCAGTACGAGTTCAGCGACACGCTCGCCGCCACGGCCGGCAAACATCAGATCGTCTTTGGCGGAAACGTGATCTACGCACACACTGGCGGGAATAGCAAAGAGTTCGGTGGCCCCATCTATCTCGGCAAGTTCACCTACAACACCTGCTCACTCGCCGGCGCCAACATCGCGCAAACGGAAGCCTACTGCGAGAGCTCCGCCTTCCTGGACAACATCGCCAACGTCGCCAACTACCAGCAGAGTTACGGCAACGCTAACTACACGGTCGACGATGTGCAGTATGCCGCCTTCGCGCAGGATGACTATCGGGTTTCGTCCAAGGTCGTGCTGAACGTCGGCCTGCGCTACTACGGGCAGACGTTCACGAACACGCATACTGCCTTTGAGCCGCGGATCGGTTTCGACGCGGATCCTTTCGGCAACGGCCGTACTGTCGTACGCGGCGGCTTCGGAATCTACTACTCCCAAATCGTCGATAACGAGGAAGCCAACTACGCGCTCACCGGACCTACCGGCGTCTTCAACTACACGGCCGCGCCAGGCCAGGTAGGCTTCCCGACCGGCATCGCCGCCGCTCCGCTGCCGGCCTTCCCCGCAGGAGCCGTAGCCCCATTGCGCAGCCTCTACATACGCCCTGGCGAGAGCGAATACCTCAACCAATTCTTTCCGACGTCAACGCTCATTGGCTATCCGAGCGCGCTGCTCAACCCGTACACCGAGCAGTACACGCTAAGCCTCGGCCAGCAACTCAGTTCGCGCACGCTGCTGAACATCGACTACCTTGGCGCGCACACCGTCCACATCCTTCGGCCGCTCGATGTCGACCCGCCGACGACCTACATGCGCACGACCAACGCGCAGGTCCGCTCCGCGATTGCGACCAACTGCACACGTCCGTACTGGATAGAGTACTTCGCGCAAACCGGCAAGAATTGCCTCACGTCCACTGCGGCGCAGCAACCGCCGTACAGTGTGATCCAGAGTGACGTGAACGACGGCTATCTCCACTACGACGCGCTCGACGTGAATCTGCGGCAGAGCTTCGGCGACAAAGGCATGCTGCTGGCCAGCTACACCTGGTCCCACACGCTGGACAACGTCGATCCCGACGCCACCAGCCAGAACCCCAACGATCCCAATCACACCGGCCAGGCCGAGTACGGCAACGCGCTCTACGATCAGCGCAATCGCTTCGTCCTCAGCGGCTATTACACCGTGCCCTTCAAAATTCGCATCGGAGGCATCGCGACGCTCGCCGGCGGCCTGCCCTACAACCTCATCACGGGCGTGACCAACAGCGGAGACACGGGCGCGACCACTGACCGTCCGCTCGTCGACGGCGCAATTGTGGGCCGCAACACTGGTCGCGGCACGGCCGTCTACTACGTCGACCCATTCGTCGAGCGCGAATTCCGCATCGTCCGCAAGCTTCAGCTCAACGTGCGCGCGGAAGCCTTCAACGTCCTCAACCATGCGAACTTCGTCAGCTTCAACGGGACGTACGGGACAGGGAGCACGGCACCCGCAACCCTGGGCGCGCCCAATTACGGCATCACCGCGCAGCTTCCCGCTCGCCAGTTCCAGTTTTCCGGCCGCCTTAGCTTCTAGTCTTCTACGACAAGTCGGGTGACCTATCTACGAAATCGCTAGACATGGGTTCCGGCGGTGATGGGGATCGCGATTCCCTGGATATAGTCCGACGCGGGAGAGAGAAGCAGTTCAATGGCTCCCAGCAGATCACCAGGCGTGGCGTTCCGCTGTTGAGGATTGGAAGCCGCTTGCGTCTCGATGGCAAGGGCGGGAAGATCGGCGAGGAACTGCGTCTCCACCATGCTTGGAGAGATTGCGTTGATCCTTACGTGGGTTGCGGCATACTCCGAAGCCAGCGACCGCATGAGGCCGAGTTGTGCATATTTGACGGTGGTGTACATCGACATGTACTTCGGTGCCGTTCCATGCACGTAGCTCGACAGGATGAAGACCACTCTCGCGCCGGGGGTCTTCGCCATCTTCGGCAGGAAGCGCTGCAGCAGAATCACCGCCGACTGTACCTGCACGGCCAGGTCGGTCTCAAAGCGCTCCCAGTTAAATTTGGTGAAGCGTTCCGGCGAAGGACGCAGGGCGGGTAGATGCACCATCGCGAACGGAGTTCCAACGTCGCTGACAATGCGGTCAGCCATGGCCGACACGCTGGCGCTTTGCGTAAAGTCCGCTTCATACAGCTTGAGGGTTTCACCGAACTCAGCCTGCAACGCGCGCAGTTTTTCGCCGGAGTTGTGCGCGTGCGCCAGCACCACAGGGGGATTGGCGCGGCCGAGCAGGCTGCGGATCAGCGCGCAGCCGATGTCCGAGGACGCGCCCGTGATGAGGATGGTTGGAGCCGTATCAGTCGACATGAAAACCCACTCGTATGGTTGCTTTCGAGACCAGTTTGCGGTCCGCCCGGCGGATCGAAGCCTTGATCTCGACGCGCTTCAGGGCTTCGCTCACGAAGACCACCTCGCCGGCCACATGCAACGGATCACCCGCATGGCACGGGGAGTTGAAGTCAATGTCGATGCCCTGCAGCAAAACGTATTTGCCCGGGAGATAGACGCCCACCAGCTGCGAGTACAGCGACGAGGTCAACATTCCAAAGAGCACGGGCGACGCAAACCCCGCGGCCCTGGCGTAGGTTTCATCGACATGCAGGGGGTTCACGTCGCCCGAGATCCTGGCAAACGCCGCAGCATCTTCCGCGGTGAACGTAGCGTCGAAGGCATGCTTCATGCCGACCGTGACGTCTCCGAGGCGATACGCGTTCATTGCGAGGCCAATTTTCTCTGGATCAAGTCGATCATTTCGCCGACATCTTTCAGCTCCTGGATTTCGTTGAGCGCGAATTTGATCTTGAACTGCTTCTCGATGGTGGTCAACAGATTGATATGCGCGAGCGAGTCCCAATCCTCCACGTTGCTGGCGTTGGAGGCGCGCGTCAGGATGAGATCGGGTTGATCGAGGATGTCGCGGAAGATTTCCTGCAGCTCGGCAAGAATCTCGTCGCCGTTCTTCGTGCTACTAGCCATGTACAAGCTCCAGAATGCGGATGTGCCGGTTGCGTGCGGCGTAAGAGGGAACGTCGAGCGACCAGGCTGACGCGTTGGTTTCAGAATCGAGCGAGACCGGCGCGAAGCCTAATTTCTCATAATGGTTCGCGACCATTCCGTTCTTCTTCGTGGGGAGGTAGAAACCCTTCAGCGTGCGAATGTTGGCGGCACGGGCGCGCTCGACGAGGACGTCGAGCATGGCCTGCTCCATGTCCCGCTTGAGAACGCGGCAGCTCATCAGCCAGAGGTCGAGCTCCAATTCGTCGCCTTCCCTGCGGCCGAGCACGATGGACACGAGGCCGTTGTCGCCGAAGCGATCGAGCAGGCGACCGTAGATCCCGATGTAGTTCGGGTCTGCAGCGATCGCCTCGATGTCGGCCTGGGTATAGCGGCGCGTCGTGAGATTGAACTGGTTCGTTTTGTTGGTGAGCTGCGTGATGCGTTCCAGATATACGGGCTTGAACTCGGCAATCTCGGCCTGCATCTCCAGCGAATCCAGGTATTCGCCGTAGTTCGCAAACTGCGCCTCGGACGAGGCTCGCGCCGCATTCGCCTCGTAGAGCGCCGTGCGCGACAAGTCTTCCTTTGACATCGAGACTGGCTCAAAATACCTGCCGGCTTCAAGGATGGCGGCGTAGCGCGAGACCTCCGCACCCACCTCCGGCACGGCAATCCCAGCGATCTGCGCGGCGACGAGGGCGCGTTCGGCGGGATTGTCGTCTACGAAGACGAAGCTGTCGGTGCCGAGGTTCAGCTCTTTTGCAATCGCGAGAATGTTTTCGTGCTTCGGCTCCCAGTTGGCCTTGAAGCAGGAGATGTGTTCGAGCTTGAGCACCGAGCTGGGGTGCTCAAATCCGGATTTGGCGACGTCCTCGTTGTTCTTCGAGCACACGGCCAGGAGCACGCCGCGGCGCTGCAGCGAGAGGCAATACTCCTGGAACGCGGTGTAGGCCTCGGCGACGGGCGTCTCGCGCCCGATTTGAATTTTGTCCACGCCATCGTCTCCGATGACGCCGCCCCACAGCGTGTTGTCCAGGTCGAGCACCAGCACCTTGCGGCTCTTGCCATACATGGCGCGCACCAGCGAGGTGAGCGAGCGCGCGATGGCGACGTTCGCTTCGGTGGTGGTGAGAATCTTGTAGCTGAAATAGCGGTCCCAATCGAACCACTGTGCTGTGCCCATGCGTGCGGAGAGGCTATGGATGTCCTGCAACAGGAGCCGGGGATCGGTCGCAGCCGAGCGTGCAAACTCCATGTTGAGCGCCATGAAGTAGCGGACTGCACCACCGCTCCACACGGCGTCGAAGTTCCCCAGGATCGCGTAAGGAGGTGTCTCGAAGTTGTTCTGAATAATCTGCGCCGAAACGTTCTGCTCGATCGACTGCCATATCTGCCGATAACGTCTTGCCTCTGCGTCAACGTACCCCTGAAACTCATCTTCCGAGCAGTGCACCGGAGGGACGGACTGCACATTCAGGCAGGAGGTGTGGAGATAGACGATGTCTGGCTCGAACGCGATCAGATCGGCGGGATCCTGCACCGCATCCTCGTAGAAGCGTCCATACTCCGACTGGTGGAACACAGGCTTGAAACCGGATTCCAGCAGAAATAATTCGAGAAGGTCGACTACTTCATGGGTCGTTGTTCCGCCGAGCACGGCGATCCGGAGGGGCTGCAATCCTTCCACCGCGGATAGTTGACGACGCAGGCCCAGGCGCTTGCGAAACAGTTCGTCGACAGTGTATTGGTCGAGGTTCATGGTGGCCGCTCAAGCTCATCTTATCGCACGCCGAAGGTCGCTCCAGGCTCGGTTGGCGCGATAGGCCGCCCTTATATAATTGCGTTATCAGCCAGGAAGCGAAAAGGCTTAGCGCACCAAGCCGACGCGACAACAGCCTTTCCCGCGGAGTGCAATGTCCACCTTCAGTGAAATTCCACCCGGCATGCAGCCGGTTGAGCCCAAGCAGGGCACCGGGAGATGGACGCCCCTCTGGTATGCGATTGCTTTCGTTGTTGTTCAACTTGGCGCTCTAACGACCTGTTTTATCATTGCCGCCCACCCCTGGTTTCTGACCCATGACGACTATCCAGGCGTTTACCAGGCCGGCTATGGAATGCGCCTGACACATGCAGACTGTGAAGTTGTGCTTTATGGAGATTCATCCGCTCTTACCGGGCTTGACCCTCAATTGATCGAAAAATCGACCGGGCTGAAGACCTGCAACGTGGCGGAATCGGCCTGGGTCCAGGCTTTAGTGGGTTTCCAATTTCCGCTGGATGAGTATTTGCGAAGAAACAAGCGGCCTCGGTTCATTTTGATGATGCTCACTCCCCCCGAATTCCTACCCGGAGAGAAACCGCTCGACTTCCTTGAAGCTGATGGTATGCTCTATGCGTTTCAGTATGACCATGATCCGGCGATCGTGCATGGGCTTTTGCATCGGCCTATGTGGGTCCTGAACTTCACATTATGGGCCGGCAAGAGCATCTTCGAACACGAGTTGAAGCAACTTTTCCCTTCGTCCCGCGGAGTGGAAGTCGACACCAGGAAGCAGCGAGCGGATCGACACGGCATTTGGCAATTCCCGTTTCCCCCAGAGGTGAGCTGCAACTACACTCGCCATGATCCTAGGACCGTAAAGCGAGATGCGGCGGGCGCTGCCGCAACCCGAAAGCGCTATGGAGTCGATGGCACACAAGTGATCGTCGACATTTCTCCGATTTCAAATTGCAACCCATACGCAGACGTTTATCGAAGAAAGCTTGATGGGTTACACGACAATGCCCTCGTTGCACTTCCAATGCCGTACTTCAACGACGCGGATGAACACTTCAGCGTCAAAGGTTCGGCTTACATATCTACCGAAGCGGCCAACCAGATACTCGCCCTCATGCGGCAGGACAACACGGCGCATCAGGCCCAGCCAGCCGGAGCCTTAAGTAGCCAATGATCTTCGGTAACCCGTCGTTCTACCTCAACTTTCTCTCGCTCGCCTATGAAGCTCAACTCCTCACCTAATCACAAGCGACGAGTTGCCAGAGCTACATCATGACAAACGTCGCACTTATATAATTGGCTTGTCAGCCAAAACAAAACGCTTGATGCGCCGAAGCGGCTTTGATCACACGGCCTTCTCCGCGGAGTTAAATGCCCACCCTGAGTGAGATTCCACACAGCATGGAGCCGGCCGAGCCCAAGCTGGATGCCGGCAGGCGGGCCCCGCTCTGGTATGCCACTCTCTTTGTCTGTATGCAAGTTGGCGCGTTGGTGGCCTTGCTGTGCGTGATGGCGCGCCCCTGGTTTCTCACCCACGACGGGTATCCCGGTATCTACCAGGCCGGCTATGGCATGCGGCTGGTGCATGCGGACTGCGACGTGGTGGTCTATGGAGATTCATCCGCTCTTACCGGGCTTGACCCTCAACTGATCGCAAAGATTACCGGGTTGAAGACTTGCAACATCGCCGAAGCGCGCGGTGTAGAGGACGTGGTGGGCTATCGATTTCCGTTGGACGCATATTTGCAAAACAACAAGCGGCCGCGATTCATTTTGATGATGCTCGGCGCCCCTTCCTTTGTTCCCGGCAAGAAACCATTCACCGCGTTCTCAACGGAAGGGATGATTTACGCGCTCCAGTATGACCACGGTGGAGAGATGCTGCGTGGCTTTCGGCGACGACCCACGTGGGTGGTGAACTTCATGTTCTGGGCGGCTGAGAATATGCTGGAAAACCAATGGAAGCAACTGTGGCCGTGGACGCGCCGGGTCGAGGTCGACACCAGGAAGCAGAGGGCGGAGCGAGATGGCATCTGGCCATTCCCGTTGCCGCCCGAGGTCAACTGCGACTACAGCAGGCCAGAGTCCGGCACCGTCGCGCGAAATGCTGCAGACGTTGCCGAAACTCGCGAACGATATGCCGTCGATGGAACGCAAGTGATCATCGATATCTCTCCGATTTCAAATTGCAACCCGAACGAAGGGATGTATCGCAAGCAACTGGATGGGTTGCATGACAATGCGTTGGTGGCGCTTCCCATGCCCTATTTCAACATGACGGACGTGCACTTCAGCCCGAGGGGCCAGGCCTATATCTCTACCCAGGCGGCCAACCAGATCCTCGCGCTCATGCACCAGAACAATGCTAAAAAACTGACTACCACTTCACCCGCTCTCCAAGGATCAATCGGCAAATGACCTTCAGCAGCCCCATTTTCTACTTGTGCTTCCTGCCCCTGTGCCTGTTGGGCTTCCAGATCTTTGGGCGGCTGGGCAGACGCGGCGCCATCGGGTTTCTTGCGTTCATGTCGTTCGCCTTCTATGCGCACTGGAGCAAGGTTTACCTTTTGCTGCTGGTCGGTTCGATCCTGTTCAACTTCGCGATCACGCGCATGATTGTGCGTTTCAGGGGGAGCAATCGCGCGGCTACTGGCTGGCTCGTCTTCGGGATCGCGTCGAATCTTGCTGCGCTGTGCTACTTCAAGTACCTCTTCCCGGTGCTGGGCTTCTTTAACGAACATGGTGTGTTGAAGCACGACTTTGGATCGGTCATTCTCCCGCTGGGCATCTCGTTCTTCACGTTTACGCAGATCGCGTACCTGGTCGATCTGAAGCAGGGCGCGGCTGAAGCGGAGCCGCTGCTCAACTACTCGCTGTTCGTGACCTTCTTCCCTCACCTCATCGCCGGTCCCATCCTGAATCACAATGAGATGATGCCGCAGTTCCGGCAGGAGCGGCGCTACCGGCTGGACCGCGACGACGTGGCGCTGGGCCTGACGTGGTTCACCATGGGCATGTTCAAGAAGGTGATGGTCGCCGATCGAATCTCGCCAGTCGCCGACGCTGTCTTCGCGGATCCCCACACGGGGATGGTCAACGCGTGGGTTGGAGCGCTGACGTACTCGCTGCAGCTTTACTTCGATTTCTCGGGATACTCCGACATGGCGGTGGGGCTGGCGAGGATGTTCTCCATCCGCTTCCCGCTCAACTTCAACTCGCCCTACAAGGCGGCGAACATTATTGACTTCTGGCAGCGCTGGCACATGACGCTGACCCACTACATCATGGACTACATCTACGGTCCGGTGCAGTTGCGGGTCAGCCGAAGCCGATTGAATGCAGGCAAGAAGGTCTCAAAGAAAGCGACGGCGACGCCGGAAGGATTTTTGCAGATGGTGGCGTGGCCGACGATGGTGACGATGTTTCTCGCCGGGGTGTGGCACGGCGCGGGCAGGCAATTTCTGGTCTTTGGCGTGCTGCATGGGACGTACCTGGTGACCGCCCACGCCTGGCGCATCTTCGTGCCACAGGACAGCAAGCTGCAGAAGCCGTTCGTGCGGCCAGTAAGCATCGGCATCACCTATCTCGCAGTCGTTGTCGCCGAAGTGTTCTTTCGCGCCAGCTCGGTGCCTGCCGCGCTATCCGTTCTCTGCAGCATGATGGGGCAAAACGGATTCCACCACGCGGCCGGCCTCAAGCCACAGATGCTCATCCTTGTGGGGCTGTACGCCGTGATCTGGTTGATGCCGAACACGCAGGAGCTGCTTGGCGAAGAACAGAAGAACGACTCGCCCAACTGGTCGATCCTGCCGCATATTCGGTGGCGTCCGAACCTGCCCTGGTGGGTGGCGACCAGCACGGCGTTCATGATCAGCATGTTTTACTCGACAGCTGGTTCGACGTTTCTGTATTTCCAGTTCTGATGGCCGCGTAGACTCGCTGGTCCGATGCCCCCCGGGGCGTCGCGGGCCGCGTCGATAGAGCCGCTTCGCGGATGGTCCGTGGAAGATGCAGATGATTCAGGGGTTGGCGTCGAGTTGCGAAGTGCAACCATTCCTGATATATGATATATCTTTCCAACATAGCTATCCATTCCGCTACTGCACGAAAGGCTACGGTCTTCGTGGATAGCACGTTTCTCCCTACTTAGTTTCGGAGGTTATATGACTACTCTCAGGTATCCAGGTAAACGCAGTTTCCTTCTGGCGTTGGCGGTTTTGGCGTTCTTTGCGACAGGGGCATGGGCACAATCGACGGCGACCCTGTCGGGCATTGTGACGGATCCAAGTGGAGCGGCTGTCGCGCATGCGCAGGTGGTGGTGCATTCGCTGGCGACGGGGTTGGAGCGAACGGTGACGACCGATGATGCGGGCGCCTATGTGGTGCCATCGCTGCAGCCTGGCGATTACAAGGTGCAGGTAACGGCGGCGGGATTCAGTGCAACCACGATTGAGAAGGTTACGCTGCAGGTGGCGCAGAGTGTTACGGTCAATCCGAAGCTCGCGGTTGCCTCGGCGGGTGAAACGGTGCAGGTGGAGAGCAGCGCTGCGTCGCAGATCGAGTCCAGCACGATCACGGTTGGGCAGGTCATTGGCCGGGCCACGGTACAGGAGCTGCCGCTCAATGGGCGTCACTTTCTGGATCTCACGGTGTTGACGCCAGGAGGCGTGGTGGCGGACACGGCGGGGAGCTTGACGGCGCCGAGCCGCGGGTTGGGCGCGAACTCGTTCATTACGGCGGGCAATCGCGAAGACTCTGTCAACTTCCAGATCAACGGCATCAATCTCAATGACATCAGCCAAAACCAAATCACCTTCCAGCCGTCAATCGACACAACCTCCGAGTTCGCAATTAACAATCAGACGTTCAGCGCCGAGTATGGGCGCAGCGATGGATCGATTGTGACGGTGGCGACGCGATCGGGCACGGACCACTTCCATGGCGAGCTGTTCGACTACTTCAGAAATGACTGGCTGGACGCGCGCAACTACTTCAACCGCAGCTACAACCCGAGCACCGGGCTACCGCTGGTAGGGGACACGGGCGCAAAGGCTCCGCTGCAGCGCAACAACTTTGGCGGGTCCGTGGGCGGACCGGTGTGGAAGGGGCACACGTTCTTCTTCTTCAGCTACGAGGGTCTGCGCCAGCACCAGGGCATTTTGCAGAATAGCCCGGTGTTCACCCAGATACAGCAGAATGCGTATGCGGCGAATGCTACGGCCGCTCCGATTGCCGCGGCGTTTGCCGCGCTCATTCCGCTGCCGAACAGCGGGTTGACCAACTATGTGTCGTTTACGCCGGGGCCGGTGCAGATCGACCAGTACACGGGAGACGTGCTGCAGCAGATTGGGCAGGCTGATTCACTGCACGGGTTTTATGCGTTCCAGAAAGATGTGCGCACCGAGCCAGCGCTGCAGGGCGACACGCTTCCGGGATGGGGCGACCACCGCGAGGCACATCGGCAGATTGGCACGCTGCAGTATGTGCACATCTTCAATTCAAATGTGACGAATGAAGCGCGGCTGGGCTTCAACCGGATCGCGATTGCGTTCCACCCGGCGAACCTGATCGACCCGGCCAGCATAGGGCTTGTGGATGGGCTGACAGGCAACGTGGGGATTCCGCAGACGACGATCACGGACGTGGGCTTCACGGTGGGCGGGCCGTCGGGGTTCCCGCAGGGCCGCGATACCACCACGGGTGTCTTGTCGGATACGGTAACCATGTTGAAGGGCAGGCACCAGATCAAGTGGGGTGGTGAGTTCCGGCGCTATTTGCTGTACAGCTTTGCGGGCAACATTGGCACCATGACGTTGTCGAGCGTGAATCTTGCGACCGATGTGACGCCGGTGTTCAGCATTCAGCCCAACATCATCGACTACCGGATCTATGCGGATGCGGCGGCGGGATTCATCCAGGACAACTACCGGATCTTGCGGGGCCTGACGCTGGAGGGCGGCCTGCGATTTGAGTGGAACGGAACGCCGGTGGAAGGCGAGAACCGGATCTCGATCTTCAATCCCGCGAACATTACGCTGACGCAGGCAGGGACGAACGGGGTTCCGGCGAACGGGGCGTACAAGCAGAACTACAACCTGGAGCCGCGCGTCGGCTTCGCCTATGACCTGTTCAACAACAACAAGACGGTGCTGCGCGGGGCGTATGGACTGCTGGTCGATCAGCCGGTGGCGGGCACGGTTAGCATCCTGACCGGCAATCCTCCGTTTACCACGGCGGTTTCGTACAGCAACAGCGCTGCGCCGATTCCGATGAATAACCTGTTTGCTTCGGCGAAGGCGGCTTCCGGATACGCGCTGGGATGGGTGAACCCGAACTTGCGCAATGCGTATGTGGAGGACTTCAACTTCAATGTGCAGCAGGCGCTGCGGTGGAGCATGGTGGCGAGCATCGGCTACTACGGCTCGACGGGTCATCACCTGCTGATCGTGACCGATCCGAACCAGGCGAACGGGCCGACGAATGCACCGAGCCCGCGGCCTTATCTGAAGCTGGCGGCGGACAGCCCGATTGCTCCGGGAGCGTCGATTGCGTCGAACATCACGGAACGAAACAGCATTGGCTACTCGAACTACAACGCTCTGTGGGTGACGCTGTCGAAGACGATGTCGAATGGGCTGCAGTTCGATATGAACTATGAGTGGACGAAGTCGATGGACATCAACTCGCTCGGCTCGCAGGGCGGAGCGGTGCTGCCCGACAGCAACAATCCTTCCGAGAATTATGGGCTTTCGGACTTCGATGTGCGGAACCACTTTGCGGCAAACGCGATCTATGCGCTGCCGTTCAAGCGCAACCGGTGGGTGTCGGGCTACCGGCTGACGAGCATCTTCCAGTACCAGACGGGCAATCCGGTGAACATCGTCGCGAGCAGCGATGGGTATAACGGCAACAGCGGCCTGATCCGTCCGAACCTGCTGAAACAGATCACGCGGCACAAGCAGCAGATTATTGGATCGGCGAACGTCAGCTACTTTGCGAATCCCGGCGGCCTGACGCACGGCGGGGCGGTGTGCGACCTGACCAATGTGACATCGGCCTGCGTGTACCAGATTGTGGGAACGCAGGCGAACGCAACGGGCCCAACGTTGCCAACTGCGTATACGGGACTCGGCGATATGCAGCGCAACCGCGGCACGGGGCCGGGATTCGCGGACCTGGATCTTTCCGGGGAGAAGGAGACGAGGTTGTTCAAGAGCCTTACGTTCATTCTGCGCGTGGATGCATTTGACATTCTCAATCACCCCAACTTCGGTCAGCCGACGAATAATGTGCAATCCACCAGCTTCGGGCAGATCACCGCCACGCGCTTTGCCACCAGCGATGGTGGGTCTTCGCGGCAGCTTCAGCTCAGCGCCAAGTTCCAGTTCTAGAAGGGAATGCGCCTCGTGCAAGGTTCGTTGGCTGCGAGGCGCATTTCTTTGTGTTCAAACCGCATTCCGGCGAAGAGGGATGCGGGTCAGGTAGAATCCGCGTGGGCCTTACGACATGTTGAAATTAGCGAAAAACCCAAATCTCACCGAGCAGGCTTACCAAAGCGTCAAACGACAGCTGCTCAATGGATCGTTTCCTGAAGGATCGAAGCTCACGGAAGAGTATCTATCCAGTGCGCTGGGCATCAGCAAGTCGCCGGTACGGGAGGCGCTTATGCGGCTGGAGAGTGAAGGCCTAATCACTATTGAAGCGCGGCGCGGCGCGTATGTGCGCAGGTTCTCGGCCAAGGAGGTGCGTGACTTGTACGACGTGCGCGCGCTGCTGGAGGTGCATGCGGTGAGTATCTCCCGCATCACGCCGGAGCTGCTGGACCAGATGGCGGCGAGCATCGAACGGACACGAGCCAATCTCGAAGTGGGCGCCAAACTGAGCCATATCGAGGAAGACATCTACTTTCACGGGTTGATTGCGCGGTCTACGGGAAACCACGAGTTTGGCAGGATCCTGGACAACATTCAGCAGAAGAGCCTGCTGTGCCGGATGGCGACGTTCCACCTCTCGGCAACCACGACACCAGCGAGTCACCAGAAGATTTACGCGGCGATGCGGGACGGAAATATTGAATTGGCGAAGCTCGAGATGCATGACCATATTCTGTTTGTGCGCGATTCGCTGCTGCGATCGTTGGAACCTTATGCCGAGTTCGCGGCAGGCGAAGCAGAAGACGATTTGGTAGGTGCCGGGGCGTAAGAGCTGGAAGCCACCGCCCATGCAGGACGTTCGATCGAAAAGCCTCACGCCGAAATGAAGGAGATTCTTTATGCTTCGTCGTACATTTCTTGCAACACTTCCGTTGGCTGCCGCGGGTTCGTCGAGCTTGATGCAGGGTGAGGCGCCGGTGAGTAAAGGCACAGAGCAAGCCGGTGCGGCGACCAACGAGCTGCCGAAGTTTCAGGCGGTTGGAGAAGACAAGTTCGATCGGCCGGATGTACATGCGGGGGATCGTCCAGCGGGGGCTAGCTTTACGACGCGGTCTCCGGCGCTGGGATGCTCGGGCGCGGCAGGGACAGCGCATCCGCTGGCGACGCAGGCGGCGATCGAGATGCTGAAGAAGGGTGGCTCGGCGGTGGATGCGGCGGTGGCGGCGAACGCCGTGCTGGGGCTGGTAGAACCGACGAGCTCGGGGCTGGGCGGCGATTGCTACGCGCTGCTCTGGGATCCGAAGGCGGGAGCGGTGATGGGGCTGGCGGGGTCGGGCCGGTCGCCGAAGTCGCTGACACTGGAGATGGTGCGGGCGCGGTCGAAGAATGGAGTGATTCCGCCGTTGGGTGCGATTGCGGTGTCGACGCCGGGTGCGCTGGATGCGTGGTGGACGCTGCACCAGCGGTATGGCAAGTTGAAGTGGGCAGAGCTGTTCGAGCCGGCCATTCACTATTGCGAGAATGGGGCTCCGGTGCCGCAGATTATCGGGTACTACATCAAGCGGAATATGGCGATCTTCCTGCGGCCGGGGTCGGGCGTGGAAGAGACGGCCAACGCGGTGCATACCTACCAGGTGATGGGTAAGCCGGTAAACGAGTATGACGTGTTCCGGAATCCGGACCTGGCGAAGACGTATCGGATTATCGCGGCCGGCGGGCGCGAGGCGTTCTATGAGGGCCCGATTGCGCAGACCATCGAGGCGTACTTCAAGCGGATTGGCGGATGGCTGTCTGTTGAAGATTTGCGGGAGCAACACGCGGAGTGGGTGAAGCCGCTCGTGACAAACTATCGCGGCGTAGACGTGTATGCGATGGGCGCGAATACGCAAGGGCTGGCAACGCTGCAGATGCTGAACATGATCTCGCAGTTCGATGTGCGCGGGATGGGGTTCCAGAGTGCGCAGGCGCTGCATGTGCAGATCGAGGCCAAGCGGCTGGCTTATGAAGATCGCGCGCGGTATTATGCGGATCCACACTTTGCGAAGGTGCCGGTGGAGTGGTTGAACTCGATGGACTACGCGAAGGAACGGGCGAAGCTGATCCGGCTGGATCGGATACTGGAGCCGGTGTATCCGGGACAGGCGCCGAGCCATGGAGATACGACGTACTTCAGCATGGCGGATAAAGACGGCATGATGGTGTCGATGATCCAATCGAACTTCAGAGGAATGGGATCAGGCCTGGTGGCCGATGGCCTGGGGTTTATGTTCCAGGATCGCGGCGAATTGTTCTCGCTGAAGGATGGGCATCCAAATATCTATGCGCCCGGCAAGCGACCATTCCAAACGATTATTCCCGGGTTCGCGATGAAGGACGGCGCTCCGTGGCTGGCGTTCGGGGTGATGGGCGGCGATATGCAACCGCAGGGGCAGACGCAGATTGTGCTCAATCGCGTGGACTACGGCCTGGATGTGCAGGCCGCTGGGGATAGTCCCCGGTGGCATCACGAGGGGTCGTCGCAGAGCATGGGCGAAGATCCGGCAGGGCTGGGGCCGAGGGGCATTTTGCGGCTGGAGGCAGGGGTTCCCGAGGAGACACGAAAGGCACTGATTGCCATGGGCTGGCCGATGGGCAAGAGCGATGGCGGGTTTGGCCGGTACGAGTGTGTGGAGCTGCGCAAGCCTAATGGAGAGCGGGTGTATGCCGCGGCAAGCGAGATGCGCGCGGATGGTGTGGCGCTGGCATATTAGCGGGCGGGAAGATGCAATCGTAACGATACAAGCGCCTCCTCCCGATGAATTTGCGATCTCTACCAGGCGCCTGGGGAGTCATCCTCTCGACTCTTTCGTTGGCAACGCCATTGCCGTCTGCTTCATGCCGCCGGCAAGAGAAAGATGCTTGAAACACTGCCGATCAAGCATGGGTGTATGACCTCGAGTTTTCTTGCCGTTAGGGTCTACGGAGACCGAGGAGCTTCCTCGCTTAACCTTCCCGTAATCAAATCCGTCTAGTCTTCACAGAAGCTGATGCCTCGCGTAACGAAGCCTACGACTCCCAAAGATGAAAGTATTTTCTCGATAGATTTCCTCCGGCTGGGACCGATGCTCAGTCGGCGTCGCCTGTTGAGCCGAGGCCTTTACACTTCAGCGGGGCTCATCCTCCAGAAGAGCGTCCCAGCCATCGGCCAAGCCATGGCCGCTCCGGCGCAGATACACAGCGGCGTCCGATTGACGCGCTACGTGGATCCGCTGCCCATCCCACCAGTCATTCGCGCGACAGGAACGCCCGGGGAAATTGTAGAGATAGAGATGCGGCAGTTCAGGCAGAAGCTGCATCGCGATCTGCCGCCAACCGCCATATGGGGCTACAACGGCAGCTGGCCCGGCCCGACGATCGAAGTGCAACGTGGAAAGCCTCTCCAGATTCATTGGGTGAGCAAACTACCCACCACGCACCTGCTGCCCGTCGATCACTCCATCCACGGAGCGGAGTCTTCGATTCCCGATGTACGCAATGTTGCACACGTGCATGGAGCCTGCGTGCTCCCTGAGGACGATGGCTATCCCGAGGCGTGGTTCACGGCAAACGGTGAGCACGGCCCCAGCTTTAATCCGAAGCCATCGTCCTACCCGAACTCCCAGCCCGCCACCGCGCTCTGGTATCACGACCATTGCATGGGCATCACGCGACTCAACATCTATGCTGGTCTGGCGGGCTTCTATCTCATCCGCGATGACGCCGAAAAATCTTTCAATCTTCCCAGCGGCGAGTACGAGATCCCACTCATGCTGCAGGACCGGCTCTTCCATCCCGATGGCTCGCTCTATTACCCCACGGTGGTCAACGGTCCGAAGGAACATCCGTTGTGGGTCCAGGAGGCTTACGGAGATTTCAACTGCGTCAACGGTAAGGTCACGCCGTATCTCGAAGTCGAGCCGCGCAAGTACCGCTTCCGATTGCTGAACGCTGCCAACTCGCGCTTCTACCACCTGCGTCTCTTCAACGCGGACAGCACAGGCAAGATTCTCAATGAAACTTTCGACGTTCCGGCCTTCCAGCAGATTGGCACCGATGGCGGCCTCCTTCCGTCACCGCTCGAACTGCGGTATCTCCTCATGGCGCCAGCGGAGCGATTCGATATTGTGATCGACTTCGCCGATCTTCAAGGCAAGTCGTTCTCCCTCATCAACGATGCGCCTGCTCCCTACACGATGGGCGGCCAGGTGGAAGCAGCGGAGGTGATGCTGTTCAAGGTCACGAAGCCGCTCCGGGGCAAGGACACCAGTTCCGTGCCTGACACGCTGGTACCGTTCGAAGCTCTTCAGCCCACGTACGAGACTCGTGAGCGCATGCTTCTCGTCTCAGAGAAAGAGCGCCCGTCGGATGGATACGTCATTATCGGTATGCTGGGCAATGCGCGATGGCACGAGCCCATCACCGAAGATCCCAAGGCGGGCAGCACGGAGATCTGGTCCTTCGTCAACATCACGGGGGATGTCCATCCTCTGCACCTGCACCTGGTGCAATTCCAGGTGCTGAACCGGCAATCCTTCGATGTCCCGACCTACCAGCAGACGGGCAAGATCGTCTTCACGGGAAAGCCGATGGCGCCGGAGAGCAACGAGCGGCCAGGGCACAAGGACACGATCAAATCGTATCCGGGATACGTGACGCGCATCATCCAACGCTTCGATCTGCCAGCGGGAGCGCCAACGACTCCAGGCGCAGAGCTTCTGTACGTATGGCACTGCCACCTGCTGGAGCATGAAGACAACGAGATGATGCGACCGTACAAGGTTGTGATTTAAATTCCCTGAAAATGGGATCGAGATGCGGATTGATTTGCGAAGGTTGGCTGCACGTAGAAAAATTTCGCGACGATCGCGAGGCACTTTGGTGAGTGCAATTATTTGTCAATTTACTTCCCAATAACCATCGACCGAAATGTTCGGCCTACGGTTGTCTAACCGGAGACGCACTACCCAGCACGACACGCTGTCTTCTGGCATCCTCGGAGGTTCACCATGAAGTCGTGTACGACCCACGCCCTGAAAGGGGCTTTGAAGTGCGGCGCAACAACGTTGTTTGCGCTGCAAGTGTTCGCGGGCCTTTCCCCTGTTTACGCCCAGAACTCCGCACCGCCCACGAAGACTCCGATCAAGCACGTCATTGTCATCATTGGAGAAAACCGTACGTTCGACCACGTCTTCGCGACCTACACACCGAAGAGCGGTGAGTCCATCTCCAACCTGTTGTCCAAGGGAATCGTGAAGGCCGACGGCAAGCCCGGCCCGAACTACTCGCTCTCCGCGCAGTTCTCCGCGCTGGACAGCACGACCTCTGGCGGCGTGTATCAAATCGACCCTCAATCCCGCAGCATCTACAGCACGCTCCCACCTGCGCTGGCAGGCGGACCGCAGGCTCCCTCGGTCGCCGGCCCCGCTCCATTCACAACGCTGAAAGTTGGCAAGCTGGCCGACCAGGGTCTCGCGAAAGATTACGAGCGGTTCCTGATCACTGGCGCCACGGGCATTGCCGGCGGGCAGATCGACGAGCGCATCAAGAATGCGACCAGCCTGCGTGAAGGCGTCTATCAGCTCAGCGGTCCCAACCTGCCCTATGACGCCTACACCGCGAGCCCCGTCCACCGCTTCTTTCAGATGTGGCAGCAGGCCGATTGCAGCAAGGACTATGTGACCAAGGACAATCCCAGCGGCTGCCAGAACGATCTCTTCCCCTGGGTCGAAGTCACTGTCGGTACGGGCAGCAATGGAGCGCCGCAGCCCAGCACCTTCAACGATATGACCACCGGCGAAGGTTCCGCATCGATGGGCTTCTACAACATGGCGCAGGGTGACGCGCCCTACCTGAAAGAGCTCGCCGACACCTACACGCTCAGCGACAACTTCCACCAGTCGGTGATGGGTGGTACGGGCGCCAACCACATCATGTTCGGTTTCGGCGATGCCATCTTCTACACCAACGCAAACGGTGTTGCGGTAGCCCCGCCGGTCAACCAGATCGAAAATCCCAACCCGCAGCCCTCCACCAATGACTTCTACGATCAGGATGGCTACGGCGGCGGCAGCTACGTAAATTGCGGCGACATCAGCCAGCCAGGTGTTCCGGCCGTCACCAACTATCTCCAATCCCTCAAGCGCCCTGTGAATCCCAACTGCGTGAAGGGCGACTACTATCTCGTCAACAACTACAACCCCGGCTACAACGGCGACGGTTCCCTTGCCTCGCAATTGTCGCCCTTCACGATTCCCCCCACCAGCCAGAAGAGCATCGGCGACGATCTCGTAGCTCATAAAGTGCCGTTCAAGTATTTCGGCGAAGACTGGGATCTCTACGTCACCGATCCCACCGAGTCCAACAGCTTCGACGAGTATTGCAACATCTGCAATCCATTCCAGTACCAGACCCAGTTCATGGGCACGCAGGCGGCTCGCGAAACCTATATCGCGGATACGACCGAGCTCTATGAGGACATCGACACCGGCAACCTTCCGCCAGTCTCGATCGTGAAGCCCAGCGGCTTCAACGATGGTCATCCGGCGTCGTCCAAACTCGATCTGTTCGAAGGCTTCACCAAGAAGATCGTCGACCAGGTCAAGGCCAATCCAGCGCTCTGGGATGACACCGTCATCTTCATCACGATGGACGAAGGCGGCGGCTACTACGATTCGGGATACATCCAGCCGGTCGACTTCTTCGGCGACGGCACGCGCATTCCGCTGATCGTTGTCTCGAAGTACTCCAAAGGTGGACACGTGTCGCATGAGTATGGCGACCACGTTTCGATCGAGAAGTTCATCGAGAAGAACTGGAGCCTGCCCCCGATCACCACACGCAGCCGCGACAACCTTCCGAACCCGGTTCAGAAGGAGAGCAATCCGTACGTTCCCACCAATAGCCCCGCTATCGGAGACCTTACGGACGACTTCAGCTTCCCGAGCTCCAACTGACACTTGTCCCACTTGCGGTTCGCTTCGACGGCCAGGAATACCTGGCCGTCGAAGTGCGTTTCTGAAGCAAGCTATATCCTCTGCAACGTCGATGCCCTTCATGGAGCATCGCAAAGGAATTTCGTTATGCACCCGACCCGCACTCTCGCTGCCCGCCTCGTTCTCATTGCCTTATTCGTTACCTCGGTGTCCATTCGTTCGACCGCGTCCACGCCCATCACGGCGCGCGCCTTTCATGTGGAAGAACAATGGGGGATCGGCGGCACAGGAGGATGGGGCTTTCTCGCGATCGATCCGGTTGCCCATCGGCTCTTCATCCCGCGCACCGACCACATCTCGGTTGTCGATACCGAGACGGGGAAAGCTCTCGCCGAGATTACAGGCATGGTCAACCTCCGCAACGTGGCGCTCGACGCGGGGACCTATGGCTACGCGACCGATGTCACCGACGGCACTGCCGGATTTGTCCGCGTCTTCGACCGAAGCTCCTTCAAGCTGGTGGCCTCCATTCGCACCGGTCCCATACCCTTCGCGATCGTTTACGATCCTGCCACCAAGCGGGTATTCGCCTTCAGCTCCCGTGGTCATAGTGTTGACGTGATCGATCCCTCGACCAACACGGTCATCTCGACCATTCCTCTGGCCGGCCGTCCTGGCTCCGCTGTAGGCGATGGCAACGGCGGCATCTTCGTGGCTCTGCCGGCAGCGGGTATGATTCAGCACATCGACGCAGCCTCGCGTACGGTCGCGGCATCCTGGCTCCTGGCGCCGTGCACGGGACCATCGAACCTGGCAATCGACGCACCGCATCATCAACTCTTTACCAGCTGTGAGGATCACAGTCTGATTTCAGTCAATGCCGTCACGGGGAAGGTCGATGCGATCGGTGAGGGCACGGAGAACGCTGGCGATCTGGACTTCGATCCACAGCTCAACCTGCTCTTCCTTGCCGACAGCACAGGTTCGCTGACTCTCTTCCGTCGCGAGTCGCCATCCCACTACACCAGGATCCAAAGTGTTCCGACGGCATCCGGAGCTCGCACCATGGTTGTCGATCATAAAGCGGGCAAGGCCTATCTCGTGACCTCCAAGTATGGACAAAATTCCGGGAAAGTTTCGGAAGAACTCAAATTCCGCCCCACCCCGCTTCCCGGAACCTTCTCCGTCCTTGTGGTGTCCCGCTAGCATCCGCTGGGGAGCATTGAAGCGTAGCGCCGACGATCTTCTGGAATTTCGCGCAACCCTCGCCACTCGCCGAAGCAATCCTATCGAGCCAGAAGGTTGGCATGGCGCCTGGAATCCATCACGGCTATTCCGTCGGGAAGGGAACGAATCGATCGACGCAGGAGTAGGGCGTTCCCCCGGTTGGCGAACCGGAGACCGTGGTGTCATTGCCAGCGGGAAGCTGAAGATTGCTTCCGCCAGGGCCGAAGACCACGTCGGCATTGTCGAAGGTGTAGGTGTACGGCGTCTCCGGATGCGTACTGTCCGTAAGGAAGACTCCATCGACGTTAACCTGCGCACGATGCTCATGATCGTAACCATCGAAGAGGATCCTGCCGCCTCCAGAGATGCTCACGTTCCGCAGCGTGATGTCGCGGAAGGTGGGGGGTGAGTTTCCCTTGACTGGACCATTTGCCGCGTAGGCAGCGGTGATATCCAGCGGGCGGCCCGAGTTCCGAATGCAAATCCCGTCATACACGATGTCGTGAACCAGGCCGCCTTTCGTGCCCATGGACTTGATGCGGATGCCCGAGTCGGTGCCGTCCAGGGTAAGGTCCGAGACGCGAATCTTACTCACGCCGCCGGTCGTCTCGGAACCGATCGACATACCGTGGCCCCAGTAAAAGTGATTGTGGATCACGCTCATGTTCGTGACGCCGCCGGGACCACCTTTGATGGCGACGTTGTCGTCTCCTTCCCGAAAGAAGGAGTGGGTGATCGTGATATTTTTCGAGCCATTCCCCGGATCGATGCCGTCGGTATTTCGTGAGAGAGGATGTGCGGCACTCGCGATACGCTGCACCGTGTCTATCTTGACGCCCCACACGGTGAAACCATCGCCAGCGTTATAGGAAACGTGAAAGTTCGGCGAGTTCCTCAGCGTAATGCGGTAGAGCGTAAAGTTGTCGGCATGGTCGGTAACGATCAGGCGGCTGACCTTCTGCGCGGCATTGTCTTTCAGAGCCTGTTCGCCGAGCTCCCACGCCGACATCGTCTTGCCGAGAATCTTCTCGCCGCCTCTTCCATCAATCACTCCGTCTCCCATGATGCCGGCATCCGGCGCATGGCTTACAGTGATCAACGGCTTACATCCTCGCCCGGGTTCTTTGCTTACAATCCCGCAGCTGCCTGGAGAGATCTCCAACACCTTGGGGTCGAGTGTCTCGAACAGAGTGGCGCCCTTTTCCACGACAAGGGTCACTCCTTCGCGAAGCTCAAGCGGACCGCTGACAAATGCGTTGAACCCACCGTGAGTCTGCAGGGCAACAGCCCTTCCTTTTCCGCAGCCGTCGATCGCCTTCTGAATCCGCTCTGTATCAAGCTTGCCTTCGTCGGCCGGTGACAGCGTCTTGTACGTCCCGTCGCTGATCGAGGTGAGCTGAGCGTCAAGTTTGGTGCAGAACGCCGGAATCACTGGTTCCGTAACCGTGCGCGTATCCTGCGCCGCCCCAGCTGCTGACAAGCAGAATGCCAGTACCACCAGGACCGACGAGTATCGTTGCATGCCTGCTCCTTCATACTGTGTGCTGCTTAGTGGAGTTGAATAGCGCGAGAATGGGGCCAACCAACGTCGCTGGCTACAGCTGCCGTAACAGGCCGTCATTTCGCGTCCCTGGTTGGATCCCAACCGTCTGTGCCAGCCAGGAATATTTTCGTCCCGAACTGCTTAGCCTGCGCGGCCGTTAGCTGGTGAGAATGCGGATCGCGAGCTGCCGCGCTGCCGCCGGGGCCACTTGACTTGTATTCGGCGTAGAAGACCGTGTCGAGATTATGCGTCTCGCCGGGATGCCACTCGCGCCAGCCCGTCGGTTCGATGTGGGCTCCCATCTCGGTGTGGAGGAAGACCACGGACGCGTAGGGGCGCCACGGCCGACCCAGATAGACATGGGCTTCTCCAGGTTCGGCGGTCAGACGGCAATGGTTGAAGACGAACGTCGACTGTTGATTGGGCAGATACTTTCCCTGCGCCGTCAGGTAGCCGCCTGCGGCATGCAGCGTACTGCGAATCTCGCATTGATTGAAGACTGCGTTGCCGTCGCCATAGATGAAGTCGACGTTCCCGGCAATGACACAGTGCGTAAAGTAACTGCGTGTGGCTGCGGGCGTACAGGGTGTGGTGTCGAGCGGCGCGGGCTGCGTAGCCGGGGCGACAGATGTCGAGTTTGCAGCCTGTGTTCTCCGGCTTCCTGCCTGGCCACAGCCGCGAGCGCCGATATAGAGCGTGTCCTGGTTCGCAAGGATGCTCACGTGGTCGAGAATGTTTCGGTCGCCTTCCAGGTTAAGCGCCTGCGCCTGCGATCCAGCGAACCCCTGTTCGTGTGTGCGGTTGTAGTCGTTCTGAAATGTGAGGTTGAAGGCGTGGAAATCGCTGCCGAGCACATGAACGGTCGCATAGCTCGGCTTGGTGCCCCGCGTCCCCTGGCTGGTGTCGTCGACCACGACCGTCGCCGCAGGGTCTGCCCCAGTCCCGCGCAGCGTAACGTGCGATTGGTTGATGATCACCTGCTCGCGATAGATGCCCGGGGCAATCAGCACCGTTCCGCCTGTAGCAGGAACGGCATCGACGGCTGCCTCGACCGTTTTGTACTGCGCCGAGCCGTCGGCGGCAACGCGAAAAGCGGTTGGCCCCGGTGCTTGAGCCTTGCAGGGCGACCCAATGGCCAGCAACAACCCGCTCGTAAGAAGGCCGAGTGTGCCATAGCGGCGAACCATCGTGCATCTGACCATAAGCTTCTCCGGTCGTTGAAGGACAATCGTTGGAAGTGGCATTCAACCGTCGTCTGTTTTACCGCGGCGTGCTTGATTCGCCGAAGATTCCAATCGTAGTCGTCAGCGATCCGCTAACCCCCATCAGCGCGGCAATCACTTCGCTTCCCCTAGAAAAACAGGCTTTATGTGCCGCTCAAACAAGTTCGCCGTCACATTCCGCGCCACAATCTCTTCGTTTTCTCTCAGTGCGTCCAGGTATCGCTGCCCCATATTTGCCGCCACCTTGAACCCAACGTGCAGCAGTTGACGAAAACTAGGGTTATACGCTGCATTGGTTCCATCATGTCGCAGCGCGGCGGTAAACTCCTCGCTACTCCAGCCCTTCACCTCGTCCGGCGACGGCAACATCGAGCGGTCAATGTCGATGACCGTTGCATACGGTGCGGTCAACTCATCGGCGTGCGCGAACGCATCAGCATAAATCTTCTTCGCCACCGCAAGGCCGTCACCCCCTGACTCCGCCAGTCCAATCAGCTCTTCCAACCAGGTCGTCCCAGCCGTCTTCAAGTGCACACCCGCGCCTGAACTCTGCACAGCCTCGCGGATCACCTTATAAATCGAGAACTTATCCGAACCCGAATGCACACTCAGCTTCAAATTCGCGGGCAGACGATACCTATCCACCGCGTAGGCGATCGCCGCAATATCTTCCCTGAATTCGCGCGCAAACGCAGGTACGTCGCCAACATAATCCACGCCCTTGTTGAATCGCCCGGTAAACTTCGGCGCAATCGTCTGAATCGGAATGCCTTCATCGGCAATCATCGCGAGCACTGCCAGCAACTCCACCGGCGTCTGTGCAGCATTCGTCTCGTCCATCGAAATCTCGGCAACAAATCGCCCCTCGCCTTTGCTCTTCTCAACCGCGCGATAGATTCGCCCAGCCTCCTTCACCGCCGCCAGAAAGTTATTTGCCACGTTCCTCAGGCACTCCCGATCCACCTCGAACGGCGCATCTACCTTCGGGATCACCACCCTGCCGATCAATTCACCATGATGTGCAATAAACGCGTCAACGTCCATCGCGTGGGCCGGCTGCCCAATCATGTCCGCGACGTCCATCGTAAAGAAATCGCAGGGTTCAAGAAACCGGTCAACCGTCTTCAATTGAACGTGATCGGCATCCACAAAGTAAGGCCTGCTCCAATGCAGTTCCTTCACCGCTATATCCGCAGCAACCCGCGCCGCGCGTGGCTCCGACCCGATAATCACATGCTCGCGATTCGACTTGTTCCAAACCGGCACCACTTCCACGCCTGCATCCAGCGCCAGAACGCATGCCTGCAACTGCGCCTTCGCCTCCATTCCGAAACGGTCTCCCACTCCAATGGAAAATGGCGGAAGTGTCAGATTCTGTTTCATGTCGTTCTCCTCTACGCGTCACGTGCATTCATTACTCTGTACTGCGGTCCAACGGATGTTTCGTCTTACTTCAGGTTTCCGCGTACGCCGGAACCAATTTGTACCTTCTCACCATGCGCCGCAGTCACCGTAAAATCGGTCGCGCTCACGTCCGCATACTGCACCACCGCGCCCGTCTCTCCAGAAAGATGAACGTGGATCAGCTTCAGATTCCGAATGGGCGACTCCGGCAACCCCACAATCAGTGCTGCCTGCTGAGCGCCCGTTGCCGTTACGTTCTCAATCGTGATGTCGTCGAAAAACGGAGTGAGCCGTGTGACCTTCTCCTCACTGATGGTTTCGGGCACCTTTGGATAGAACTCGCTGATGAGGATCGGGGTACGAACGTCTTCCATCGTGATATCCCGAAAGACAAAGTGACCGATCGCGGCATTCCCGCGATCACGGTTTGACTTCACCCTGACCCCCTGGTCCGTCCCCTTAAAATGGATCCGTTCCGCACGAACGTCCTGCACGCCGCCGGCGATCTCGCTCCCAATCGAAAGCCCATGTCCATGCAGAAACGTGCAGTCCGTGATCACGATGTGACGCGACGGCGCATCGGGCCCAGGAGAATCCGGTTGCCCACTCTTGATCGCTACGTTATCGTCGCCCGTATCTATCGTCAGGTGGTCGATCACAATATTCGAGGACGAAAACGGATCGATGCCGTCGGTATTATGCGAACGTTGCGGCGCCAGCACCTTCATATTCGCAAAGGTCACATCGTCCGAGTAGTACGGGACAATCTGCCACATCGGCGAGTTCTCCACCGTCACCCCACTCATGTGAACATGCTTGCAATGGTCGAACACGATCAGCCGTGGCCGCGGATCATGCGGCTTGTCCCACCACGACTCGCCTCTTCCATCGATCACGCCCGTGCCGTCAATCGTCACGTCTTCAGCATTGGTTGCCGTCAACAGCGCCTGCTTACCCTTGTCCTTGAACTCCTGCTTGTCAGGATAATCAGCATGATCTCTGCTGCCCGCCAGCGTTGTGCCTTCCGCAATCCGCAGCGTCATATGGCTCTTCAAAATCAAGGGCGACGATACAAACACCACGCCCCCGTCCAGCAGAACCGTCCCCTGACGCGTTCCGCTGCAATCGTCGATCGCCTTCTGAATCGCCCCAGCGTCGTTGGTCGCGCCATCCCCCTTCGCTCCGTATTGCCGCACAGCGCAAACCTTTGCCGCGCACGCATTGCCCGCGATTCCCATACCAGCGGCAAACAGCAGCGCGCCTCTCAGCATCGGTTTCATCATCGTCTCTCCTCAGCAGAAACGTTGCTCGACAATTCTGCTGATCCGCAATCAAATGCAACCCGAACCTTGACCAGAGTGCTTGTCAGATCCCGCGCCGCATACCCTGACGCGCAGGGGATCGAAAAGAAACCCTCTGGTCTCGTTGTTGCGTCCCAATCCGTGGCAACGTTGCCGGACCCAGCCGATATTAGCAATCGAAATAATTCACGTCAAGGCATCTGCGGATGCAGGGGAAGCTTTGTGCGCGTACCCGAATCCGCGCAGGGCTGTTAGTATCGTTCAGCATGAAAGAGACGAAACGTCCTACCATCATCGACGTGGCGCACGCGGCGAACGTCGGGGCATCGACTGTCTCACGGCACGTGCGAGGCGGCAAGTCGGTTAGTCCGGAGGTTGCGAGACGGATCGAGATTGCGATTGCACAGCTGGGATATGAGCCAAATACCCTGGCTCGCAGCCTGAGAGTTGGGAGAACCCAGACGCTCGGCGTGTTGTTTCCGCATGTCAACAACGTGTTCTTCGGCAACGCCCTTCGTACCATTCAGACCGAAGCTCGCATCAACGGCTTCACGGTAATGCTGCTCACTCACCAGGAAGAAGCGAAGCTGCAGCAGGAGCAACTGGCGTCGCTCAAACGCTCGCAGGTGGATGGAATCATTGTGGTTCCAGCCGCGGAGACCAACGTTGCACAGGTGCGCGCCCTGCTTGGCAATACACCTGTCGTAGCCTTTGACCGCTCCCTGGGCAGTGCGGTCGATTCGGTGATGCTGGACAATTACAAGGCAGCACGTGAGGCAACCGAGCACCTCCTCGGCCACCGGCATTCTCACATCGTCGCGGTGAACGCACCGTACAAGTTGCAGCCCTTGCAGAGCCGCTTCAATGGATACAAAGAGGCGATGGAAGCGGCGGGGAGGCGCGCGGAGACCATCGTGTGGCATGAGTCGGAGCAGCTCCGGAAGGAGCTGTGCGCAGCCCTGCAGAGGAAACGTGAACCGGCAACAGCCATACTCTCGATGAGCTATTCGGTCACACTTGCGATCCTTTCGACTCTGCGCGAAAGCCACATCGCGCTCAGCAAAATCGGGTTTATCGGAATAGACGATATGGAGTTCGCCAACTTCATTCACCCCCCACTGACGACGTTGGCGCAGCCTGCGGAGCAGTTTGCGCGGCTCGCCTTTCAGCAGCTCCTCGGGCGTACATCGGGCTCAAAGGAGAAGCCGGTTCACGTAGTGGTAGCCGGCAATATGATGATTCGATCTTCCTGCGGATGTAAACCGGCTTCTCCCAGAAGCCTGTAGGTCTTCGCTCGTCTCCATTCGCATGACGAGAGATTGTTGCATTAGCGTAGGCGCCTGCGAGCTGGTTTTCCTCACTTCAAATTTAGCTGTTGACGATCGCCGATGGGCCGGTCTACTATTCCGCTGATCATTTGGCCACGTTGCCAGATTATCCGAAGTGCTGAACCCTGAAGCGATGAGATGAGCGTGGTGCGTCGTGACAGTGGCATCGGTAGGGCCTGATTAGAGCAGTGTTCGGAACAATTCGAGACTCAGTCCACCCATGGCCGGCAGCGTGTTTCGGAGGCACGCATCGGGGGCCGTGGCGCCCGAAACGTCAGCATCAACAACCGTTACAGAGCAGATAGAGAATTCCAGGAACTTATAACATCGCCGAAACATGGTGAACTCCCGAACGAAAGTGGAAGCCAGCGCAATGCCAAAGATCGATAAGTTTGACGATGAAGTGGTAGGACCAATCCAGGAGCGGCGAGGGACGCCGGTCAGTGCAGCGTGCGGAGAAAGAAGTCTTCGATGCTGGCCAATCAGGCTGCGCCGAGTTTATTCCGCCGGACTTGTTTCCGTTTGTGCCGTGTTGATGCTCTTGCTGCCCGCGATAGTGCGCGCACAGATCGGTGGCTCGGGAACGATCGAGGGAACGGTTACTGATTCCACTGGAGCGGTGATCGCGGGCGCTCACATTACGGCGCGGAATATCGCCACGGGTGCGGAGATGGTTCGCACCAGCAACTCCGACGGCCGTTACAACGTCTCGCCGCTCGACGTGGGTGAGTACACCGTGAAGATCAGCGCGGCAGGATTTAAGACGCTGTTGCGTGAAAAGCTCGAACTCAACGGCATGCAGGTGCTCGCGCTCGACGCTGCGCTGCAAACGGGCGCGGCCGATACCACGGTGACGGTGACCACGTCGCCGCCCCCGCTGGAGACGGAAAACGCGACCCTCGGAGCCACCCTGGAGCACGAGGCCTACACGTCCCTCCCTCTGGAGATGGGCGGCGCCAATGGGGTCAGCACCGATCAGCGCCGTGTGACCGACTACGCCATCCTGATGCCGGGCGCAACCAACAACGAGATCAAGAACAACGAGTCGGACGAGCCGATGGTAGTCAATGGCTACTCGGCCGGCACGACCATGTACGTCGAAGGCGTTCCGCTGGAGTCGGCTTCAACCGCTGGCGATCCACGCTTCATCTGGCCGGCCTTCTCCGTGGAGACGATCAATCAGTTTCAGCTCAAGACAACCGGCTACTCTCCGGAGTACCAGGGCATTGGCGTCGAAAACTTCACCATGAAGTCCGGCACCAACCAGATTCATGGCAGCGTCTACGACATCTTCCGCAACACGGCACTCGACTCTGCGGGCTTCATCCCCGCACAGTATCCCGCGAACTATCCCGATCCGAAGCTTGCCGGCACGTACTACAAACCGCCAGAACACATGAACGAGTACGGCATGACCCTCGGCCTGCCCATCTGGAAGAACAAGATCTTCTTCTTCGGCAGTTACGCCGGATTCCGCTTCTCAACGCTGACCAAATCCCAGGCGCAGACCATCCCGACGCCCGCTGAGCTGTGCGGCGACTTCTCCGCGGCCGGACAACCCATCTACGATCCCACCACGCAGATCGAAACCGGGAGCGGATCCTCGGCCAGCTACTCGCGCACCCAGTTCAAGGGTGCAAGCTATACCAGCGCCGGTTGCGGTACAGGCCCTGTAATCGCCAACGTCATTCCTCAGAACGAGCTCTCGCCCATTGCGCAGTACCTGCAGAAATTCATGCCGGCGCCGAGCAACTCCAGCCTCACCAATAACTATTACGGCTCGTACGCCTGGGGCCTCAACAACTGGTCTACGGCGGATCGCTTTGATTTCGACATCAACGACAAGCATAAGGTGAACGTGATCTTCGCCATGGGCCGACAGGGTCTTATCGGTCCTGCAGGCAGCCAGACAACCAACGTAGCCCCGCTGCCGTATCTGTATGCCAAGAACTACTCGCCGATCTCGAAGGTCTTGATCCTCGAGGATACGTACGTCCTCAAAAACAACCTCGTCAACCAATTCAAGTACGGCGCGGCACAGTACCACTCGCCGGACAACAACCCGACGTATGGTATCCCCGAGTTCGCCGCCACGGCCGCTGGCATCACCAACCTTCCTGCCGGACAGGCTTCGGGCAGCTTCCCTTACGAGAAGTTTTCCGGTGGCCCGCAGCCCTTTGCTCCGTGGGGACCGCAGACCGGCTACGTCGGCAATACCAATGCCTTTACGGTGCTCGACAACATGCAGTGGATCAAGGGGCGTCACTCCTTCACCTTCGGCGGTCAGGTTGAGTGGATGGAGTACAACTACCTCTATGCCGACACTGGAACTACCCTGGCCACACTGAACTTCGGTCTGAACGAAACGGCGCAGGTGAGCGGCTCTTCGGCAACGGCGAAGGCCAACACCGGCCTGCCCTACGCAAGCTACCTGCTGGGTGCCGTGGACTCTGGCAGCTACACCCAGTACGCGCCAGTTGCGCAGGAAACCGGTTCACGCTACCGTCCCTTTGCCATATATGCCAACGACGACTGGCAGGTAACTCCCAAGCTGACTGTCAACATGGGTCTGCGCTGGGATGTCATGCCGCCGTTCCGCGAATCGGAAGATCGCTTCTCCTTCCTGAACCCAACGGCCTCCAACCCGGTCACCGGCTCGCCCGGCATACTCCAGTTCGCCGGCAGTGGAACCGACGGTTGCCACTGCACGACACCGCTACAGACCTACTTCAAGGACTTCGGTCCGCGTCTGGGCTTTGCCTGGCAGATGAGTCCGGGCGTCTTGCTGCGTGGCTCGTATGGCATCTACTATGGCCACGGCGGCGGTACCTCCGGCGGCCAGACAACGCTGCCTTCCAGCGCCATGGAACTGGGCTATGCCGCGACGCCCAGTCCAGCCAGCCAGGGACTATCGGAGCCGGCCTTCTATCTCAACAACAGCTCGTACTTCACGGGCAAAGGCATTGCCAACACGGCATTCGGAACCAGCACGATTGCTCCGCCGCCAGTATTCAATGCTTCGTACGGAACCTACTACTCTACCAACGCCGTCTCGCCATATAAGGTGTTATCGCCCCTTGCGTATCTTGATCCGGTTTACGGTGGCCGCACGCCGACGTTCGAGGGATGGTCGCTTGGCTACCAGGTTCTGGTTACCAAGAATATGACCGCGACCATCAGCTACGTAGGCAACCAGGGCCACTTCCTGGTGCCGACCGGCAGCCCGCGCGGCTACTGGAGCGATCAACTTGATCCGAAATGGCTCTCACTCGGAACGACGGTGCTTGGCTCAGTCGCCAGCGCGAACATGCCCGCGGGAACCTCACTGCCTTACGCCAGCTTCAACGGAACGGCTGCTCAGGGATACACGGTAGGCCGTGCGCTCACCGCCTTCCCGCAGTTCTCCGGCGTGACGGATCAACTCCCCGCGGTCGGCAACGCCAACTACAACGCATTGCAAGTCTTCCTTCAGCAGCGCTTTAGCCATGGCTTCAGCTTCATGCTCAGCTACACCTGGAGCAAGACGATCGACGATGTGGGTACCTTCCGCACCGGCTACGCCATTCCGGCCGGCGTGCTGTCCAACCACGGCAAAGCTTATCCAATCGACCGCATCGAGCGTTCGGTCAGCACCCAGGATCAACCACAGAACCTGGTCGCGACCGCCAACTACGACCTGCCCTTCGGCAGGAACGGCATCGGATCAGGCAACGCGTTTGTACGTGCCATCGGAAGTGACTGGCGTTTGTCCGGCATCTTGACGGTTGTCTCGGGCAATCCGCTCGCGCTGACCGGGGCTGCCTGCACGGGTCTCACCGGACAGGGAACCTGCATGCCAGGCTATGCTCCAGGCTTTACCGGCTCGGCGCGTCAGCACGGCAAGTGGGGGCAGGGCGCTACCCGTACAAACTTGTCGACGATTCAATACATCAATCCCGCTGCCTTTGTGGAGGTTCCCGCACCCAACATCGGTAACGTAGCACGCACCGCTCCGGATGGACTGCGCGGACCCGGCAACTACGACATCGATGCGAGCCTGCGCAGAACCTTCAGCATCTGGAAGGGTGGGCGCGTCAAGTTCGTCTTCGATGCCTCCGTCTTCAACGCAGTCAACCACGTTTGGTTCGGAAGCCCGGCCAGCACGGCGGACGGTTCCATCGGCAGTTCGGTCGGCTCCGCGAGTCTGGGTACAGTAGCTGGTCAGGCAAACAATCCTCGCCAGTTCCAGTTCGCGGGCCACATCAACTTCTAACTCAACCCCAACCCGAAAGCGGCGCGAAGCTCCATGAGTTTCGCGCCGCTTTTTTCCCACCCGATCATGAGTGTCCAGTCACCATGTACCCTCATGCAAGCGAACCCACATGCGTTTCTTCCGTATCACCTTCCGCCACACGATCGTCTCGTTTCTCTGCCTCACGCTTGGTCGCGCGGCTGTCGCACAACAGCTCCCGTGGTCTCAGCGCATGGCCGACACCGCCATCACACTCAATATCGGCCACGGCGATGAGCCGGGCGCTCCGTTGACGTGGAACTACGAGCTTGCAACGCTCCTGAATGGGATGGACGCCGTCTGGTACAACACTGCCGACGATGCCTACTTTCGCTCCATCAAGCAGTCCCTGGATACGCTCGTCTTGCCCGACGGATCCATTCCCACCTACAGCGCCTCCGCCAACACGCTCGACAATATCGCGCTGGGCCGAGAGTTGCTCCGGCTCTATCGCGTCACGTTGGACGAACGCTACTACAAGGCCGCAGTGTTACTTCGCCGCCAGCTAGCCGAGCAGCCGCGCAACGCCTCCGGTGGTTTCTGGCACAAGAGGATCTACCCCAATCAGATGTGGCTCGATGGCCTTTACATGGCGGAGCCCTTTTACGCCGAATATGCTGCGGTCTTTAACCAGCCGCAGGACTTCTCGGATATCACCCGGCAGTTCACCTTGATCGAAGCGCATGCGAGCGATCCCAGGACAGGCCTGCTCTATCACGCGTGGGATGAATCCCGGCAACAGCGCTGGGCCGATCCCAGCACTGGAGCATCGCACATCGTCTGGGCGCGCGGGATGGGCTGGTACATGATGGCTCTGGTCGACACGCTTCCGTACTACCCGCAGAACGATCCCGGCCGCGCCACGCTCATCGCTCTCCTCAACCGCACCGCCGAGGCGATTGCACGTGTGCAGGATCAGCGCACGGGCCTTTGGTACCAGGTGCTGGACAAGCCCGGCGAGGACGGCAACTACTTCGAGTCCTCCGCGGCGTGCATGTTCGTCTATGCGCTGCAGAAGGGCGTGCGGCTCGGCTATCTTCCCCAGCACTACGCGGCCAACGCACAACGCGGCTGGCAGGGAATCCTCGATAAGTTTGTGCAAACCAGCGCGAATGGTTCCGTCACGCTCACCAGCACCGTCAAGGCCGTCGGTCTTGGTGGCACTCCCTATCGCGATGGCAGTTACAGCTACTACGTTCACGCGCCGGTCGCCAGCAACGATGCAAGGGGCGTTGGAGCGCTCCTCCTCGCCGCGACTGAGATAGAGAACGCGCCAGGCGCCACCAACCTCCGCGGGAACACCGTACTCGTCGACGCATGGTTTAACAGCCAGCAGCGCAAAAACGCCGCTGGACAATCAGAGTTCTTCCATTACAAGTGGAACGACTTCTCGAATGATGGCTACTCTCTCTTCGGACACCTCTTTGAGCGTGAGGGTGCGGCGCTCGGCACCCTCTATACCGCGCCAACGGAGTCCAACCTCGAGCACGCGCAGATCTATATCATCGCCTCGCCAGACAATTCAGCGAAGAATCCGCATCCGCACTACGCAGCCTCGCACGACGGCGCGGAGCTCGCAGCATGGGTGCAGAAAGGAGGCACTCTTCTCCTGCTAGAAAATGATCCGGCCAACGCCGACATCGAGCACTTCAACAACATCGCCGCCCGCTTCGGCATTCACTTCAACGCGGTCCTGAGCCACCATGTCGTCGGTACCGACTACGCCGCCGCACAAATTCCAGTGAAGCCCGATGGCGATCTCTTTCACTCACCCCACGTGCTCTACATGAAGGACACGTGCACCATCTCCGTCTCCGCGCCCGCTCGAGCTCTCGTCACCGATCGCAACGTCATCGTCATCGCCACGGCAAAATACGGCAAGGGCACCGTTCTCGCGGTCGCAGACCCCTGGCTCTATAACGAGTACACCGACGGCCGCAAAGACCATCCCTCAGGGGACAACTTCGCCGCAGGCAAGGAACTCGTTCGCTGGGTGATCGCGCAGCGCACCAGCCACACCCACGCAACGCCATGAACCCCAGGTCCGAGCAGAAGCCTTTGTTGAACACGATGCCGAGTACACGAACAAACCGCCGTGGATTTCTTCGAGCCGCCGCCACAACCCTGGCCGCGCTCCCGCTCTGGTCCGCAACGCGCGGCATCTCAGCGCAGCGCGCATCTGCCGAGCCAGCGACCCCTGCCGCCGTCCCAGTCAGTCTCGACATCAAAGAGTTTGGCGCCGTCGGTGATGGCAAGACCAACGACACGCTTGCCATTCAGCAGGCGCTCGATCGCTGCAGCGTCCTTGGCGGTGGCCAGGTCCGCGTGCCAGCTGGCGACTACCTCATCGGCGCGATCACGCTGCACTCCAACACCACCTTGCACCTTGACGCAGACGCTTCCTTGCTCGGTTCGCCAAACCTGGCCGACTATCCGATCACCCAGGTGCGTTGGGAAGGCCATTGGGTGAAGGGCTACATCGGCCTTGTTTCTGCGATAGACGCCACCAACATCGGCCTCACGGGAAGCGGAAGAATCGTTGGGAGCCCCGCCATCAAAGGTCGCGTGGATGCACAGAGTGGAATGCGCCACCCGGCTCTGCTTGAGTTCGTGAACTGCAGCGGCCTCCGCGTGGAAGACTGCGTGACCGAGCAGAACGATATGTGGTCGATTCATCCCGTCTACTGCGACAACATCCTCTTCCGCAATGTCACGGTGCGCGGCGGTGCTGACGGCATCGACGTCGACTCATGCCGCCACGTTGTCATCGAAAGCTGTACCTTCTCCACCGGAGACGATTGCATTTCGCTCAAGTCCGGCCGCGGCGCCGAAGGCTACGCACTTCATCGACCCACCGAAGACGTGCGCATCAGGAACTGCACCTTCGCCGATTCGCACTGGGCCTGCATCGGCATCGGCAGTGAAACCTCTGGCGGCATTCGCAACGTCCATATCGATCGATGCAAATGCATCGCCGCGCGGACCTTTGCTATCTATATTAAGAGCCGCCCCGGCCGTGGCGCCTTCATCGAAGACATCTACGTGAGCGACCTCGACGTATCGGGAGCAGAGCAGGGGTTTCTCCGCCTCAACATCCTGAACAGCGGCAAGCAGGATGACTTCGCGGTTCCAGGCCAAGAGGGAATTCCAACCATACGCAACTTCAACTTCAACAAGATTCGTGTCACGGATGTGCCAGTGCTCGTCGACGGAGTTGGAATTGATCCCGACAAGCCGCTCGACGGTTTCTCCCTCACCGACATAACCGGCACCTGCGGCAAGGGGATCTTCCTTGCGAACATCAAGCACGCCGTGCTGCGAAATATCGAAGTGACCGGCTATAGTGGCGCTCTACTCAACACCTACAACGTCTCGGGAGTCGGGCTCGCCAAGTCTGTTCCTCTCGAACCCACCAAAATCCCCGCTCCAATTCCGCCACCGGCCCAACCCTATTCGCTGCACTAAGAAGCCGGGCAGATGGAACAAAAGTACACGCATCAACGGTCAGCCTAGCAAACGAGTCTTATCCCCGAGTGCCATGTTGAAATCTATCCGTTCCGTTCTTCGCACCTGCGCCGCAGCATCTATTCTTCTCCAACTCGCTGTTGCACAGAACACTCCGCCCCCAGCTTCGGCCGCACACCGCGACGCCGCCAATGCAGCCAATGCCGGCCGCTCCCAGCTCAACGCCTATCTTGATAGCCTCGCGGCCGACTACGCGGCGAGCCGACGCGCCAAGGTCTCTACCATCCACACGCGCGCCGGAGCAGAGGATCGCCAAGCCATGGTCCGCAAAAAGATCGTGGCCCTCATCGGCACCCTCCCACCGCACACCCCACTGAACGTCAAGCTCATGGGAGTGACCCAGGCCGATGGCTTCCGCATCCAAAAACTCATTCTCGATAGTCAGCCCGGCTTTCGCATCCCGGCCTTGCTCTACCTTCCAGACGGGCAACCAGCGCGTCAAAAGCTTCCTGCCATTCTCATCTCTCCTGGCCATGCACCCAGCGGCAAGGCCAGCGACTATACCTCCGCAGCGACCTTCGCTCGCAACGGATTTATCGTTCTCTCCTACGACCCCATCGGCCAGGGGGAACGTCTCCAGTATCCAAATCCCAAGGATCCAAATCAGTCGCTCGCAACGCGTCCTACGGGGGAGCACGGCGAAGCAAGCCTACAACCCATGCTGATCGGAGATACCCTGGACCGCTACATGCTCTGGGACGCCATGCGCGGTATCGACTACCTCAGCAATCTTCCCCAGGTTGATCCAAAACGCATCGGCGCCTTCGGCTGCTCCGGCGGCGGAGCCATCACTGCTCTGCTCGGAGCACTCGATAAGCGAGTGGCCGCCATCGCCGTCGCCTGCTACACCACGTCGTTCGACACACTACTGCCCACTCTCGGCCCGCAAGACGGCGAACAATCCATCCCACACTTCATCGCCTCGGGCTTCGACTTCCCCGACTGGATTGAGCTAGCAGCCCCACGCCCATACGCCGTTGTCGCGACGTATTCTGACATGTTCCCATTTGCCGGCGCACGTTCCACCGTCATCGAGGTCCGTCGCTTCTACTCCCTCTTCGATCCCAACACCGCCGGCGCACCATCCGGCACGGACTCCGCTGAAGTTCCACCAACGCCGACCGGCCCTGCGCTCAACGCCGACACTCCAAATAAAATTCCACTCACGGCCCCTCTGCAATTCATCACGGGTCCCGGCCATCACGGCGCCCTGGCGCCAATCCTGGGCGACATCGTGGGATTTTTCATTCGCAACCTGAAGCCCGGAGCCGATGCAACCCATCCCATCCTTCCTTCGCCCGCGAACACAGTTCTCAGTCCGATGGCTACGCCCGCCAGTCTTCCCAAGGATGCATTTCAAGTCACCCCCACAGGACAAGTCGCCACCACCTATCCCGACTCCGAAACTATCTTCTCTCTCAATCGAAAACGTGCCGCCAAAATCCTTCCCCCCAACCCCCAACCGCTGACCGTACAGCAATTGACCGACGCTATTCGTGAAGCTACCCAGACCTCCGCCCATCCCGGCACCTCAACCTTCGACCCCACCCTGCTGTCCGCGAAGACTGGTGACTTCACCCTCCCTTCCACCACAGGAATAGGCCTTCACGGAAATCTCTACGTTCCTTCGACCCTCGGCCCTCACCCTGCGGTCATCCTCCTCGTCCCCGATTCGATCGCTGCAAACACTTCCATTGCTCTCTCGAATAAAGCCCGATTTGAATCCCTGGCCGCTGCCGGCAATATCGTCCTGGCCATCACTCCGCGTCCGTCGCCTCCCGGCACAGACGACATGAAGTCTCCTATCCTCGGCCCCTTCTACTTACTCAGCCTTCGCGCCGATCTGGTCAGCCGCACCCTCGTGGGCATGCGTATCGACGACGTCGCCCGCATCACCGACTACTTCGCCAGCCGCCCCGACGTCGATCCCGCCCGGATCACCGCCACCGCCAGTGGACACCTCGGCCTGGTGCTACTCCACGTCGCTGTCCTCGACCCGCGTCTCAAGCACATCTCGGTAGACCACGTCCTCACCAGCTATCGCAGCTTGATCGATGCCCCTCTGCCGATCGGAGCCCCTGAGGACATCATCCCCGGTGTCCTTCTGCACTATGACATCCCTGACCTCGTTCGATCACTAGGCCCACGCCTGACCGAAACCGATCCGCTCCAAGGCACCGAGGATCTCAGCCAATCCTCCACACCGTTAACGACCCTCGAGCCCTCAGCACACCCAACCCAATAGCCTTATCGGCTTACCTCTACCTTGAGATCATGATCGCCCGTGCAGCAAGCCCAACGGATGGATATTCCAACGCACTCATTGGTCTATTTCGATGGAGCCGAAAATCTTTCAAATTCGAAGCGGACCTGCGCTGCCGTCCGGTCGACGACTTGTTGCTCTGTGACTTCGGGAGCCAACTCGCGCACGACGAAGCCATCCCTCTCAATGTCCAGCACCGCTAGGTCCGTGATGACACGCTTGACCACACCCTTTCCTGTGAGTGGCAGCGTGCAAGCAGGGAGCAGCTTGGATTTGCCGTCGGAAGCGGTCTGTTCCATCAGCACGAGCACTCGGTTCACACCAGCAACGAGGTCCATCGCGCCGCCCATGCCCTTCACTCGTTTGCCGGGGATCATCCAGTTAGCGAGGTCGCCCCCTTCAGAAACCTCCATAGCGCCAAGAATGGCGAGATCAATGTGGCCGCCACGGATCATCGCGAAGGAGTCAGCGCTTGAGAAACACGATGCACCCGGAACGAACGTGACCGTCTCCTTGCCGGCATTGATGAGGTCTGCATCGACCTCACTCTCGAGCGGAAATGGACCGGTACCCAAGAGCCCATTCTCCGAATGCAACACGACCGTAATGCCGGCAGGGATGTAGTTTGCGACCAGCGTCGGCATGCCGATGCCGAGGTTGACATAGAAGCCATCGTGTAACTCGCGTGCTGCACGCGCTGCCATTTGGTTCCTTGTCCAGGTCATTCTCTATTCCTCCCGAGTGGTTTTGCGCTCGATACGCCGCTCCGGCATGGGGTTATGGACCACGCGATCCACGTAGATACCGGGTGTGTGGATCGCGTCAGGATCGAGTTCGCCGGCCTCGACAATGATCTCCGCTTCGGCCACGGTGATACGGCCGCAGGTCGCCGCAACGGGATTGAAGTTGCGTGCCGTCCGGCGATACATCAGGTTTCCATGCGTATCCGCTTTCCAGGCCTTGACCAGGGCGAGGTCGGCGCAAATGCCGCGCTCCAAAATATACGTTTGTCCATCGAACGTCGCGGCAGGCTTGCCTTCAGCGACGAGGGTGCCCACACCTGTGCGCGTGTAGAACCCAGGGATCCCGGCGCCCCCTGCACGCATTCGCTCGGCCAGAGTTCCTTGCGGCGAGAACTCAACCTCCAACTCGCCATGGAGAAACTGGCGCTCAAACTCCGCGTTCTCGCCCACGTAGCTGGCGATCATCTTGCGGATCTGCCTGGTTCCCAACAACAGACCCAGGCCCCATCCGTCCACGCCAGCATTATTGCTGGCGATGGTCAGATCGCGGACTCGAGTGTCGCGGAGCGCCTCCAGTAGCTTCTCCGGAATGCCGCAGAGCCCAAAGCCCCCTACGGCTATGAGCATGCCGTCCCGCGTGATTCCGTGAAGAGCTTCTGCTGCGGACCGGACCAGCTTGTTCATGTTTCCTTTCTTCCCGGGATCCACATTAAAAGTGATATCCGCCGCCGCAAATCAGTACTTCACCGGTGACGTAGTCGCAGAGCGGAGAACAGAAGAACAGCACCGCACCCGCCGCCTCCTCGGGTGTACCCAGCCGTCCCAGCGGGCACGCGGCCACCATGGAATCGAGCATCGCGGGTTGGACGCCCATCGGAATGTCCTTCCCTCCCACATTGAGTTCCCCCGCAAGCTTTAGCGGTTGTGTCATGCGAGTCTGGATCAGGCCAAAGCCCACCGCATTCACATTGACGTTGTAGCGGCCCCACTCCTTCGCCAGGGTTTTTGTAAGTCCAATGACTCCCGCCTTGCCTGCGGCGTAGCCTACCTGTCCGGCATTGCCCTCCGTGCCAGAGATGGAGGTTATATTCACCACCTTGCGCATAACACGCTGGCCGCTGGCTATCTCCTGCTTGGCGGTCTCACGCAGATGCTCGGAAGCGGCACGCAGCAAACGAAAAGGCGCCATAATGTGGATGTTTAGCATCGCCATGAACTGCTCGTCCGACGTCTTCTGGATTACGCTGTCCCAACTGAAGCCAGCGCAGTTCACGATGATGTCCATGGAGCCGAAGGCTTGCAGCGCGGCATGAACGATCTGCTGGGGAACATCAGGCTCCATCAGATCGCCACGGATAATTGCGACGCGCTCGGAATTCCCGAGCGATACCCTCATCTCCTGCAATGCCTCCTGATCTAAATCGCACACCAAAGCATTCGCCCCGGCGGAGACGAGCCGTTCGACGATTGCTTTGCCGATCCCTCGTGCTCCCCCCGTGACAATTGCCGTCTTGCCAGCTAGCGTAAACGGAGATTCCGCTGATACAGCGTCTTTTTCTGCCATCGTTGCGCCTACCCCTTCGCTAAGCCAAACCCCGAGGGGCTCGTCTACCCGGCTTCCTGGACTGCTCTGTAAATCAGCTCAGAAAAAACATTTCCAAACGGAATCCTAATGATGCACAATTGACCCGCAAAGGTTCGATTCGGACATAACAGTGTTCTTTTAGGACAGGCTTCGGTAAATGGAACTACCTCTCTGGAACGAAAAACGATACGCACCTTACAAAATAGCGGCCCTCGTTGAGGTTCTCGCGGAACAAGGAATTGCGCCCGAAGCGAGCTTGTCCGGTACAGGCCTGTCGCCTGAGAGCCTCGCGGATCCTGACACCCTCACCTCCGTTCGCCAGTACATTACGGCATGCCACAATGCTCTCCAGATGTCCAAGAGCCCCGAAACACCGTTTCGCACAGGCAGTCGAATTCCCCTGTCCGCCTATGGAATGTATGGATTCGCACTGGTATGCAGCCCCACGATCCGCGAGTACTTCCAAATGGCAATCAAATACCATCGGCTCGCGACGCCGCTTCTCTCCATGTCGTGGCGTGAAGAAGGGGAATACGCTTCATGGATCTTCCCCATGAATGCAGCAGTCACGCATCCCGACTCCTTGCTGCGTTTCCTCATCGCGCAGCAACTGACCCAACTCTCGACGCATTTGAGAGCGGTGGTCGAAAGCGACGCGTACCTGCCTGTTCGCGCTACGCTCTCGTATTCTGCCCCGGACCATAAGGATCTCTACGAGCGCTATCTCGGCTGCCCAGTATGCTTCGGTCAGCCGATGTCTGCACTCATGTATCCGAAATCGATCCTCTCCGCCAAGCCGCGCATGGCGCACGGACTCACTTCGAAGATCCTGCAAGACACGTGCGATCGTATTCTCGGTGAAGTTAAGACATCGACCGGCGTCGCTGGTGAGGTCTATCAGATCATTGCGTCCACACCAGGACATTCACCCAGCATGGAGGGGGTCGCCAGGCAGATCTGCACAACTGTGCGAACGCTCAATCGAAAGCTGAATGCCGAGAGGACTTCGTTTACCCAGATTCTCGATGACGTCCGCTGCAACCTCGCGAGCGAGTATCTACGAACCACGAAACTTAGCATCGACGACATTTCAGAGCTCGTAGGATTCAGCGATGCAGCGAACTTTCGGCATGCGTTCCGGAGATGGACCGGCAGCACGCCGGCGCGTTATCGGGCCTGACCGCAAGACTCGCCGCAAAGGAAATGATGCCAAGCTTCGAAACCCTGGTCAGCGGCTTGTCTTTCACCGAATGTCCGCGCTGGCACGATGGAAGACTCTACTTCTCCGACTTTTATACGCGGCGCGTTCTCGCCGTTGGCCTGGACGGCGCGGTAGAAACAATTGCCGATGTGCCCGGCCGGCCCTCCGGTCTTGGGTTTCTGCCGGACGGCCGATTACTGATCGCCTCCATGCTTGATCGCAAAGTCCTGCGCCTGGAGCACGATTCTTCGCTGATCGAGCATGCGGATCTGTCCAGCCTTGCGCCCTGGCATTTAAATGACATGCTTGTCGATCATCACGGGCGAGCCTGGGTGGGCAACTACGGCTTTGATCTGATGGGTGGTGCGAAGGTCACCTCGACGAACTTGATTTGCGTCGATCCCGACGGTCGTGCCAGGATCGCCGCCGAAGGTCTTGGTTTTCCCAATGGTATGGTACTCACTCCGGATGGCCGCACATTGATTGTCGCCGAAACCCTGATGAATCGCCTCAGCGCCTTTGATGTTACATCCGGTCTGCTTGGTGAGCGACGAACGTGGGCGGCCTTTGGCGATCTGCCCTCCTCTCACAATGTTGCCGAGATCCTTGGTCAGGTCGATGTTGCGCCGGATGGAATTTGCCTCGATGCCGAAGGAGCCATTTGGGTGGCTGATGCAATAGGAGGCCGCTTGATCCGTGTGGCCGAAGGCGGGAACATCCTCGAGGAAATAAAGACTGATGGACAGGGAGTATTCGCGTGCATGTTAGGGGGAGACGACGGGCGCACACTGTTCGCCTGCGTCGCCCCCACATTCAATGAAGCGGAAGCATCTGCAACCCATCGGGCCGAGATTTGGATGACCCATATCGATGTGCCGAAGGCTGGACTGCCCTAGCGTTCTGCAATGCCAAAATTTGCCGGACCGTCTGCTTTCGCACCCAACGTTATTTGGAAAACAGCGGTGTCAGAAAGGGACACACGAATGTCCACTCTGAACCTGTCGCATCTTGTCTTACGCTTCTTATGATCGTTCGGTTCGCATCGAGACCGAAGATGGCCAAAAGTAAACCAAAAATCATCCTGAGCTGCGCAGTGACCGGCTCTGTCCACACGCCAACCATGTCGGAGTATCTACCCATAACTCCCTCCGAGATTGCCGATAGCGCTGTCGAAGCGGCCGAGGCTGGCGCGGCGATCCTTCATCTCCACGCTAGAAGTCCGGAGGATGGCAGGCCCACGGGAGATCCCGCACGGTTTCGGGAGATCTGTTCTGTTGTGGCTGAACAGACAGACGCGATCATCAATATCACGACGGGCGGCAGTTCCAATATGACCATCGAGGAACGCCTCGCGTATCCTCTTCAGGCCAAACCCGAGATGTGTTCGTTGAATATGGGTTCCATGAACTTCTCCATTCATCCCGTAGCCGAGAGGATCACCAACTGGCGTTACGAGTGGGAGAAGCCAAAGGTCGAGGGCATGAAAGATTGTGTCTTCAAAAATACCTTTGCCGACATTGAATACATCCTCGCCAATCTTGGAGAAAGCGGCACTCGCTTCGAACTCGAGTGCTACGACGTCGGTCACCTTTACAATCTTGCCTACTTCATCGACCGCGGCGTCATCAAGCCGCCAATCTTCATCCAGGCTGTTTTCGGAATTCTCGGCGGCCTCGGTCCTGACCCGGAAAATCTCTTTGTCATGCGATCAACAGCCGATCGCTTATTTGGGCGAGACAACTATCATCTTTCGGTGCTGGGCGCTGGACGGCATCAGATGTCTCTCCTGACGATGGGAGCCATCATGGGCGCAAACGTGCGTGTGGGTCTCGAAGACAATCTCTTTCTCGCCCCTGGCATTAAGGCCACGAGTAACGCTGAACAGGTTAGAAAGATCCGCCGCATTCTCGAAGAGCTCTCCTTCGAGATCGCGACTCCTTCAGAGGTCAGGGAGATATTGCAATTGAAAGGCGCGCAGAATGTCCATTTTGCCTGATTGCCAGGAATGCGATCCCGTCATCGGAAAGAAGTTCAATGAAAGGGTAAGTCAACAATGACCTTCCACGATCGACTCTATCCGCCCCAGGGATTGCGGGTCCTTGTAACTGCCGGCGCCTCCGGCATTGGAGCTTCCATCGCATCAGCATTCGCCGAAACTGGCGCTGAAATCCACATCTGCGACATCGACGATGCTGCGTTGGCCGCATTTCAACAGTGCTTTCCTTCCAGTCAGGCAACCCACGCGGATGTGGCTGATGAAGCGGAGGTCGCAGCGCTTTTCGAGACGCAGCGCGCCAGATTCGGAGGCCTCGATGTCCTGATCAATTGCGCCGGCATCGCAGGCCCAACAGCTGGCGTTGAGAAGATAACCGAGCAGGAGTGGACGCGGTCCATCGACGTAAACCTGAACGGCCAATACCGCTGTCTGCATCATGCCGTACCGATGCTACGAGATTCGAAGGTTGCGAACATCGTTTGCATCTCGTCCATCGCCGGTCGTATGGGCATTCCGTGGCGCACGCCGTACGTGGCAACAAAATGGGCCATCGTAGGTATGGTCCAGGCACTGGCCATCGAACTCGGCCCTGACGACATCAGGGTAAATGCAGTGCTGCCTGGCATTGTCGAAGGGCCAAGAATGGATGGCGTCATCGTTGCTCGCGCCAAATTGGAAGGTATGGATGAAAAAGCCATGCGTGAGGAATACCTCAAGAGGATTTCCCTTGGCCGCATGGTAACCGCGGACGACGTAGCGCTTATGTGCCTGTTCCTTTGCTCGCCTGCGGGGCGAAACGTTTCAGGGCAGGCGATCAGTGTCGATGGCAATTATTTCTAATCGCGACTTAAGAGGGTGTTTGGCATGAGCCGTGATGCAGTGATCGTTTCCGTAGCGCGAACTCCTATCGGCCGCGCGTACAAGGGTGCATTCAACGCCACCCCCGCCCCGACCCTGGCCGCGCACGCCATTCGCGCCGCCGTCACGCGTGCAGGCGTTGCGCCCGGAGAGATTCAGGATTGCATTATCGGGACGGCGTTGCCCCAAGGCCAACAACATACGATTGGGCGGACCGCTGCCTTGACCGCTGGACTGCCGATCACCGTTGCCGGGCAGACCGTTGACAGGCAGTGTTCGTCTGGCCTCATGAGCATCTCCATGGCGTCGAAACAGGTTGTCATGGACCGAATGGACGTTGTGGTGGCCGCTGGCATGGACTCCATCTCTCAGGTGCAGACGGCCGAACTCCGTCTCGGTTCCGACCCGCAGCTACTCGCCCTTCATCCAGATATTTACATGCCGATGATCGACACCGCTGAGGTTGTCGCTCGCCGCTACAACATTTCGCGAGCGCAGCAGGATGAGTACGCGCTTCAGTCGCAGCAACGAACGGCCGAAGCTCAGGCAGCTGGCCGCTTCGACGTGGAGATCATCCCGGTAACGACGCTGAAGGCGGTGACCGACAAAATTACCGGTGAGACCTCGATGCAAGAGGTAACGTTGATGCGCGACGAAGGCAATCGTCCTGACACCACCATGGAAGGTCTCGCGTCGCTCAAGCCAGTGCGGCAAGACGGCTTTATCACCGCGGGCAATGCGAGTCAGTTATCCGATGGCGCTGCCGCCTGCGTGGTAATGGAGGCGAGTCTCGCCGCCTCCCGTGGCCTTGAGCCGCTCGGTCGCTATTGTGGCCTGGCCGTCGTTGGCACAGAGCCTGATGAGATGGGAATAGGACCAGTCTTCGCGGTCCCAAAACTTCTGCAACGGTTCGACCTCAGGATGGACGACATCGGCCTCTGGGAGTTGAATGAAGCCTTCGCGGTACAAACCGTCTATTGCCGCGACCGCCTGGGTATTCCCAATGATCGCTTCAACGTGGATGGCGGCGCCATCTCCATCGGCCACCCTTACGGTATGTCCGGCAACCGCCTGGCAATGCATGCGCTGATTGAAGGGCGCCGACGCGGAGTTCGATACGTCGTTGTGACCATGTGCGTAGGCGGCGGCATGGGCGCGGCGGCCCTGTTTGAGGTTCTCTGATGGCTGAAAGGTGAGCATGGCAACAGAAACATCCGCATCGCCGATGGAACCAGAAGGGACGATGGGAAAACCGTCCGAGGCGCAACTTGCGCCGCCCGGACCGCGTGCCTGGATCGCGCTTGGCATGCTCTGCGTGGTGTACGTCCTGAACTTTCTGTCGCGACAGTTGCCATCCATTCTTGCCAAGCCGATCCAGGACAGTCTGCACGTTACAGATGGTCAGCTTGGCCGGATTGGAGGCCTCTATTTCGCGCTCTTTTATTGCTGCATCTCAATTCCTGTCGGGTGGCTCGCCGACAAGACCAACCGATCGAGAGTGTTGGCCATCGCCTGTGCCGTATGGAGCGCGGCCACTATGTGCTGCGGCGGCGCGGGTAGTTATCTGCAATTTGCCGTCGCGTACATGACAGTCGGCTTCGGCGAAGCCGGCGGTGTTCCACCGTCGTACTCCATCATCTCGGACTACTTTCCGCCCGGCCGTCGCGGTCGTGCTCTGGGCTTCTACAACATCGGGCCGCCGATTGGTGCAGCACTGGGAATAGCCTTCGGCGCTTCAATCGCTGCCGCTTTCAGTTGGCGGTATGCCTTCGTCGTGCTCGGCGCCGTCGGTCTTATCGCGGTGATCGGCATCCTTTTTCTCGTGCCTGAACCTCGTCGCGGAGGTCTGGATCGCATTTCGGACCACGTCACTGCGAGAAAAACAGGCTTCCGGCAGACATTGATGATGTTCATTTCCCGGCCCTCTCTCATGCTGACGGCACTCGCTTGCGGTGCCAACCAATTCATCACCTACGGCCTAATCAACTTCGCCGTCCTGTTTCTTATGCGCGAGAAGCATATGAGGCTCAATCAAGTCGCCGTGTACTACGCGTTGGTTGTCGCGATCGGGATGGGCGGCGGCATCCTTGCCTCGGGCCGCGTGATCGACCGATTGACGCAGCGCTCGAAGCAGGCCTATGCCCTGGTGCCCGCTACGTCGCTCACACTTGCCCTTCCGTTCTATCTCGCATTTGTCTGGGCACCCTCGTGGCATCTCGCGTTACTCTTCCTCACCGGGACGATGTTTCTGAATTACTTCTATCTCACATCCGCAGTCACCCTGGTACAGGAGGAAGTGCGGCCCGACCAGCGTGTCATGTCCGGCGCTCTGCTTTTGTTGATCATGAACCTGATCGGCCTCGGCCTTGGCCCCACGTTCGTAGGCGCTGCCAGCGACTTTTTCCGCGCCAACCATCCCCATCACTCATTGCAGATCGCGCTTTACCTGCTCGCGCCGTTGTACGTTGTAGCTATATCGCTGTTCCTGGCGTTGGCGCATGTGCTTCGAAACGAAAACCGTGTTCTCGGAGAAACAGTCTCATGATCTCACTCCCTCGCTTGTTTGCCTGGTCGGTCCTAACCACCAGTATCGTTTTGGCCCCTTCGACCTCCGCTCAACAGAGTTCAACCGGGTCGGCGACCTCCGACCAACAACACGGCCCCATCGTAAAGGCTCCTGCCGGCGCGATAGAGGGCAAGATGGAAGGAGATCTGCGGGTCTTCAGGGGTATCCCATACGCCTTGCCTCCGATCGGTGCAGCGCGATGGAAACCGCCCGTCCCCATGCCACGTTGGGACGGCATCAAGCAGGCGACCGACTTCGGTCCGGTATGCTTCCAGCCTCACAGCGCAACGCCCGGTATCTACAGCTGGACGCCAGCTCCGATGAGCGAGGATTGCCTCTCGCTCAATGTTTGGGCTCCCGCCAAAGCACACAACGCGCCCGTCTTTTTCTGGATATACGGTGGGGCTCTCACGACGGGATCAAGCAGGGATGCGCTCTATGACGGAGCCCGGCTCGCCGATCGAGGCATCGTCGTGGTCTCCATCAACTATCGTCTGGGTGTTTTCGGCTGGCTCGCGCACCCCGAACTCAGCCGCGAATCCCCCCAGGGTGTCTCGGGCAATTATGGTTTGCTCGACCAGATTCAGGCGCTGAAATGGGTTCGGAATAATATTCGTGCTTTCGGCGGCGATCCCTCGAACGTAACCATCGCAGGCGAATCGGCCGGCGCTCTCAGCGTGATGTACCTGATGGCTTCGCCCCCAGCTCGAGGCCTGTTCGCAAAAGCAATTGCAGAGAGCGCGTACATGATCTCCACGCCTGAGCTCAAGCAACAGAGTTTCGGATCGCCCTCCGCCGAGGAAAGCGGCACTCGCCTCGCTGCCGCGCTCAAAGCCCCAGACATTGCCGCGATGCGGGCAATCGATGCCGCCACGCTGACCACCGCCGCGCCGGCGGCCGGCTATGCACCGTGGGGTACCGTCGACGGGCACGTGCTTTCCGGCCAGCTAGTCGACGTCTTCGATAAAGGAGAACAAGCACCTGTGCCGCTGCTGGCGGGCTTCAACCAGGGTGAGATCCGCTCGCTAAGGGTCCTCGCCGCCAAGCCTCCCGCAAATGCGGCCGACTACGAAACCACCATTCGCAGCCAGTATCTTGACCTCGCCGATAAATTTCTGGAACGCTATCCCAGCACCAACATGGAAGAAAGCATTTTGGCCACAACGCGAGACGCGCTCTACGGCTGGACCGCGGTGCGACTCGTCAAGAAACAGACTGCACTCGGTCAGCCGGCGTTCCTCTATTTTTGGGATCACGGGTATCCCGTCGAGGATGCTGCCCACCTGCATGCCTTCCACGCCAGCGAGCTGCCCTTTGTCTTCGGCACCTTTGACAGTACGCCGTCTCTCTGGCCCAAGGTTCCAGCGACCGCGGAGGAAACGCGGATCTCTGACGCCATGATCGGATACTGGACGTCGTTTGCCCGCAACGGTCGCCCCCGGGCCGCAAAGGAGCCAGATTGGCCCGCGTTTGGATCGACAGCTTCCTATATGGCATTCAAGGAAACTCCACAGCCCACAGATCATCTCCTGCCCGGCATGTACGAATTCAACGAAGAGGTTGTTTGCCGCCGCCGAGCTGCCGGGAACATCGCCTGGAACTGGAACGTCGGCTTGTATTCGCCCAAAAATCCACCTCCGCAGCCGCAGTGTAAACAGTAGCTCTGGACGCCGACGAGCCGCCGTCCCGCCGCCCCTGCCGCTCGCAGCAGCAAGGAACGTGATCGATCAACCTCTCTTCTCGACCGGTCGGACGGTCCTTGTCCAACCGCGCGCAAACGTGAAATCTCTCTCCGTTGCCTCTTTGAGTGCGTGTCTCTAAATGACATAAAAATGTCTGCTCAGAACCTATCGCGTCCTGCATGTTGTTTCTTACGATTCGCAATCACTTTAAGCGGTAAGTTTCGAAGAGGAAAATGAGATGCGTGATTTCCAACCGATGCGACGCCTTCGCAAACCGGCAGTTTCGGCAGCCCGTTGCGCATTCGTGACCCTCGTCTTCTGGGCGCTATGCACGGCTTGCGGTCCACTGTCTGCGCAGACCGGGGCCACCGGCGCTATCAGCGGCGCCATCACCGACCCCAGCGCTGCCATGGTGGCCGGTGCCGAGATCAAGGTGAAGGATGTGACCACTGGCTACACGCGGACCGCTCGATCGAACGACCATGGAATGTACGTCGTCTCCCTGCTTCCTCCAGGGGAATACACGCTCGAAGTCACCAAATCGGGGTTCAAGCTGGCATCCTCCATGAACGTACAGGTGATCGTCGCAGAGACAACCCCTCTGAATGTACAAATGCAGGTTGGCGCGGTCACGGAAACAATGAACGTGGCTGCATCAACCGACCAACTGCAGACGGAGTCGAGTGCACTAGGGCGCGTAACGGATTCACAGATGATCGAGAACCTGCCCCTGGTCACCCGTAACTTCACGCAGATCATCGGCCTGAACGCAGGCGTCTCCCAGGAGGTAAACAACGCCGCTGCTGAGGGCAGAGGCGGTGGCAGCCAGGATGCCAATCCCGCGGGTGGAAGCATTATGAGCCAGGGAGCCACGTCGACCGACAATAACTTCGAAATGAATGGCCTCACCATCAACGACATGCAAGGCTCATGGATTTACTCCTCGGGAATTGCGGTTCCCAACCCCGACACCATCCAGGAATTCAAAGTGCAGACCGCGCTCTTCGACGCCACCTCCGGTCGCAATGGCGGCGCCAATGTCAACCTGATCACCAAGGCCGGCACCAATGCCTACCACGCATCGCTGTTCGAATATTTCCGGAACGAAGCTCTCAACGCCAATGACTGGTTCTCTAAGCGTGAGGGCCAACCCCGTCCCATCCTGCGGCAGAATCAATATGGCTTTACCGCAAGCGGTCCCATCATCAAGAACAAGCTCCTGGTCTTTGGTTCCTGGCAGGGCACGGGACAGACCAATGAAACGGATCCCGCGAACCACAAGGTGGATCAGCTACCACCCCTGACCAACGACCGTTCCGCGGCGGGATTGGGCGCCGTCTTCGCGTACCAGACCGGCTACCTCGGCTATTTTGGTGGGTATATCTTTCCCGACGGCTCCAATATCGCTCCCCAGGCCTTGGCGCTTCTCCAGGCGAAGCTGCCCAACGGTCAGTACGTGATACCGACACCGCATAGTATCGACCCTTCGAAGCTCACGACCACCGGCTTCGATACGGAAGGCACCGCCTATGTCAGCAGCCCCGGCTACTTCAATGAGAACCAATGGATGGCCAACGGCGACTACATCGTGTCTCCCCGCCATCAGATCGCCGTTCGCTACTTCGGTGCCGTCAGCGACATCAAGTGGACCACGCTCTACGAGACGGAAGGCTTCCCGCTCTATCAGCCAGAGCGCTTCGATGTAGCTTCGATCGGTGATACCTTCACCATCACTCCCAGCCTGGTAAATCAATTCCTCGCCGGGTTCCATCGGTCCACCTCGAATCAGACTTACGGCAATGCGTTTACCTTCTCCAGCCTGGGAATGGACGTCTCGCCACAGGTCAACGCGTACCCCAATCTCTGGTTCATCAGCGATGGCTTTCAGAGCGGCACAACTTCGGCGCTCTCCTTTTTGCAGGAAGAGTACGCCTTCACCGACACGCTTTCCTGGGTCAAAGGAAAGCACCAGCTAACCTTCGGCGGCGGCTTTACCTACGGCCGCGACAATATGCGGAAGTTTGACTTCCAGGCCTACGTGCTCACCCTGAGCTGGGCAGATTTCCTGCTCGGGCAAAGCCACCCCATTGCTCCCGGGTACGCTTACAGCAACATCTATGAGACGTACGAAGGCCTCGGGGATCTGAAACGTGACTGGCGCTATAAAGATGGCAACGCCTTCATCCAGGACGACTACAAGCTAACGGCGCGACTGACTCTCAACCTCGGCTTGCGCTACGAACACATAGGCGCTCTCGGCGCTGCCAATGGCACCGGTAACGTCGACATCTCCCAGCTCGATCCCAATCCCGGTCCGGCTGGCAGCGTCAACGGCTACCTCGTTTCGTCCAATTACAAAGGGCCGCCTATCCCCGCTGGTGTCATCCAGGGAAAGAACACGTTCGGTTTCAATGGTGACGGCCAGAATACCTGGAATCCGCGCATCGGGTTTTCCTGGTTGCTACCCGGCTCGAATCGGTTTGTGCTTCGCGGCGGCGCCGGCATGTATCACACCACGACCGAGGGCCAGATGAACCTGCAAACCAGCGCGGAGGCTCCCACCGGTATTTGGAGTGTGCTGACTGGCGCGTATAACGGCGCTTCAACCGATGCGTATCCCTTCCCGGTTCCTCCCACCTTTCCTGTCTTTACGCCTTACTCCCCCTATACCGACTTCACCATGGATGCGCTCGCGATGGATTGGCGTCCCCCCACCACGTACCACTACAGCCTCGGCGAGCAGACCCAGTTGCCCGGCAATATCGTTTTGGACGTGACCTACGCCGGAGCACGCGACCTGCATACCATCCTCGGCCGTTCGATCAACCAGGCCGCCCTGGCTTCTCCGGAACACCCGATTCGCGGTGTCACCACCAATACCGTCGCGAACATCCCCGAGCGCGCACCCTATCTTGGGTGGACAGCGAACACCATGTATTACTTCGCGACCGCTGGTCAGGCTTGGTACAACGCGTTACAGGCAACTCTTACCCAGAGAATCAAACGTACCTTGCAGTACCAGGCTGCGTACACCTGGGCGCGTTTGCTGACTCCCGTCCCGGGCTTCACCACCGGGTCGAACGAGTTCGGACCGTCCGGCGATCAGAATAATTTGACCACGCACAGCTCAGGATACGGACCCGACTACAACATCCGGCCGCAACGCTTCGTGCTGTCTCTGTTCTATGCGTTCCCCAATCCTACCAAGCCTCATTCTTTCCTGACGGTTGCGGGCAGTGGCTGGACGGTTTCAACCGCCACCGTAATCCAGGATGGCCAACAGGGTAGCATCGGCTTCAACAACGTCAATAACGTGTACGGCATTACCGGCGACCGTGCAAGTTATGCCCCGGGTTGCACCGCGAAGAATGTATCGACTCATGGATCCATCAGTTCTCGAGTGAATAATTACATCAACAGCGCTTGTTTTGTCGCACCGGCAGTGGTCGGGGACGACGGCATCGCCACCGGTTTCGGCAACACTCCCAACGGCATCCTCCGCTACCCTGACCAGACCGATGTCGATATCTCGCTCGCCAAGAACACCCAAATTCACTGGCCCAAAGATGACGGCACGATTCAGTTCCGTGCGGATTTCTTCAACGCCATCAATCACCCGAATTTTGCTGGTCCAGACAATACCTACTCGACGACACCCTCAGCCTTCGGAACCATCACGTCCATGAGCACAAATCCACGCGTGATCCAACTCGCGTTGAGATTCTCGTTCTGATGAGTAGAGCCATTGCTGCTGCGGCGCTACGATGAGCGCAAAGCCCCTCCTCCGCGCCGCAGTCTGCGCGTCGAATTCGAACCTTGCCGACACCACCGCGTTTCAGGGAACAACTTGTTCGAGTGGGCGTCGCAACTTCTAACGAGCCGACATAAACCGTTCCGAGCCCGACTCCCGCGTCTTTCGGCGACCTCACATAACGGGGCGTTAACCCCCCGCTGTTTCAAGCCATTCATTTCCGCGTTGAAAAGCGAACTCATCTACGTAGCGTGAAACCGAAGCCCTTCAGTCCTGACTTGTTGAAATAGACGAGTCCTCGGTTACTGCGTGTGGGCACGAAATGGACATCTGGCAAGCAAGTTTACCGACCACCGATAAAGATCAACGACAAAAAAATGATGATCCTATAAACTTGGCGCTTCCATGAGATTACATTTTCGCCTTCCGAGCCTTCTTCTCGTTTCTGTGGTTCTATGCGTATTTCTTGCCGGATGCGGGGGAACGGGCGGCGGCACGTCACCCACGGTACCGACGCCGGCGGTTGCTTCCGTATCGCCGACCACGATTCCAGCAGACCCGTCTGGGTCGGTGCAGATCACAATCTCCGGTACGGGATTTGTAACGACCTCCCAGGTGCAGATCAATGGCGTTGCTCTGGCGACGACGTACGTCAGCGCCACCGAGCTCGAAGCGTTCATTCCCGGATCCATGATTGTTCCTGGTGCGACGCTGACCATCGCCGTGTCGAATGGATCTGTTTCGAGCGCACCAAACCCGGCGTCAGCCGTGACCATAACGAACCCTGTGCCAAGTATTCTCTCGCTCGCGCCTTCGAGTGCGCTCGCCGGCTCTGGTCAGCAGACGGTTACCCTGACGGGCGCCGGCTTTGTTCCTTCAACGACGGTCACCGTGAACTCCGCGGCTCGCACCACGGCGTACATCAGCGCTACGCAGATCGCGGTTGTTCTCACCACGACCGACACGGCCACCGCCGGAACGCTTACCCTCATCGCCACCAACGGCGCGCCCGGCGGAGGCGTCTCCGCCGCGGTGAGCTTCGCTGTCAATAACCCAATGCCGGCCGTAACCTCCATCTCACCCACCACCATCGGCGAGGGCAGTGCCGCCCTCACGCTCGACGTGAAAGGAACGGGCTTGGGCGCCGGCTCAACCGTGTTCTGGAACCAGACCGCGCTCGTAACCACGGTAGTCAGCGCCACCGAGCTGAATGCCGCGGTGCCCGCCACCCTCTTGAGCGCCGCCGAATCCGTGTCCGTTGCCGTGGTCAACCCGGCTCCCGGCGGCGGCCAATCCGCTGCCACGGTCTTCTCCGTCACGTCGCCAACGCCCGTCCTCAACTCGATCCAACCGGCCACCGTCGAAATCAACCAGCCCGCGACCATCACCCTCGCAGGTTCCGGCTTCGCTCCCGACTCTCTGGTGCAATGGAATGGAAGCGCTCGCCCAACCAAATTCAACAGTGCCTCTTCGCTCGCCGTCAGCCTCACTGCAGCAGACCTGTCAGCGGTTGGGACGGGCAATCTCAGCGTTTTGAATCCAGCGCCTGGAGGCGGTACCACAAAGACGCTTTCGCTGACCATCACAAACCAACCCATTCCCACGATCACGGGAGTTACGTTATCCGTTTCATCGACTGGGCCTGTTACATGCCCACTCATCCTGGTGCACGTTGTGGGGACAAATCTCTCGGCCACGCAAATTGCCGTGAACGGGGTAGCCCTCCAGTACCAGTCCTCAGGAAGCACAGATGTATACGGCAATCTGCCCCTTGGATTTTCCTCTGCTCCCGGAAATTTCTCGGTAGTCGCAACCCAGACGTACGGGGCGCAACTGAGTTCGGAACCCTATGCCCTGCAGGCCACCGCCGCACCCGTGCTCTCAATCTGCGCTACCCCAGCAAACGCGACGATCTTTCCCGCAAGCAAGTTTCTGCTCAACTTCGTGGCCAGCCAAGTGAACTCGTCCGCAACCGCCATGGTGAATGCAATCAACTTGCCTGCGGGAATCACCACATCCGCTTCCTTGCCGATTGCTATTCCGGCCGGACCACAGGGCGGCGCCCGGCAAGTCTTCAACGCCGCCAGCACCCTTGTTCCGGGCAACCTGAGCGTTCCATTTACGGGGAGCGCTGGATCTACGTCGACCACCGGCACGGTCTCGCTTACAGTCTCTGCGTCGCCGGCGTCCATCGGTTTTTCAAGTTTCCCCTTCTCTGAACTCGGGGTTCCAATCGGTGGCAGCAACAGCCTGTCGTTCATCACAACAGGGCAACGCCAGGACTACACTCTCGATCTCGCCCTCAGCGGTCTCCCGACCGGTATCACCGCCACCATCACACCTTCAACAATTATTTCGGGCGACAGCTTCACGGTCACCATCTCCGCCGCGAGCACGGCGCCCGAAAGCCAGAACGTGCCCATTACGGTCACCGGAACACCGTCGGTCGCGGGCGTCACATCGCCGACAGGGACCTTCTCGCTTGATGTAACTCCTGCGCCCGGCAGCCTGCCGAACAACCGGTCTGACTTTGTTTCGACCGAGGCGACACCCTCCGGCCTGGCATACGACCGTCAACTTGACCTGATCTTTGTAAGTAACTCGATATGGAACCGGGTCGACATCATTTCTAACAAGACCCACGTTCTGCAGCAGAGCATCCCGGTGCGAGGAATCCAGACCATCGACGTCTCGCAGGATGGCTCGACCGTGTGGATTGGTACCGACTCGCGACAGGTGTTTGCGTTGAACACGACCACCTTTGCGCTTACCCGTTACCTGCTTCCCCTTATCGCGGGAAGCTCCTGGGAAGATAATTCGCTGCTCGCACTTTCGGACGGCACCCTCATGTTGGATACGTCGGTTGCAGCCGGTTACGGAGTTTACAAAAACGTCATTTGGACTCCGTCTACAAATCAGATTTCTAACCTGACGAGTACGAGTTATCTCAGCCTGAGGAGCGGCGACGGCAGCAAAGTGTATGGCATCAATTACGCCTCCGGCTACACCACCACCCTCTATGACGTAAATACGAAGACTGAATCCACCCTTCCCCTGCTTGGCCAGGGAGTCGAGTTGGTGGCTGTCAATAACGACGGTTCACTCCTCGTGGGCGGCGACAACAAGCTCTATAACGGCTCGGCACAATTGGTCGGCCCGCTTCCGGAGTACCTCGGAAACTACTATTTTGAGCAGTATAGTTCGACCGTTTTCAGCCCGGATGGAGCTACCCTCTATCAAATTGGACAAGGAGCCGACACAAGGATCGCCACGTTCGATATCGCTTCGCTTACGCTGAAGGGAGTCGCTCCTGCGCTCGCAACGCTTCCTACAGGTGTCAGTGAAACCCCCGTCAACACAACGAGCGCAGCCGTGGACAACACGGGCGTTTTGATCGGGCTCCAGACCTTCGGCATCGGCTTTGAAGACAGCACCTACTTTCAGAATTTTGGGACTTCGACTCGCGGCTCCTCAGCCCCCGTATTGCTCACTCCCAATGCAGGTCCGCTGGCGGGAGGCACTACATCACAACCTTACGGGTTATACGACTTGACGCCGGATGTCTGGTACGGCGCAAACCGTGGTTCAGCCGCGCTCGATGGCACAGGGGATCTCACCATCACTTCGCCCCCCGGCAGTATGGACGGGCCCGTCAACCTCAAGTATCTCTATCCTGACGGCGAGGAGGTGTTTACACCACAGGCGTTCTCATACTCCTCCTTCCCGCAGCACTCCATCCTGTCAGGAGCAACGCCAGCGGGCGGGGTTCCCGGACGAATCTCGGGGTACGGCATGCCTGCTGACGGCAGCGGAGGCTCCCTCACGATTGGAGGACAACCGGCTACCATCACGACGACAATCGGCCAGTATCCGCCGTACACCGGAGAAGCATTTCCGTCGACGTATCTCGATTACACGATTCCCGCTGGCACTCCCGGGTTCGCGGATCTCGCGATCACGACACCAATGGGCACTGGCTCCCTGCCGAAAGCTGTCTTCTATGCGAAGAGCGTCAACGACTATAGCTCGGCGGACACCTTCACCGACGTGCTCTATGATGCCAGCCGGCAGCAGGTTTACCTATCCGGCACAGACCACATCGACGTCTTCTCGCTGTCGACGAATACCTGGCTCACGCCTTTGAAGCCAGCCATTCTCGGATCGGCGTCACAGTTCCGAGGGCTTGCGCTTTCTCCGGATCGTACCCAACTACTGGCAGCCAACCTGCTCGACAACTCCCTCGGTGTCATTAACCCGGATACGCCGTCGCAGACCTTCGCGATCGCCATTCCTCCGGCACTTTCAGGCGGAGGAGCGACTTGTGGCACAGGTCCCTTCAGCGTAACGGCCGTGGCTGGGAACGTGGCGTTTTTATCCAGTGGCCTACCGCCCGGAATCGGCGGTTGTTCTAATTCCCAGACGTTGTACATGGTGAACCTGCAGACCCGCACCCTGGCCCCGCAAACCGCTTCGGCCCCCTTTGGCTGTGCAGGCGGGGCAGGCATCGGTGAAGCGTCGGCGGATGGCACCCTCGCAATACTCAACGGCGCCTGTTTGTACTCCACCGTCGGCAATACTTTCCTCGTGCCGCAATCCGGAGCGATCAACTATTACGGCGTTGCTGTTTCTGGTGACGGTAATATCGCGTCCATCAGCAACGCCTTTATCGACGCTTCGGGAGCCATGCTCGGCGGCGTGGGCAGGCCCGAGGTCCTCTTCCCCGGTCAAACCGCGACCCCGTACCCGTTGAACAACTATCCTGCGAACACGCTGGAGCATCCACGCCTCAATGCTTCGGGAAGCCTCTACTACTGGGCCTACCCCAACAATTTTGAGATCTTCGACGTACCCACCGCCATGCTCAAGCTGCGCTTCTCCCTCGCGGAGGTCATTCAGAATGTCGAAACGCCCCTGGCCATTGACGATGGAGGCCGCCAAGTCTTCCTCATCACGGATAAGGGCCTGACCGTCGTTGATCTTGGCGTCGCTCCGCTATCCATCGGCCATCTCAGCTCCACATCGGGCGCGGCCGGCACGCAGATCCAGGTTCGCGGCAGTGGCTTTGTGACTGGCCTATCCCTCAAAGTGGGAGGCCAGTTAGTAACGGCGAACTTCGTCGACGAGAACACGTTGACGTTCACGGTCCCAACCCTTGCCACCGGTCCGCACGACCTGACGATCACGAATCCAAATGGGATTTCCTATACGCTGGCAAGCGCAATCATTGCACCATGATAGAGGTCAGCCTCCGGCGTTCACCTCGGAAGCCTGTCCTCACCGTAATCGCCCTCGAAAGAACGGGTTTTGTCTTTCGGACCTTCATGATGCTGATTCTTCATGATGCTGATTGATAGTGAAGGCCAATTTCAACTTAAAGGTCTCACTTTCCGCCTCGGCTGATGACTGCGTTGACTACCAGGGGTGATGACTCTGAACTCTTTATCTTCCCAGTAAGTTATTGATAATGAAATGTTTATCAATCACTTTTCGATGCAGAAAGTGATATTACGTCCAGACTGAGTGTTTATGCTGGTTTCTGCGTGTTCGGCTGTTTCTGGAGACTCACCGGGGACTCTCGAGGTCGCTCCGCGACAAAGTCGTATCGCTAGCAGGCTAGCTCGGAACGGCCGATACTCGAGAGTATCCGCCAACCTCAGGTTTGTGTGCTCCTGGATCGAAACGCTCTGAGAAATAGCAAACACCATCGTCTTGCACGTCCTACCCAAGAGGAAACGTCCCAATCCGTCCAGTGTGTGGGTCGCTTCATGCGAACAAAGGTGCTTTCAAATCTGACCCGTGTTTAAAAGCCAGTAGAAGGAGGCGCATGGAACTCGCGCCCTCAGACGCTTGCAAAAGGGGACTTTGTATCCATCGGACGATAGGAAATCACCATCAAAGTTCTATTGACAATGCAAACAATAATGGATACAACTTTCCATACATTAGCAAACCGTGAATCGTTAAGGCCTCGAACAGCTCAATCGTCGAAAAGCGGCCAAACGGTCCGGAAAGCCTGGAGGAATAAGGGATATGCGAGGTAGAGATCGGTTGCGGAGATCCAACTGTTTGCAGAACATAGCTTCCCGTGGTTTGGCAGTTGTATGGATGGCGCTATTTGGCCTGCTTATAGTGAGTGCTCGGTGCGACGCACAAGATCTATCGACGGGCTCACTGAACATAACCGTGGTGGATCCTGCCGGCGCATTCATCCCGGGGGCGACCCTGGTGCTGAAGGATCTGGGAACGAACGACATCCACAAGGCGACCACCAAGGAATCCGGTACCGCGGTTATCCCGTATCTGAACCCTGCGGACTACAGCCTGGTCGTCACCAGGGCTGGGTTCTCTACCAACCAATATGCCAAGGTGACGATCCAGACCAATCAGGTAACGAATCTGTCGGTCATGCTGAAGGTTGGTTCCGCCACTGAGACGGTCACCGTGTCGTCGAACAGCAGCCCGATTTTGAACACCACCAACAACACGCTTTCGACGACCGTCGATCTAAAGCAGGTCGAGGATCTTCCAACCCTGGCGCGCGACGTCTCGTCGCTCGCCTTCCTGGTTCCCGGCGCGGTGGACAACAACTTCAACAACCTTCCCGGCGGCGCGGTGGATATGAGCGCCAATGGCTTTTCGACGATGATCAACCGCAACAAGAGCGGCGGTTTCGACACGGACTACTCGAGCACGACGCAGCGCCTGGAGTCGACACAGGAGATGACGGTCGAGACCAGCGAACTGGATGCCTCCAAGGGCGGTACGTCGGCCATGGACATTGGCTTTCTGACCAAGCGCGGCACCAACCGCTTCCACGGCCAACTGTTTTGGGACTATCGCAGCGAAGCCATGAATGCCAATAGCTGGGAGGCAAATGCCACTGGTCAACCGCGGAATCTATTGATCATTAATGATTTCGGCGGCGACATTGGCGGCCCGATCCTCAAGGACAAGCTGTTCTTCTTCGTCAGCCTGGGCAACTACCGTCAACCCCAGCAAGCCCTGGTGCAAACCGTCATCGGCACACCTCTCGCGCTGAGCGGAATCTATACCTATACCAACGCGGTGACCGGTGCAACGGAGACAACGAACGTGCTGCAGACTGGAGCGAGTGCCGGCTGCTCCACCTGTACCGCGACCGTCAATCCCATTATCGCGGGAGACCTTGCGAACATTGAGAGCGCCCAGAGCCTGCCGGGCACGACCATCACGCCGTACGATGCAAACCACAATCTTCTGAGCTTTTATAATCACCAGTCCACCATCGAACGGTTTCCAACGGGTCGTATCGATTACAACGTGACGAAGAATTTCCGGATTACCGGGACGGCCGTCGAGTCCAATTTTTATTACAACAACGCGGGCGCCCCCCCTTATCCCGGGCCACTCTTCGCCAATCAGGCGACCAGCGATGTGAACAGAAACTACCAGGTCGTTGCGGGCTTTGACTGGAACATTAAGCCCAACGTGGTAAACGCTTTCCGCGTGGGGTACCTCTACACGAATCTCGTCTATAACTCGCAGGGGATTGAAACTCCAACACCGGAAATGGTTGAGCAAGGCGATCTTGCCTTCGGCTTCAACCTGAACAGCGGCATTAATAATTTCCTGCCACTGAAGGGAGGGTACTTATATCCGGTGACCAGCATTAAGGACGACACCACGTGGTCGCATGGGAAGCATACGATCGCCTTCGGTGTTGAGGCCTCGACCGAGGTGGATCACTACTACAACAACCAATTTGTCCCGTACATCGGCGTGAATGGTATCAACTCGGGAGACCCGGTCCAAACAGCTTTGGACAATTCCGTGGCGAATGGTCCCACCTCCGCGGCAGGGGATGTGGAGGGCCTCTATGCGACCTTGAACGGCCGCATGACGTATTACAGCCTGGGCGAGTTCGTGAATATCCAGACCAAGCAGTTCCAACCCGGGATCACGTTCGATCTTCACGAGCGGCTGACCCAATCCGCACTCTTCGTTCAGGACCAGTGGAGAGCGACACCGACCCTGACGCTGAACCTGGGGCTGCGCTGGGACTTTACGGGAGCTTCCAAGGACGAGACCGGCTTCTACACGCATCCGACGATTCCAGATCTCTGGGGACCCACACCGGTGGGTGCGATCTTCCAGCCGGGCAACCTGAGTGGCGTTCAGGATCCGGTCGAAGGGCCGCATGCCTACGCCTATGCGGCGACGTATGTGCACCCGCAACCGACGGTCGGTTTCGCGTGGAATCCACGTGAGCCCTCGAATACCATCCTGGGAAAGATCTTCGGCCAGGGAAAGAGCGTGGTTCGCGGAAGTTTCACCTTCAAGAACTACACCGAAGGAGCGCAGAACTTCTGGAGCGTTGGATCCAATGGCGGCGCGAATTTCAATACGTACTACTATGCCAATCCAGTGGCTCCGTCTCCTGGATTCACGCCTGGACCGGGGTTTTATAACGCAGGCTCGGTCCTCCTGGGAGGAACGCTGCCGGCCCTGGCCTCCACGTCTCCCTCGCCCTATCAGCCGGTGATTCCATTGTCCTTCCAGACCTTTAGCGGTACCGGGTATGCCACCTTCAATCCGAACATCAAGCAACCGTATGTTGAATCCTGGTCGCTCGGCATCCAGAGGCAATTGAGCCCGAACAACGTGATCGAGATACGGTATGTAGGCAACGTTGCAAAGGACCAGTGGCTGACGGAGAACTTCAACGAAGTCAATATCTTCGAGAATGGCTTCCTGACGGACTTCAAAGCGGCACAGGCGAACCTAGTGGCGTCCGGCGGTACAACCTTCCAAGGGCCCAATCCGACACCGATCTTTGACCAGGCGTTTCAAACCTCGGGGCTGGCTGCGAATTACACCAGCGGTCAATTCATTACGTGGTTGCAACAAGGACAGGCGGGAGCGTTTGCGAGCGCGCTGGCGGGCAACTCCACCTACCTGTGCTCCTTGATTGGCGCTAACTTCAGCCCCTGCGCGGCGCAAGGAGTCCCAGGCAACGGGGGCTATCCCATCAACTTTTTCCAGTCGAATCCGTATGCGGCCGGTGCCGGCGCCTCAGAGATGACGAATGCCGGCTATTCGAACTACAACGCACTCCAAATCGATTTCCGGCAAAACCTCAACCATGGTATGCAGTTCGACGCCAACTACACTTACTCGAAATCACTGGGCACAAGCGTGCAGGGTAGTACGGCGCCGGGGTATTACGGTGGCCGCGGCAACAGCGCTACCGGTTTCTACACGCTGCGCAACAAGCAATTGAACTACTTCCCGAGTTCCTTCGACGTCCGCAATGTCTTCCATGCCAGTGGCACCTACGACTTCCCCTTTGGTAAAGGCAAGGCGTTTCTGAATCAGAACAAAATCGCAAACGCGATCGTCGGCGGCTGGACCCTCGGTGCGATCGTCATTTACCAGAGCGGCGAGCCGCATGAATTTGTTGGCGGCACAGAAACATTCAACGGGAATGACTCTGGAATCACGCTGACCGGCGTTACCGCGTCGCAGCTGCAACATCAAATGCACGCTCGGCATGTGCCGGGTAAGCCTTACGTGAGCTTCTTCGATCCTAAGTACATCAACCAGGTGACCGGACAGGCCAACAACACCTACATCAGTCCCGCTTCGACGCCGGGCCAGGAGGGTTATTTCCTCTGGCTGCATGACCCGACGAACTTCAACCTGGACCTGTCGCTAACCAAGCTGATTCCAATCAAGTCTTCGGTCAACCTGAAGATACAGGGTGTCTTTCTCAACGCACTCAATCACGCGTCGTGGATAGGCGCGGATGCAAATTCGCCAACCTTTACCTCCACCTTCGGCGTGCAGGACACCACGTTCGGGACAACCGATACACCGTTTGGCATTGGCTCGCGGCAGATTGAAGTGCGTGCGAGTGTGCAGTTCTAACCGCGACCCCAACAATGGCGAGGTAAAAGCACAAGCCGCCTGTGATCAGCAGGCGGCTTGTTTCATCTCTTCCTTTTTCGGCGAGCCGGATGGATGGCCGCCCGATCTTGTGTGCAACCGCACTAGGCTAGCTGGGCGATGGCTACAAAGCTTCGCCGGCCGCGAGGTTGCACAATCACCGCGTCCTGATGCGGCCCTTCGAACTTCGCGGGACCGCCATTGATCGTTACGCTGCGAAGCTCGCGATCACGTTCCGTGCGGAAGGTGATGTGGAGGTACTCCGGCAGATCGCCAGGTTGTGCAAACGTGATCGTCGCAACGAGGGTTGTCGCGTCACGGCGTTCCAGGCGATAATCCACACGTCCCCAACGAGTAGGTGCGCCAATAATCTCGATTGGTTGATGGGTCGCGATCCAGTCGCGAGGGATGGCGCGACCGAAGTGTAGGCGATCTTCATCGAACTCCTCAAATACAAGCATCCAGCGCACGAGCAGGGGGATCGTCTGCTGCGCGGGAATGCAGAAGAGCGCGCCACCGCCGGTGATTCCTGAGACCTCACCGGCAGTCCAACTGCCACGCGAATGATCGTGATAACGATGCGCATAGAGAAAGAGGATGTACTCCTCGACGCGATTCAATTGCAGCAGGGTATGGGCGTAACCGTAAGAGATGAAGCCGAGGATGTCGCGTCCGTGGGGGTTGGCTGGCTCTACGTTCGCAACGACGCCGAGAGTTGTTGCGCCATACGCACGCATGCAATCGATGACCGCGTTTGCCTCCGCGGGCGGCAGTACGTCGGCGTGCAGAAGCTCGGTGTAGCAGCGATGCACCCAGCCTTGTTCGCTGGGATGTTCCTGTTTGAGGGACTCGCGGAAGGTCAGTTTGACGCCAGGCAGGGGGGTGACGTATGCCGGGGTGCGGTCGCGCCACGTGTTGGCCTGGACGCTCGCGAGGAGGGTGGCCTGCAGCCGTTCGCTGCGGCGGGTCAGGTCTTCGATGAGCGGTGTGGAGCCAGGCAGTTTCTTCCAGGTCGTTGCGATCGAACGCCAACCCCGTATGGCAAACGCACTGTTGGCGAAGTAGGGCCTATTCCACACCGCCGGGTTCGGCATCAAGCAGGAATCCGATTCGCACCAGCCGTGCAGGAGGCCGCGCCCCGGATCCGTCGCGGGCAGCGCCAGGCTTTCGTCGTGCAGCTCAGCGAGCAACTGCGCAGTGGCTTCGATTTTCTCGCGGTGGCGCAGCAGCAGCGCAGTATCGCCAGTGAGCTGTGCAAAGCGGGCGACAAGGAAGAGAGCGAGACCGAACTGTGCCGTCTCCGGGCCGCGCATGTTGATCATGCCCAACCTGTCGGTAAATGCTGTGAAGTAGTTGTCGAAGACGTCATGAGCCTGCGCGAAGCGGCCGCACTCGAGATTCGCGTAGAGGGACATCGTAAAGATGTCCTGGAAGCCGTCATACTCCGAGCCGTAGTAGTCACGGTCAACGGCGCCGTATTTGGGATATACGCCTCCGGGGCGCACCATCTGCTCCTTCACGAAGGCGTATCGAACCATATCCGTCCAGCTTGTGTCGGGCAGCGTGATGGCCGCGAGATCGTACGTCTGCCGTTCCCAATATTCTGCGAAGTCAAGCAGGCCGCGGTAGAACTCTTCGGGCCTGGGCTCCTGGCGGCGACGCGTATACGAGGGATAGCTGTACCCGTAATGTACCGCCACGATCACGCCGTCACGTATATGCGCAGTGCGATGCCATGTCTGCACAATGAAGCGGTCCCGCGCAAGGGCGTCGCCAAAGACAACGACCTCGAAGTATCCGCCATCCTCGCCGGGAATCACCTTACGAACAGCAGGCATCCAGCCACCGACGAGGCCTTCGTGACGCTGACTCGCCTTCTGCAGGGTGAGCTCTTTGAAGTGCTGCTGTGGATGATAGGTGCGCGTGTTGCCCGCAGGGAAGACAGGCATCGTGTCGCTGCACTCGCGTGTGCCGACAAACGTGTTCCAGCCGGGCCGAAAGTTTCGATCATGCTCGTCGCTGTGGTCTGCGTTCATGGGCGGGGCAGCGCGCCGCACCTCCTCCTCGCGCGGATCGCCATGAGCGAGTAACTTATCCGCGAGCAGGTCTGCATCCGCCATACCGATGTCCTTCAGATCGAGGCCAAGATGCTGCGGGCCATCGTCTGCGAAGGTCGGCTCGGCGGTCTTGCGCAACACGCGGGCCGTGCCATTCGAGCAGACAAAGGTAAGAACGCCGTCTCTCTTGCGCAAATCTTCATAGACCGTCCACATCAGTTCATCGCGGGTGAAGGCGGAAAGTTTGGTGTGGCCTTCGACCGGCGCCGTCGCCGCAGGAGTGATGCCGGTGATCGACTGCATCGGCTCAATTAAGCCACCGTGCGCAGTAAGGGTGTGAAGCGCAGCAGTGCTCGCCGTGAGGCTCTTGATAAAGTCGCGCCTGTCCATCTTGCGATCTCCCTTCGCCGTGCCCTCTTCGCGCGGGTGCGTTACGGATGTGCCGGATGATCTCCATAGAACTTCCACGACGGCTGGAAGTCCGCGGTCAGCTTGACGCCTTCCATGTCGGCTCGCAACAACTCGATGGGCATCGGGCCATCCTGCAGGATGGCGTCGTGGAACTGCCGGTCAGTCATCTTATGAGAATCCACGAGCTCATGGTGAAGCTGACGAAACTGCAACGCGCCCATGAGATAAGCACACTGATACAGCGGACCAACCGAGCCATCGAACGAACGACGCACCTCGGCCAGATCGTTTTCGGAATCGAAGCCAACGTTGTCGATGAGATATTGCACGCACTGCTGTGGTGTCCACTTGCCAAGATGGAAGTTCATCGTAAAGATGACGCGCGCGGAGCGATGCATGCGCCAGACCAGCGCGCCGATGCGCTCCTCGGGTGTCCTGTCGAAGCCCTTTTCATAGAACAGCATCTCCCACCAGAAGGCGTTGCCTTCACCCCAGAAAGGCGTGTCGAACCGCTGGCGATACGGACGATAGCGCGCGTTCATGTAGAACTGTAGAAAGTGCCCGGGGATCATCTCGTGGAACGCCGTTGCGCGGGCAAAGGGAATGTTGTTGCCACGCATGCTCATCTCGCGCTGATCATAGGTCATCGTGTCGGTAGGGTAAGAGACGCTGATCTCATCGCCGCCGGTGAAGAAGGGATTGACCAGTTGGCGCTGTGGCGTCATCATCACCATCGTCCATGTCTCGTCGGCCAGCGGCGGCACGGTGACGAGGTCATTCTTCTTCACAAAGTCGCTGCCTTCGAGGACGAACTTGCGAATGAGCTCCGGCTGCTCGCCGGGGGGCACGTGCATCTGCTTCACCTTCTCGACAGCCGCGTGCCAGTCATTGCCATACCCCATTTCGTGGGAGGCCTTGAGCATCTCCTTCATGCTCCAGTCGTACTCGGTTTGCGCGATGGCGATGAGCTCTTCCGGCGTGTAGGGGATCAGGTTGTCGGCTAGCTCGTTCAACAAAGCCTGGCGACCGGCAGGGTCACCGATGATGGTTGTCTTATCGTCGGGCTTGATGCCGATCAGTTTTTCTTTGAGAAAGTCGCTATAGTCGTCGAGCGCTTTGCTTGCGTTCTTATAGGGCAGCGCGTCCCACCACGTGAAGTTGGGATCATAGCCGTTGTACTGGCCGAACCAGTTATTGAGTGCGCGGCTGAGTTGCCGGGTGGCCTGGACGGCACGGTTGGCAACGACCGGATCGATCTTCGGACGGAGGGTGGATTTCTCCACGGCGCTTTTGTCACCGGAGGAATGCCCAACCCCGGAGTCAGGATCGAGCTGTTTGCGTGTCGCCTCGATCTGCTTCACCATCGCGTTCAGTAATTCCGCATCATGTTCCGCATCGGGCCGCTGCATCAGGCGCTGCTTGTCGAGCAGTTCCTCGATGGTGGAGGCGAAAGGGAGCAGCGGCTGCATCTCCTCCAGTTGGTGCTGTTGAATCGCCATCTGGTGAAGGTTGGAGGTGAGCTGGCTCTTGAGCAACAGGTAGTCCACCTTGTCTGGCTGCGAGAGTGCGTCAAAATCGATGGTCGTCAGACGGGTGAGTTCGTCGTGATAGAACCGCTCAAACCGAGCCGTGCGTGCCGGCGAAAGACGCAACGGATACACGCGCTCCAGGGACGTCTCGTCCGCACTGAATATCTCGATGATGGGCGGCATGCGGGCCTGAGAGGTATCAGCGGTCTTATGCGCGGTTTCCTTTGCGGGGCTCGCCTGGCAAAACAGGCTGGAGCCGATTGCCAGAATCGAGAGCATTCGGCTGGCACGACAAGTAATCCGCATTGGTAGCCTCACTGTTGGGAAATGGGGGGCGCGAAGGCCTAAGTTATCTTGGGCGATCGAATCAAGCCATAGATTGGAACGTTATACCGTAAGAATCTTGAATTGTATACAAATTTGTATGTGTATACTTTCTCAGTCATCATTTCTTCTGCTCGGAGCCGTCTGTCGCATGAAGATCTTCTCCTTCGGTTCGCTTCTGACTATCTCGTTCTGCATGCTTTCGTCTCCATTGCTGCGCGCACAAGGCACGCTGGCCGACTATCAGCGCGCTCACGATCTGAGTGCGAAAGCTTCGGATCTTGTGGTGAACGTACCGGGACCCGCGCACTGGATTGGCGACGAACACCGCGTTTGGTATGCAAGGTCGGTGAAGGGCGGCAATGAGTTTGTGCTGGTGGATGCCGATGCGGTCACGAAGAAGCCTGCGTTTGACCAGGTAAAGCTCGCAGTGGCGGTGTCCGCCGTGACGGGGCATGCGTATACGGCGCTGACGCTGCCCTTCGCGCCGTTGCCTCGTCCTCCCGGAAGCAGGTCGCATGCCGAAGCCAGGGGTCAGACCGCGCCGCTAACGTTCAAAGATAACGAGCAGTCGATCGAGTTCGGCGTAAAGGGTGTGCTCTACACGTGCAAGCTTTCGGACTATACCTGCGCGAAGGGTGGACCGATTCCAAAGCACGATCGCTGGGACCGCGAGTACGGACCGGAGGCTCCTGCCGGGTTAAGCCCTGAAGTCGCGACGGAGAACAACGGGGGCGATCCGGTGGATGGCCTTGCCTACCGCCCGCCTGCACCGCAAGCTGACGGCGACGATGATTCTGGCAGCGAAGAGGGGCGGAGGCAGAAGCCTTGCGCGAAGAAGCCGGATGCGGATGCATCGGAGTCCGCACCTCACCCTGACGATCACCCTGGAGTAGGGTCGGACATTCTGGGGCAGACTCCACCGCCGGCGCATGAGGTATGCGGATCCTTCGATGGCCAGAACGAGGCGTTCATTCAGAACTTCAACGTCTTCATCAAACCGAAGGGGGAGGCGCCGGCATACCCCATCAGCTTCGACGGCACCGAGAACAATGCGTACACCTTCGAGACGCTGGCGTGGTCGCCTGACTCGAAGAAGCTGGTTGCGTACCAGGTGCGTCCGGGCTTCGATCGCCTGGTCACCTATGTCGAGTCCTCGCCCGCAGACCAGCTTCAGCCGAAGACGACTACGGTGCATTACGCCAAGCCGGGAGATCCGGTCGACATCGCGTCGCCGGTGCTGTTTGACGTTGCGGCCAAGCACGCGACGCCGATCGACAACCGCCTCTTCCCGAATCCATTCGATCTGACCGAGCCGGTATGGTGGAAAGACAGCCGCGGGTTCACGTTCGAGTACAACCAGCGCGGGCACCAGGCGTACACCGTGATCGAGGTCAGCGCGCAGACGGGCACTGCGCGAGCGCTCATTGCGGAGACGACGAAGACGTTCTTCTATTACAGCGATCTCGGGCCGGGGCTTTCGGCGGGGCGGAAGTATCGGCATGATGTGGACGATGGCAAGGAGATCATCTGGGCATCCGAACGCGATGGCTGGGAGCACCTCTATCTCTACGATGGTGCGACGGGACAGGTGAAGAACCAGATCACGAAGGGAGAGTGGCTGGTGCGCAACGTCGATTATGTCGACGACAAGAACCGGCAGGTCTGGTTTGAAGCCGGTGGCAGCATTCCTGGCCAGGACCCCTACTTTACGCAGTATTACCGCATCAACTTCGATGGCTCGGGACTGACGCGGATCACGGACGCCGATGGCATGCACACAGTAAGCTTCTCGCACGATCGGACCTTCTACGTGGATAGATGGCAGCGCGTGGATCTCGCGCCTGTCGCTCAGTTGCGCCGCGTGTCGGACCAGAAGGTCGTGCTCGATCTGGACAAGGGCGATACGACGGCGTTGCTGGCGGCTGGCTTCCGCTTTCCGGAAGTCTTTGTCGCCAAGGGGCGCGATGGCAAGTCCGAGATCTGGGGCACGATCACGCGGCCGCTGCACTTGGACCCGAAGAAGAAGTATCCGGTGATCGAGAATATTTACGCTGGTCCCCAGGGCTCCTTCGTGCCGAAGACCTTTAGCCCGCTGGCGCCGGACCAGTCGCTGGCTGAGCTTGGGTTCATCGTGGTGCACATCGACGGAATGGGTACGAGCAACCGGTCGAAGGCGTTCCACGATGTGGCCTTCAAGGATCTTGCCGACGCCGGCTTTCCGGACCGCATCCTGTGGCACAAGGCGGCGGCGGCGAAGTATCCGTACTATGACATTTCGCGGGTGGGCATCTTCGGCACGTCGGCCGGCGGTCAGAGTGCCCTGGGCGCACTGCTGTTTCATCCGGAGTTCTACAAGGTCGCCGTAAGCAACAGCGGATGCCACGACAACCGCATGGACAAGATGTGGTGGAACGAGCAATGGATGAGCTGGCCGATCGGTCCTCAGTATGCCGCCTCGTCGAACGTAGACAACGCGTATCGGCTCCAGGGGAAGGTATTACTGGTGATCGGCGAGATGGATACGAACGTCGATCCGGCTTCGTCACTTCAGGTAGTGAACGCGTTTGTGAAGGCTCACAAGCATTTCGACATGCTCTATATACCAGGGCAAAATCACGGCGTCGGCATCTTGTCGGATGAGCACGATCGAGACGATTACTTCGTGCACAACCTGCTGGGCGTCGAGCCCCCGGACTGGAACAAGGTGTCCTTAACAAAGGAAAAGCCGCCGCGGGATTGAGCCGGCTCGCGAGGGCAAAGGTCAAGGGCATTCGCGGGTGCGAATGCCCTATGAGTTTCTACCCAGCACGCGCGAATCCTTACCAACTGCCGCGCTCCCCGAAGATCTGGATGACGCGGCCGAGGCGTTCCGAGCCCTTCTCCCAGTTCGTCTGCAGCCCGGATTCGACGCGGTCCGGATCGCCCGCCAGGATGGCGCGAATGACTTCTTCGTGCTCGGCAACAGAAAGATGCAGGTCCTTGATGATGGAACTTGCGTAGAGCCGCCAATAGCGCTCCGTCTGCGGCTCGATCGCCTTGTGCAGGGTCGTCATGCGGGCGCCGGCACCATACTTGATAATGAGGCGATGAAACGAGCGGTCATTCTCGAAGATCTCACCGGGGTTGCCGTCGCGGTCCTTGGAGATGACCTCGAGCCGATCATTGAGTTCCTGCAGCTCGGCGGCAATTTCCTTCCGTTCCGCGGTGGGTAGCGTTGCGATGCCGCGTCCGGCAATGCCTTCGAGACGGCCAATGATGAGGTACAGCTCGTTCGAGTCTTCCTGCGTAAGCGGCGCAACGATCATGCGCGACTTCTTGGCATTGCGATGCTCGAGAATGTAGCCCTCACGCTGCAGCCAATGGATGGCGCCGCGTACGGGGGTGCGGCTCATATTCAGACGCTCCGCAAGCTCCGCTTCCAGGATCCAGGTGCCGGGGGAAAGTTTGCCGTGCACGATTAATTCACGAATCTCGCGGAAGGCGGTCAGTAGACTGGTGCCGTGCTCCGCTTTTGCCTTTGGATTGGCAGCCGCCGCAGCTGCCCGTCGCTTCATGGTAGTTTCAGACGTTACTTGCAATGGGTTATGTGCTCCAGCCTTAATGTACCGCTTTTTCATTTCAAGACGGTCATTTTTTGTGAATCAAGAATGTATTCAAAATCGTCGACAATGAGGTATTATTGCTCATGTCCTTCAGGTCACCGATTCATGTCATCGACTCGCACACCCAGGGCGAGCCAACCCGGGTGGTTATGTCGGGTGGTCCGGATCTCGGCAAAGGCCCGATTGCGGAGCGTCTGCAGCGGTTCCGCGCGGAGTTTGATGATTTTCGCTCGGCCATCGTCTGCGAGCCGCGCGGCTCCGAAGTGGTAGTGGGAGCGCTCCTGCTCGAGCCAGTACAGCCGGAATCCACGGCGGCCGTAATTTTTTTCAATGATGTAGGGTATCTCGGCATGTGCGGGCACGGAACCATCGGCGTCTTGACGACCTTGGCCCATCTGGGCAAAGCAAACGCGGGCGTGCATGCAATCGAGACCCCTGTGGGCATTGTGCAGGCGACGTTGCACGAAGACAAGACGGTGACGGTAGAAAATGTGCCGAGCTATCGTTACCGATCGCAGGTTCCGGTCGATGTGCCGGGTTATGGAAGGTTTACGGGTGATATCGCGTGGGGGGGTAACTGGTTCTTTCTGGTGAGCGAGCCGCCCTGCGATCTAACGCTGACGAACCGCCCGGAGTTGATTGCGACCGCGACGGCCATCCGCACCGCCTTGCAGGAGAATGGCGTTACGGGCGCGGACGGTGCGTACATCGACCACGTCGAGTTTTTTTCCGCACCACACGACACCGCCAATTCCTCGCGGAACTTCGTACTTTGTCCAGGGGCTTCGTTCGATCGCTCACCGTGCGGGACCGGAACCAGCGCCAAGATGGCCTGTCTGTACGAAGAAGGCAAACTGCCGCCGGATACGCCGTGGAAGCAGGAAGGCATTCTCGGAACCGTCTTCGAAGGCTCGATCCGCGAGGGCCACGACGGTGAGGTGAACGCGAGTATTCGCGGTCGTGCCTGGGTGACTGGCGAATCAAGGCTGCTGTTTGACGACGACGACCCATTTGCCGCAGGAATAAAGTTCTGACATGAAGGCGTTCGACGTTCTCGTTGTGGGTGCAGGCATCGTCGGCAGTGCCGTGGCGCGGGAGTGTGCCTTGCTGGGATGGCGCGTCGGTATCGTTACTGGCGACGGCCTTTCAGGTAGCGCGACCGCAGCCGGTATGGGTCATCTCGTCGTGATGGACGATTCGCCTGCGCAGCTCGCTCTCACAGCATACTCGCGATCGTTGTGGCATCACCTCGCGACCCATTCGCCGAAGTCCGCAGAGTATGAGCGCTGCGGTACCATCTGGATTGCAGCGGACACGGAAGAGATCGCCGACGCACACGCGAAGTGCGAGATGTATGTAAGCCTTGGGATCGAGGCCCGCATGCTGTCTGCAGCGGAGCTTGCGCAGGCTGAGCCAAATCTGCGCAGCGGCCTTGCCGGTGGCCTGCTGGTTCCGGACGATGGTGTTATCTACCCACCTGCTGCTGCTGCGTATTTTCTCGATGAGGCGACGCGGCTGGGTGCAAAGCTTTTTCCGCTGCGCGCAACCGCCGCAGGAAACGGCGAAGTTTGCCTGAGCGACGGCACGGTGCTGAACTCCGAGCGCATTGTGCTGGCCATCGGTGCAGACTGCAAACTGTTGCCTGCGCTACCTATCCAGGAACGCAAGGGACACCTGGTCATCACGGACCGTTATCCAGGCTTTTTGCGGCACCAGCTCGTGGAGCTTGGTTACCTGAACAGCGCGCACAAATTCACGGATGATTCCGTTGCATTCAACGTTCAGCCGCGGCAAACCGGGCAACTACTCATTGGCTCTTCGCGGCAATACGGCAGCGCATCTCCTGAGATAGAGCCTGCAATTTTGAGCCGCATGCTGGATCGTGCAAGGGAGTACATGCCGGGTCTCGGCGACCTGTCCGCGCTGCGCGCATGGACGGGTTTTCGCGCCGCGACGCCAGACAAGTTGCCGCTCATCGGACGCGCAACGGGCTTGTCGGACGACTCGACGCTATGGCTTGCAGCTGGCTTCGAGGGACTTGGTATCACCAACGCACCCGGCGCTGCACGTCTGCTGGTGGCTGTCATGACAGATCAGAAGACTGCAATCGATGCGACGCCGTACCTTCCCGCGCGGCTGAAGCAGCAGGAGAGTATGGCCTGTGCCTGAGACACTTTCTTCGCAAGGCGTTACCGTGCAGATCAACGGCAAGACGTTCGAGGTCGCGCGCGGCACGTCTGTGGCGGCAGCACTACTGCTTGCAGGGCAGCCATCGCGCATCTCCGTTACAGGCGAGCCGCGCACTGCACTTTGCGGAATGGGAATCTGCTTCGAGTGCCGAGCAGTCGTGAATGGAGTACAGCATCAGCGAACCTGCCAGCTCGTATGCGAGGACGGCATAACGGTGGAGACGAACCGATGAGCGCGGCGATCGTCACGGAAGTTCTGGTGATCGGCGCCGGACCGGCGGGTATTGCAGCAGCAGCAGCAGCAGCAGAGCACGGCCGCAAGGTGATCGTGCTGGACGACAATCGCAAGCCGGGCGGGCAGATATGGCGTGAGGCCTCGTCAGCCAAGCCATCTCCGGTGCGTGAGAAAGACTCGATGAAACAGCGCGCCCTCGAGCGGCTCCGTCGTTCCGGCGCGCAGCTGCTTGCGGGACGTACCGTCTTTAGCTCATCTGCGGATGGTTTCGTTGATGCTTTGCGAGAGAACCCGGCGAACAGTGAAGTGGAGCGGATTCAATACGGGCAATTGATCCTCGCAACCGGTGCACGCGAACGTTTTCTGCCATTCCCTGGGTGGACGCTGCCGGGTGTCTTTGGCGCGGGCGGCCTCCAGGCGCTGGTGCGCGCAGGATATCCGGTTGCAGGCAAGCGCGTCGTCGTTGCCGGTACAGGGCCACTGCTACTGGCTGTTGCAGCGCACCTCGCACACGACGGCGCAACCGTCAGTACAGTTGCCGAACAAGCGGCATTCTCGAAGCTCGCCACCTTCACCGCATCGTTGTGGCGTCAGCCTGCGAAGTTGGTGCAGGGAATGCGCTACCGTTCGACTTTGCGCTCGACGCGATATCGCACCGGTTGTTGGGTGGTGGAGGCGCTTGCATCAGATGGTCAGACCCTCTCTGCAGTGCGCTTGACCGATGGCAATCGCACATGGACGGAGCGTTGTGATCTGCTCGCGTGCGGATATCACCTCGTGCCGAATACCGAGATCGCAGAATTGCTCGGCTGCGCCTTCGAAGGCAGCTTTGTACAGGTAGATGAACAGCAGCGCACCTCGATTCCTAACGTCTTCTGTGTAGGCGAGCCAACTGGCATTGCAGGGCTCGATGCAGCGCTGGCGCAGGGAGAAGTTGCTGGTCTTGCGTCCGCAGCGAAGAGTACGGCGGCGTTGCATGGCCGTGTGCTGAAGGAGTGCGCCTTTGCCAAGAGGATGGAGCGCGCCTTCGTCTTGCGTGAGGAACTACGCTCGCTTGCAAAGCAGGACACGATTGTCTGTCGCTGCGAGGATGTACCCTTCGCGAGCCTCCGGGGGCACACCGGATGGTCAGAGATCAAGCTGCAGACGCGCTGTGGCATGGGCCCTTGCCAGGGACGGGTTTGCGGTCCAGCCATCGATTTCCTTCTAGGGTGCAAGCCTGCATCCGTTCGCCAGCCGCTGTATCCCGTCCCATTGAGCGCGCTTGGCTCGGCGCCAGAGCCCATTCCGAGCGTTGCCTTTACTCAAATTGAGAAACTTTAGAACCCTGAGGAGAGAGTATGAACTGGTCTGGCGTAATGCCTGCAATGACAACACCCTTCACCCCTGAGATGAAGGTCGACCACGCGTTCTTGGCGCAACATGCAGCATGGCAGCTAGGAAATGGCTGCGTAGGGCTCATCATGCTCGGTTCTCTCGGCGAAGGTGCGACGCTTCAACACGACGAGAAGATCGCGGTCCTTAAGACAGCCGTGCGTGTCGCGGGCAAGCTCCCTGTCGTTGCGTCGATCTCCGCCCTCTCCACTGAGAGCGCTGTGGTGCTCGCGAAGGAGGCGGAAGATCTTGGATGCTCCGGCCTGATGGTGCTGCCGCCCTATGTCTACACGTCGGATTGGTTTGAGATGAAGGCCCATATCACTGCCATTCTGCGCGCAACCAACCTCGGCTGCATGCTATACAACAACCCGATTGCCTACAAAACGGACTTCCTGCCGGAGCAGATTGCGGAGCTCGCGGGTGAGCACCAGCACCTGAAGGCGGTGAAAGAGTCGAGCACGGACGTTCGGCGTGTAGCCGCCATTCGCGCTCTCCTTGGCGACAAGCTCAGCATCTTTGTCGGCGTGGATGATGTCATTGTTGAAGCGCTGGGCGTCGGTGCCGTGGGCTGGGTTGCGGGTTTGGTGAACGCTTACCCAGCGGAGTCAGTGAAATTGTTCGAACTCGCAAAGGCGGGCAAGCGGGAAGAGGCGTTCGCGTTATACCGTTGGTTCCTGCCGCTGCTTCGCCTGGACACCGTTCCGAAGTTTGTGCAATTGATCAAATGGGTGCAGCAAGAGGCAGGTGTCGGCGCGGCGCGTGTGCGTGCGCCGCGACTGGAGCTGCAGGGGGAGGATCTCGCGGCCGCGCAGGCTGTGTTCGAAAAGGCTAAGGCCACCCGCCCTGCCATTGCCGAGAGACCTATCGCGGAGTTCGCAGGGGCGTAGCGCACAAGAACTGAGGCCCGCGCTGCGAACCGCGCGGGCTTCCCAAGTTTCGCTGCTCTTCAAGTTTATTGTGAGGTGAGATGGGACGTTTCATCGATCGTAAGAGCGTTGTAGCAACGATGTTTCTCAGCTGCTTGGCGATGAGCAGTTACCCAGCTGCTGCGGCGCAGTCTCAACTGAACGGGTACTGGGGTCTGAAGACGCCCAATCCCAGTGGCGACGGAACGATTCTCGATACTTTCTTTCAACTTCACCAGGAGGGCACGGCGGTCACCGGTGAACTGATTCGCTGGCACCATACGGTGCCTCTCAGTGGCACGCTGGACCACGGCACAATCCACTTTGCCACGCAGCCACCTGCAACGGCGCCGCGATGGGAACAGCGGACTATCGTTTTTGATGGTAAGTTGTCACACGGCAAGCTGACGCTCACCAAGCGCGATGGTGAAACTGTCGCGCAAGGAGTTGCCAGGCAGGTGACGGAGGAAGCGACGCAGCCGCCGAAGCCTTTACGACTGCCTGCGCTGCACGATGTGCCCGACAACGGTCTGGTGCGCACGCCGCCGATGGGCTGGAATAGCTGGAATAAATTCGCCGAAAAGGTTGACGATGCTTCCGTGCGCGCGATGGCGGATGCGATGGTGTCGAGCGGCATGAGCAAGGTTGGCTACACCTACATCAACATTGATGACACATGGGAGCTGGGGCGTGATGCCGCCGGCAATATCGTGCCAAACAAGAAGTTCCCCGATATGAAAGCGCTTGCAGACTACGTTCATTCCAGGGGTTTGAAGATAGGAATCTATTCGAGCCCCGGTCCGAAGACCTGTGCATACTACGAGGGCAGCTTTGCCCACGTGCCACAGGATGCCGCGACCTACGCGGCGTGGGGTATCGACTATCTGAAATACGACCTATGTACCGATCTCGATGTGTACAAGGATGACGCACCGACGCTACAGGCGATCTATCAGGAGATGGGCGACGCGCTGCAGTCGACGCATCGGCCGATCGTGTACAGCCTATGCGAATATGGGCGCGCGAAGGTGTGGACGGGCTGGGGCGAGCAGAGCGGCGGCAACCTTTGGCGCACGACCGGTGACATTGAAGACAAGTGGGAGTCGATGGACCGAATCGGCTTCAGCCAGATCAAGATCGCGAGCTACGCAAAGCCAGGACACTGGAACGATCCTGACATGCTCGAAATTGGCAACGGCGGCATGACCGCTGATGAATATCGCACTCACATGAGCCTGTGGTCGCTCCTGGCTGCACCGCTGATCGCGGGAAACGATCTACGCACTATGACCGACGAGACGAAGAGCATCCTAATGAACACAGAAGTCATTGCGATCGATCAGGATCCGCAGTTTCAGCCAGTAACGGATATCTCGCATGACGGCGATGTCGAGGTGCTGATGCGGCCCCTTCATGACGGTTCCGTTGCCGTGGGAATCTTCAACCGCGGAGACGAAGACGCGCCAGGCAAGTTTCTTCGCAGCAGTTTGCCTGAGCGCTTCAACGGACGAGGGTTGCAAGTACGTGACCTGTGGAAGCATGCCGAGGCGGCAATGGACGGCGACTCGTTCCTCGCGACTGTGCCGAAGCATGGTGTCGTGATGTTGCGCATCTCTCTTCGATAAAGGCAATTCGACAACAAAGGCCGGCGATTCGTTCGCCGGCCTTTGTTGTTTGGCTGCGCTACATGATTACATCTTGGATCGTTGTAACTTCACCGTTGTCTCGCCGGTACTGAGCGGAATCACATTATCCCCTGCGTCCACCGCAGGATGCGAGGCGATTACCCAAACTGGGGCGCCAGGTTTCGGCTCTGTTTGCGTGAGACGCAATCGAGCGGTGGATACGTAGCTGCTCGCTGGGGCGAGATGCAGGGTGACGGTGTGCTCGTACGTGTCGAAGTCCGCCCAAACGATCTTGCCCGCGTCAAGCGTGACCCACAATCCGAGGGGCGCGAGGAAGAGGCGATCGCGCGCACTGTCGAGCACGGTAGTGCGGACGATGCCGTGACGCTCCTCAACATTGCCGCCAAAGCAAAGCCAACCCATAGCGTCGTCATGCGTGACAAACGTGCCGGTATTTATCGCGTGGCCAAAAAAGTTGGGGCCGTAGTCGCCGGTGTAGGGGTCATACTTCATGCGATCGGGGAAGGAGTGAAAAGCTGCGGAAGCGAAACCCTTCTCGTCAATGTTTCCGAGCGGACCCATCACGCCGCCGTAGCCCACGCGCAACAAGTAGAGGTCGTCCGGATGCAGACGGTATTCGGCGAGCAGCGGAATCGCGTTGATGCCGGAGCCGTAGTGATGGAGTTGCCGCTCAATACGGGAATACTTGGGATCACCTCCATAGATGAAATCCCAATAACGGCGCGCGCTTCCGTTGTAGCCCCAGCTTGGAATCGTGGGATCGTAGGCGAGGATGGCGTTGAGCGTAACCTCGGCCTTGGCATCGTCATGAAAGTAGCGCGTCCAATCGTAGACTTCTTCCTGACCCGTCGAGTCCCACGGCATTTCGCTCCCGAACGGATACGCTTCCGTCTTCCAGACATCCGCCCGTGCGCGCATGACGGCTTCGAGCTTGTCAGCCTTTTCAGTCCAACCCTCTGCCTTGAGATCATCGAGCACACGTACGAACACAGTGCCTTCCATCTGGCCGAAGCGCGTGTAGTACGGTGCCTCGGAGCACATCGCCAGCGATGTCTCGTACGCCTGATTCAGGTACCACTGCCAATCACGCTGAGTGACCAGCCCGTGCGTATTGCGCGCCGTGCGATACAGCGACCAGTAAGCGGCGACGACGTGCGGATAGTTGTAGGAGCGGCCGACATCATCCGCGCCTTCCTTATTCCAGCTCGTCCAGCTGGTCCAGTTCAGTTTCGGGTCGTACGTGAATCCGGGTACGAGCGCAGGCTGGTAGAAGAAGAGACTCTTGTGCACGCCGTACTTGTGTTCGCCTTCACGGTTCTGCAGATGTCCCCACAAAACGCCGTCGACGAACTGCTCGAGCTTGCCGACCTCCTCAGGATCTGGCTCGAGATACTCCTTCATCGAAGCGGCGAGCCAGGACCCGGCGCCGGCTTCGTCGCTTAGACCGGCGATCCAGACGCGTGAGTCCTGAGTGACCTGCTTCCCAGCCTCGTCGTCGTAGCTGATGATCGACGGCGCGCGGTGGAAGGGATCATTTACCTGATCGAACCACTGTTGATGGAAGAGGAATTGACCCATATCGGCGACCGCTTCAGTCTCCGGCTTGATGGTGCGATAGCCAATGCTCTGCACGGTGCCGTCCGCATAGGTGATCACGAGGCGGAAGCGACCCCACTGTTTGCCACGTAACGTATACGCATGCAGTCCATGCGCGTTCTTACCGTCGTCGTGGATGTCAACCGCGGCTGCAGGCTCGCTAACGATGGATCGGACGGAAGAGTTGTAGCGGAGGAAGAGCCTGGCGTCGATGTCTTGCGGCAGGATGTAGCCAGGAATCCCGACAGCGACCGGGCGCTTGTTTTCGGCGAGCGTCGCCTCGATGTGCCGCAGGTCCGGCGCCACCAGAAAGCGCACGCCGTACGTTACGCTCTTGCCCGGCGCGAGGGTCGCAGACGTCGCCGGATTCCACTCCTGCACGCCCTTCCACTCGCTGTCCGCATAGCCGTTGGTATGGACCATCCAATCGAACGAGCCTTCGAACGTGGTGCCACGCGGCGTTGGATCGTTGTCGAGCAGGCCTTCGCCGGTCTGACGATTGCGATGGTCGAGAATTGGCTTCCACGCCTCAAAAGGTGTGTGGCCATCGGGCACGACGAGCAGCACGGGGCCGGTGCCGCTTAGCCGCGACACCTGCACATAGCCGGCATCTTCACCGATGTACGGATCGTAGAAAGAACAAATACGGTACGCCTGGTCGAGCGTGCGGCCATTCATGATGTTGTTGAAGACCATGGGAATGCCGAGCCCGCCAATCTCGACAGCTGCGGTCGAGGTGTTGGTCAGGGTGAACCGCAGCACGAGTGCTCCATTGTCTGAAGACCATGTGCGAACGACCTTCAGCGGTGTGCCGCTGGGGAGGCTGGACGTGACGTCCCCGGTGAAGTGGGTGGCGTCCGTCGCAAGCACGACCACAGGGCTGCGCTTGAATGCCGTCGAGATGTCCTTCCAGTCCAGAGATCCCGCGGAACGATAGCGCACGTCGAGATCGCCAAGATGATAGAAGGTATCAGCGGAGCGTTCCTTCAGCAGATCGCCAGGGGTGTAGTCGAGCGTTGGCTGGCTATTGGGCGTCAGCGACGCGGCGGTGCCTGAGTATCGCAGCAGTTCGACCTTGAGATCCGACGCGCTCAGCGCAATGCGACCGCCGTCGAGCATCGGACCCGGTGGCAGAACGCGAGGGCCGTGCGGACCCTGTCCTTGAGCCGCCGTTGAGAAGCCCATCGACAACAGAAGCGCACAGATCGGGAGAGAAAGCGGCCGAAGATCAAGCGCCGACGGACCCACGACACGAGAAAAAGAGCGGCCCGTTTTGCGGGCCGCAATAGGAGCGTACATTTGGATCCTCTGTTTCATGTATACAATAACGTATCAGAAAATGGTCAAATTGAACCGAGGCAAAGAAGCTATTTGGACCAGAAGGGCGATTTTATGAAGAAGGGGTCCGCTGCCATCGCTGTGTTTTTTGCCCTGCTGAGCATGGTCATCGAGGGTGAAGCGCAGCAGTCAAAACCCCTTGCCGTTCACAGCGCCGGGAACCCAATCCTCTCGGACGGCTCATACTATTCGGCCGATCCGGCACCCATTGTGGTCGGGGACACACTGTATATCCTTACTGGGCGCGACACTGCCCCACCGGAGGTGAACGACTTCATCATGCCCGAGTGGGAACTCTTCGCCACCACCGATGTGACTTCGAAACAATGGATGCTTTACCCGGACTTCCTGAAGCCGGAACAGGTCTTTGCCTGGGCGAAGCCGGGCCGCGCGTACGCCGGGCAGATCGTCCAGGGCGCGGATAAGCGCTTCTACCTGTACGCTCCAGTTGAGGAAGCGAATTCGAAAAACCGCGATCCCTTTGCCATCGGTGTGGCGGTTGCGAATAGCATGCTCGGGCCCTGGAAGGATGCGCATCCCAGTGGACCCATCCTCTCCCAGTCTGTGCCGGAAGCGAATGATATCCAGAACATCGATCCAACCGTGTTGGTCGATCGCGACGGCCGGGTGGTTCTCTACTGGGGAACCTTCGGCCGCCTGCGCGGCATTGAGCTCGCTGCCGACATGGTGACGCCGAAGAGCCAGGAGTTCAGCGTCACAACCCTGACCGGATTCTTCGAGGCGTCGCGGATCTTCCGTCGCAAGGACACCTACTATCTGCTGTACGCCGATAACCAAGCCGGACCGCGTTCGCCCTGCACCCAGGCGGTGTATCACGCGTGTATCGCGTATGGCACTGCGCCGACGCCGTTGGGCCCGTGGACCTATCGTGGAGTCATTCTCGACGTAGTTTCGTCGACAACTTCTCATCCTGGCGTCGCCCAATACAAGGGGCAGTGGTACCTGGCCTATCACACGGCGGATGCGAAGGGTGGCGGCCACTTCCGGCGCAGCATCGCGATCGATCGCATGGAATGGGACGACAGCGTCTCGCCTGCGCGCATTCGAAAAGTCCAGCCCACGCGTGAACCGCAACCCGCGTCACCGCCCAGCCGCAATCTTGCAGCAGCCGCACGAACGACCGCATCGAATGAACCCGTACCGGTGCAGTATTGGATCAAGGCGCTCAACGATGGCATCGTGCGCGAAAACCCGCTGCCGCCGGACATGTGGGCCAGCTGGATTCCGCACAATCCGCCCGGGCAGTGGATCGAATACGCGTGGGCCCAACCCGTTACGCTCAACGAGTCGCGCATCCAGTTCTGGGCCGACCATCCAGCCGGCGCGAACGAAGGGGTTGCGCCGCCCGCTGCATGGCACTTGGAGTACTGGAGCGGCGGCCAATGGCACACCATCAACCCCCGTGACGGCTATCCAACCTCCACTCATTCCTTTGCGGACCTCACGTTCGCCCCGGTCACCACCCAGTGTCTGCGCGCAGTCTTCGATGCGTCGGGTGAGGGCGGACACCATGCCGCTGTCGCGGTCCAGGAATGGGAGGCATTGGCGCCCGGGGCCGTCGACGCCACCCAACTGCAATCACTGACGCCAGCGGCCGGCGCGCCCATTGTCTGCTCCACCTCAGCCCCGGCAGTTGACAGTGATGCCGCCAGTAAGTAAATGTAATGTATTCGAAATTGTATTCGTAAAGCTGCTTTTTGATACGAGTACCCGATGAAGCTATATAGATGAGGGCTCTCCCGATGGATTTCAGACTGACACGTAGGCATTTTCTTGGCGGCGCAGTGGCGGCTGGTACTGCGGCATTGCTGCCGCCATCCGCGGAGGCTGCTCAAGCCGGCGCAGGCCAAAAGCACGCTGCGGATGCGAGCGATACTGCCGTCGCCAATTTGACCCACGCGTCCGTAGCCAAGGTGCAGTGGAAGGCCGAACCGTTTGCTATGACCGAGGTCCGCCTCCTGCCCAGCTTCTGGAAGGACATGATGGAGCTGGATCGAAGCTATCTGTACTCGCTGCCAAACGATCGCCTCGCCTATAACTTCCGCGTCACTGCAGGTCTTCCCACCGGCGACGCCGATCCCCTCGGTGGCTGGGAGGCTCCGGATTGCGAGCTGCGCGGCCATTACGTCGGCCACTATCTTTCGTCCTGCGCTCTGCTCTATGCGAGCACGGGCGATGAGCCGATCAAGGCGAAGGCTGACGACCTCGTGACGATCCTCGCACAATGCCAGGCGAAGGATGGCTATCTTGGCGCCTATCCGGCTACCTTTTACGACAAGCTGCGCAACCACGAAAAGGTGTGGGCACCCTTCTACACCTACCACAAGATCCTCGCCGGCATGATCGACATGTACGAGCACACCGGCAACAAGCAGGCCCTGGCCATCGCTCTAAAAATGGCCGACTGGGCGGACACCTACAGCCGTTCCATCGCCGACGATCAATGGCAGCGTGTGCTCCTCACCGAGCATGGCGGCATGAACGAAGCCTCTTTTAATCTCTACGCCATCACGGGCAATGCAAAGTATCGCGACCTTGGCTATCGCTTCGAGCACAAGAAGATCTTCGATCCTCTAGCGGCCAATGAAGACCAGCTGGGTGGCAATCACGCAAACACCAACATCCCCAAGGTCATCGGCGCCATTCGCGGCTACGAACTTACCGGCGATCCCCGGTATCTTGCCATCGCGCAGAACTTCTACCGCATCGTCACCGAACATCATGCGTACTGCACCGGCGGCACCAGCAATGGAGAGATGTGGCACAAGCCCGACGCGATTGCCTCCCAGCTCGGACCGGCCGCAGAAGAGTGTTGCTGCTCTTACAACATGCTGAAGCTTTCGCGGCACCTCTTCGGACAGGAGCCAGACGCAAAACACTTCGACTACTACGAGCGTGTGCTGCTGAACGCGCGCGCCGGCACGCAGGATCGCAATGGCATGCTGATGTATTACGTGTCGCTGAAGCCCGGCCTCTACAAAACCTTCGGCACGCAATTCGACGCCTTCTGGTGCTGCACCGGCACAGGCTCCGAAGAGTACGCGAAGCTCAACGACTCCATCTACTTCCATGATGCGGACGCCGTCTACGTCAACCTCTTCATTCCATCCAAACTCGACTGGAAGGAGCGCGGCCTGCAACTGCGCCAGACCACGAAGTATCCCAATGAAGAGCGTGTCACGTTCACGGTGGATGCCGCACCGTCCAAGGCGACAGCCCTCAAAGTACGCGTACCCTACTGGGCAACCGCGGGCGTAACCGTCGCGATCAATGGCGAGCCAGTAACCGTGGACGCGACGCCTTCGTCCTACTTCACACTGAATCATTCCTGGAAGGCCGGCGATGTTATAACGGTCGACATGCCGATGACCCCGCATATCGACCAGACGCCGGACGACAAGCAGGTGCAGGCCGCGATGTATGGCCCCCTGGTTCTCGCGGTGCGGCAAGGAACCGAAGGCCTGACCAATTCAATGATCTATGGTGACTCCGGCCCCTGGGGGTCCGACGACGGCTATCCACTGCCCGCGGTGAAGTTGCACGATGCGGCTACGAAAAGTGGCGCAGACGCACTCTGGTTTGAGCGCGTAGAGGGCTCGCATCGCTACCCGCTGCAGTTCCGCAGCAAGGGGCAAGGCCCCATTCACAACCTCGTCCCGCTGAACCTCATCATGGATGAGCGTTACTCGGTGTACGTCCGCAACGAAGGTGTGGCCTAGCGGATGGCGGAGATCGAGTTTCGCAAGGCGCTTGGTCTCTTCGATTCGGTGATGATCGTGGCCGGCATCATGGTCGGGTCAGGCATTTTCATTGTCAGCGCCGAGATCTCCCGGCAGGTAGGCTCAGCGGGATGGCTGCTCGTCGCGTGGGTCATCACTGGGGTTCTCACAGTCTTCGGGGCACTCAGCTACGGTGAGCTTGCAGCCATGATGCCAACCGCCGGCGGCATGTATGTCTACCTGCGGGAAGCCTTCTCGCCACTGCTGGGCTTTCTCTATGGATGGACGTTGTTAACGGTCATCCAGACAGGTTCGATCGCGGCCGTTGCCATCGCGTTCGCGCGCTTTAGCGGTGTTCTCTTCCCCTCCATCAGTGAGACCCACTACCTCATCGCGCCAGTTCGGCTCCTGCCCGGCTACGCTGTTTCGCTCTCGACGACGCAGTGCCTGGCACTGCTCGTCATCCTCATCACATGTGGCATCAATGTGGGCGGAGTCCGCTGGGGCAAACTGGTGCAGAACATCTTCACCATCGCGAAGCTCATCGGGATGGTGCTCCTCTTGGGGCTCGGCGCGTATGCTTTTCTCCGCAACCCATCGGTGCTGCAAATAAATTTTGCTTCCGCCTGGCATCCGCAAAATGTATCCATGATTGGCGCCCTGAGCGCAACCACTGGAGTGGGCATGATCGTTGCGCTTTGCGTCTCGCAAACAGGCTCGCTGTTCTCCGCGGACTCGTGGCATGACATCACCTTTGTTGCCGGCGAGGTTCGCAATCCCCAGCGCAACCTGCCGCTTGCGCTCGGGCTGGGCACCTCGATGGTGATTCTGCTCTATCTTCTCTGCAACCTCTGCTATCTCGCGGTACTGCCTATGCACTCCATCCAGACAGCGGCGGATGATCGCGTAGCCACACTGGTGGTCAACACGGTGCTGCCGGGGATCGGCAAACTTGCGATGGGCTGCCTGATCATGGTGTCGACCTTTGGCACGGTGAACGCGCTTACGCTGGCAGGTGGTCGTGCCTGCTATGCGATGGCGCAGGATGGATTATTCTTCCGCCGCGCCGGCACACTGAACACGGCGCAAGTGCCGGGATGGGCACTCGCATTGCAATGCATCTGGGCCCTCCTGTTAGTGTTGCCGCGCACCTACGATGCCGCTACGCAAACCTACGGCAATCTCTACAGCAATCTGCTGGACTACGTCATCTCTGCAGCGCTGATCTTTTACATCCTCACCGTCGCAGGGCTCTTTCGCCTGCGCCGGACTCGACCGGACGCCGTGAGGCCCTATCGCTGTTGGGGATATCCGTGGCTGCCCGCGCTATACATCTTCGGCGCTTCTTTCGTTCTGGTCATACTATTCGCCTATCGCACCGCGACCACCTGGCCCGGGCTCCTGATCGTACTAAGTGGTGTGCCCGTGTATGCGCTACTGCGTAGAGGCGCAGTAGCCAGCCACTCAAGTACTAATGTCACCCTCTCTTAGAATCGAAAATCGTAGCGAACCCAACAGAACGTCTCCGAACGCCTAATTACTTTCCGATGCAGAAGGTAGAAAAAATTCGCGCCAGGATGTCGTCCGGCGTTGTTACTCCGGTTAACGAGTCCAGTGCCTGCAACGCGCGGTGCAGGTCCATCAGGATCAGCTCGTGCGGCAGCCCCGCGTCATTCGCCGCCGCCGCTGCTGCAAGCGCCGCCAGCGTCGATCCCACTGCCTCCTGCTGCCGAAGGTTATTCAGCGCTCCACTCTCCGCCAGCGCTCCTGCCGCCCCGAGCTGCGCCAGGACCGCCTCGCGCACCGCCCCCAAGCCCTCGCCGGTCAACGCGCTCGTCCGGATCGCCGCCCCGCCGCCCAGCTCCACCTCGTCCACCGGCTCGGCCTCACCCACCAGCAAGTCCACCTTGTTATAGATAACCAGATGCGGCCGCCCCGCCAGCGAAGCCTCCAGCCTCAACTCCCCCACCGTCACCGCCAGCGTCGCATCATGGATCAGCAGCACCAGGTCCGCATCCGCAAGCGCCTCGTGCGAGCGCGCAATCCCCTGCATCTCGGCCACATCAATCCCAGCCTCGTCGAGACCCCCGCGCAGCCCCGCCGTATCGATCAACCGCAGCGGAATCCCGCCCAGCGCCAGCGACTCCTCCACCGTATCCCGTGTCGTCCCCGGCAGCGGCGTCACAATCGCCCGCTCGCGCTCCAGCAGCCTATTAAACAGAGAGCTTTTGCCCGCATTCGGCGGCCCAATCAGAGCAATCGCCGCCCCATTGCGCAGCAACTGCCCTCGCCGAAAGCTCGCCGCCAACTCCGCCAGCGGCCGCTCCACGCCCTCAATCGCCCCCGCAATCACCGCCGGCGGCACAATCTCCACGTCATCCAGCTCTCCCGACGCAAAGTCCATCCCCGCCTCCAGCAGCGCAATCAAGTGCAGCAGCCCGCTCTTCGCCGGAGTCACCCTCCGCGCCATCGACCCACCCATCTGCTGCGCCGCCACCCTGGCCTGCTCCAGAGTCTGCGCGGCAATCAAATCCCCCACCGCCTCGGCCTGCGTCAGATCAATCCGCCCCGCCAGAAACGCCCGCTGCGTAAACTCTCCCGGCCGCGCCAGCCTTACCGCCAGCCCCATCCGAGCACCCTCCGCCAGCGCCCCCCGCACCATCGCCTCCAGCACCACCGGCGACCCATGCGCCGCAATCTCCACCACCATCTCCCCGGTATACGACCGCGGCCCGAGAAACGCCGTCACCACCGCCTCATCAATACTCTTCTCCCTATCCTCTATATCCACCACCCTCACCCGCCGCGCCCTGGCATGCTCCAGCGGCCGCTCCAGCGTCACCAGCCGCGCCGCAATCTCCAGCGCCTCCGGCCCGGACAGCCGCACAATCCCAATGCCGCCCCGCCCCGGCGGCGTGGAGATCGCAACAATCGTGTCAACACCCGACCCATCCAGCGCCATCCTTAAACAATGACACGAAACCGCCCCGCCACCCGGTCCTTGGGAAGACTGCCCGTCAGCCTGTCTACCCATTTTCGGTTAATTCCTGTCGGTCATTTTCTATTAATCATAGATAAATTCGCCCCGCCATACAGGCCCTCGTACCAATAAGCCTCGTATCCCGATGCGGATCAATAAGATCGGAAAATTCATCTAATTTGGCATACCACTTGCATCCGAAAGCTTCGCCTTTCCCTGCAACAAAGTCAGCATTGTAGAGAATTCCTTCGCAACAAGGTTTGGTCTCTCAACTTACGCAATCGCCCCACAGGTCCGAATTGGAGAAAGTTTGATGCGTATTTTCCGCTTTACCAGGTTCCACGTAGCGATCCTCCTCGCGCTCCTCACAGGAGTTCTCATGGCCCCCTCGGCCATCAAGGCCCAGGATTCCTCCTCCATGACCGGCGTCGTTACGGACGCCACCGACGCCGCGGTTCCCGGAGCCACGGTCACGCTCACCAATAAGGCGACCGGCCAGAAGTACACCGCGACCACGAACTCGTCGGGCACCTACCACTTCCTGAACGTGCCCCCCGGCGCTGGCTATCAGGAGACCATCACCCACCCCGGCTTCTCGGTGGTGGAGATCAACGATATCTACCTGGCCGTTGGCGACACCCGCACCCAGAATGCCAAGCTCTCGGTAGGCGCAACCACCGAGGTCAATGTCACCTCCACCTCCGAAGTGACCCTCAACACGACCGATGCGACCGTTGGCTCGAACATGGACGTTGCGTCACTTAATCATTTGCCGGTCCAGGATCGCACCACCGGTGTCACCACCCTGTTCAACCTTCAGGCTGGCGTGGTCAACACCCAGCTCGACAGCACGAATTCGACGCAATCCGGTTCTGTCACCGGGGCGCGCACCGACCAGACCAGCGTCACCTTAGACGGTCTGGACGTGAACGACATCGCGGCCGGTACGACCTTTGGCATCATTTCCACCGCTCCCGTCGACTCGGTCGAGCAGTTTACCGGCACGGTTGGAGGTATGAATGCAAACCTCGGCACCGGCAGCGGCGGCCAGTTCCAGCTGGTCACCAAGCACGGCACCAATCAGTTCCACGGCAACATCAATGAATATCACCGCGACACGTCGACGGCCTCCAATACCTACTTCAACAACAATGTTGGCCTGCCGCGCACGCCGCTGATCCGCAACCAGTTCGGTGGCAACATCGATGGCCCCATCCTCCGGGACAAGCTCTTCTTCTTCTTCGATTTCGCCGATTCGCGCATCATCCAGTCCAACGCGGTCGAGCCGATCGTGCCCATCCCGGCCCTGTACTCCTCGAACCCGACCTTGAACTACATCAACAATGGCCCAGGCTGCGGCGACACCAGCCGTCTCAATAACCAGCCAGCCTGCATCAGCAGCATCAATGCTGCGCAGGCTGCCGGGTTCGACCCGTCCGGTATCGGCTTCAACCCCAATGTGCTGGCCTTCCTCGCCAAGCGCTACCCCGCGCCCAACGACCCCACCCAGGGCGACGGCGTCAACACCGAGGGCTTGCGCTTCACCTATCCGCAACCCGACTTCGAGACCACGTACGTGGGGCGCGTCGATTACAACCTGACCCAGAAAAACAAGATCTACGGCCGCTTCACCATCAATCGCACCAATGAGGTCTACCCCACCAGCACGGGAGCTCCCCAGTTTCCTGGCGATCCGGCCAGCCTGACGGAAGTCGACCGCAGCTACGGTTATGTAATCAGCGACATCTGGACCATAGGCAACAACAAGGTCAATCAGTTCTACTACGGCGATAACATCTCCAAGCTGACGTTCCTCGCAGGAGATTTCACCACCTCGCCGAACGTGTACAGCTTCACCGGCCTGGCGAACCCGTACGGAACCTACAACACGCAGTCACGCCGCATACCGATTCCTGTCGTACGCGATGATTTCAACTGGCAGATCGGCAGTCACAGCCTCACCATGGGCGGCCTGTTCAAGTTCATCAAGACCAACAGCAACAACATCACGAACTTTAACTTCGTTGAAGCCGGCGCAATTGGCGCAACGTTGGGCGGAGGTCTTTCCCCAGGCTTGCGTCCCGCCGACATCAACCAGGGCCCTAATAACGTCGCGCTGAACGACTACGACCAGATCTATACGGACGCGCTCGGCGCCATCGGCGAGATCTCCACCAACTTCGATTACGGCAAGACAGGCGCTGCCCAGCCCCCCGGAGCCGGCAACCCTTACGCCTATCGCTACTACCAGACAGAGCTTTACGTCGGCGACAGCTGGAGGGTGACCAAGCAGCTCACCCTCAGCTATGGTCTGCGTTGGCAGACGAACTCTGTGCCCTATGAGGTTCACGGAAAGCAATCCAACTATCAGCTACAGGGTCTCTCCCAGCCCCAGTCGACCTTCAATGCCTATATGAACGATCGCATCCAGATGAATGCGACCGGCAGCCTCAACCAGACACTGCCCTACTTCCAGGCGGTTCTGGGCGGCAAGGCCAACAACGCTCCCTCTTCGTATAAGCAGGTATATACCGACTTTGCGCCCCGCTTCGCCTTCGCCTACAACCCATCCTTTTCGAACAAAACAGTCTTCAACGGCAGCGCAGCCCTCGTCTATGACCGCACCGTCATCAATGCGATCAATAACCTTCAGAGTCAGTTGTCGTTCCTCTTCGAAAACTCCGCCACCAACCAGCTCGGCGATCTCAGCAATCCGGGCCAGCGTCTCGGCGCCAACCTGTCGTACGATCCGGGCCTTGCCCCCACCGGCACCGCTCCTCCCTCGGGATTCATTCCTTTTGTCGACCCAGTCTTCGGCCCCTTCGGTCTGCAGCAAGGCCAGGAGGGCTTTGACATCGATCCCGGCCTGAAGGATCCCTACTCGATCTCCCTGAATGCGGGTGTCCAGCAGGAACTTCCCTGGCACATGGTCCTGAGTATCAACTACGTTGGCCGCATGGGCCGCCGCTTGCTCGCCGATGCGGATGCGTCCCAGATCTTGAACTTCCCGGATAACGCCTCCGGGCAAACCCTCTCCCAGGCATTTGCCGGTCTCACGGGTCAGTTGCGCGCAGGCGGGCCCCTCACTCCCCAGCCTTGGATCGAGAACGTAGTCGGCGCTGCAGCCAATAGTCCCAACAGCGCCGGTGGCCCTTGCACCTCGCCGTCTTGGCCCTTAATCCTGTTTGGGCCCAACCAAACGCCTCCTCCTTTTGCCAACTGCACCTCGCTGGTGGCCGCGACCCTCGGTCAGTACGGGCCGCGCGGTGACCTCGGCGACGGAATTCCCTTCGGCCTGGCCACGTTCGGCTTGTTGCCCAACAACGTCGCCATGCCCTCGCAGTTTGCTGCCAATGGCTTCCTCACCAACAAAGGCTTCTCCAACTACAACGGCCTTCTCGTCACGCTGACCAAGAATGTCTCGCAGGGTCTGGCGCTCAACTTCAACTACACCTGGTCCCATTCCATCGATAACAACTCGCAGGCTGCCAACAATAACGCCTTGTTCAACTCCACCGGCATCATCTGCGATGTGACCGTACCCCGTGCCTGCCGCGGCAATTCGGACTTCGACGTCCGCCAGATCATCACGTCGGAAGCCCAGTACGACCTTCCCTTCGGCAAGAACAAGAGGTTCTTCGGCAGCAGCGGAGTGCTAACCAACGAACTCATCGGCGGATGGAGCCTGTCGGGTATTGTGTCCTACCGCACCGGCCTTCCCATCAACGTGCTCTCCGATGCCTTCATCTCCTCCTTCGCGGCGGAAGATCCGGCCATCTTCACCGGCAGCTACGGTGACCTCGGATTCTTGAGGTCCCATCCCAATAACGTTCAGGGAACCGTCTACAACTTTGCCGGTGGTTCCACGGGCGCGACCAAGGCCCTTAGCTTCTTCCGCGGCCCGCTGGGTCTGGAGTACGGTTCGCGCAACCTGATCCACGGACCGAGCGCTACCAACCTCGACCTGGGGCTTGCCAAGATCTTCCCCATCATTCCTTCAAAGAACCTCAACCTGACCTTCCGTGCGGATTTCTTCAATCTCTTCAACCACCCGAACTTCTCCAATCCAGGGACGACCGTCAGCGCGCCCGACATCGTCAACAACGTTTCGCCCTTTGGCCAGATCCTCCAAACCCTCAGCCCGTCGGGACAAGTCGGCGACATTCGGGTCGGCCAGTTCTCTCTCCGCCTGGAGTTCTAACCTGACCGGCACCGTGGCCCGCCGCCACGGTGCCCATCACCCCGAGCCGCTACCGGTCCCGCGAAAGATTTCGCGGGACCGGTAGCGGCTTTTATCCTTTGTGTCCCGAAACCGGGCTAAAGCAGTCGATTTGTAACCCGAAACCGGGCTATGTCTGCCCTTTTTCCTAGAACTCAATTCCCCGTTGCGCGAGAATACCCCTTTGATATGCGTGCTTTACCTCGCGCATCTCCGTAACGGTGTCCGCCAGCTCCACCAGCAGCGGATGCGCATTTCTGCCGGTCAAAATCACGTGCAGCATCTCCGGCTTGCGCCGCAAAACGCTCGCAACTCGTTCAGGATCAAGCATTTTGTACCCAATCACATAGTTGATCTCATCCAGCACCACCAGGTCCCACTCCCCCGAAAGTATCGCCGTTTCGGCCTCCAGCCACCCCTCCTCCACCATCCGAAGGTCTTCCGGATCAGCCTCCGCGCCGCCCACTTTAACGAACCCGCGGCCCAGCTTCCGCAGCACGTAAGTAAAACCATCTAAACCATTTATTGCCTCGGCAGACTCCATCTCCCCATAGTGCCAGGAGCCCTTGAGGAACTGCAAAACCAGCACCCGCATCCCACTTCCAGCCGCCCGCAACGCCGTTCCCAGCGCGGCCGTCGTTTTTCCCTTCCCAGCGCCCGTATTAATGAGAATCAACCCCCGCCGCGAGTCCTCCGCCGAATCCTGCATCGATGTCATGCGCCTAGACTACCTGAGCGCCGAGCGTGGCCGAGCAAGAAATCCCTAATGACCGCTGTGGTATGGATGCCCCGCCCGAATGGTAAGCGCGCGATAAAGCTGCTCAGCGGCAACCACGGCAGCCAATTCGTGGGGCAACGTGATGCGGCCAAAGGCAATGATGCGTGTGGCGGCGGCAAGAGCTGCGTCAGACCAGCCGTCAGCTGGGCCGATGGCGAGAATAAGCTGTTGGGTTCCATTGTCCTGGAACAAGCCGAGGGCCGCAGCGAGCTCCTCGGAGGAGAGTTGCTGGCCGCGACTATCGGCGAGGAGGAGTGCGGGGCGAGTGCGGGCAGTCGCCCCGGTGGCGAAGGCCAGGAGGGCGACTTCGGTCGGAAACGTGCGCACGGTGGTGGGGGTGTAGCGAGTGGCGCGGTCAAGGTAGAGCGTGAGGAGCGCGGTGGTCGGCCCGGCAGGCTGGCGGCGCGGCGAGATGAGGGCGAGGAGGATCTTCATAGCTCGGAAAGGGTACCGTCCTATTATTATTCATATTCTTATACATTCAACCGGACGTTGACGACCCTTGGCCCATAGGAGACCGGGGGCTAACTTCAAGCAATTGAGGCTTATCGTCATTTGGCACGCTGAATGCAGTGTTGTTACGTGAAATTAACAGACAAAGACTGCTATCTGTGGGCGAGGCAATGACCGCGTCGATCATAGAGCCCTAGCCTTTTGTTTGTATAAGACCTGTACATAGGAGTTTCGATGCGATCTTTCCGTTTGACCGCCCTGGCACTGGCGCTATCCCTGCCCGGCGCTGCAATGATCTTCCAGCCTGTGGCAAGAGCCCAATCGACAACTTCAGGTGACATTTCCGGCGATCTTTTGGATCCCACGGGCGCGGCCATTCCGGGCGCCAAAGTCGTCGTGAAGAATACGGCGACGGGTGAAACGAAGACCGTTACCAGCAACTCGACCGGTTCGTACCGCGTCTCGTTCCTGACCCCGGGATCGTATCAGGTAACTGTTACAGCAGCGGGTTTCACGACGGAAAGCAACGTTGTCGAGGTCTCGGCCGGAACGGTTGCGACCGACAACTTCAAGATCACGGTTGGCGCGGGCACCACGGAAGTGACGGTAACTGCCGCCGCCGCGCCGGTTAACCTGGAGAACGCGGACGTTGTCACGACCTTTACCGCAGAGCAGGTACAGGCGATGCCCAACCCGGGTAACGATCTGACCTTCGTCGCGCAGACGGCTCCAGGATCGGTGATGAACACCGGTACGGCTGCCGGCGGCTACGGAAACTTTTCGAGCTTCGGTATCTCGGGGCTGTCCAACATGTTCACGCTGGATGGCGGCTACGAGAACGACCCCTTTCTCAATCTGAACAACACGGGCGCTTCCAACCTGACGCTGGGCAACAACGAAGTGGATACGGTGACGGTCATCTCGCCGGCCTTCAGCTCGCAGTTCGGCGGTCTTGGCGGCGCGCAGGTGAATGAAATCACCGCGAGCGGCGGCAACCGCATTCACGGCAACGCCAGCTACTACTGGGATGGCCGCGCGCTCAATTCGAATGATTACTTCAACAAGCAGTCGCAAGTCACCAATGGCACGCAGAACATTCCGCAGTTCGTGAATGCAAACCAGTGGGGTGCTTCGATCGGCGGTCCGATGATTAAGAACCGCCTCTTCTGGTTCGTCAACACGGAAGGCATCCGCGCGACGACCCCGCAGAACGGCCTGACGCTCGCGCCGAGCCCCCTCGCAGAAGCCTGTACCCGTGGTCAAGACCCTGGCAATGAGACGTATGCGACCTGCGCAACACTCAATGCTGCTGCTGACGCTGCTGCCGCGCAGTACAACGACCCAGTCCTGGGCGGTCCGGTCAGCGTTGGCCTCGCCGCAAACGGCACTCTATTCGCCCCCGCTGCACCTGGCCAGCTCCCGCAGATGAACCGCGTGTTCAACACGTACGACACCAGTCCCTCGCGTCCGGCTACGTCGTCCCCCTACGTCTATGATCCCGCCACGGTCTCCTACTACGCTCACTCATCTGAGAACCTCACCGAGTGGCTCTTGACTGCGCGCGTTGACTTCAAGATCAGCGACAAGGACAACTTCTACATCCACTACAAGCAGGACCACGGCACGCAGCCCACCTACACCGACCTGGTCAGCCCTCTGTTCACGGATCTCAGTGTCCAGCCGGCCTGGGAAGGGCAGATGAACGAAACGCATCTGTTCACACCGAACCTCACCAACCAGTTGGTCTTGACGGGTAACTACTACAGCGCCCCGTTCCAAAACAGCAATCCTGCTGCAGCAGTTCTCGCAGCCGCTCCTTCGACGGTTGAGTTCGAAAACGGTGGTTTGAGCGCCAGTACCGATTTCTACGGTGGTATCAACTACGACTTCCCACAGGGCCGCCGTGTTGCCGGCTACCAGGTGATCGACGATCTCAACTGGACCAAGGGTCGCCACACGCTCCGGTTCGGCTACAACATTCGTAGAGATAACATTACGGACATCCAGGGCGTGGAAACCACTTTCCCGCTCTCGCTCACCTACGAGGAAGACTTCCTCTCCGGTATCACGGACGTGGAGTACATCCAGCGTTTTCCGCAGCGTGCTACCCAGCCGGTTTCGGTCTACGACGAAGGCTTTTACGTTGAGGACATGTTCAAGGTGTCGCCGAAGCTCACGCTCACGGCTGGCCTTCGCATTGAGACAAACTCCAACCCGATCTGCCACACCTCCTGCTACGCCTACCTTGCCGCTCCAGTTGTCAGTGGTGCTCCAGGTTCGGCTCCGACCACCTCTCCTTACAGTGCAGCGTTCCCCGGTGGTCTCATTGACGGTAACCGTTACCAGGCCTTCAAGAGCTTCCAGAAGTTGGCCTTCATGCCGCGTATCGGAGTCAACTACCAGCTGACGCCGAAGACAACGGTCCGTGCTGGTTTCGGTATGTTCACCGACTCCTTCCCGGGCGTCGTTGCGGATGCTTTGTTGAGCAACGCTCCCACCAACTACCACTCTGCCGTCTTCGCTCCATACAGCGGTGCTGGTACCAACTTCCTTGGCTACGACACCACCGTCCCGGACCAGCCCAACACTCCGGCGTACGGCACCATCCTTAACCCCGCGACGGTAGCTTCGTCCTCCGCAGCGGCCTTCCAGACCGGCTTCTATGCGGGTGCATCGGAAAAACAGATTGCCGCGGCCGTAACAGCCGCCGGCGGTCACTTCTCGACGCCCAGCATCACATCGGTTGCCCCGCAGGTCAGCTACCCGACCTACGAGGAATGGAGCATGGCGATCGAGCAGCGCATCAATAACAAGACGTCACTTCTCGTCACCTACGTTGGCAACCACGGTTACCACGAGCCGGTGAGCGACGGAAGCAACAACCTCACCAACGCCGGGGCCGGCCCCGGTTTCTTTCCGGAAGCGAACGCGTCGAAGCCTTTCGCCTCCTTCGCCACGGTCACCAACATCTACTCTGGCGCGTCCAGCAACTACAACGGTATCGTCTTCAGCGCCAAGCGCCAGGCGAAGGACTTGTCCTTGCAGTTCAACTACCAGTTCTCCAAGGCGCTGGACGAAATCTCCAACGGCGGCTTCGAACCCTTCGCTCCTGACGCCGGCGATTCGGCAGCGCTCGTTCACCCGGGTAACCTGCACGCCAACTACGGTCCCGCTGACTACAACGTGAAGCACAACGTGACGGCGAGCTTCGTCTACGAACTGCCCACGCTGATCAAGACCGATAGCACCTTGCTGCGCGCGCTGATTGGAGGCTTTGAGTTCAGCGGCGACGTGTTCCACAACTCGGGTCTCCCGTACTCCGTTACCCAGAGCGCGACCAGCACGAGTAAAGTCAACCCAGTCACGGGCATCCCCAGCCCAGCGGGTCTCCAGAGCGCGTTCGCGAATGGTGGCGTTCTGCTCCTGGCGAAGCAGTTGAACAGCAACTTCGATCATCATTGCGGCGGATCGTCGCATGTTCAGAACGTGGTGACCGGCGTTGTGGCTAACCCCTGCAACTTTGTCAACTCGTTCACCGTTCCGGACAGCTTTACTACTGGTCAGGGCCGTAACAGCCTGGTCGGACCGTCCTACACGAATGTGGACTTCGGAGCCTTCAAGACCTTCGGCCTCCCCGTCCCGCACATGAGAGATACCAAGCTGAAGCTCGGTGCACAGTTCTTCAACCTCTTCAACCACACCAATTTCCAGAACCCTGCTCACGCACGTAGCGCTGCCAACGCGTCGCTCGGAGGCATCTCGAACACGGTCGGCGCTCCGACGAGCATCCTGGGATCCACGGGCGGCGCCGATGCTTCGCCGCGCCTCATCCAACTGCATGCCAGCCTTGTCTTCTAACCTAGACGAGCGAAAGAAAGGGCGGGAAGCTTAGCTTCCTGCCCTTTTGATTTCCAGTCAGATAAAGCTCTCCATCGGAAGAGTTGAGGCACATTGCTTCTTCGGGAGTAACCTACTTCTTTTTTGGTGCGGACTTCTTCGAAACAGCTTTCTTCGGCGAAGACTTCTTTGCAGCAAGTTTCTTTGCTGTTTTCTTCGCAACGACCTTTGCGGCGGCGGGCGGCCGTGACGTGGCTTTCTTGGCCGAAGATTTCTTAACGGGCGCCTTTGAGTGAATAACATGCTTGGTTGCCGGAGCTCTCTTGCGGCCAGCGGCGATGGTGGACTTTAACTCAGCATTGAGATCGTCAATGCTCAAAACGCTGGCTGACTTTCGCAGGCGCTCGAGCCCGTAGAAGGCGCGCTTCTCGGCGGAGAAGACGTGGACGATGAAATCGACATAATCCATCAGGATCCACTCGCCTTGGCGGCGGCCTTCGACCGAGTTGGGGTAGGTTCCAAAGTCGCGCTTGAGACGGATCTCGATTTCGTCGGTGATGGCTACATTCTGACGGTCACTGAGACCGGTGCAGATGAGGAAGTAGTCTGTCAGGCCGCTCTCGGATGGGTCGAGCGCGAGAATGCGAATATCCTCGGCCTTCTTGTCCTCGCAAGCGGCTGCCGCGACAGCTAGAAGCTGTTGAACCTGTGTTTTCTTGGTGCTTGCCATGGGCCTCCTTGTGCAACCTCAATGGTAGCGCAGGAAGTCCCGAAGCGAGGGGGCCATCTCCCTCAGGTTCCATAGAGATGATGCGCACGGATGTAGTTGAGAATGGAACCAGGCAGCAGGCCAGCGCAATCCGAACCAGCGCTCAGAAGCTCGCGGATGTCGGTGGCGCTCGCAGGTTCATGGACGCCCTCAAGCAGATGCACACGGGATAGCTGCCCGGGCGTTAGATTAAGGCTTTGTATCGGCTGCAGCGACACGCCGGGGCGGCTCACCACAATCCATTCGGCAAGCTGGAGCAAGCTGTCCGGAGACCTCCAGCGACGCAGATCCAGAAACGCGTCGGCGCCGACAAGGACGAAGAGACTGTCATCCGTAGAGCACCTACCGCGCAGCTTCGCCAACGCGTCAACCGTGTAGTTTGGCGAGCCATCTGCGTGCGGTGCATCGACAGAAGAAGATTCAAAGCGTAGCCGAAGGCTTGCAGGCTGCAGCTCGCAGAGCAGCGAAACCATGGTTAGGCGATCGTCAAATGACGCAGAGGCCCCGTTCGCTTTGAGTGGTTGACGGCCAGTTGGTGCGAAGAGGATGCGGTTAAGGGCGAAAGCCTCCGCTGCGGCGTGCCCAATCCCCAAATGGCCCAGGTGGGGTGGATCGAAGCTGCCGCCAAAGAAGCCGATTCGCATGATGGCTGATTGTATCCGGCATGGCGGCTATTAACTTGCAAAGGCGCGCTACCTTAAGCAATTAGGGCGGCCGGAGATCTCGGGCCGCCCATAACTCTTGCAATGATGGAGGTTAGTGGTGGCCTCCACCTCCACCGCCATGGCCTCCGCCTCCGCCCCAACCACCGCCACCACCGTGCCAGCCGCCACCCCATCCACCACCCCAGCCGCCGTGGTACCCGCCGTAATACCCCCCGCCCCAACCCCAGCCCCAGCCGAAGTAGAACGGATAGTAGTAGCCCCAGTAGTAGGGGTACCCGTAATCGTAGTAGGGATAACCGGCATACGGCCCGTAGTATCCGGGACTTGGGGCCGGGTAACCCATGCCTGCGTCGTAAGGAATCAGGTCGGTGCGGGCTTCAAAGGGGTCAAATTCGAAGGAACGGATGTCCGGGCCGTTGAAGATGACGGCGTGGTTTTCCTTTATTTTAATGGGCTTGGCCTGGGTGTTGGTGCCGGGATAACCCCAGGCTTCACCCTTCAACGTACGGACAGTGTTGGTGTTAGCGTTGAAGGTGTAGAAGCCGTCCTTGATGAGATTGGTCTCGCCGCCGGGGAGGATGATAAGGATCTGGGCGTGCTTGACGGCGCTGTGGACGCTAATATTGGCAATGCCGTGCTCGACCTTAAGTACTGTGTTTTCATTGCTTAAGGTGACTGCGCGGACGGAGCTGCCGCGGCCTACGCGGAGGAAGACGCCTGGGGCGGCGATGGCGCTGGCGGAGCCGCGACGTACGGTGAGGACCTGTCCGGCAGTTAGTTTGCTTGGGGAAGTATTGTCATCATTGGGGTTACCGGCAGATGGTTCTTGGGATCGCTCGATGGGAGCGGCCTGGGACTGCATGGGGGGATTGCTCATTTGGCCGCTCTGTTGATCATCATTCTGCGCGAATGCAGCAGATGTGGCCGTTGTCAGGGCCAGAGCGAGGAAAAGACTGGTAAACCGTGGCATATGCTGAACCTCTGTCGTAGTAGACGAGATTTTATGCCTAAACGTTGCGGTTTTGCGCGGTGGGCGTCGACTTGCGGGAAAATCGGGCGATATGGGGCGGGTGGATTTGGTGTAAGACACAGCCCGGTTTCGGGTACTCACAGACATGCTTAGCCTAGTTTCGGGGTCCTGCGCGGACGGCGGGAGGCTTCGCGGGGTGTCGGAGAGGGTCGGTCCTACGCAGAGGCGTCCTATGCGGACGGCTAGAGGAGTTTGGGTGGGAGCGCGGGCTGAGGTGAGGCTGGAGTCTAGTGGGGGTGGAGGGCGGCGCGGACCTTGTCGACCTTGGTGCCGTGGACGCGGATGGCTTCGTGGAGGACCTGGGTGGTGACGTTGAACTGGTGGGCCCAGTAAGCCATGTCGGAGGAGATTTTGGGGTTGATCTCTTTGGGGTCGTGGGGGCCGGCGGAGTGGTCTTCGTGGGGGGCGTGGGGCTCGTGGGCTTTGGGCTGGTCGTGGTGCTCGGACATGGTGAGGCCTCGTGTACTGCTTAGAAGGATGTGCGGGAGGCGTGTCGAGATGTCCTCGACGAGTTATGGGCGCGGGCGGCTTCTTCGTGATGATGCTCACCCCATCGGGCAAAGAACGCCCGCCGGGGACCCCGATGGGCGGCGGTGCGGTGGGCTTCGTGTGCCATGGGGTATCTCCTGTGACCGGATTGTCCGGTGGGGGAGATGCCAGGGCTGGGTGTGTTGTATTGGCATGAGGGGTGGGTGAATTGATGACGTCTTGTGCAAGGTTGTTGTCAAGGCAGATTTGTATATACAATTGTGTCTAGAGGCCCACGTTGAGATTTGATTGGGACGAGACGAAGGACGCGGCCAACCTTCGAAAGCATGGAGTTGGATTTGAGGCGGCTTCGCTGGTGTTCGATGACCCGATGCAGTTGTCGGCGCAGGATCGCGAGGTTGATGGCGAAGAGCGGTGGCAGACGATTGGGATGGCGGGCGGCGTGTTGTTGCTGCTGGTCGCGCATCCGTTTGAAGATGAGGACGAAGAAGAAGTAGTGCGCATTATTTCGGCGCGCAAAGCCAATGTGCGGGAGAGGAGACAATATGAGGACGGTACCTAAGCGGAAGCCGGGAGCACCGGTGACGGTGGAGCAGAAGCGCCAGCTTGCGGCGCTGGCAAAGATGCCGGAGAGCAGGATCGACGTGTCGGACGCGCCGGAGATGGCGGCGGCGCGGTGGAAGGACGCGGTGCGGGGGCGGTTCTATCGACCTGTGAAGAAGGCGGTGAGCCTGCGGCTGGATGCGGATGTGATTGCGTGGCTGAAAAAGGATGGCGAGGGGTATCAGACGCGCGCTAACCAGATGCTGCGGGAGCGGATGCTGAAGGATTTCGGAGTGGAGTAGGTCCTGCGGTCCCGCGCGAACGGCGACGGCTTCGGCTGGTGAGGGGTCGATTTGTGCGGGTGGTGAGAGTTTGGGGCGGTGCTGGGGATACCACCTAAGACGCGGCGCCTACTTCGGCTTGCTTTTTGCGCTCAGTGCTTTCAGTATCAAGGCCTTCTTTGCTGCTACATATTTCCGCTTGTACATATCGACCAGGGATTTTGCTAGTTCGGGTCCTTTAGCGGCCTTATCTGTGCCGCCAAAGACTTGATAGCTCTTCTCCGCCACCGTCAGCAGCATCCCTAGCAAGGTGGGCGTCAATCGCTCTAGTTTCATCTCGGCGAGCTTTCGTGGATTGGGCTGAGGCATATTGCAGATATTCATCGCCGCAAGCATCGCCAAGTAGAACCTAAGGTTCGTTATGTCCTTCTTTTGAAGCTTCTTGTCTGTTGATAAGAATTGGTCGACCGTACGCATCAATTGGGCACATTTCAGATATAGGTCTAGCGGGTATTGCTCGCTAAACACCTTGGGATACTCATCGTCGGACTTGAGTAAGGATGATGGTCGTGCTCTAGCATCGTCGGGCCGTTGGAGAACGATTGCCATGATCGATTGCGCTAAATAGGGGATCGTAACGATCTTGGCCAGAGGACGTCCTTCATTCTTGTAGAAATTCTTCCGCCTGTCGTAATAGAGGTCATGGCTTCGAAAGAATTGCTCAATGTCGCGGTGAATTTTCTCGGTTGAACGAAGGGTTGCCGCTGCAACTGCATTTTGACTGTTTGTTGCCTTAATCACGCGATCTTGGCTGGCACTATCCTTTGGGACTAGAACCCGTACTAATATTGACCGCTTCTCTTCAGCCGAATCATTGATTGACGAGAAGTACGTATAAATCTCAGTAGACGTTTGCACTCCGTTGACCACTTGGGGGTTCTCAACGATGATCCCCTTACCGTCGAAACGAGCTGAGTCTCCCAAAACTGTAATGCCGTTATTCAGCCACCAGAATTCCTCGAGTGAATTCTTGCTGTTCAAGGTCTTCTGAATTTCCGTGTTGACCTCGGTCTTACCTTGATGGTCTCGGACATTTGAGTCGAACATGTGGCGTGCTAACTTCCCGGCGTCGGTCACGAACTCGAATAGATCCCGAAGGCTTACTAAGCAGATGAATGCGTCATTTGCTTGCAGAAATTGTTGTGTAACTGGCAGGCTTCGCGTGGCTCGAGGTTTATGTCTCGCACTTGCCACCAACTCGGCATCGTTCAAGAACGTGAACGAAAAGGTCAGGTCTGAAAACAGACGCTTTACCGTCCGCTCTAAAGGCGCGACCTTTCGCTTTACGTTGTCATGAATATCTGACCCCTTGGTAGCGAAGTAGTAGGCGATCGTGACGGACGGCAGTCTTGAGGCAAGTTCTTCGTACGCGCCTCGGAAGCGGCCGAACGCGCTGAGGACCTGTTCGTTGTAAGTTTTCTTCAGAGATTTCAACGGCACGGCGAGATTGAGCAACGATTCCGCTGAGCTGCGCATTTTGTCCAAAGCGTCTTCGGAAAACCCACTAACATTCTTTGCTTGTATGCAGACGAGCTCGATCGAAACGTCTTTACGAAAGGTGGAGAGGTCGTCCTCTTCGGTCAAAAGGTGTCCATTTACAAATACGAAGACTGCGTCTAAGCCACCGTCGCCACCGCCGTCAACGATGCCGCTTCGAAGTTCCTCAGCGCTGAGATCGTAGTCCTTAAGAATCTGGTCGATAGCGAAATATTCGAAATAATCGTCGGGTGATAGATGTGGGGCCTGGTCTGCGTTTTGTTGCTCGAGTAGCTTTTCAAGGAGAATCTTGTCGTTCGCACCCATCTTTTGACCTCAGCCAATTACTGTAGCAGCGGAGGGTTCCTGCGACCACGATAATGTCCGAGCCCAGTGACAAAGGGCGTCTGGGAAGTATTGTTCCACGAAACTCACGTGTGACGATACGGGTTCGGTCAGGGTAGTAAGTGTGGTGGGGAGAAATCGGAAGAGCGCGGACTAAAGTCCGCGCCCTTGTTTATTTATTGTTGGCTTAGTTGTATTGGCCAAAGCCCATACCTATCTCAGAGACAAAAGCGAGAAGGGGATCCCCGCGGGAGGACAGCCAGAAAGGCAAGGGCAAAAGCCAGAGCGTGAAGCAGATTCCCGAAGGGAATGACAGAAAGAAAGGCAAGGGCGAACGCAAAGGCAAGTGCGGGGGTCTCTCCACTCCCCTTCGGCTACGCTCAGGGTTCGGTCGAGATGACGAGTGGCGGGCGAACGATTTCCGGGGTGTAGCGATTGTTTGATTCCGTAGGGAACCCGGCGTCAACTTTCGCCGTATCTGGTCGTACATGCCAATGGCCAATGGCCGACAGCTTCCAGACGCTTCATGAGGAGTAGAGAACCGCATGGCACCCATCACCCAGTTCCCTGTGCAGAGTCGACTGAGTTACAAGCGGGCGGCTGTGATGTTTCTTCTGGCTTATATCGTGGTGACGATACTCGGCATCGCGCTGTCGCTTGCTATCGGTGCCGTCGGGCATATGCCTCAGACGGCTGAGCCAATGCAGAATCAGGCTTACCTTCTCGCCGAGAGGTTTTACCCCTTCCTGAACCTGTTGGTATGGGGGACGTTTGCGTGGATTTATTTTCGCAAGCCGAGGGAGCGATCGGAACAGGCGGGTCTGCGCAAGGAGGCCTGGACGCTCGGCGGTTTCTGGCTGGTGGTCGCGATGGTGGTGGATTATGTCGGCTTCGTGCTGATCAAGAATCCGATATCGCTTAGCCCGCACGATTTCTATATCGGGCAGTTTCCGTGGATTTATCTGATCTACGTGGCCGTTTTTCTCAGCCCCTGGTGCTATGTGGCTTTGGTTGAACGTGGAAGGAATTAAGAGGGCGCGGACTTATGTCCGCGCCCTGGGTTATTTAGTGGTGGCTTAGTTGTATGGGCTAAAGCCCATACCTAATCCGGTGGAGCAACGGCAAAGGCGAGAAGCAGATCCCTACGGGATGACAACCAAAAGGGCAACGACAACAGCTGGGGCAGAGGCGGCTATTGCAGGAGGGTGCCGTCTCCGCCGTTGACTTTGGGGTCTTCGGGGGGGATTACGGTGGCGCTGGCTACCTTGTCGTCGGTGTCGAGGTTTAGGAGGCGGACGCCGGAGGTGCTGCGGCCGGCGCTGCGGACGCTCTTGGTGTCGATGCGGATGATCTTGCCGAATTGGCTGATGACCATCATCTCGGTGGTGTCGTCGACGAGGTTGATGCTGGTGACCTTGCCGATTTTGCTGGAGGTCTTCATGTTGATGACGCCCTTGCCGCCGCGGGACTGGAGGCGGTAGGCGTCGACGTCGGTGCGCTTGCCGTAGCCGTTGTCGGAGACGGAGAGGATGAGGCAGGGGGTGAGGCCAAGTTTTTCGTCGAGCTTCTGGAGCTTGGCGGCGGCTTCGGGGGAGAGCTCGGGGGCGGCTAGCTCGCCAGGCTCGGCGAGTTCGAGGGGTTGGGTGGCGGCGGAGTCGGTGGCTTCGTCGAGGACTTTTTCTACCTGATCCTTGAGGCCCTTGGCGGCGGCGAGTTCGAGGCGCTGCTTGTTGCGGGCTTCGTTGGAGGGAGTGACGGCGGCGCCGATGACGTAGTCGTCCTTCTTGAGGGAGATGCCGCGGTTGCCGAAGGCGGGGCGGCCCATGGGGCGGAGATCCTGCTCGTTGAAGCGGATGGCCATGCCGTCGTGGGTGGCGAGGAAGATGACCTGCTCGCCGTCGGTGATCTTGGCGGTGATGAGCTCGTCGTCCTTGTCGATGCCGATGGCGATGATGCCGCGGGCCATGACGTTGGAGAAGTCCTTGAGGGCGGTTTTTTTGACAGTGCCGTTGCGGGTGGCGAAGAGGACGTACTTGTTGTCTTCGTTGAGGTCGCGGACGGGGAGGATGGTGACGACTTTTTCGCCGGGCTGGAGGTCGACGAGCGAGGCCATGGCCTTACCCTTGCCGGCGGCGCCGACGTCGGGGATTTCGTAGACCTTGAGCCAGTAGATGCGGCCGGAGTTCGTAAAGCAGAGTAGATACGCGTGGGTTGAATCAATGATGAGTTGTGAGACGAAGTCTTCTTCGCGGGTCTTCATGCCGAGACGGCCCGTGCCGCCGCGCTTCTGCTGGCGGTAGATGGTGATGGGCGTGCGCTTGAGGTAGCCGGTGTTGGAGACGGTGACGGCTACTTGCTCGTCGGCGATGAGGTCTTCGAGGGTCAGCTCGGTGGACTCGTCGAGGATTACTGTGCGGCGGGCGTCGCCGTACTTGTCGCGGATGTCTTCGAGCTCTTTGATGATGACGCGGCGGAGTTTCTTCTCGCTGGCGAGGATGCTCTCGTACTCGGCGATGTTGTCGCGGATGGTGCGGAGCTCGTTGAGGAGCTCGTCGATGGAGAGCTGCGTGAGGCGGTAGAGCTGGAGTTCGAGGATGGCGTCGATCTGGCGGTAGCTGAGGATGAGCGTGCCGGCAGAGTTGTTGGCCAGTTGAGCGGAGACGCTGCCGCCGAGGAGGTCGATGTTGTACTTGGTGGGGTCGAGGGTGACGCCGGCTAGTTCGGTGCCGTTGAGGTTGATGCGGCGGTTGGAGAAGTAGTTGAAGAGGTTTTCGCGGGCGGCTACTCTCGATGCGGATTGCCTGATGATCTTGATGACCGTGTCTAAGTGGTCGAGGGCGATCTGGTAGCCGAGGAGGACGTGTTCGCGCTCGCGAGCCTTGTTGAGGAGGAAGGCGGTGCGGCGGCGGACGACGTCGATGCGGTGGTCGATGAAGGCGTGGATGGCCTTGTCGAGGGGCAGCTCCTTGGGCTGGCCGTTGTGGACGGCCAGGAAGATCATGGAGAAGCTTTCCTGCATCTGGGTGTGCTTGTAGAGCTGGTTTAAAACAATTTCATTCTGAGCCCCGCGCTTGAGTTCGATGACAATGCGCATGCCGTCGCGGTCGGATTCATCGCGGACGTCGGAGATGTCGTCGATGACCTTTTCGTTGACTAGCTCGGCGATGCGCTTGATGAGGTTCGACTTGTTGACCTGGTAGGGGATCTCGGTGACGATGATGGCCTGGCGGCCGCCGGTGATCTGCTCGAGGCCGCACTTGGCGCGCATCATGAAGCGGCCGCGGCCGGTCTTGTAGGTTTGCGCGATGTTGGCGCGACCGTAGATGAAGCCGCCGGTGGGGAAGTCTGGACCCTTGACGTGCTCGAGGCAGAGTTCGAGGTCGGAGCGGGTTTCGGTTTTCTCGCGCTGGAGGAGGGCGATGGTGGCGTTGAGGGTTTCGGTGAGGTTGTGCGGCGGGATGTTGGTCGCCATGCCTACCGCGATGCCGGTGCCGCCGTTGATGATGAGGTTCGGAATGCGGGCGGGGAGGACTGAGGGCTCGGAGGTGGACTCGTCGTAGTTGGGGACGAAGTCTACGGTGTCGTTATCGATGTCGGCGAGCATCTCGGAAGCGATGCGGGTGAGGCGCGACTCGGTGTAACGCATGGCGGCGGGTGGATCGCCGTCGACGGAGCCGAAGTTTCCCTGGCCGTCGATGAGGGGATAGCGGAGGGAGAAGGGCTGGGCGAGGCGGACCATGGTGTCGTAGATGGCGGAGTCGCCGTGGGGATGGTAGTTGCCCATGACGTGACCGACTACCTTGGCGGACTTGGTGTACTTCTTGTTGAACTGGAGGCCCATCTCCTGCATGCCGTAGAGGATGCGGCGGTGGACGGGCTTGAGGCCATCGCGCACGTCGGGGAGGGCGCGGCCGATGATGACCGACATGGAGTAGTCGAGATAGCTGCGCCGCATCTCCTCTTCGATATTGATGGACAGCATCGAGAGGGCGCCGGGGCCGGTGGGTGCACCCGGCGCGCCGGGAGCTCCGGGTTCGCCAGCGGGGGGAGGATTATTGGAGTTGGCGTCCTGAGGGGAGGGGGGATTTTTGTCGTCGGGGAAAAGGGTTTCGTCAGCCATGTCTACCCTCCATTATAGCTTTTTAAGAGGGTGAAAAACAGGGTGGGGGGAGGGCCTTGGGAGGTGCATATCTACTGGAGATTCTGCGGTTTTGGGGCGAGTTGAGGGTTGTCCGTTCCCCGTTGTCCGTTCCGCGTTGGAATTGCATTGGTGGCTGGAGTGAGTTCGTGGGGAAGGAGCGGACCGGAACCGGTAGAGGCGCGGGTCGTGACTGGGCGGGGATTGGTGTTTGAACTTGCCGATAACCCGACTTTGCAGGAGGCTTGTCCGAGGGCCGAAGAAAGCGCCAGCGCAGACTCTAGTGTTGATCTGTTGAAACGCCGAAAACTGAGACGGGACGCCGTGATACCGAGTCGGACCGTCCACGCGTGGGATTTCCGATGGCCTCGAACCCCTGTCCATTCCAACGAAACTGATAGTTAAGGTATCCGCTGGAGCAGCAGTCTCCCTCCTGTAATTTAGGGTCGAAAAGGCGAACGTTCAAAATCTGGTCCTTCACGGATACCTGATAGAGTCCGTACTGCGCGCGGTCGCCCGCGTGGAAAACACCCAGTAGCTTCGGCGTTCCCTTCGCGTCGCCGTAGATGTAGACCCAGTAGTGGTTCTGAGTTCCCCCTGAGTCATAACGAAGAACCACAATCGCATCCTCGCTGCGAGTGCCGGATAGACTTGCGAAGTCTACCTCTTCCAGTGTCAGCCCAGAAAACTGTAATCCATGTGCTCTTTCATTGGCATCACGTTCATCCCATCTTCCGTTCACCAATTCGATGTGCTCCTTCAGTCGTAGGCTCATCCATTGCAGGTGATCTGGCCATCCGTTTGGGTGTGACCACGGATACGAAAAGTTCTTGAAGTCCACTGTCCGAGAATCCTTGGATGACGGCTGTGACCAGCCAAACATGGAGGACAGAGCCAGAGCAATGAGAGGCATCTGAAGGGGTTTCATTGTGGAAGCAATTCTAACCGGCAAGATGTAATCGACGCAGTTCACGAAAAATGGGGTTTTCGGAAACTTCGGTTTCGTACTTGCAGCAAAGCCGACTTCGCGGCACTGCGCGGATCTATTTCGAGAAAAGCCATTTCGGAATTCTTTGCGTTAATAGGCCTCTATATTTTTGGCTTACAAGGCGCTCTGATGGATTTGCTAAGAACTTTTCGATCCAGACGTCAGCTCAAACGAGTTCAACCGCGGCCGCGCAGGCGTTCCGTGAATAGCAGCCGCTGACGATTGCGGGAGTAGAGATGCATCATGCGGCCGGGGGAGTTGGGTCTCCGCGGCCTGGCCTGCATGGGCATTGTGCGACGTGCTGGTGTTCTTCAGCGTCTGGTGGCGAGGTTAGTTGCTGGTGTCGACGACGGGAATATTTCCTGCGAGCTGCAGGTTGATCAAGAGGTCGAGGCGGCGGTCGATCTGGTACCACAGCGCGGTCTGCTTGGCAGAGATGACCTTCTCGAAGAGGGGGACGTATTTGCTGCGAGTGGTCGTGAACTGCTGGTCGATCGCGGCCGCCCCGTGGATGAAGAGATTGGCCTGCTCATTGGTCATTGTGTCGTAGTTCGCGGCGTACTTTTTGATGAGCGCCACGCGTGCATCGCCGATCTTGGCGACTTCCGCTGCGTACTGGTCGTAAATCGGCCAGAATTTCGTGGCTTGGTCCGCGGTCAGAGTAAGGTTCTCCGCGGTGATCTGTTTCCTTGCTGATTGAACGTCAGCTCGCAGCATCTTGACATCCTGGTCAAGGCTTGCATCCGACGCTGTGCTCGCGGCGGGCGAGGTCTGGGCTGCTGCCTGAGCGACGATCGGTTGGCTAACGACGGACATTGCGCCCAGCAATGCCAGGACTACCAGAGTTTTCTGGTTGTGCATGTTCAGGTCTCCATTCGGATGGTGGTTTCGTTGAGTCGCTGGCTGCGACGGTGCGGACAGGCGCAGCGCGAAGGGGTCATAGGGGCATAGGGACTGTTCGGTTGCATGTCGGCAACCGGTTCGTACGGAAGCATGGAAATCTACACGCACAAGCAATACGCTGCCGCGCCCGACGCCGTAACTGTACGAACTGACAGGTTCATTGTGAAGGGGTGGAATCTTTGGGAAGGCGCATGGCCGGTATACTGACGGAAAGCCAAACGATTGCTTTCGCATCTGGTGGGTGATCAACCATTGATCTGGTCCCGGCGGGATAGACGCGGTTGTGCCTGTCGATGGTGTTGGGATTAAGGTTCGGGGTGGCTTTCGGTTTGGGTCGCCGACCGTCTTATAGAGGATCTCGTTAACAAGGCTGCGTCGTTGGCAGGTGCCAGCGCAGGGAACCGTGTGGGCGCGTTGAGCGTATCTGCATGAAGATGAATGCGTTGGTGAACGGATTGGGACCGGTCGTGCACGAGGAGTGGAGCCGTTGAGGTTGCGGGCTACGAAGATGGGGTTGAGGATTGGCGTCGCGGCGGTTGGGCTGTTGCTCGCGGGGGTTGCGCACGCGCAGGTAAACCAGGGGAGCACGGGCAAGCCGACAGTCACGAGCGAGGCCAAGCCGAAGTCGCAGCCGCTGCCGGACGCGAAGGTGCCGCTGTTGGCGGCGCCAATTTCGCTGAAGGATTTTCCGGACATGGAGCCGAGGGCGGGGCTGAAGGAACAGCTGGGGTACGCGACGCAGTTTATCCAGAACACGCCGGTGGACGGAGCGCCGGGGACGCAGCGCACGGAGGTATACCTGGGGCACACGAAGACGACGCTGTACATTGTGTTCCTGTGCTTCGATAAGCAGCCGGAGTTGATTCGGTCGCACCTGGCGCGGCGCGAGAACATTCTCAACGACGATTTTGTAACGGTGAATCTTGATCCGTTTCAGGATCGGCAGCGCGGCGTGCAGTTCCAGGTGAATCCTGCGGGCGTGCAGGCAGATGCGTCGTGGACGGAGACGGGGGGGCCGGATTACAGCTACGACCAGGTGTGGGATTCGGACGCAAAGATTACGAGCAAGGGATGGATGGCGCTGATCGCGATTCCGTTTCGGAGCATACGGTTTCCGCCGAAGAATACGACGTGGGGTGCGGTGTTCTGGAGGAATTTTCCGCGCAACAGTGAGAATGATTTCTGGCCGCGGGTTTCGGCGAATGTGACGGGAGAGCTAAGCCAGGAGGGGACGCTGCACCTGGAGGGCCTGACGGGGACTACGGGGTCGCACAATATCCAGATTGTGCCGTATGTGCTGGGACAGAATGAACACACGCTGGAGACGCTGGATCCGATGAACCCATACTTTTCGACGCGCAATGCGGAGGCGACGGCGGGCGGCGAGGTGAAGGCCGTGCTGAAGGATTCGATAGTGCTGGATGCGACGGTGAATCCTGACTTCTCGGATGTGGAGAGCGACCAGCCGCAGTTCACGGTGAACCAGCGGTATCCGGTTTATTTTCCGGAGCTGCGGCCATTCTTTCTCGAGAACGCGAGTTACTTTGCGACGCCGCTGACGCTGCTGTATACGCGCAATATTATTCATCCGGAGATTGGCGGGCGGGTTACGGGAAAGATTGGGCATACAAATATTGGGGTACTGGCGATCAACGATCGCGAGCCGGGCGAGACGGTGCCGCCAATCGATCCGCTGTATGGACACAAGGCGGGATTTTTTGTGGGGCGGGTATCGCAGGACCTGGGCAAGGGATCGAATGTTGGGCTGATGTATACGGACGAGGAGTTCGGCGGCGGGTGGAATCGCATTGGCGGCGGGGACTTTACGTGGAGGATGAACAGCCACTGGACGGCGCTGGGACAGATGGTGGAGAGTTCGACGATGCAGAGTAATCCGCCGACCACGGCTGCGGTGTTTCCGGCGGGATACCACGCGGGGCCGGCGGCAGATGTGCAGGTGACGCGCAGCGGGCACTCGTTCAACATGTTCAACGAGTACCAGGACATCAGCAGCGGCTTCACGACGCTGGTGGGATTTTTGCAGACGTCGAATATTCGCAGCGACCATATTCATGCAACGTACCAGTGGTTTCCGAAGCACAAGAAGGTGCAGAGCTTCGGGCTGGAGACGAATCAGAATGTAGCGTTCGATCACGCGCATAATCGCGTGTATCACTACTCGACGTTCGATCCGTTTGTGCTGTTGCCGAACAACATTGTGCTGGCGCCGCTGGTGGGGCAGAACTCGGATACGGTGGGGCCGCAGGATGGATATCCGCTGACGTCGAACCTGAATTTTACGGAGAACTTTGGCGGGTTTGTGGCGCGGGGGCAGCCGTTTTCGCAGTTGAGCTTCAACCTCCAGGCGCTGAAGAGCGGCAACGTGAACTACAACCCGCCGACGGGACAGGTGCCGTTCCTGCTGAACCAGGAGACGGTGCAGGCGTTGATCTCGATTAACCCGCTGAAGCATTTGACTGATGACAACACGTACCTGCTGGACCGCGACCACAATGCGCACAGCGGGGAGTTCGTGTATGAGACGCAGACGTTTCGGACGAAGCTGAATTATCAGTTCACGAGGGCAATCTCGGCGCGGGTAATTGTGGAGTATGACACGACGCTGGCGAATCCGCTGGAGACGTCGCTGGCGCGGACCAAGCAGATCCAGACGCAGGCGCTGTTGACGTGGCTGCCGCATCCCGGGACGGTGCTGTATATCGGGTATAACGGCGACACGCAGAACTACAGTCACCATCTGTGCACCGTGGAGCCGGCGGAGGGTACGTGTGATCCGATGCAGCCGATTCTTCCGCGCGGGCCGGGATATTTGAATGATGGGCGGCAGTTTTTTATCAAGGCCAGCTATCTGCTGCGCTTCTGAGGTGGTGCAATAACGATGTTGAGGACGAGCGCGGAAGCTGTGGAAGCGGCTGTGATTTTTGCGTGGATTTTATTATTCGATGAATGACTCGAAAGGGGGAGGAAGCTTTCATGGGGCTGTGGTGTAATGAGGCTTCTTTGGAACCACCTGCCAACAAAGGAGCTTCTTATGCCGCATATTAAAACGAAAGATGGCGTTGAGATTTTTTACAAGGACTGGGGAACGGGCCAGCCGATTGTGTTCAGCCATGGATGGCCGCTCTCGGCCGATGACTGGGACAACCAGATGCTGTTTTTTCAGCAGCAGGGATATCGCGTGATTGCGCATGACCGGCGCGGGCATGGGCGATCGACGCAGGTTAGCGATGGGCATGATATCGAGCATTATGCATCGGACCTGTCGGCGCTGGTGGATCACCTGGGTTTGAAGGATGCGATCCATGTGGGGCACTCGACTGGCGGCGGCGAGGTTACGGCGTATGTGGCGCGGTATGGCCAGGGTCGTGTGGCGAAGGCTGCGCTGATCAGCGCGATCACACCGTTTATGTTGAAGACGGATTCGAATCCGCTGGGGCTGCCGAAGTCGGTGTTCGATGACCTGCAGGCGCAGTTGATGGCGAGTCGAGCGCAGTTCTATTGGGACCTGCCGGCGGGGCCGTTCTATGGTTTCAATCGGCCGGGAGTGAAGACGCTGACGCCGGTGATTGATAACTGGTGGCGGCAGGGCATGATGGGCGGGGCCAAGGCGCACTATGACGGGATTGTCGCGTTCTCGCAGACCGACCTTAGCGACGATCTGAAGAAGATCGACGTGCCGGTGTTGGTGATGCATAGCGAGGACGACCAGATTGTGCCGTTCGCCGACTCAGGCCCGCTGGCCGCCAAACTCTTAAAGAACGGAACCTTGAAAGTCTACAAAGGCCTGCCTCACGGCATGCCGACCACGCATGCAGACCAGATCAATGCCGATCTCCTCGAATTCATAAAGTCGTAAACGCAATTTACTCGGCGAGTCAGAGTTATCTCTTCCTTTGGGTCGCCGAGTACCTAGCCGACATTAGGACCCTAGCTCTTTCGCGTGTAAACAAATCGACGGGACAGCAACTGCCCGGCAAACGGGGTTTTTGGAAAGTTCAACCTGTCGGCCCCGAACTTTCCGAAAACCAGACTTTGTGGGAGGTGCAGAGTCTAATCGTCCAAAAGCTCCGGACGCCAGCCCAGCAATGTGGCTTCCGAATCTGGAAGCTCCAGTTTCATCAGACAGCCTTCAATGGATTGAGCCTGACTGAGAACTTCCGGAACATTCGCGGTACCGGGCAAGATTTGTTTCAGGACTTGGACGACCTCGGATTCATCTATATGCCACTTTTCACAAACGAAAGCGCCTTCCATTGCTCGATCAGCGGGGACGATGACGCTTCGATACTGCTCGCTGCCCTCTTTTTTGACAGCGAAAACTTGGACAAGAAACTTCCTCTGCATTCAGACTCGCTTTCGAGGGTCAGTAAAACTTCTGAATGTAAAGACGAACGAGCGGACCAGAAAGGCCCCTCCCCCTCGCCGTAACGGGAGTGGTCCAAATCACAAGTACACCGCGCAGTCGATAAAGCCCTCCCGGTTCCGTTGACTGGATCATGCCCAAGCCCAGCAAGACAGCCGCGCCTGAGCGGCACAACAAATTGAAACGAGGCTGGTGTGAACTTGCGCAAGAGCAACGACGTAAATTTAACTTACTGCTAGCATCGCCTCGTACCAAGATAAGATTTCCTGATCGTGCGGCCCTCCTCCTCAGGAGGGCCTTTTTTACGTTCACGCATCAAAGGTTTTAGCGGGTGACTCCACCGCAGGCAAGAGCGGCCAGATTGTGCGGGAGCCGATGGTCGTGTCTAGCAGGTGACTGAAGACTTATGCCTATCTATGTAATCTAGCCATTCCTCCCCTGTAACGAAAGGAGAGGTGTGTCTATTCTGCGTTTTCCCCATCGCCGTAATCAGGACGGAACCTATGACTCGATCTGCTCCTCCTGCTTCATGACCATCGCCACACGAGAGGTCGAAGCGGAGCTTGCACAGGATGAGGCCGCGCATTCCTGTAACGGCGAAGCATCGCTGGGCCTACGTTCATTTGATAGAGAGCCACTCATATTGGACAGCTTGCTTCGTAGACGTAAGATGTGAAGCATTTTTTAGCATTTCCGTATCCTGCCGTGACAAGGCAGTTGCAGATTCAAGACTGCTAGATTACCCAGTAGACACGTCTTGGTGAATAGGCCCACGCTTAAGTTCAGGTAAAGAAAATGGACGATTACCTGCACTGGAGACGATTCGATTGGTCATTTGATTCTATTTGCCGAGACTGTTTGTCAACGGTTGCCCACGCAGACAATGAGGCGGAGTTGGCCGAACAAGAGAAGAATCACGTATGCCCGATTCCTTGGTCTCGGCGCAATGTGTCGCCAGACGACATGTTCTAGTTCCGACTGATTAGAACGTTTTAGGCAGCAACGCATGTGGTGAAGACGAACTGACTCACCGCCATCGGATGCTACGCTGTGTGAGCATGACCAAACCCCGCAAGCAAGTCGCGCCTGATGCGTCGGCACTTCCACAAGTCGGCGACAAGGTTTACCCACCACGCTCGGAATTGGTCTACGAGATCAGCAACGATGAAGACATATCGCAAGCTGAAAGTGTCTGGTCTAGGTTTGCATACTAGTGCTTTCAAGCGACCCTCTATTACTTTCGCTAGTTG
>DATHQT010000009.1:0-48079 GCA_035482415.1 Acidobacteriaceae bacterium | reverse complement strand
TCATGATCGACACCGGCCGCCCCGGCCGCCAGGTCATCGCCGCCATGCGCCAGCAGGACGTCTTCATCGGCCGCACCTGGCCCGTCTGGCCAACCTACGTCCGCATCAGCGTAGGCACCCCCCAAGAGATGCAACTCTTCCAAACCGCCTTCCAGAAAGTAATGTCCACCCCCGCCTCAACCTAGCCTGACCTACAAGTCGGCGTCGTAGTAAGACCTCGCATTGGCCGCCGCTCTTGCCGTTCCGGCTGTCCCGTCGCTTTTGCTTTTCTTTCTGTCATTCCCCCCGGGAATCTGCTTCTTCTTTTGCTGTTGCCCTTGCTCTTGTTCTTGCCATTGTCTGATTTTCGTCGTCATCCTGAGCGGAGCGAAGGAGCCCCGCATTGGCGGTTGCTGTTGCCCTCGCACTCGCCGTTGCTCTTGCTCTTCCGGAGTAGCAGGGGGCCTTAGCCCCCTGACAAACCTTCAAAAAAGAACGGGCTTCAGCCCCGGCGCCCCACACACCTTCGCTACTCAACCAGCGTGAACGTATACATCTCTCCCGAACTGGCCAGATTCTTGCCCGTATTCATGGTCATTGGCGGAAGGAAGCCATACTCTCCCGGCACCAGCGGCGCGGCAACCGTCAGGATGTACGTCCTCGGAGCAACGCGTTTCGCCTGAAACTCCACCGTATCCCGCTCCGCGCCGCTCGATTGATGAAAGACGCCGCCAGTCACTGACCGGAATTCCCGCCCGTCCTTATGAGGATGTAAGTGAAGGAGCTGATAGTTCCCGGCATCCTGTCCCTCAAACGCGTAAATCGCAAACTCAACCGGGGTATTCAACTTGAGCTTGCTCGTCGGCCCCGTGAGATGTCCATTCAAATCGGGTTTCACAATGCCGTCGGTGAAGGCGCTCTTAAGCACACCACCCGTCTTGAAGTTCACATTCTCACTGTTCACATTCAGCCATTGGCCGCTCTTGTCTTTGAAGTAAATGCCCACGTCGGTAACTCCGGGCAAGGGCGGCGGCGGCGCCGCAAGAACGATCGTGGTGGGCATCTGGCCCTGCGCCGGCCCATTCGGATTGGCATTCTTCATCAGCATCGCGCCGACTTCCTTGTCCGTAATTCCAGCCTGCTTCAGCGCGATAAGAGCATCCGCTCCGGTGTCGTAGTGACCCGCCGAAGCATTGATCGTCTGAACGATCAGGTCCTCGCTCAAGCCTGACTTCGACAGCTTGACGACGGAAGCGTTATCCAGCGCCTGCTGCCCATAGCAAAGTTGGCCGGCAACCAGAAAGCTCATTGCGGCAAGGGCAAAACGGTGTCTTACGAGCATGGAATCTCCAGGGCTAAACAAGATACGCAGCGACTTCGAATGAATTGGCCCGATTGTCCAGAAGTGTACCAAGGAAACCTCGCCTCGGCCCCGAACAATCCGCTGCTCACGCCGCGGCGTACCGCCCCAGCTCCTTCACCATCCCGCAACACGCCCCCAGCGCCCCAACCGCGCGATCCGCCATCCCCTCATCCGCATACCGCAGCTCCACATAAAACACATACTCCCACGGCTTCCCGGGCACTGGCCGAGACTCAATCTTGGTCAAATCCACCCCCGCATCCCGCAGCCGTTCCAACGCCGCCACCAGCGTTCCCGGCCGATGCTCCACCGCAAACGCCAGCGTCAGTTTATTCGCCACCCCGAACCCCGCAGGCCGCGCATCCCCATCCCGCCGCAGCAGATGAAACCGCGTGTAATTCTGCGCATGGTCTTCGATCCCCGCCACCAAAACTTCAGCCCCATACTCCTTCGCCGCCAGCGCGGGAGCCACCCCCGCCGTATCCCGCAGCCCCTCCTCCATCAAATGCTTCACGCTCCCTGCCGTGTCATAAAACGGCAGTGTCCGCGCTTGCTTGAACTCGCCCAGAAACCTCCGGCACTGCGACAGCGCCACCGGATGCGACAGCACACTCCGAATCTCCTCCAGCTTCACCCCCGGCGCGGCAATCAGGTTATGCCGAATCCGCAGCAGGCTCTCGCCGTCGATCCTCACCGCGTTGGCCAGCAGCAAATCGTAGTGCTCCGCCACCGACCCATGCAGGCTGTTCTCAATCGGCAACACCGCCGCATCCACCCGCTGCGTCAACACCGCCTCCACCACCTCCGCCGACACGCTGCACGGCACCACCTCCACCTCGCCCAGCATCTCCACCGCCGCCATGTGGCTGTTCGATCCGCGCTCCCCCTGGATCGCAATCCGACCCAATCCCGCGCGAGTTGTCCGCTCGTTCAAATTTCCTTCACTCACCATGCAACTCCTGTGCTGCTACAAAGATTGTCCCACGCAGGACAACCTCGCCTCTTCGCCCCGCAACTTACCATAACGAACGCTGCGATGCTGTCGGCGGGACTCTCATGTGGTGCAACCCTGGCCGCACGATCATTTAGGAGCGCGCTTCTATGCTTTGGACCATCACTGTCATCCTGGTTATTCTTTGGCTTCTCGGTCTGGTGAGCGGTTATACGCTTGGCGGCTGGGTACACCTCCTGCTGGTTCTCGCCGTGATCGTTCTCATCTTCAACCTGCTGTCGGGTAGGCGAGCACTCTAAACCGACCTTCAGCCGATGCATTCAACCGCGGCCCGGACGTGACCCCATGTTCTGGCCGCACAAACGTTACGCAAGCAGAATGATTTCTTAGCGCCTGCTTAAGAAGGGAGTCGGGGTCCATGAATAACTCAGCAACCGAAAACAAACTGAAGGGCAAGTTCGACGAAGTGGCCGGCAAGGTAAAGCAATCCGTCGGCGAAGCCACCCATAACCAAAATCTCGCCAACAAGGGCACCGCGCAACAGGTCAAAGGCCAAGCCGAACAAGCTTGGGGATCGGTCAAATCAGCAGCCACCGACGCTGCAGCCGACGCCCGCGCCACTCACGAGAACGAGGCCCAGCGCAAGGCCCACGACGTCCGTCAGTCCATCTCCTCGACCGCGCAGAACGTCAAAAATAAAATCCAGAACAGCGTGGACGACTTCCGCGAAAAGCACAACCGCTAGTCCAACTCGCAGACATTGACCGAAACGATAATGAGATAAAGATGTCCGCATCTGGTTACCAGAGAGGCCCGCATCCAGCGGGCCTTTCCGTTTAACCCTACCGCCGGTGCAGCACATCCGCTGCCACTGACACGAAGAACACCACCGAAATAATTCCGTTCAACGTAAAGAACGCAGCATTCATCCGCGTCAAATCGCGCGGGCTCACAATCGCGTGCTCATACGCCAGCAGCACCACCACCACGCACATCCCCACCAGCGCAATCGTTCCCAACCCAAACACATGCAGCATCACAAACAGCAGCACCACCACGCCCAGGTGCATCGCCCGCGCAATCCAGAACGCTCCCTCCAACCCAAACGCCGCCGGCACGCTGAACAGCCCCACCTTGCGGTCGTAGTCGAAATCCTGGCACGCATAGAGCACATCAAAGCCACCCACCCACAGAATCACAATCGCGGTCAGCAGCGCCGCCCTCGGCGCAAAGCTTCCGCGCACCGCAATCCACGCCGCCGCCGGAGCAATGCCCAGCGCCAGCCCCAGCACCAGGTGTGACCATCGCGTCACCCGCTTCATGTAGCTGTACGCCAGCACCACCGCCAACGCCAGCGGCGCGCACTCCAGCGTCAACCGGTTCAGCAGCCCCGCTCCCACCAGGAACACACACGACGCCACCACCGTGAACACCGCCACAAATCCCGACGACAACTGCCCCGCCGGTATCGCCCGCATCGCCGTGCGCGGATTCGCCGCATCCAGCTTCGCGTCCACCAGCCGATTGAACGCCATCGCCGCCGACCGCGCCGCCACCATGCACAACACGATCAGCCCCAGCACCCGCAGCGTCGGCCATCCATTCGCCGCCAGCACCGCCCCCGTCAAAGCAAATGGCAGCGCGAAGATCGAGTGTTCCCACTTGATCATCTCCAGCGTAACGCGCGTACTGCGAAGAACATTTTCCATCTCTAACTATCGTAATCGCTGCGGCCGCGCGTCAGCCACCGCCGGAACAATCCGCTACTTATACCGCTTCCGAATCTTGAACACCACCGAGAACACGCCCGACTCATCCCGAGTCGCCACCAGCGAATACTCCGAATTCAACTGGTACTGCACCTGGATCAGCTGCTGCGCCGTCTCGTTCACATTTGTCGCAAATACCAGCGTCACCTGTTTCGATAGCGGCTCCGACACCGTAATCCGCGCCGACGAATTGCCCAGCGTTCCAATAAACGCCGGATCGATCTTCACCGAACCCGCTCCAAACAGCTTGCCCACGCGGCTCGCCACCGTGGCATTCAACGCTCCGCCCAGCAGCGCGCTCGTCGTCGGATCCGCGCCAATCTGCGACTGCTGCTCCTGGTACAGCTGCGCCTCCTCCTGCGTTCGCCCCAGTGCCAGCAGGTTGAAGATGTCCGCCTCCGTCAGCGGCGGTTCCGACCGATACGTCGGCTTCAGATTCGTCACCGTCCCATGCACCCCGATCGTCAGGTCGTAGTTCTCCACCCGCGCCGTCGCGTCCAGGTCGATGGTCGGATCAATCCGCACCGGGTTGCTGAAATAAATCGTTCCCCTCTCCAGCTCGTACTTTGTCCCCAGATACGTCGCGCTACCATCCGTAATCTGGATCCGCCCCAGCACGCTCGGCGTCGCCAGCGTCCCGCGCACCGTCAGATTCACCGACCCCGCCAGCTTCGCATACGAGTTCTGAAAATCCAGCTGCGGCGAGCTCGTAATGTGCACATCCAGTCGAATCTTGTTCAGCGCCGAATCCGGATCCGGCGGCGCCTGCACCCCTCCCGCCGCAGACAGCGCCGCGAAGTCCACGTCCGCGCCCACTCCAAATCTCGTCACCAAAATATTCCCTGAAAGCAGCATCGACTGCGGCTGTCCCTGCAGCCGAAAGCTCGCATTCGCTGTCGCACTCAAACCGTTGTAGCGCACCCGCACTACGTCGCCGGTTGCCGTCAGGTCGGCAAACAATCCCTTCTGATACGCCAGGTAGCCGCCGATCTTCAGCTGCCCCCCACCCGTCATCGCCGTCATGCTCTGCACATCCAGCCGGTCTTCGTTGAACGCCAGGGTCCCATTCAGATTGCTCAGTCCATTCGCAACCCCCTCGATAGAAAGGTTTACATTCTGGAACCGCACATCGCCCGTGAACGTCGGCGTCTTCATCCGCCCATTCGCAGCCACGTTGAACGTCACCTTGCCCGAACTAATCAAATCGGGATTCAAGGTACTCGCCAACGCCATGCTCACGCTGCCATTCGCATGCCCGGCGATCCGTCCTCCCCGCGGATTCGGATCGCCGAAGACAACCGCTGTGCCGTACACCAGGAGGTCCGTGTCCTGGCCGACCACATGAATCTGATCCAGCGTCACCGTGCCATTGCGCAAGCTCGCACGCGCCGGTTCCGCTGCCTTCAACTCCACCCCCTGCAGCTTGAAGTCGACGTCATTAAACTCCGCAGACCCCACCATCAGCTTCGGTGTTGCCGCCGGCCCGAACACACTAATCGTTCCCCCAATCGCCGAGCTCCCCTTGAACGACCCCGGCGCCGTCAGCGCAATCACATTCGCAATGTCCAGCCCGCTTACCGTCACCTTCGCCTTCGTCTCATAGTCGTCCAGCAGCGACGTCTCCCCACTCGCATTCACCTGCGCACCTACCAGCTTCGATTGCAGCTCGTAGTTCAAATTCGATCCCGCACTGTCGGCCTTCGCCTCCAACCCACCCAGCGGCTTGCCCTGTACCGTAATTTTCTCCAGCGTCACCCGCGCATGCAGATCCGGCTCCTGCAGCGTTCCATTGGCAATCGCCGTAAACGAAAGCAACCCATCCGCATCCGGCTCAGCCTTGCGAATCGTATCGAACTTCGAGAGCTGCAGATGGTTGCCGCTCGCCTGCAAACGAATCTGCTTCGTGCCCAGGTTGTACCCCGCGCTCCCCGTGATCGAAAGCCCATGCGCCTCCAGCAGCACCTTCGTCAGACTCACCTGCTGTCCCTCGGCCGCTACATCCACCGCGATTTTCTGGTAGTTTTCCCCATACGCCACACCGTTAGTCAGCGTCACCATGCCTCCGCCAATCACGTTGTGAATCGTCCCGCTCGCGCTCAGATCCAAATTCACCGTGCCCGTCACCGGCACCTTCGCCTGCATTCCCGCAATCTGCAAGACATCGGTGGCCTGCCCATTCGCAAGCTTCGCCGACGCATCCATTTCCATCTCCTTGTCCCACAGATACGTCGCCACCCCACGCACCATCTCGTGATGAGGCTTAATCGTCCCCACCAAATTCAGTACCGCCGTCCCCCGCACAATCGTCGACGACACCACCGTCACGCCCCCGTTCGGCGAATAATCCGCACTCCCCACCACCGAGTCGATATGGACATCCGGAATCCCGCTGCCAAATTCGCTCGCCTGCAGCTCCAGATCACTCGCCGTCAAATGACCCTTCACATCCAGGTTGCGTATCGCGCCCTTCGCCGTACCCACAAAATTCGCATTCCCATGCAGCACCACCGGAATCGCCGCCGCGCCCTTCCTCCCATTCCCCTCAAACTCCAGGGTCTGCAGCAGTTGATCGAACTCGCCCAGGTCCCGCGTCTCCAGATTCACCTGCAGGTTCGTCAGTGGGTCTCCCACATTCACACCCAATACCCCATTCGTCGTGAGCGTCGCCGAAGGACTCCGCAACGACAGGCTCGCAATATTCACCACCTCGATCCGCCCGTCGTAATGCCCCACCACCTCTCCGCTCACCGGCACATTCGATAGCGCTCCCTTCCGCTTCACTCCCGTCGGCGCAAACATCAAATGCGCCTGCACCTGCACGGTGTCGGAAATATCCTTCTCCGGCCCGCCCCACTCCACCGTCGTCGGTCCCGTGATGGCGGTATCGAATCCCAAATCGCCATAGCCTGGCGGTGCCGTCACATCCATAATCGTGCGCAGCGGTATGCGCTCCACCACCACCGTCAGATACGCATGCGCGGTCTGCACCGGCGCTGACTTCAACGAAGTAATGGGAGCCTTCGCCCCAATACTCTTCGCTCCCGAGTTCACCGTGTTCGCTGCCGCAACCGTCGTCGGAGAACTAGCCGCCGAATCCGGCGAAGCCTCACCCAGCCAGTTCTCGATCTTCAACTGCCCCTTCGCATCGCCCCCACCCGGCAGATATCCGCTCAGCGCGGTAAACAAAAGTTCGGTCGGCGTAATGTGCAGATCCGCTCCGCCATTGATGTCATGCAGCCGCACGTTTTCGTCACTATACCCAATGTTGTGCATCTTCATCGAGCCCACCAGGAGATATCCCGCCGCGCAGTTCGGATCCGGCGGCAATACCTTCGCACTCGGCGGCACCTTCTTGTGGCCTTGCCAGAAGTGTGGATTCCGCTGCGCCACCTGCGGCGTCACATTGCAGCTGTGCCCATGCACAGTCAGATCGAGCGTTCCCGCCTTCAGCCCCTCCACATCGGTCAGATAGCCCAGCTGCTTCACATCCACATTGCCCGTTACCGATGCCTGCCACTGCGGGTTCGCGAAGTGCTGCACCAGCGCATTGCCAGTGAGATGCGTCAACAACCCAGCGTCCGGAGTCGTCGAAAAATCCAGGCTCTTCAGCGCAAACACGTCCCGCCCCAGCTCCGCCGTCAGGTGCATCTTCGACTGCACCTCTTTCTCGTTGGCCAGCTTCGTCCGCAGATCCGCCAGGTCCAGCGTCATGCCATACTGATCCGCCTTGCGCTCATAGTGCACCTCCGCGCTCACATCCTTCGCCGCCACATTGAACGGGACCGCCCGGTCATTCACCACCGCCAGCCCATCCACCAGCTCAACCTTATGCGCTTGCAGATCCAGTAACGTATCCTCCACCGATTCGTTGCTTGTACTCCGATGCTTCGGCACCGGCGCGTTGCTGTGTCCGTTCTTGTCCATGATCAGGTGAAAGTGCGGCTGCTCCACGCGCAGATACCGCAAGCTGATCCGCGTCTGCGGTCCCAGCCCCCGCACATGCGTCAGCACCATGTTGATATGCAGTCGCAAAAAAATCTTCGACGCCGACAGGTACGGCATCTCTCCCGCCGCCTCCGTCCCGTGAATCACCAGCCCATCCGCCTCGATCGCCAGGTGCCACAGGTTGAACGAAATGTAGCGCAGCTCCACGCGCCCGCCCGTCGCGTTCTCCAGCGTGCCCACCACCTCGCCGCCCACGCGACGCTGAAAGTCCGCTGTGCCCGTATACCACGTCGCCACCAGCGCCAGGAGCGCCACCACCCCCACCAGCAACAGCCCACACCACGCCAGCCCCCGCAGCAGGCGGTGTCTCTTCTTCACAGGCACCGCGCCCTCGGGCGCCCCGTTCGGCGCAGAACTCACCGGCTCTTCAGGTGGCCGCACTCCGGCATCGTCGCTCATCGCGTCTCCTCTCCCGGATGCAACACCACCACGTTGCCCTGCGCGCGCAGACTCGCCAGCCAATCATCCAGCAGCTTCGACACCCTCTGCTGCAGCAGCACCTCCTGGATTCGCCTCGAGATCGTACGCATCGGCGGAGGCGTCACATGCTGCGCGGCATACTCCGGCAGCATCGTTTTCGTGTAGTACTCCTGGATCTCCGCCGGCAAAATCCGTATGCCCATGCGGAAGCGCTGCTCTATAAACGCCAGCACATCCATCCGCTGCCGCCACTGCGTGGTCAAACTCTCCTCCGTAAATCCCTCGCTCGCCAGGAACTTTTCCCAGCCTTCCTGGGTCTCGCAGTCCCACTCCGCGCACCTCGGGATCGACTTCCGCAGCGCCTCCAGATCCTTCGCCGCCGCCTGCTGCGTCACCTCGCCCCCCGGCTGTAGCTGCACCTGCTGCAAAATCAAATCCCGATTGATCAGCCGCTCAATGGCTTCGTCCCGGTTGTACGGGCCCCGTTGCTCGCCATACGGCAGCAGCGCCGCAAACCGTCGCTCCCGATCCACGTCGCTGTCCAGGATCAGCTGCCCGTTCACGATCGCCACCACCCGATCCACCATGCCACCTTGCGCCGGCGGCATCCCCGGCAACGTCGGCTCCACAATCTTCGTCGGCCCTGCCTGCGACTGCGCCACCGAAGGCACTGCGCCCGCAGGCAATGCCGGCACCGCTGGCGCTGCCGTAGTTCCCGCAGGCACGCTCTGCGCGATACCCCGCGGCACCCATGCCAACAGCGCGCACCACAACAGCAGCGTCCTTCCGCCCCATCGCCCGCTCCCGAGTTGTGCCGCCCGTCGCATCATCGCTTAGAAGCTCTGTCCAATACTGAAGAAGAAGTTGAAATGACCCGCCTGCCCCACGTGAGGCGGAGCGCCCGTATAGTCGTCAAACACCGGATAGATTGGCGGATTCAAGTTGTAGCTGAAGTCCAGCCGAATCGGTCCCACCGGCGTCCCATAGCGCACCCCAATGCCCACCGCATCCGAGTAATAGTTGAAGTTGCAGGTGCCCACCGCTTCCGACGCATTCCCGCCCGCCGCCGCCAGCGGTCCCGCCAGGTCCCTGCACTGCGCCTTGTCCGGCTGATGAAAGTGCTCAATGCTGCTGAACATCTTGGACGGATACTGAAACGCATTGCCCATATCCCAAAACAGCACAAACGAGATGCTGTCCCCCACCAGCGGCAGGACGGGCGGCGGCATCCGCAGCTCGAACGTGTTCACCACCGCTCCCCCTCCACCCACCGGATACCCTGTCGTCCCATCGCGCGGTCCGCCATTATTAATCCCGAACCCGCGATGCGACGTCGCTCCGCCCACATACAACCTCTCCGGCAGCGGCACCGCGTTGCACGTCGGATTGGTCTGCAGCAGGGTCCCCGCGCATGCCGTCGGAGGCACCCCAATCTGGTCGCCAGCATTAAACGCATTCGGATTCGGCCCCCACGACTTCTCAAATCCAATCCGCAGGTCGCGCGCAAACACGTACTTCCGCTTCCCGAACGTGTAATACGTCGACTCCGTTCCGTCCAGCTTGTTGAAGTTAACCTCTGACCCAAACTGCACCGTCGAAAGAAACTCCGTCAACGAAAAATAGTTCCCCTTCTGCGCATTCAGTGGCGTCGGGTCCCGCGTGTCATGGATATACGTCACCTGCGGCCCTCCCACAATCGCAGGCTCCGACAATTGCGGAATCAAATTCGGCGTGATCGCCAGCGAGTTCGGATCCACCGACACCCGTCGATATACCCAGTCGTAAATAAACGTGTCCGCCCGCTTCACCTTCTGCACCAGCCGCAGATCGCCCTGCAGCGTCGACGACGCAAATGTCGTGATGTTCTGCACATTCGAGTAGCCACCTGAAAGGCTTCCCGTCAGCTTCCTGTTCCCAAACAGCTGCGGCACATTGAAGCTCAGTGTCGCTATCTTTTCCAGCAACCCATACGTCGTGTGCAGCGTCAGCGAGTCCTGCGTCCCGCGCAGATTAATTCGCGACACGTCCAGCGACACCCGCGGACTCACTCCCGCCTTTCCATTCTGCGCCGCCGTGCCTCCCTGAGTCTCGCCCGTTATAAGCGTCGGCGTCCCCGTCTGCGCCTCGATCCCAAACCCGTACGTAATATCCCAGCGCTTGGCTTCGGTTACCTGCACCAGCACATTCTTCTCCGGCGCATTTCCCATCGGGTTCTGTACCGCCGCATTCACTTCACTGAACAGCGCCAGGTTGTAAAGATTTCTCTGCGTCTGCAATAGTGCCGTCTGGTCCAGCGGATCGCCTGCGTGCACCAGAATCTGACCCTGCACCACCTTCGGCCGCGTGTGCACGATCCCCGATAGCAGCACCTTCTCCACCATCACCCTCTGCCCTTCGCTTACCGTCAGCTCGACATCGGTCCGCGCTTCATTCGAATTCTGCTTCGCCTGCGCCAGCTCCACCCGCGCTTGATCGAACCCGTGCGCCAGGTAGTAGTCCAGAATCGCGTCGCGATCCCCCGACAGCGTCGTCAGCGAAAACGGCTGTCCCGTCTTCGAACTCAGCAGCGCCACAATGTCCTTCCTCCGCTCCGTCGAAACCCCCGTCAACTCCACGTTGCCAAACTTCTGTTGCTGCCCCTCATGGATCGTGAACACTACCTGGATCTTCGCCTCTTTCAACGCCGCTCCATTCGGTCCCTTGTCCTCGTCCTTCACATCCGACGTCACCTTCACCGCGCTGAATCCATTCGCTCGATACAGCGCCTCCATCGCGTTCGCATCCGCCACCACCAGCTGCGCGCTGTAGCGTCCGCTGCGCTGGTACGCGTCCGCTTTCTTTACCCGCATCACATCTTCCAGCGTGCTTTGGTCGAAGTACTTGTTCCCCTGCAGCTTCACCTCCGTCACCTTGTGCTTCCTGCCCGGATCCACCGTGTACACCACCTGGACCTGCCCCGTTCCCTCGCCCTGTAGCTCCACCTTGTCCGTCACGTCGAAGTACCCGGTCTGCTGCAGGTAGTCCTTGATGTTGAACGCGCCTTCATTCAGCAGATCGATATCCACTGCACCTTCGGCATACACCGGAACCAGCAGCTTCACGCGTCTCTTCGACAGCTTCACCCCATTCACCACCACCCGCACCACCGGCCCCTGGTTCGCCGAGAAGTCATAATTCACCTGTCGCTGCGGCGCCGCAAACATCGACTTCTGCAGGCTGATCGTTCCCTCCAGCCGTTCCTGCTTCTCGTAGTACGACCGCACACCCGACAACGCATTGTTGGTCGTCTCGCGCGTTACCTTCAGATCGCAATCCCGGCCAAACAACTTATCCCACGACGCGGTCAGCCAGCTGCAATTCAGCTTCCCCTTCTTCCGAAACGTCGCCACGTCAATCCCCGGATCCGGCCCCCCGACCTCCACCGCTCCCACCCGCGCCTGCGGCCCCGTGTTGATCGTGAACGTCGCATCCACCTGGCGATTCGCGTCATCCACATTGGTCGCCAGGGTTACCTTCGGAATGAAAAATCCATTCTCCGCCAACGACTCCTTTACCGCCTCCACCGCCGTCGCCAGCGAGCCATTCGCAAACGCCACCCCCGGCTCCAGTCGCGTCGCAAACTCCAGCAGCGACGCCAGTCGTTCATTCTTCACCCCTTCTATCGTCACCCGCCCCACAAAATACTGCGGCTCCCCGGAGTACACCAGCGCCGCGCCCTTCCCCTCCGGCACCACGCTCGCGCTGATATTCACGTACAGCCCCGACGCAAACAGCCGTCGCAAATCCGCCCTCACCTTGTCCGGATCCAGCGGCTCGCCCACCTTTTGCTTCAGCTCCGAAACAATCTCGTCCTTCTCCCCGAACGTCACGCCCGCAAACCGCACCGCCGTCACCGTGGTCCCCGCCTTCGACCACAGGCTCGGCTGCAACGCTGGCAGCGCGTTGGTCACCTGCGCGCTCGGGCTCGCCGCGCTCGGATGCTGCGCCGGCGGCTCCGCCGTGTCCACCGTCTGCGCCCGCACCGCCGCCCCCGCGCATCCCAGCACCAGCAGCAGCGCCCACCGCGTCCATCCCCACGGACGCGTCCCACCCTCAACCCTCAGCAGGCGCGCGGAGAGTCGCTTCAACTCGCGCTCGCCCAACCACTCGCTCCGCGCCAACGCCGCTTTCCTCTCATACCTTCAAAGTCGAAAATTCGAAAGCCGCCCTCTCTCTCGTCAATCCGTCATCCCGCGGCGGCCCGTCCCGCACAGCCTCAAACACACGGCTTTCTTCCATCCCGTATAGGTTTCATTTTACAGATGCAATCTACCCCCGGCGGGTTCTCTCCACCTTCCACGACCCCCTCCAGATTCCCCTCCAACCGTATACTTCGCTTATGTCTGCGTTCACCACCTACGACCCGGCCACCCCCAACGCAGACTCCATCCCCGCTCCCATCTCCGACTCCGAACGCTACTCCCGCCAAATCCTCTTCGCCCCCATCGGCCAAACCGGCCAGAACCTCCTCGCCCGCGCCCACGTCGCCATCGTCGGCGTCGGCGCCACCGGAGCCGCCACCGCCAGCCTGCTGGCCCGCGCCGGCGTCGGCCACCTCACCCTCATCGACCGCGACTTCGTCGAGCCCTCCAACCTCCAGCGCCAGATGCTCTTCGACGAAGACGATGCCCGCGCCGCCCTCCCCAAGGCCGAAGCCGCCCGCCGCCACCTCGCCCGCATCAACTCCAGCGTCCGCATCGACGCAGCCATCACCGACCTCGTCCCAGCCAACGCCCCCACCCTCCTCGCCGCCGACCTCGTCCTCGACTGCACCGACAACTTCGAAACCCGCTACCTCATCAACGACCTCTGCGTCCGCGACCACCGCCCCTGGATCTACGCCGCCGCCGTAGGCGCCTACGCCGCCACCATGAACATCCTCCCCCGCGCCCTCGCCCCCGCCACAAAACCGGGTGCCCCATCTTCGACGACGGCAGTATCGTCGTCTAAGGTGGGTTCGCACGATGCGCAGGGTTTGCAGGAAGCCTACGCCACCACCGCGCCCCCACTACTCACTACTCACTACCCACTACGCGCTGCCTCTTCCTGCCTCGCCTGCATCTTCCCCTCCGCCCCCTCCGGCAACGTCGACACCTGCGACACAGCCGGCATCCTCTCCACCGCCGTCAACCTCGCCGCCTCCCTCCAGGTCACCGAAGCCCTGAAATTCCTTACCCGCCAGCCCGAGCAAATGCGCCGCACCCTCCTCTCCTTCGACCTCTGGCTGAACACCCGCTCCGAAATCAACACCTCCACCCCCCGCCCCGACTGCGAGGTCTGCAACCAGCGCATCTTCCGCCACCTCTCCGGCGAGCAGCGCCCCCACATCACCCTCTGCGGCCGCAACTCCGTCCAGATCCACCAGCACCACCACCCCCTCAACCTCGCCGAGCTGGAGCTCCGCCTCCAACCCCTCGGCCAGGTAAGAGCCAACGGCCTCCTCCTCCGCTTCACCTACGACCCCTACACCCTCACCGTCTTCCCCGACGGCCGCGCCCTCATCCAGGGCACCACCGACCCCGCCCTCGCCCGCTCCCTCTACGCCCGCTTCCTAGGCAGCTAACCCAACGGAGAACCGAGAACGGAGAACGGAGAACGGAGAACGGAGAACTGAGAACTGAGAACTGAGAACTGAGAACTGAAAAGGCGTACACTCGAACCAGTCCCAACTAGCTCATCGCAAGCCCCTTAGCTTCCCCAGGATTCCACCGGACAACCCTCGGGCCCATTCCTCAGTCCAACTCTTGAAACCTTTATCTTCCGCGCAGCGTTCAATCGTGAGTTCGCGAAGCAACCTGCGCCGTTCGATGGAGTGCTAAGAGCGGACAAATTCATCTATGGATCTTCAAGGCCAACCCAGAATGCAGACGAAACCTAACCCCGGCTTCTTTAAGCGGAACGCTCCCATCGCCGGCGAAGCCGAAGCCATCGAGCGCGCCAAGAACGGCGACCCCGATGCCTTTGCCAAGCTCTACGCGCTTCACAAGCGTCGCGTCTATACCCTCTGCCTGCGCATGCTCGGCAACGTCTCCGAAGCCGAGGACATGACCCAGGAGGCCTTCCTCCACCTCTTCCGCAAGCTCGGCAGCTTCCGCGGCGAGAGCGCCTTCTCCACCTGGCTCCACCGCCTCACCGTCAACCTCGTCCTCATGCACCTGCGCAAAAAGGGCCTCCAGCTCGTCTCTCTCGAAGAGACCATCAACCCCTCGGAAGAAGACGCACCCAAGCGCGACTTCGGCTCCCGCGACACCATGCTCTCGGGCTCGGTCGATCGCGTCACCCTCGAGCGCGCCGTCGCTCTCCTTCCCCCCGGCTACCGCATGGTCTTCGTCCTCCACGACGTCGAAGGCTTCGAACACAATGAGATCGCCACTATGCTCGAATGTTCCACTGGCAACAGCAAATCCCAGCTCCATAAGGCCCGCCTCAAGCTCCGCGAACTCCTCCGCGAGTCCCAGGCCCTTCAACCCGTCGATGTCTCGCCTGAGCCCGTTGGCGGAAAGGGGCCCGCGAGCCCCAGGGTGATTGCCTGATGAAAGATCTCGCTAGCGCCAATCTCGATAACATGACCACCGCGGAGTTTGAAGAATATCTGCCCGAACTCTTCGAATCCGGCGGCGGCTCCATCAGCAACGATCCGCGCTTCACCAACTTCTTCAAATCCCATCCCGACTGCGCTTCCCTCGTCCATGATCTCGAAACCATCGCCGAGCAGGCCAAGAGCCTCTTCGAACCCAGCGGCGACGGTGCCGGCTCCGAACCCAGCGACGCCGTCTGGTCCAACATCGCCAGCAAGCTAAAACAAGAACCACCGACCAACAAAGAAAACTAGACCCCTCCAACCAATTCCCTTCGTACCCCGCAGGCCTCCGCCTCTCGAGCACGAAGGGAATTCGCTTTTAACCTGCTGGCTACATCCGGCTACCCAGCCAACCACCTCGGCAGGTCAATGGTCTACAAATCATTGCCGGAGCCGTGCTGCGACAGACGCCATTCCAGCCCTCGCGTGAGGGTAGTGAAGCTGGCGCGTACGTGTGCGGCGGAACGGGAGACCAGGTACGCAACATACTGCAGCAATGGATTGCCGCCCTTCGCTGCAACCAGCCGCTTGTTCCGCAACTTGACGCTGTGCGCTCCAATGGGCGCAATGCGTGATGGAATCAAACAGCGCGCGAGAATCTTCCACCGATCCCAACGCGACGAGACAAAGCTCAGGTGCAGCCAAACCGAATCCTTGTTCTGACGAAACATCACATCGAGAGTGGAGCCGGAGAAGCGCTGCAACCAGCTCTGTTGTGTGACACCGAGGTTTGCAATCTCTTGCGCGACCTGGCGATGGAGGCGGCAGCCGAACCACGCCCGGGCGTAGTAGAAGGCGATTGCCTCAAAGGATCGCAACGCCGGACTGTGTATCTCGCACCAGCTCTGCCAAAACGCATCGTCGTCCGCGTGGGCGTTCAGGAAGATCGCCAGCTCACGAACATGGTGGACAATCCATTCGTAGAGAAAGATGTTACGCAGAATGTGAAGCGCTAGATAACCCAGATGGTCAACAGGACACAGGCATGGAAACGATAGCCCGTCGACGACTCGTGTCGTGCGCCGCTCCCAAAAGAGTTCCACCTCTGGAATGCGAATCAGCGAGACCCGCTCGTTCCACAGACAAAAGTGAAGATCGATCCCTAATGGCATTTCGGGATCGCAGGGATTGCCTCTCCACCGCCAATTGCCCAGCCGGCAGAGAGCGGATGCATGGTCGGCGATGGCCTTGTTTACCTCGAAGGACTCGTAGCCGATGGCCATCAAAGTCGCGCGCGCCTCATCGATGCATCCTGGTGGACAGAACAAGTCGAGGTCCGATTGCGATCGTAGGCGCGGGTCCGCGACGTACTCTGGGGCTTGGGTGAATCCCTTGATGACGATGTGTTCAACCTTTGCGTCGTTGAGAGCCTTCGCTGCTTCCCTGTACTCCGCTTTGACCCTCTCGAAGCAAAGAACATTGTCAGCAAGATTGATCCTGAGCCGGTCAACGACCCAGTCAGGGAATCCGTCCGTGGCAAGCTGCGCCAGCGCCAGGGTCAAGTGTCCAGTGTTGCAGAACTCGAGAAGCCTGCGCCACTCGCCATCGTCGAGCGCCTTCAACAGCGATGTGTCTGGATCGCTAAGCTGGAACGCAGCCAGCACCGCCGCCACCTCAGGCGGGATTCGCGGTGCGATCTCCCGAGTTGTCAGCCGCAACAGCTTCATCTAGAGCTTGGCTTCCTGCGTGAATAAGAGTATCGCCAGCAACCACTTCATTCGTATCAGCCTCGGGAGATCATACAGGTTGCCGGCAGCCGCCTTACGAGAAGCTCCCACCACGATCCCTCTATAGCGGCTGAACAATCAAGCCGCGGACCATCTCATTAACGGCATTACCGGCAACGACGAATACATGTGTCATGGGACACGTTGACCTTAATGGGAATTCTAACTAGCCTGAGCGGTTCGCTCAAAGGCACGAGGTCCAGTTCTTGGCCAACGAAAAATTAGCCAGATACGCCTCCGAACAGGGCTTGCGTTCGTGAAGCCTGTTGAGAGCATTGCGGGGATGAATGACCTGGATCCAATGTGCGTTGCCGCCCCGCTTATCGATTACCTTGCCGACCGTGTTCATCTTTCCGTGATGAGTGGCAAACGCGGTGCGGAGTTTTCGTGGAGAAGAAACGACGCTCAGAAACGGATTGAGTCGAGCGTCACGCGGGAAGATGCCATCCTGTGCCACCTGGGCACCCTGCCGAAAGTTGAGAACAAAGTCTCCCTTGGCGGGAAGTCCAGCTGCTTCCGCGCGCACGTAAGCCAGGTAGTCGCGGGCAATGCCGTCGTCATTGTCTAAACGCGTGGTAACGACTCGGTCGACCGCGGCATCGAGGCGGGTAAGGATCGCCGCGTTGAATGCCTGCTCGGAGTACTCCGGGACCAGAAGGATGGCTGTTGGCAACGAGACAGTGGCGAGATCGGCCATCAAGCGCTTCATGAATTTGGGCGGCGTCCGCTCGCTGACCATCAGCAGCCAATGGTAGTTGCGTTCGCTCTGGCCGGCGACGGAGGGCAGGCAGATTTTTTCGAAGAGGTCGAAGCGATGGGTCAGCCATCCGGGATCGATGCCGAGGTCTTCGGAGGCAAAGCTGACGGCCGGGTTAAATCGCGTCAACAGAAACTGGGCTGTCTTCATGTCGAGGTCGCATTGCAGCGTGCGGGAGCGAACGTTCAGGCGCTTGCAGCGAGTGCGCCGGCCTTCGCTGAACGCGTCGAGCGGAGCTCTTCTACCGGGAGACGATACGCGAGGTTCGGACGCCGGGTTGCACTCGTGACCACGTGCGAGAGCAGACGGTCTACGGAGTCGCGGCTGCGCTTGCCCGCAAAGTCGGAGTTGTAGCGGGACGCATAACAAATAGAGCGGAAGCAATCGAGAACCGTGGTGAGGACGCCGCGTGTGGGCATCACCTCGCATGGAGAAACGGTCTTTCTTTGCCAGCCCCGGGTGGGGCCTTGCGTGCTGTCAAGAACGCCGTGGAGGATGCAAGGGTCTGTCCACCAACCTCGATGCAGCGCCGCAAGCGTCGTCTGGGGCAGAAAGATTTTGTCGTCGGTGAGGAGGACCGCGGGGAAGGAGGCCTGGGCGCCGACGGCGAACCGGCTAAGCGGTCCCAGAGAACCGCAGGCGTTCACGACCGTTACCTTGGAATCGTTTCGCTCATTTCTTTCAAAGGGAGAGTTTGCGTGGTTGTTGACGAACAGGATTTCTCCAACCAGCATCATCTCGTTATAGAGTTCGAGAAGCTCATTGACACGAGAGAGATGACGCGAGCCGCCCAGCACCACGGAGATCAGGTTGGGCATGACGGGCGGAAATTTCTGTTCTTCCCCGAAGTTGATGCACAGATTCGCGGCGCCCCAGCCGTGCGCATTGGCGATCAACCGGCCTTCGAGCAGATTCTTTTCGCTGATAGCGCGGTTGCCGGCGCGCATGGTGTGCCAGTTCTCCTGGCCGGTGTGCGAGACCTTTTCGAACATGCTGTTCTGAATGGGAACCGGGGCAGCGGCCGGAGACCAGATGTAGCGAACGCCGCTGGCTGAAGCGCGCTTGAGAAGATCGCGATCCTGGTAGGCGCTGGGAGCGAAGCTCTCGTCGTACCCGCCCAGCGTGTAAAACCAGTAGCGCGGGATGCAGATCCGACCGAAGGCGCCGGCAGTGCCGTCGTCCATGTGCAGGATGACATCGTCGATCGGGTTGGTGAAGTACTCGTCGATGACTTCGCGCATTCCCTGGATGTTGTTGTCGGCATCCACGTTGACGAGGAGATCGCCGCGACCCAGCCGGTGAGCAAGGTTCTTCGCGAGCGAGCAGTGATGCCGGTCGGCCGCGGTGTAGGCGTACGTTAGCTGGCCTCGGTTGATCGCGTGGCGGCAGCGCTCTGAAGACTCAACGAAACGCGAAAGGCCGTCGGGACTGCCGTAATCGAGCAGGACGATCTCTTCGTCTTCGCGTAGATGATCGAGGTTATCGAAGAGCGTCAACGCGAGCTGCCACAGCCGGCCGTGACAGGTCGTGCAGTAGGACACACGTATCTTGGGCGAGCCAGTGGTGGGGGAGGATTGCGGGCTTAACGTATCGGCGAAGGTGCTGGTGCGCACCGAGGCGAGAGGATTTTCTTCCAACGGGAAGTCGCGGATCGTTGAGTCATCCCGACCTCGAGCGGTAGCTCGTCTTGTCGCAGACCCTTTCACGGGGAAATCATAAGGCGGGGATTAGATAAAAGGCAAAGCTTATCTTCGTCGCGCTCCGACGAAGCAGGTCCGGTTGAGAAGCAGCGGTGGGTGCAGCGGCGGATGGGCCGGGGTGTATGCTTACCGGCATACGTTGAGGAATCGGCCTGCGGCTGAGGGGAAAGCATTTGAGTTTGTAACGAATTGACCTTCGTTGAGGAGACTATGCCCACCATCGCACCGCAAGCGGTTTCGGAGGCAATCGCAAAGGTGGTGCGGATTCCGATCACCAACGTGTTGATGGATGGGAACTACACGGGCGTGATTCAGGCGGGGACCAACAAGAAGCCCACGAACGTGATTCTTGACACGGGCAGCAGCTCGCTGGGGCTGGATGGAACGCTCTATAACCCGGGCGCGGATCGCAATGCGAAGACCACGAATATTGTGCAGGCCGTGGAGTACGGGAGCGGCTCATGGCTCGGCGCGGTCGTGCATACCGATATCGCGGTTGGAACCGGTACCCAGGCGGTGACCTTGAAACAGGTAAGCGTGGCGGTTGCGTACGCCGAGTCGAGCGACATGTTCGGGAAGGCCAACGGGATACTTGGCCTGGCGTACACGCGGCTGGACGCTGCGTACACGATGCCCGGCGCGACCTGGCCGCCGAAGTATAACTACAACCAGATTCAGCAGCAGGGCCGCGTGACCTTTCTCGAGCCGTACTTCACTGCACTGGAAGCGCAGGGAGCGGTGGCCAATAAGTTCGCTTTTTACACGAAACGGTCGATGATCCGGATGACGACTCCCAATCCCTCGAGCGATGGGTTCAATCAAGGCTTTCTGCTGCTCGGCGGCGGGGAGGAGAGCAAGGACCTGTATACAGGCGGCTTTGAGAGCGTCGCGATACTCGATGACGAGTGGTACAACACGAACCTGAAAGCAGTGCTGGTGGGTGACGCGGAGCCGATTGAGGTTCCTCCACCGACCAAGGCGAGCACGCTGCGGACCAACTCCATCGTGGACAGCGGAACGAATAGTTTGTTGCTGGACGACCCGCTGTTCGAGACGATTGCGACACGGCTTAGCAGCGGCCAGAACAAGAGCCTGACGCTCGCCATGCGCAGCGGCTATTTACCGATGAGCAGCCTGAAGTTGCAGCAGTGGCCGGTGATTACGTTTGTGCTGCAGGGCATCTCCGGCGATGTAAAGCTTGCGGTGGCGCCAGAGAACTATTGGCAGACCGATGCGCCCGAAAAAGGGTATGCCGCGGCCGCGATCATGAGTGATAATGGACAACTCAAAGGCCGATCGATCCTCGGATTGCCGTTGATGAATGGCTATTACACCATCTTCGATCGCTCCGTGGCGAAGGGCCTTGGGGTCATCAAATTCGCACCCCGGAAGTGATGCGCGTTGCGCTCATTTTTTGCGGGAGATGAGAATGAGAGCTCCGCCATGCGCTTTCTGAAATTCGACATCTACGAGGGCGGCCATGTGGGGTTCTTCAATAACCTGATGTCGCTCGAGCTCGGCGTGGGGCTCAGCGTGCTGTCCAATCGACGCCTCCTGTTGAATGTGCCGCCCCACCCGGTGTTCAACAGTGAGAACGAATTCAATCTGCTCGACCTGGTAGAGTTGCAGTTTCCTCACCAGGCGGGATGCTTCGCGGAGATGGACGGGGCGCCGCTGCCCGATCTGCATTGCAGGAGAATTACCGCTGATGATTTGCGGCAGGTGGATGATCGCGCGGTGGTCTCGAATTGCAACAGCAACACGCTGGGGTATTACAGCTATGCGCTGCCGTTTGATGAGAGGGTGATCTACGCATGCAATCATCTGATTGCGATCAAGGAGCCGTATCGGCGGGCGGCGGCAACCATTGCCAACGAACTGCGACGGCTGCACGGGCGATTTGCGTCGGTTCATATTCGGAGAGCGGACTTTGTCAATGTTCACAATCAAACGTCCAGCGTTCGTGTTGAGGAGATGCGCGACAACCTGCGTTGCCATCTTCCCGACGACGGCTTTCTGCTGATACATTCTGACGAGATGCATGAGGAGTATTTTGCGCCGATACTGCAGGCGTATCCGCGCCACTGCCTCATTGACATCGCGCTCTTCCGCGATTTCTTTCCTCACACCATGGACAGCAGCGAGATCGGCATTGTTTCCGCGCTCATTGCATCCGAAAGTGATGTATTTCTGGGAACAATGTTCAGCACGTTTACGGGGTTCATCCAGCGGAAGCGGCTGCTGAACGGCAAGAACGGCGGATTTCTCTATCTATACAACCAACGTCCCGGCGATATCGGGTTTTGCCAGGGACGCATCCTGGAGAGCAGGACAGACGGGCCGACCTGGGAGAGAATCGACATGCCGGAAGATCTGAGATCGAATTGCTTTTGGTGGAGAGAGTGGCCGGAGTCAGTGCATCCGAGCGGTGCCGAATATTCGAGCGACCTATGAGCGTAAGCGTTTATGTGCATCCACGGATGAAGTACACGATCTTCCAGAAGGAGCGCACACGCGATGTGCTGCAGAGCTTCGGAGTCAGGTTGGTGGACACGCCGGAGCTCGCGAACGTGCTGGTTGGAAATCACGGAGGGTTGATTCGCGAGTTCATTGATGCGTTCGGGGACTCGAAGCGTTATTTGCTGTGGACGCATGAGCCGATGTTCTGGACATCGAAAGAAAAATGGGCGGTGATTGCGGGGCAACGCGTGCGCACGATGAGCCTGCATTCCGGCGAGGTGTTTTTCAATAACTATTACTATGCATCCATCAATCCGGGCGAAGTGTGCAGGGCCACGAGCCCCCGCAGGCCATTGAATCGAACCGTGGTAATGGTGGCGAGTGCCAAGATGCAGGGTGATCCTGCGCGGTTCGGACTGAAGGAAGGTGTTGAGCTGTTGACGCTTCGCTTTCAACTGGCCATGGAAGGGCATCGCAGGGGCCAGCTTGACATCTATGGAATGCACTGGCCGCCAGGTATAAGCCGCGGGCAAAGCCGCTATGGCCATTGGTCGCTGTCCAAGTACAAAATTTTGGAACAGTACGATTTCAATCTTTGCTTCGAGAATTCGCTGGTGCCGTACTACTGCTCGGAGAAAATCTGGCAGGCGATCTACTGTGGCTGTTTACCAATTTATTTCGGGCAGGATGCGGTGTATGAAGATTTTCCGCCGGAGAGCTTCCTTGATTATGCAATGTTGGGAAGCGCGGACGCGTTGTTTGACGCTGTCAATCGGATGAGCATGCGGGAGTTTCGCGAGCGATATGACCGATGCCTTCGCGTGTTTGAGCGCGCGTATCCGCTGGGACATCTCGCGCAGGATCAGGCGGCGCGTTATGCGGCGCTGCAGCTGATCGCGCTGAATATGGGAGCGCCGGCAACGGCTGGAGATGCTGCGATGGAGTTGGCGGCAAGGTAGCGCTACGTCGAGTCCTCGGGGATGACGTCCTTGTTATGGCTTCCGTGCCAGTACTGCAGGGACCCTAAGCGATAGACCTTGTCGGGTCCGGCAAACAGGTTCAGCGCCACCCCCAGCACGGGTAGATCGCCCCAGCGATGGCGAAGAGAGTCGGGGTTCTGGCGCACGGCGTCGAGAAACTGCTGGACGTCGAACTGGCGCCAGAACGCGGTGCGCGTAATGTAGCAGTTGGTGTAGGGGAAGACCTGGTTATAAGGGTTTGCGATCTGTCTGCCCTGCGCGGCGAGGAAGTTCTGAACGAATGCGGAAAGCGTGCGGTTGGTGAGTCGATGGCTCTCCGCCGTGAACATGGGCGCCGCAAAGTCGCCATCGATTTCGCAGAGGGCTTCGAACGGATCGTCGGTCGACGAGGAGAGGATGCAGTCTTCATCCAGCCGCATGACGTAGTCGAAGGCCCTGGTGTACTGCCAGATGTAATAGGAGTTGAATCGGCACATGAGGCGGTAGCCAACCGACCACTTCTCTGCCAGGTCCTGCTGCTTGATGGTGCGCGGCAGACGGAAGACCCGGGAGATGTCGATGAAGCGAACGTCGTCATTGCATTCGTAGGCGTGGATGTAGAGCTGATGTTCCGGCGGGATGTTGCCTTCGTGCCAGATGATGAGCGGATAGTGCCGCTTGCGATTTCGATTGATGCATTCGTAGATGGAACGATTTCTCCGGATCAAGGAGTGGTACCCGGAGAGTTCCGGATAACCTCGGGTCAGACACGTGATGGCGTTGGAGAGGGGCATCAGTGAACAAGGAAGTCGCTTTGAATGGATGCGCGCTTCGCAAAACGAGTGTGTAACGTCGCGATGCGAGACAGGGGGAGTACATCCTTTGGGTTAAGATCATTACCAATAGATCAGTTGCTTGGCAATAAACTCGTGTGCTATAACCTTCCAATTCGGCGGTGTCTACATGGCTTTCGAGCGTGTTGCGCACTTCGCAAGATTGGCTGCGAGCGACAGTGGAGTGCTGTCTGCTTTGCAGGACGATCCCGAGAGCATGCGCCAGCCACTCGACTTAAGTGAGGCACAGGTACGCGCCCTGATCAGTGCCAGCGCATTTACAAGTGACAAACCTGTTCGCACGACAAGCCGGGCTGAAGATCCGGTTGGCGACACGACAAACCTGATGGACTTAGGGACGCTCGGAACGCTTCTGCCACCGGAAGGAAGCGGAGCTTTTCCGGCACCGGGTGATCTCCCACCGCCCCCGGCAGCGCCTGTGGCAGTAGCGCCGCAGCACGCTGCGCCCCCTGGGAATGGAGCTCCGAAGGTCGCGCCTCCCAGCAGTCCGCCAGTGACGATCGCGCCACAGAGCGCGGCGCCTGCCAGTCCACCGGTGACGATCGCGCCACAAAGCCCGGCGCCCACCGGTCCGCCGAAGACGCCCGCGCCACAGAGCGCGGCGCCTGCACAACCTGCATCACCAGCATCTCCTCCTTCTACCCAGGCAGCATCCCCTGTTTTCGCTCCTCAGGCGAGTCCGACCGCGCCTCAGGCTTCTGCTGCACCTGTGTCGTACAGTCCTGTGTCCGCTTCTCCGGTCGCCAGCACGGGACAGACCTACGGAAGCCCGCAGCAAACGGTATCGACGGGTACAGGAGTACAGGGGACGGCGGGCCAGGTAGAGCAAAGTGATGGAACAGCGCTAGCCCCATTCGTGACGGCACCGATCTTGCAAAGATTCACGGTTCCGACAGCAGGTGGGTCGTGCGGCTGTTCTTGTGATGTAGGAATGATCGCTATCGTGGCGCAGGTGTCGAGTACGGCGCAGGCTGCGATCACAGCAATTACGGCAATCGCGGGAATGAGCTAGTCGGTTTGCCTTCGCAGAGGGACATCGAACCCCACGGACCAGGAAGCAGAAACACGGAGACAGCGTAACGAGGAAGAGTGCCGAAGCCGAGCTTCATGTGAAGCTGCGGGCGGGCAGTGGCCAATCTGTCCGGGCGCAGTTAAAGATGCACCTGCCTCGAAGGAGATTTACCCATGGCAACGAAGAAGAAGGTACCCGTAGCGGCGCATCGTCCGGCAAAACACACGGCGGCAAAGTCCGTGAAGACCACGCGACATGCAGCCGCGAAGGCGCAACCGCACGTTGCTGCGAAGGCGCAAACGCATGTGGCTGCGAAGCCGCAGGTGCATGTAGCGGCGAAGTCTCAACCGCACGTGGCTGCCAAGCCTCAAGCCCAGGTGGTTACGAAACCGCAGTTGAGTTTTGGAGGTGGTGCCATGTTGCCGAAACTAACAGCTTCGAAGGTGCTACCCAAACAGAAGCCCGCAACTGCTCGGCCCGAAGCGCACGTGCTGGCGGCGGCTCGGCCGGGCGCATCGCTGGGAGCGTCTGCGGGACTCTTGCGCTTCTCGGGTTCGAGGCCGACGTCACAAGTTACGGTGGAAAATCCAATCACCGAGAGCACGTTCCGGTTGGGAGGCAAGCCAAATCCTCAAAATATCCCGACGCTGCGAAGCCGGCCGAATGTGTTTGCGGCTACCGCTGGTGGAACAAGCGTTGCACCCTCTGCGCCCAAGGCAACGCCGAGCGCAACACCGAAGGCAACGCCAAGCGCAACACCGAAGGCTACGCCAAGCGCAACGCCGAAGGCTACTCCGAGCGCAACGCCAAAGGCTACCCCCAGTGCAACGCCGAAAGCGACGCCGAGTGCAACGCCGAAGGCTACGCCCAGTGCAACGCCGAGCGCAACGCCGAAAGCAACGCCCACCGCCACGCCCAGCGCGACGCCGAGCGCGACGCCAAAAGCTACCCCGACTGCAACGCCGTCATCGGGCACGCCAAGCGCGGGAACGCCAAGCGCTGGAACGCCGAGCTCGGGAACGCCAAGCGCTGGGACTCCAAGTGCTGGAACTCCAAGCGCCGGAACGCCGAGCGCAGGAACGCCAAGCGCTGGAACGCCAAGCGCTGGAACGCCGAGTGCAGGAACGCCGAGTGCAGGAACGCCGAGCGCGGGAACTCCAAGCGCGGGAACGCCGAGCGCGGGAACGCCAAGTTCGGGCACCCCGAGTTCGGGCACGCCGGGTTCGGGCACTCCGGGTTCGGGCACTCCGGGTTCGGGCACGCCGGGTTCGGGCACGCCGGGTTCGGGCGGTCAAGGCACAGCGACCGGACTGCAGGCCCCGGGAATGGGCGGCATGATGGCCGCGGCTGGCTCTGATTGCTGCTGCCCCTCTCTTACCGCGATGGTGGCGATTGTGGCGCAGGTATCCACGACCGCTCAGACGGCGATCACCGGCATTACCGCGATCGCCGGAATGGCGTCCAGAAAGTAGTGCCCATGCAACGCCCTGATATCAGTGTGGTGATCCCTGCGCGCAACGAGGGAAACAAAATCGCGGGGACGATTCATGCCGTCTCGCAGGCTCGGAGAACGGGTGCGCGTCTCGAGTTCGTCATTGTGGACGATGCCTCCAACGATGACACAACCGCGAACCTGGTCGCGGCTGTACCCGAACTCCTGAAGGAGCCCAAGGTCGATATCGTGGTCCATCGACTCGGACAGCATTCCGGAATCTACACCACGCGAAATCATGCTGCGTCGATGGCCACCGCCGAGATCATGTTTATCACCGACGCTCATGTTCGCTTCTCCGAGGGCTGGGATGAGGTGGTGTACGACCACATCGCACCCAACCGGATTCTGTGCGGCACCACAACCCAAAAGGGATCGCCATTTCGAGGCTACGGCTGCGACTTGGTCGTGCCCTGCATGGGCACCTCGTGGAACCCGGGGCCGGTAGACGGTGAAGCTCATGTGCCGATCGCTCCCTGCCACGCGACGGTGATTCCAAGAGAGCTCTTCAATCGCCTCGGTGGTTATGACTCTGGAATGATTCTCTATGGAGCTGGAGAACCGGAGTTCAGCATTCGCGGCTGGTTGCATGGTGCGGAGGTAGTCGTTGTCGACGAACTCCAGGTGGAACATGAATTCAAACCGAAGCAGGAGCTCACGCAATTCATCGGCAATGTGCGTCCGTTCTGGGTGCATAACTGTTTGCGCTTCGGCTTTTTGTATCTCAGCGACCTGGGATGTATGCAGATGCTGCGCTATTACGCTCGCACCTTTCCAGCGATTTTTTCCGAGGCCCTGTCGCGCGTGAATGACAGCGACGTATGGGAGCGGCGCAGCTTTCTGGAAAAGCAGCACCAACGATCGTTTGATTGGCTGGTCAACTATTTTGACATGAAGGATCAGGCCGGCGGAGAGATCATGTAACCCGACCAGTCGCAACCAACGAGCACGGTGACACGGCTGCGCCGCTTGCCTGCGCCTCGTTAGGAAGAGGAAGCGCGGGTCGCTGCGCCTGCAAGACCCTGAGGATCGGACACCGATATGGGTTTAACCATTGAGATCCTGCGTCCGGATGACCTGCTCACTCTAACGATTGAGGCGCAGAACCTGCGCCTGGATACGTCTGATCCGAAGAATCCTGCGCTGGTGGTTGACGATCATTCGCAGCCAGCCTACCTGGTCGTCAACTTTGCTCCGCAACATATTGCCGAGAAGGCTTATTTCGAGACCGGCAACATTACAACCGATCCACCCTACAACCCGGTGCCACCGGGAACGCCTCCGCTCGGAACTTCGAACGATCCGCTGGATCCGGCAGGGGAAGTTCCTGCGCGCCTCGCTGGACCCAGCCGGTTGGTCTTCCAGCTTCCGAAGACCGTGACCAGCATCCCGTTTCAGACAGCATCCCTGCTGGACTGGTCGCAGCTGACGCTGGTCGTTTCTCCAGTGGCGCTGGGCAAACCGTTGCCACCGCCGATCACCGAGCCGGGGCCACTTGAGACGGCCTTGGAGCTGCCCTATCGCCTCATCCTTTCGCCGGGCAATGGTGTCGGATGGGTGAACGCACAGAAACCTGTTACGCATGCGGGACGAACAGAGCTGTGGCACACGCGGCTCGCCAAAGTCGTGAAGGTCAAGGGCAAGAGCGGCAGCACCACACTGCAGTTTGAGGAAGCGAGTTCAACGAATCTGCTTCCGCTGCGGGCAATCTGGTCTCCGGACTTTGTTGACCATGGAGCACTGCCCTTGCACGACAAGGACCACACTCCGTTCCTGGCATCGCTGTCGCCGCGAGACCGCGCCCAGCTGGTGATTCTGACATCGGGAACAACAGGATATTATGTGGTGCTTGCAGGCGGAGCTACAGGGCCCTGGACGCCCTCGCCCGTTCAGGCAAGCCGGTTGTTTCTCTCCGCGCTTGGCGGATGGCTCAGTTCGCGGGGGGTTTGGCAGCCGCCGGACTATGACGTTCCCATTCTTCCGATTCGCCGCATACTCCCGAAGACAACAATCCCGAAGAAGGGAGGGCTCAAGCCGCTAAAGAGCAAGTCGCTGGCGAGCAAGCTCAATGCCGCCAAGGTCATCACCTCGCCCATCGTGCATGAACCCATCGAGATTCTTTACGACACGGTGGCGCTGGACTTGGCGGAGTGGGATCACCAGGCGACGCAGGGGCGCGATCAGTATGTGAAGGTTGTATACGACGGATATCTTTATCCCTTCGGACACGCCGCGTCGCTCGTGAAGGTGACCGAGCGCAAGTTCGTTCCTGCCGATACCTATGGGTCGGTTCCAACTTCGGTGACCGCTTATCTGCGCCAGCATATGTACATTGTCGTGCGCGAGCTGAAGAAGTCCTATAAAGCTGCGCCTTATGCGTTCCAGGGACGTGAGAATCCGTTCCGCAGCAGCATTCGCGTGGATACGGTAATCACTCCCGACATTGATGAACCGCCGCTCGATGGCCAGCCGGGATATTTTTCAGGCAATTCCTTCTGGATCAATGTGGGAGGCGCGCCATTTCAATTTCATATGACGGCGGTGGATCTGGCGGGCGCCAGCATCGACTTCCTGGCGCCGATGATCTTTGTCAGTGTGAGCGAGACGGACGTAGGCGCCGTAGCTCCGGGCGTGTCCGACGCATCGTCCGTGCAAGCCAACTATCTGCTCGCCGGCACCTCGAGGATTTGTGATGTGCGGGGAAAGAAGGTGGCCTTCGCGAGTCCAGGCGCCGGAGACACGGTGCTCAAATCGTCGGGGCTGTTCTTCGACTCCCAGGTACTCTCGCCATCGCCGCAGGGAGAGGTGCCGTTCATTCCGGTGCTCTCCCAGGCCAATGTCATTGTGCCGAGCCTGGAAGAGTTGCTGGGAACCTCGTCGCCGGTGAGCATCCAGTTTTACCAACCCTATCTGGCCTCCGGCCTGGACAGCAATGCCGGCGTCTTTGCAGAGGTCGCGACGGGCGCTACGGCGTTGGCGGCTCCTCCGCCGGTGGCGTTCAGCGCGAATAAATCTGGCGGTCTCGCAACGCCCAGTTTTGCGATTACGGCGCTGACCGCCCGCAAAGGCATTGTTGCTGGATCTCCTGACGATGCCGCGCAGGGGCTTATTGATCCTGCGGTCTATTTTGGAGGGCTCGATATCTCGGCCCAGCTGTTTGGAACAATTCCGCTGGGGCAACTCATCCCGATTGACGCGATCACCAAGAAGGCCACCAGCAAACAGAACTCCCCCGAGGTACGCTCCCTCACGCTTCCAAACAAGAAAGCGCCTACACAAATTGTTACCCGGGTGAAGTGGGAGCCGGAGCTGCAGGACTATTCCATTGGGCCGGTAACGATTGCCTTCAACAGTGACGGGCAGACGTCCAAGCTATCGCTGAACGCAACGATCACGCGGCCGCTGGATGGGTCCCCGTCGCAATCCAGCATCAAGGGAACGCTGAGTAAGTTTGAGATCACGTTGCTCGGCGTGGTTGCGCTGGTTATTAATTCCATTGAGTTCACGTCGAACAACGGCTCGAAGACGAATGTGGTCGTGAAGCTTGCAGGCAAGAATGCGATCCAGTTTGTTGGGCCGCTCACGTTTCTGCAGAAGCTGGCCGACATTATTCCGCCCGGGCTATTTGGCGGAGATGGTCCGTCGATTGACCTGACCTCAACCGGAATCAAGGTCTCCTACACGCTGGGGTTGCCTTCGATTTCGGTCGGCGTCTTCTCGTTGGAAAATATCGCGATCATGGCAGGGGTCGATCTTCCCTATCTGAATGGCCAGCCGGGATTCGAGTTTGCATTCTGCTCGCGCGGCAGCCCTTTTCTGCTGACCGTGGAATGCATCGGGGGTGGCGGGTTTGTACACCTCATCCTCACTGCGCAGGGAATCCAGTTGGTGGAAGGCGCGCTCGAATTCGGCGGCGAATTCTCCTTCGACGTAGGCGTTGCTTCGGGCGGCGTGCATATCATGGCCGGCATTTACTTCAAGCTGGCCGGCTCGACTACGACGTTGACGGGATTCGTGGATATCGGTGGCGAGGTGTCCGTACTCGGGATCATTTCGATTTCGATCGATCTCAACCTCAGTCTCACATGGGTTCACAGCTCCAAGGGAAACAAGATCCAGGGCCGCGCGACGCTGAAGATCTCCATCAGCATTCTTTTCTTCAGCATCTCTGTGAGTGTTTCGGTTGAACGCAGCTTTGGCAGTGGCGCTGGAGATCCACAGATTGCGCAAGTGATGGACGCCAACGACTGGGCGCAGTATTGCCTGGCGTATGGCGGTTGAGGACAGGATATGGCAAGCCAGACATTCATCTTCGTGGCGCTCCCCAACGGCCTGGGCGCGAGTGGCAAGCTAAAGCTATCGGTGTACCTCGCGCCGCGCCTCGACGATGGGGGAACCTTGGCGGCCTTTCCCGACATGCTCGCATGGCCGCAATTGATCCAGGCGCATGGGCTGCAGTTCCAAATTGCATGCGGCGCGAAGAACGCTACCGTCGCCGTCGACACCTCTGTGCTCCGCCCTGATGTGTGGCAAGCCATCTTCGCGCCCGACACATTCGTGGAGGCCTATCAAATTCCGGATTTCACCAGCGGGCTGTTTGTGTCGTATCCGAGCCGCCAGGCGCTGTCGTTTCTGAAGTACGCCTACCAGGCCTTCAGCCTGCCCGCAAACCAGGACGAGACTCGCCAACAGCCATTTGCTGTGCTTCGCCCGCTGAGTTTCCGGAACGGTTCACGATCGAATCTGGCGCGCCAAATGGCGGAGATGCGCGCCGTCATGTGGAAACAGCAGCAGGCCTACACCGGCCCGGGGGGTGGCGGAGCGACGATCGCCGCGCTTGCCTTGTCGACAACAAATCCAGACGGAGTTCCAACGCTGGTTGATCCACCCGACGCAGCTTCGACGCACGAGATGATTACGCGGTTCGCGATGTATCACGATCTGGTCAAGGCGCCGCATCGTCCCGCATTACCTACCGCTCCCAATGGATTTAAGAAGACGCTGGACTTTCACAAGGCGCTGACGGCATTGAATTCTTATCCCTCGCTGTTGCGTGCGCTCGGGCTGGTGTTTGATCTGGAGATTCCGGCCTCGCTCTGTCCGACATCGCCGTCTGCGGGAGCGTATCGTTCGGTGAAGGTGTCGAAGGTCACGCCTGGATTTGCCTGGCAGATCAAGCCCAGTTTCAGCCTGACGGGAACATCTTATTGGCGGGACTCGAGCGCTTTCTGCGCCGCCCCCAATGCCGCGCCGGCCATGCAGTCGGCGGGCAACTATCCGCCGGGCGATATCTTCAAGGGTTTCCTGGCGCTGACGCCACAGAATTTCTTTCTCTCGCAGGTAGATCTCGATGGCGCGCTGCTGAAGGCAATCGGGCTCGCGGACAGCATTCAAAATGTCACGGACATCGGCAGCTTCGCCACGATTGAGGAGACGCTGCCGTCGTTGCGTTCCGCGGGGATTTCGCTGATGGCCGATGGCCGCGGACTACAGTTGTTGCAGTCGATTCAAAATAATCAGGCATTCAATTCGTCCATCTCATCAACCACTGCTCCGCCCTACAGTGCGCAGGATCTGGTGCGTGGGTATCGCGTGGATATCTGGTCGTCCCGGACGAACAGCTGGTATTCGCTGCATGGACGCGCCGCGACCTATCGTTTTGGAGCCAACGGCTCGATCGTGCTCACGGCGTCCGATGAGGGATTCACGCAGCTCGCGGCGGCTCAACCTGCCGATGACCCAACGCGAAAGCCAGATCAGTATTCCATTGACCACGGCCTTCCGCAGCCTTCCGACAATGTATATATTCACGAGCGCGTTGCCCGCTGGAACGGGTGGAGCCTGAGCGTGCCGCGGCCGGTGACACCACTCAATCGCAGCCCCGATCCCTCCAAGGTGCTGGATCCTGACCCTACCACCAACGCTGCGGTCACGCCCTTCAAGATGGTGAGTTCGTTTGTGGTGACGCCGGGCTCGCTGCCCGAGCTTCGCTTTGGAGCGAACTATCGCTTGCGTGTGCGCGCGGTTGATCTTGCGGGCAACAGTGTTCCCCTCAGCGCGTCGGCACCTACTGACTTCATTGCCCCGGCGGGCGGCGTGCAGATGAAATATCTGCGCTTCGAGCCGGTGGTGACGCCGATGTTGCTGCTGCGCAAGGCTACTGGTCTTGGCGCGTCACTCGCGCGAATGGTGATCCGTTCCTATAACAACAACATCGCGCTCGACGGCGAAATTACCTCTGAAACGGATGAGCGCCACATCGCGCCTCCGGGCGTCGCACAGCGCATGGTGGAAGAGCATGGGCTGTTCGACGTAAATGGCAAGCTGAGCGGCGCCCTTGCAACCTATCAGCTGATCACCCAGCGAGACCAGTTTGTGGTTCCGAGCAAAGATAAAATTCCGCTGGAGTCCGGCCCCGTGTTCACGGTTGGATATTTTGCCGATCCGCTGGCGCGCGGTGCCGCCTTGCGCAATCTGCCGAATACCCCCACCGATACGAACGGGCGGCTCGTGAAAAATAGCTTGAGCTACAAGACGCTTCCGGACGTCGATGTGCGTGCCGGGTCGGTAACCTATATTGATTTCGGGTCGAAGCCGTGGCCCGATGCTTCTGCCTTCCGCATGGTCCTGGTCGAGGGCAACGCGCTACCGCAATGGGATGCGACGAATAGAGTATTGACTGTATCGCTGCAAAAAGCTTCCTTGGTTACAGTGCCCTTGAGTTGCTACCTCAAGCCTGCCGATCTTGCCATGATGGGAGTGTGGGGCTGGCTTCGAGAATTCTTTGAAGCCCTCGAATTGAGTGCGCTGCAAACGGGCGGAGATTATCAGTTCACGCAGACCAGCGACAATATTGCGCAGATTACGCGGCTGGTTCTGGAAGGTGGCTATCCGATGATCACGCCACCGCAGACGCTGACCCTGGTGCACGCGGTCCAACAGCCACTGGGCGAACCAACCTTTACGCAACTGCCGGTGGTGCATGACGCTGCGTCTCCAATCTTCGCCTCCGCGTTGCGCAACGACTTCACCCCGATCACCGCGTGGAGGTCCGTAAGCAGCCACGAGGCTGTTTTGCTCGGCGGCATGGAGATTAGCGGCGCGAGCAGTTCCAAGGTCGAATTGAATGGACGCTGGCTGGAGGTCGCCGACGATCCGGCGTTGCCTGCCCCGACTGAATCGGTTGCATCGCAGATGGTAGAAACGTTCGATCTCTCGTCCCTTGAGGCCGGACCGATTTATTCCGACGCAACGAATACGAGAATGGTGGCCGTCTACATATCGCAGGTGGATGTGCTGTGGTTTTCCGGGCCCCAGGATACGCTGTCCGGTGTGGCCAATCCTTCCAGTACCTCGCCGGCCGCGCCCATTCACCGCTTCGACGATACGCGTCACCGCTGGATCGAATACACGGCTGTTGCGACTTCGCGCTTTCAGGAATATTTTCCCGCCGGACTCGACTTCACGCGCACCGGTCCCACGCTGGTGGTCGATGTGCCGAGTTCTGCGCGACCCTCCATTCCGGTCATCGCCTACGTCGTGCCGACATTTGGATGGGAGCGCCAGGAGACCACCAACGTGAAGAGTGGGATTCGCCACTCCAATGGCTTCCGTGTCTATTTGAATCGCGGCTGGTACTCTTCGGGCCAGGACGAGCTGCTTGGAGTGATGCTGTGGTCGGCTGCCTCGCCTGATCCGAACTACGAGACGCGTGAGCAATACAAGGCGCTCTTCACCCAGTGGGGAGCCGACCCCATCTGGGATAACGGAGAGCTGACCCTCGATCCGGTGCCCGCTATCTACAATTTTCCGGCCGCCGTAGCGAGCGCGTCGGGATTGACCGTCACCGAGTCCAACCTGGTCTTCGACGTAGCCGGTCATCAGGTTGCGTATGATTCGGGCCGCGGGCTTTGGTATTGCGATATTGAGATCGGCGGATTGCTGACGTACTCCCCCTTCCTTCGTCTTGCCCTGTCGCGCTATCAAACGCATTCCATCGCAGGGGTTGAGCTCTCCCCGATCGCGCTCGCGGACTTCGCGCAGCTTACACCGGAGCGGTCGGCGATGTTGAGCATCGATCCGAGCAACCGCAAGACGGCTCGCCTGTTTATTGGCGGCCTGGCGCCGGTGGGCCCGTTGTCCTCCGTGATTCAAGTCAGCGTTGAGACGCGGGCATTGAATATCGCCAGCGATCTGGACTGGCAGCCAGCTCCAATCAGCGACGTGACGGTGACTGAGGATGCCGGCGAGCCCGTGGAGCCCAATGCGGTTCTGTGGTCTGGAAATATCGTCTTCGCGAAAGCACCGCCGCCGGGACGCTATCGCATCGTGATCCGCGAGTTCGAAACGCTGCCCGCCGATGCTGCTTCAGGCATCCTGACGGACCCACCGGTACAGGCGCAGCGGCTGATCTACGCGGCTATTCTGGCCTACGGTTGATTGGGGGAGATCGATGAGAGACACCTGGCTGCAGCCCACCCCGCTTGTCGTACTGGACGAATTCCTCGCGCCTCAGGAATGGGCGGGGCTGCTGCGCTTCGCCCTTCGCAGTCAGGGCCGCTTCGAGAGCTCCGCCATTCTCGGCGACGCTGGAGAAGAGAAAAGCGATAATGGCTACCGCCGTTCTCTCGTGCTCTATACGTTGGGCGGTTTGCATGGTGTGTTTACCAATCGCATCCAGTCCTATTTGCCGCAGGTGCTGGCAAGGCTGCGCATGCCGCCGTTTCCCATCTCGCGCTTCGAGATCCAGCTGACGGCAACCAATGACGGTGAATTCTTTCGACAGCATAAGGACGATGACTCCGAATCGGTGCGAACTCGGGCGCTCACGTTTGTCTATTACTTCTATCGCGAACCGAAAGCCTTCAAGGGCGGAGCGCTTCAGCTGTACGATGCGCACCTGGATCAGCGAGGGCAGGTGACGGCAGGCCCCCATCAAACCGTCTACCCGATGCAGAATCAGGTTGTCTTTTTCCCCAGCGATTGTCTTCATGAAGTGCTTCCGGTGGAGTGTTCCTCGCACGCGTTCCCCGACAGCCGTTTCACTTTGAATGGATGGGTGCACCGATGACACCACATGGAATGCCTTCGGATTTGTATCACTGCCTTCTCGACGAGCAGCCGTATTACCTCGCGCCGCCGAGGTTATTGTGTCAACCTGAATTATTCGGGACCGTGCTGGTGAATAAGGATTGCTGGTTCTCGTGGGACGGGCCGTTGCCGCCTGACAAGAGCGAGCGCGCCCACTTGACCGAGAACTTTCTACCCAGTGACCGGATCGTTTGGGTCGAGGATGCAGCCACGCGTGCCCTCTGGCCCTTCTGGGTCGGCGATGAATATTTCGAGTACCTGCGCAGAATGACTCCCGGACGCATGCTGCGGGAAGCCCTGCCGTTTCACGTGCGCTGGGTGCTGACGCAGGCAAATATACTGGTTGCGCCCGAGACGGCTGCTCAGCGACGCCAGCAATGGGCCGAATGGGTCGACGGGTTTGCAACCACGTTTGAGGGTGGGTACGTGGTGTTGGAAAACCTGATCCATCCATTTCATATTGGCGCCTTGCGCCGTTACTATCGGCACCGCGTGCGGCGCGGCTTCTATTCGCTCGGAGATGAGCAGGTGAGCCGCCGTTTTGCTGCGCATAATGAGGACGTCGCGCGCTTCATGCACCGGCAGTTGACCTATGCCATCAGCGATATTTCAAGGGCTGCGCTTAAGCCGTCCTACGCCTATTTTGTCTCCTACATGAATGGCGCGGAACTCGAAAAGCACGTTGACCGCAAGCAATGCGAATACAGCATTACGACCTGCATTGATGCGTCGCCCGAGCCCGAAGACGAGTCCCCGTGGCCCATTGAACTTGAGGTAGAGCAGGGCACCGCGAAGGTGTATCAATCCATCGGCGACGCGCTGCTTTATCGCGGCTGTTCCGTTGCCCATTGGCGCGAGCGCTTGCCTCGAGGTCTCACCTCAACCTCCCTGCTGCTGCATTACGTTGACGAATCGTTCGCCGGCAATCTCGATTAGCAAGGGCTGATCCCTGCAACCCCATCGGCGCAGCTCGTCTACTCTGGAAGCGGGTGCCATCGTCAGAGTCTTCGCGGTTGTTGTAACACCCCATAACGAGCACATTCCAATTTACTTAACTAAGCAAAAGTGAAAGCAGCGGGAGGGGGTGGGACACCGATCATCGCACACCCCGAAGATCGCGCCTTGCCATCCGTTTCGCCCCGCGTTACGATAAATCCCGATGAACCTGCGCCCCACCACCGGCCGATTTAGCTATTGCTACTGGTATCCCCAGCGGCCCGGCGGCGTTGTGCGCTTCTCTACCTAACGAGAACCCAAGCCATCCACCGAGCCGCAGCCCACAAGGTCTGCGGTTTTTCTTTTGCCCCCAACAATCTTTGCTTCACCCAACCACCCACGGAGACGACAATGACTACAGCAACGCTCGACATGCCCACCAAACGAAAACCCGCCACCAACCCCACTCCCTCTGGATGCGCAGTCCCCAAACCCGGCACGCTCGACCGCATCGTCCTCACCGGCTTCATGGGCTCCGGCAAAACCTCCGCCGGCGCTCTCCTCGCCCAGCGCCTCGGCTGGAACTTCGTCGACCTCGACCGCGAGATTGAAGCCCGTGAAGGCCGCACCGTCCCCCAGATCTTCGCCGACAGCGGCGAAGCCCACTTCCGCCACATCGAGTCCCTCACCCTCGCCTCTCTCCTCGGCCAGCGCCGCGTCGTCCTCGCCCTCGGCGGCGGCGCCCCCGAAGAGCTCGGCAACCGCCTCCTCCTCGAGCAGACGCCCCACACCGCCGTCATCTACCTCTCCGCCGACTTCGACATCCTCGCCGCCCGCTGCGCCGCCCAGGCCGCCGACCCCTCCGCCACCGCCCGCCCCAACCTCGCAGACCTCAACCTCGCCGAGCGCCGCTTCCGCCTCCGCCGCCCCCACTACGAGCGCATCGCCGCCCACACCATCCACACCACCGACCTCTCCCTCGACCAAACCGTCGACGCCGTCCTCGCCGCCATCAAAACCCCCCGCTAACCCCGGGGGCTTTCAAGGCCGCCACCGCTTACCAGCCGGCCGTTGCTGTTGCTTTTCTTTCTGTCATTCCCTCTGGGAATCCGCTTCTTCTTTTGCCTTTGCCTTTGCCTTTCTCTATCCCCTATCCCCTGTCCCCTGTACCCTATCCCCTGTCCTCTTCCTCCCTGCGATATCCTCACCTAACATGCGCCGCGCCCTCCTCCTCACCCTCACCCTGCTCTTCGCTTCTCTCTTCGCGCAGGCACAAACCCCCATCTACGGCTACAAAGTCGTCGCCACCTTCCCCCACGCAACCACCTCCTACACCGAAGGCTTCTTCTACCTCAACGGCCTCTTCTACGAAGGCACCGGCCTCAAGGGCCACTCCCAGATCCTGGTCACCGAGCCCGCCACCGGCCGCATCACCCAGCACATCGATCTCGCTCCGCAATACTTCGGCGAAGGCATCGTCGACTGGAAATCCAACCTCTACCAGTGGACCTGGCAAACCAACGTAGGCTTCGTCTACAACCGCGCTACCCTCCACAAGCTGGCCGGCTTCACCTACACCGGCGAAGGCTGGGGCATGACCCACGACGCCACCCACCTCATCACCTCCGACGGCACCGCCACCCTCCGCTTCCGCGACCCCAAAGACTTCCACGAAGTCCGCAACCTCACCGTCACCGACCAGGGCTCACCCGTCACCTACCTCAACGAGCTCGAGTACATCCACAACGAGATCTACGCCAACGTCTGGCACACCAACCGCATCGCCCGCATCTCACCTCGCGACGGCCACGTCATCGCCTGGATCGATCTCACCGGCCTTCTTCCCGACGTAATGCACCTCGACGCCGAAGCCGTCCTCAACGGCATCGCCTACGACGCCCAGCACGACCGCCTCTTCGTCACCGGCAAACAGTGGCCCACCATCTTCCAGATCAAGCTCATCCCTCCACCCCCTACCACCCACCCTGGCTCCCACCCCTAGCGCCCCCCACTACCGTCACTACTACCGGCCCACGCTACCGTCACCCACTAGCAGCTCTCCGCATCCAGGGCCAAGGGCCCGTCGCCATCACAGCCTGGGCCGCAGGCCCAGGTTTGCCCGCAGTAAACCACAAAGGGCTGAAGGCCCGCCCTATCGACCTGCACCAACCTCCCGCGAATCCCATCGCGGCTATCTCGCACCAGCCAGCCCCATTGCGCCCCGCTGCATCCAAGTGAGAGCATCCGTTACAACTGATCCATCCAAGGAGTGTGCCCGCTGGCCCTGCAGCCCTACAACTCCAATCCCGCCGACGATCGCTCCACCGAGGTCTCCACCGTTCGCGGCTACATCCTCTTCGTCTTCGCCATCGCTCTCGGCCTCGCCCTCGCCTGGCGTCTGCGCCAGGTCCTCGAGCTCGTCTACGTCAGCGCCCTCTTCGCCGTCGTCCTCATGCCGCTGGTGCAGAAGATCATGTGCCTCCGCATCGGCAAGTGGTCTCCTTCGCGCCCCATTGCCATCGTCACCCTGGTCTTCTCCGTCTTCCTCATCCTCACCCTCTTTCTCGTCTTCGCCCTCCCGCCGGTCATGCACGACATCCAGCGCTTCGCCACCGACCTGCCCGCACGCATCCCCGCCGTCATCGCCCGCATCAAGCATCTCCCCCTCGCCGACAAGTTCGGTGTCGACTCCCTCGCCCAGAAAAGTGAAGGCGCCCTCTCCTCGATCGCGCAGTATCTCTTCGCCACCGCCCCGCTCTGGCTCGCCCGCATCTTCGACCTCTTCACCGCTCTCATCCTCTGCATCTATTTCATGCTCGAAGGCGAGTTCGTCTACTTCTACTTCCTCTCCTTCTTCACCGACGGCTCCCGCGATCGCCTCGCCAAAACCCTGGTCGTCGCCGAAGTCCGCATGAGCAGCTGGTTCGTTGGACAAGTCGCGCTCATGGTCATCCTCGGCCTCTGCAGCACCGCGGTCTTCGGCCTTCTGCGCGTTCGTTACTTCTTCCTCCTCGGCGTCCTCATGGGCCTCTTCAACATCATCCCCGTCGTCGGCGGCATCATCACCATCGTCCTCGCCGCAGCCGTCGCGGCTACCGACTCCTGGACCAAGATGGCCGGCGTCCTCATCTTTTACGTCATTTACGCCCAGGTCGAAAACGTCTTTCTCACCCCCCGCATCATGCGCAGCCGCGTCAACATGATGGGCCTCTCCGTCATCGTCGCTCTGCTCGCCGGCACCGCCCTCGCCGGCGTCGTCGGCGCCCTCGTCGCCATCCCCACCGCCGCCATGGTCGCCGTCCTCATCGACGAGTACTTCATCCAGAAGGACGCCGCCGAAGCCGCCCAGGCCGCCGCCCAGGCCGCCAACGTCGCCTACACCGAATCCGTCGCCGCCGCGTCCGCTGCCCACGCCGAAGCCTCCGCTGCCTCCGCCGCCGATTCCGCCGCCCAAGCCGCCCAATCCGCTGAGAAGGCATCCAGTTAGCGGTCATCCTCAGCCAAGAGCGCAGCCCTCCCTTCCCGCCGTCATCCTGAGCCAGGGCGCAGCCCGAGCCGAAGGACCCCCCATTTCGAGCCGCGCAGCGGCTCCCGCGAGCGCAGCGAGCCAACCCTCCAGCGCACGATCCCCCACCCTGAAACTTCCCCCCGAAATACCTCATCTTTTATGTAACCTTGTAGAGAGGCTCGCACGTCTCCAACCATATGCAGCTAGCTCTCGACGCATCCATCGCGAACGTCCCCGCCACCGAGCGCACCGCCTCGGAGCTGGACGACATGGACACCCTGGTCCGCAACTACCGGCCTCGCCTCCTGCGCTTTGTTGCCTTCTCCCTCGGCGACTCTGACCTCGCCGAGTCCATCACCCAGGACTGCTTCCTCAAGGCCTACAACGCCCGCGACCGCTTCCGCGGCGACTGCTCCATCAGTACCTGGCTCACCAGCATCGCCGTCAATCTCATCCGCGACCACCAGCGCCTCCAGAAGTTCCGCTTCTGGCGCCAGGCCCGCGCCACCGCCATCGACATCACCGACGCCGCCAACTTCCTCCCCAGCCACGAAAGCTCCCCCGAATCCCGCCTCCTCGTCAAGGAGAAGGCCGCCCAGGTCTACGCCGCCCTCCAGAGCCTCTCGCCCAACCAGCGCACCGTCTTCCTCATGCGCTTCTCCGAAGAGCTCGAGCTCTCCGAGATCGCGTCCATCACCAACATCCCCGTCAACACCGTCAAGACTCACCTCCACCGCGCGCTCAAATCCGTGCGCACCCAGGTTCGCGCCGCCCAATCAACAGCCAGGCCCGCGACGCCCAACCTCGCCCGCAGCCCCCAGCGCCGCCGCCGGGCCAGCACCCCGCAGCCTGCCGCAACCACAGCCCCATCCCATCCTGCCGGAGAAACCGTATGAATTCCCATCCGGACGAACTCACCATGATCGCCACCCAGTCTTCTGCCGCCAACCACCTCACGCCAGACCAGATCGACGACCACCTCATCGGCGACCTCGCCCCCACGCCCGCCGCTCACCTCGCCGCCTGCACCCTCTGCGCCGAGCGCGTCGCCGCTGCCCGCGCTCCCCTCGCCAGCTTCCAGCACGTCTCCACCGCCTGGAGCGAGCGCCGCTCCGCCACGCTGCCCATTCCCGTTCCCGCCCGGCAGGCCCCCGTCTGGCAGCGCCACATGGCCTGGGCCACCGCCACGCTCTCCATGGCCCTCGGCTTCGCCTTCATCAATGCCACCCACCAGTTCTCCATCCTGGACGCACCACAGCCCGCGCCCATCGCCTCGACCTCGGCCCGCTTGACTCCGGTTCAACAGCCAGCCATCACCGCCAGAGCCCACCAGGCCGCCACCCTCGCTCCAGCGCCGCGCGCCATCCAGGTCGCCGCGCAGGTCTCCGCAGATAACCACATGCTGCGCGCCATCGACGCCTCGCTCGATCCCTCCACCGATTCGCCCGCGGCCCTCGGCCTCCAGCCCGCGACCGCTCCCAACCCCGGGCCCCCAGCTTCACTTCAAGATTAATTCAGGCCCATCCGAGGACGCTTGACCCAGAACCTCACATCTCGACGCAACGTCGCCGGGCGCTTTGCCCTGCTGGCCGCTGCACAGCCGGCCGCTTCACAGCTGGCCGCGTCACAGCCGGCTGCTGCACCCCTGGCTGTTGCGGTCCTGTGTCTCCTGTCTGGCCTCTTCTCCGCCCCCGCCCTCGCGCAACACGGCGGCGGCCATCCCATGGCAACCGGCGCTCCCGGCGCCATGATGGGCGAGCGCGGCATGCACTCCGCCCCACCCGCCGGAGCCAACCGGCCCGGCGGCTTCGGACGCCCCGCCGCCGACTTCCACGGCCAGCCCCGCATGGGCCTGCAGTTAGGCCTCGGCGGCCGCTGGTGGGACGACCACGGCACCGCCAAAAAGCTCAACCTCAACCCCGATCAGCAGCACCACATGGACGCCATCTTCGAGACCAACAAGCCCACCCTCATCAACCTCTACACCAACCTCCAGCGCGAACAGATGGGTCTCGCCAACCTCTCCCCCTCTGACCTCCAGGACGAAACCAAAGTCTTCGCCGCCATCGACCGCGTCTCCCAGGCCCGCAGCGATCTGGAGAAAGAAAACGCCCACATCCTCCTCCAGATCCGCCAGCAACTAGACCCTAACCAGCTAGACACCCTGGACCGCCAGATCGCCAAATCCCATTAATCCACCCCCACCCAAGCGGTGTCCCCCGTCCCAGAACCCCAACCCTAAGTTTTTCGCCGTCCCAGAACCCCAACCCTACGTTGTTCGCCGTCCCAGAACCCCAACCCTACGTTTTTCGCCGTCATCCTGAGCGGAGCGCGAAGCGCGCAGCCGAAGGACCCCCGTATTTGTCGTTGCTCTTGCTGTTGCTGTTGCTGTTGCTCTTGCTATTGCTCTTGCTCTTGCCGTTCTGGCTTGTCATCCCGCAGGGATCTGCTTCTGCTTCTGCTTCTGCTTGTGCTTGTGCTTTTGCTTCTCTTCTCTTCTCGTCTCTTCGACAATTTCTTTCAGAAATTGTCATTCCGAGCGCAGCGAGGAACCCGCTGTCTCCCGTTCTTCCCGAACAATGCTTTTCGGCAGCTAAATCACATCACAACCGAAGCCACAACCAGGAAACCCCAAACTCCACTTCCACATCCGCCAAAGCCAAAGCTAAAAGCTCACTCCCGCCGTCCGCGCAGGACCCCAAACTCCCAGGTAGTCACGCTCGAGTACTCCTCCCCCGCCTCCACCACCGCACTCGGAAAATTCGCATGATTCGGCGCATCCGGAAACGCCTGCGTCTCCAGACAAAACCCACTCCGCTGCACATACGCCACGCCACTCTTCCCCACCAGCGTCCCATCCAGAAAGTTCCCTGAATAAAACTGGATCGCCGGCTCCGTAGTCTCCACCGTCAACGTACGCCCCGACTTCGCCGCAACCACCTTCGCCGCCGGCCTCAGCTCACCCGCCTTCCCCCGCACCACCCAGTTGTGGTCATACCCGCGCCCAAACTTCAGCTGATCGTTTTCGACCCCAATCCGCGAACCAATCACCGCAGCCTTCCGAAAATCAAACGGCGTCCCTTCCACCTTCGCAATCTCTCCCGTAGGAATCGCCTCCGCGTTGCCCACCGGCGTATACGCGTCGGCCTCCAGCGTCAACTCCTCCTCCAAAATCGTCCCCGAAGCCTCTCCATCCAAATTGAAGTACGCATGATTCGTAAGGTTCACCACCGTCGCCTTATCGCTCTTCGCCGAGTACTCAATCTTCACCACGTTCCCCCGCAGCGTATACCGGACCCGCACCGCCAGCGCCCCCGGAAATCCCTGGTCGCCATCCGGACTCACCAGCCCAAACTCCACGCCATCCGGCACCACCTCGCCCTGCCAGTTCCGCTTATCGAAACCCTCCACGCCTCCATGCAGCATGTTCACGCCGTCATTGATCGTCGTCTGTACCGTCTTGCCCCCGAGCTCAAACCGCCCCTTCGCAATCCGGTTCGCATACCGCCCCGCAATCACCCCAAAGAACGCATTCGTGTTCTCGACATACGGCTTCAGCTCGCCATACCCCAGCGTCACGTCGCCCCAAACGCCATCGCGATCTTTGGTCTTCAACGCCACCACCCGCGCGCCATACGAGATCAGCTCTAACTCAACCTCAGCACTCTTCAGCGTGTACTTGTGCACAACGCCGCCACCCGCCAGCGTCCCAAACATCTCAGCCTTTACCTGCGTTCCCAAACCGTCGATTCCCATAGGTGTCCAGCATAACCCAACCCCCCGCACGCGCCTCACCCACGCACCAGTGCGCGACCCCACAGGGCAATGCCCCTCCCGCACCCGCCCCATGGACCAGGCCCGCGCCGGAGCCCGCCGCTCCGGCTACCCCTACCCTGTACAAACCCTCTACAGCAGATGCACGACCATGTCTCGTATAAACACCCCGAGAATCACCGCCGTCAGCGTCCCAATCGTCCACACCATCGTCACCAGGTACGGCCGAATCACCAGCAGCTTCCGCTGAATATCGCTCTGCTGCTGCGACTCCATGGTGGCAGCATCATTCAGAAAAATCTGGTCTTCCTCATACCGTGTCAGCGTCCCACGATACCCAAGCAGGACCAGCAACATGGCCCCGACAGCTCCCCACGCAATCACTAAAACACGTAGTACATCCATACAACACCTCAAGACTCGAAATGAAGCAATTTTCCTGTACGTGTACACGAAAACTGCCCCTGAGCCGTCCTGATACCGAGCAAGTCTGGTCTTCCCGGGCTCGGGGGGTAGGAGAGGCGGTTCGACAGCATAATAGTCCCGTTCAGCAACGTTTGACAGTGCGTTGCTCACGAAATTAGGTATTTTTTTCGATTACCGCACCCATCCCGGCAACCCCCTTCATTCCACAGGGCTAGACCCTCATACCGCAGGCACCTGCCCCGCTTCCGGACCGCCCACCACCGGCCCCGGCGCCCCGCACCACGAGCAGAATCGCTGATCCAGCGTCACCGGTTGCCCGCACTTGGTGCACCGCGGCGTCATCGGCTGGCGCAGCGCAAAGTACAGCAGGAACCCGAACAGGTGCGGAAACAACGCAGCAATCAACGTCCACAGCACCGGCCGCATCGCCCGCCGCTTCGCATCCGCATACACGTACCCCAGGCAAAGCATCCAGGCCGCAACAAACGCGCCCATCGCCAGCCCGCCGACCGTGCCAATCACCACACCCAGCAGTGACGAGATACCGTTCGCGCCATGATTCGAAGCCGCCGCGCAAAACCCAACCACCGCTCCAATCATCGTCAGCGCCGCCATCACAATCGGCGCCCAGATCTTCGCACCCTTCGGCACAACCTCCATAAACTTATTCATATCGTCCGTCCCTTCCCATTCCCTTTCGCCGCCAGCAACGGCAACATCGGAAACAACACCAGCAATCCAAACGACGGCGCAATCCAAAGCGCCATCAACCCGTGATGCACCGCGATCGACGGCAGCCCAAAGAACCCCGCCGCCCAGCGTCCAACCTGCAAATCCACAACCGTTCCCATCACCGTCAACACCAGCGCCACAACACTCAACCGCATCCATCGCCGCCGTGCATCCAACTCCTCCGCCCGCGCCCGCACCGCCGCCATCACCCTCGCATTCAGCCCCGGCCCCGCCTCAAACGAGAACCCCTTCAACCCCGCAACCGCTCTCCGGCTCGCGCTCAGATACTCCGCACACGCCGCGCACGAGCGCACATGCTCCTCCACCAGCCGCTCCTCCTCCGGCGTCCCCGCGCCCGCCAAACTGCGGTCAATCCTCTGCTCGAAATCCCCATGCCTCTCAGCGCTCATGCTTCTCCTCCATCTGCGACCGCAACGCCGCCAGCCCTCGATAAATCCTCGCCGCCACCGTAGGCACCGGCGCTCCCACCACCGCCGCAATCTCCTGCAGCGACAGCTCCTCCATAAACCGCAACACCAGCGCCTCGCGAGTCACCGCCTGCAGCCCCTGCAACGCCGCCGCCAGCCGCTCCGCATCTTCGGTCCGCGCGGCCAGCGCAAAGGGAGAAGGCATCTCCGCCACCGGCGCCGCCACCAACGCTCGCCCGTCCTCCTCCGCGTCGAGACTCACCTCGCGCCGCCGCCTCAAATCATCAATCGCCAAATGCCGAGCCACCGTAAACAGCCACGGCTCAAACCGCGAACGCCCGTCATAGCTTTTGCCGCGCTCCATCACCCGCAGCCAAGTCTCCTGCACCAGGTCGTCGACCCCATCGCGCCGCCCCAGCACGTAAACCAGATACCGCACCAGCCGATCCTGGTACTCCTCCACCAGCATCTGCAGCAGCGCGACATCTCTATCGCGAAGGCCCCGCGCAATCTCCCGCGTATCCCCCGTCTCTCGGTTCACCGTGCCCGCCAATGCCATATCGTATCCGTACATACGCGGTGTATACGAAGCAGCCCCCCCAAATTACGCACCCCCTCAAAAAACCATCTGGATGGCTCTGCTTTTGCTTTTGCTTTTGCTTTTGCCTTTGCCTTTGCCTTTGCCTTTGCCTTTGCCTTTGCCTTTGCCTTTGCTTTTGCTTTTGCCTTTCTTTCTGTCATTCCCTCTGGGAATCTGCTTCTTCTTTCGCCTTTGCCTTTGCCCTTCTATGACAATTTCTAAAGAAATTGTCATTCCGAGCGCAGCGAGGAACCTGCTGTCTCCCGTTCTTTCTCCAACCCACCCAACCCCTAAAGCTTTCCCGCATTCCTCCGATAAAGAACCTGTATTCCCCCAGATGAAAAGATAGGGGCGGCCCGAAGATCCTTCTCGGGCCGCCCCTGATTTTTCCAACTTCTCTTTACGTTTACTTCAACTCAAGCCCCGCAAAGAAGTATCCAATCTCGAACGCCGCCGTATCTTCCGCGTCCGAACCATGAATCGCGTTCTCGCCGATCGACGCCGCAAACATCTTGCGAATCGTCCCCTCTTCCGCCTTCGCCGGATCCGTCGCACCCATCAGCTTACGCAGATCAGCAATCGCGTTGTCTTTCTCGAGCACCATCGGCACAATCGGCCCCGAGCTCATAAACTCCGTCAGCTCGCCAAAGAACGGCCGCGCCGAATGCACATGATAAAACCCCTCGGCCTGGGTCTTCGAAATCGAAATCTTCTTGATCGAAACAATCTTGAATCCCGCCTTCACAATTTCGGCGAGAATGGCGCCGGCATCGCCCTTCTTCACGGCGTCCGGCTTGATGATGCTAAAAGTGCGCTCTGACACGTAAATCTCCTTAAGTAGACTGCCCTACCAGTGTACCGCCCCCGTAGTCGCGCCGCCCTTGCCGTCGCCTTTCTAACTGTCATCCCGCACGGATCTGCTTCTGCTCACGCACTTGCCTTTCTTTCTGTCATTCCCTCTGGGAATCTGCTTCTTCCCTTGCCCTTGCCTTTGCCCTCGCCTTTAGCTAAAAGCTAGAAGCTAAGAGCTAAAAGCCGCCCCACCCCAAGGAGCCCCATGCCCCCCACCGAACCCTCCTCAAACAAAGCCCGCCTCCACCACGCCATCCCCATCTTCCGCGTCGCCAACCTCGCCACCAGCCTCGACTACTACACCCGCATCCTGGGCTTCACCATCCCCTGGCAGATGCCCCACTACGCCTCCATCAAACGAGGCACCTGTTCCCTCATGCTCTGCGAAGGCGGCCAGGGAAACCCCGGCACCTGGATCTGGGCAGCCGTCTCCGACGCCGACGCGCTCTACGAAGAATGGACCGCCAGCGGAGCCAACATCCTGCAAGGCCCCACCAACTTCCCCTGGGGCTCCCGCGAAATCCAAATCCTCGACCCCGACAACCACCGCCTCCGCTTCGCCGCCGACCTAAAGCCAGGCGAACCCATGGGCCACTTCATCGACTAGCCCCACCCGCAGCCGTCGTCTTTGCTTTTTCTCGACCCCGCCCAAAATCTCGTCATCCTGAAGCGAAGCCAAGAACCCCTGCAGTAGCCGTTGCCGTTGCCTTTCTGGCTGTCATCCCGTAGGGATCTGCTTCTGCCGTTGCCGTTCTGGCAGTCATCCCGCAGGGATCTGCTTCTGCCCTTGCCTTTCTGGCTGTCATCCCCTAGGGACCTGCTTCTGCCCTTGCCTTTCTGGCTGTCATCCCGCAGGGATCTGCTTCCGCCCTTGCCTTTCTGGCTGTCATCCCGCAGGGATCTGCTTCTGCCCTTGCCTTTGCCGTTGCGTCTGCGTCTGCTTCTGCCTTTGCCTTGGGCTAAAAGCTGCTCTTCAATATCTCCAGCTCCTCAAATCCGCCCCCACCGGCGCGGTCTTCTCCATCCGCTCCACAATCTGCGACACATACATCTGGTTGTAATGCATCCGCGAATAAGCATTCGGCTTCGTAGGATCCCCATTCCAGCAATGCTCCGCGCGCGGCCCATACTTCACCTCGCCGTCATAAGGAACCCCATACCCCGGCGTCCCCGTCTTCACCAAAAAGTCTTCCATCAGGTAAACGGCATTGTTCAAAAAGTAAGTGTCATCCGACCCAACATACAGATGAATCTTCCCCTGCAGCTTAGGCCCCAAAGGATTCTCAGGCCTCGCCCAATCCCTCTGCAGCATCGCATCGAGATCGTAATGCTCCCGCCAATACTCCGCCGTCTTGTGATCGATCGCGCCGGTCGTCTTATCAAAGATCGGCAACGGATACCCATCCTTCCCCTGCGGCGAATACACAGCCTGCCAGATATCAAACTGGTCGCCAGACCGACCGTGATCTCCCAACGCCGCCTCATACGCAATGTTGTCGCGCATCGAGATCAGCGTCTGCCCCAGATAGTTCCGCATCGCAGGCTGCTCCACTCGCTTGTTCGCGCCCTGGAGGTAAAACATGTTGTCATCCTTATAAAGATCGCGAGTCATATAAGCGTGAAAGTCCACTGGATCGGGACAAGCCACAAACGCGCCGTTATAGTGATCCGGATAAAAGATCTGC
>DATHQT010000008.1:0-135071 GCA_035482415.1 Acidobacteriaceae bacterium | reverse complement strand
TGCGACCGCGGTCACGGGTGTGCCGGTCTACGCGACCACGGCTACGCCCACTTCCACCGCTGGAACGTATCCGATCTCGGTAGCCGGCCTCAGCTCCAGCAACTACGTGGTTGCCTTCGTCAACGGTACGCTGACGGTCGGTACAACCGTGAGTGTGCCGGTAGTGACGGTGGGTCCGTCCAACCCGATTGCGGGTCAGCCGGTGACGATTACGGTTACGGTGCCGACAATCAGCACAACCGTCCCAACCGGCACGGTGACGTTCTATTACAATGGCGTCGCGATCGGCACCGGAACCCTGAACACCAGCGGAGTGGCTACACTAACGACGGGGTCGCTGCCGGTGGGTACGGGTACACTCACGGTCGGTTACAGCGGTGACAGCAACTACGCTAGTTCCACGAGCGCGCCGGTGCCGATCACCATCGCTCAGCCGCTGGACTTCACGCTCACGCTTACCTCGGCACCGAGCGATACCGTCATACCGGGCAAGGCGGCGCCCTACACCCTGCAGGTTGCTCCCACCTACTCGGTCTATCCGGGGGTGGTCACCTTCACAGCGACGGGCCTACCAGCAGGAGCGACGGCGACCTTCAGTCCGGAAACCGTTGCCGCCAACGCTGGTCCAATGTCGGTCAACGTCAGCATTCAGACAGCCTCGCTGGTTGCGATGAACAAGCTTGAACGCAACGCAACCTCCCTCGCGCTGGGCCTGCTCCTGTTACCCCTGGCGGGCTTCCGACGGATGCGAAGAAGCGGACGTGCGGCAGGACGGTATCTCTTCATGACGCTGGTGTTGCTGGCAGGCGCTGTTGCCACTGCAGGTCTTACCGGATGCGGCGCCAACAACGGATTCTTCGGTAAACCGCCGCAGACCTACAACGTTACGATCACCGCCGCCAGCGGCCCCATTCAGCATTCGGTCAACGTCACGCTAACGGTGGAGTAGCCATGAGGAGAACAATGATTCACTTAAGATCCCGGTATTTTCTGCTGCTCGCAGCTTCACTTTTCGTGACCACCAGTCTGGGAGCTCAGGCGATTGCTGCAGGCTCGACACCGGGCCACCAGGAAGTTGATCTAGCCGTCATGTACACCGCACAGCACAGCAACCTCGTTTCGAATCCCACCTTCTGGCAGCAGGGGGGAAGCATCGAGCTTTCAACCCAAACCTACCGTGGTTTCGGAGTCGCGGCAAACATTGCAGGAACGAATGTTGGCGATGCTGCGAACAGTGGCACTGGATTGACGATGATCACGACCACTTTCGGTCCGCGTTACACCTGGTACAGGCCTTTCCGATCCCGTGGGAACCGCGGCCTCGCCATCTTTGGTGAGGGACTGATCGGAGAGGCCCACGGCCTCCATAGCTACTTTCCCGCGACGGCTGGAGTGTTGACTGACTACAACACGTTTGCCTTGCAGGTCGGCGGTGGTGTGGATCTTGGTCTTTCACGTCACTTCTCAGTACGTCTCTTTCAAGCTGACTGGCTCCGCACCCAGTTCCCCAACAGCACCACCAACGTCCAGAACACTTTCCGTGTCAGCGCTGGCCTTGTCTTTCGCTTCCCTCAACGCGGGACCGGACTCTGACAAATTCCTAGTCGAACCGCAATCTGACCGTTCCGGACGTCCTAGTGCCCTCCAACTCCCAGGCGTGGCCCTCGCTGAGATGAATGCCCGGCTCGTCAACGGTGGTGTGGACTTGGTGCTCAGCCGCCTTTACTGCGTCCGATGGCTTAGCTGAAACCCTTTTTTGCTCGCACCGGCACTGTGCTGGTACACGCGCACGATGAAGGAATCCTCCATGGCATATTCCTTGTCGGCGTCCCGGGCCAGATGATCGAAAACAGAATCCATGCGATGCGAACGGCCCTTCGTCTGAACCGCATATGCACTACATGGAAGTCCCCGAACCGCTCCGGCGGGTCGCGCTGCGGACTCGAGTGTGGGTAGCTGCGAAGAGTACGCTGCTGCGCAGCGGGTTTAGGCTGACACGTCATCCCCAATAGGGAACTGCAAAGTTACCCAAAGTTCACGATTGATAACGTGTGCTTTCAATCGCTTGGATTCTTACGTTTCCGGCTGTAAACGCCGTTGCAGTAAACAAGATTTCTCGTCAGTGGCGGCGTTTTCAGAAACCGGTGGTGCGGTGGAAGCATCCAAGCGTTTCAAGAGACTATCTGTTCTAAGTGGCAAATCGAATGGCCCCCGTTAACGACAAGCCGCAAGAAACTGCTACACCGTCGGCATCTACCGTTTTGGGAAATGAGACCTCCCGTGCAAGATCCATTGCCACGCGCCTTACCGACGCGGAGTTCGGTGAGGTTGAGGCAGCAGCCGCTGACGCCGGTAAGAAGGTGGCGGAATGGCTGCGCGAGGCGGCCCTTGCCCACGCCCGCGCAAGTGCTGGTGCAGAGGAGCAAACCGATCCGATCTTGCTGGCGGAGATTATGGGGGTGCGCTCCCTCATACTGAACCTGTTTGCGAGAGCGTCGGAAGGCCCATTGACGACCGAAGACTTACGCAAGATGTCAGCCCATTCGGACTCCATTAAGGAGCAGAGAGCACAAGATTACATGGCGCAGAGGCGTCGCCGGAAGAGCTCTAAAACCACGGACAAGCCGTGATGAAACTCTCCCGTATTCGGTTTGCATTTCCCTGGCGGATCGCGTTGATCCTGGCCCTCCTTCCATGCCTGCCATTACTCGGCTTCTGGGCATGGTTGCGGTGGGAAGTCGCGCCACTACAGCGGTATTATCTGATCGCATATTGGCACAGTTCCGAACACGCAAATCAGCCTGATGCCAAGACTCAAATCCGATGGCTCATGGAGACGGCTCCCGGGCGTAAGAGACAGTGGCTGTTCGCCCCCGATGTAATTGAGGGAAGCGAGAGTGAACTCCCTTTGGAACTCTCGTCTTTTGCTCTTGGACAAGGATGGACGGGCATAGAAAGAACCGCAGTGGAAGGCGTGGATTCCACCGAGGTCGAAAAGCTCCTGCGTGAAGATTTTTATGACGGCGAAAGTTTCCGCCGACTCGTCAATGAACCGCTGCTTTATGGTGTCGCGGCATGGCTGATCGTCGCCTATTTGACATTCGTGATGAGAGTGGACATCGGGTACGAATGGAGACAACTTCGACGAGAGGTTACGGAGCCCCAATGGTCATCGAATTATGGAAGGGATTGGCCCGAGAATCGAGACGGGATTGTTGCTCGAATTCGGTTGCGAATTGTCCACTGGATTAGTGAGCAGAAGACAGAGTTTGAGTGGCCGAGTTTTGGGCCTGCAATCAGTCGCAGATTCGGTCTTAAGAAGTTGCCAAATCCTGAAACGCTTCGTGGGAGTGACAGATCGGCATCGACTCAAGTTCGCGGCGAGGTTTCAACTGCACGCCAACTCGCTACTCCACCCCCTTCGCACTCCCCAAAACCATCGTCTCAGCGACGCACTATCTTCCCTGGATTGTCGGCATCGGATGCGACACGATCGCCGTCAGAACCGTGGGACGAATCGAAGTGGATTGAGTAGCAGTGAGACCTCTGATGTCTCGGAGTCATCGCGGTCATATCGCAGACCAACTTCGCATCTCTTTACTCAGCTTGAACCAGCATAGACAGCCTCCAGCTAATCTCCGTTCGACTCGTCTCAAAGGGCTGCTCGACGAGAAGCTATTTGAGAGGCTGAACGTCTCGCATTGAGCATGGAATACAGCAGTTGGAACTCACGACGAATGGTGTTCTCTGAGAATGTTCTCAAGCCTCTATTGAGTTAGCTATAACTCTTCCGTTGGTCGAGTAATTGCCACTCAAATCACTGGTCTATTACTCCGCTAATAGCTTTGGATAAGATAGAAATAACCAATAGCCATAGGGGTTTTAGCGATCATCGGCAGAAAAAATAGTTTGCAATAACGACCCATTTATCCACAAATCTCGGCTACGATGGGAATCAAAACAGTAACTATCCGCTGTCTTACGGGCCAAGGTATGTTGACTATCTCTAAATCGCTATCTGCTGGACAAGCACGAACGTATCACGCGCGCGAGTTCACCTCTGAACGACAGAACTACTGGAGCCGCGATCAGAAAGGACATAGCGAGTGGCAGGGGAGCCTTGCAAAGGAGTGGGGAATGCATGGCAACGTAGGGGCTGAAGAGTTTGCTCGTCTGAGCGAAGGACGGCACCCAGCGAACGATGCGCAGCTCGTCAAGCACCAGCCCGCCAGGACCTACGACAATCGCTATGGTAAGCAGATCACCAGCTCGGAACATCGTGCAGGATGGGATGCGACGTTCTCCGCACCCAAGTCTGTTTCGCTTACGGCCCTTGTGGGTGGCGATGATCGTGTGCGCGAAGCGCATCGCGAAAGTGTTCGCGTGGCATTGCAGGAGTTGGAGCGGTATACACAGGCCCGCATTGGTAACGTTCATCCGCCAGAAACGAAGGGTAAGTTCGTTGCCGCTACGTTCGAGCATGACACCGCACGTCCTGTAGACGGCTATGCTGCACCACAGCTTCACACTCACGCTGTGGTCTTCAATGTGACCGAGCGGGACAATGGGCAGGCACGAGCATTGCAAGAGCGCAGTCTCTTCCAGTCACAACAGTATGCGACTACTGTTTATCGATCCGAGCTTGCGATGCGGCTACAGGGTCTCGGCTATGAGATCGAACGCGGTAAGCATGGGCAGCCTGAGATCAAGGGATATTCGCAGGAGTATCTGGAGGCATCGAGCCCGCGTCGTGTCCAAATCAAAGAACACCTGCACGAGATCGGTAGAGAGGGCGCAGGCGCGGCGCAAGTAGCCGCTCATCGCACGCGCGACAGTAAGGAAATCCATTCGCCTGAAGAGGTGTTGCAGCAGCAGCACCGCGACTTGGCTGATCGATTCGGCCATCAAGCAGATCGTGTCGTCGCAAAGGCACAGGAAGAGCACCATGCAGTACAGCCGGAGAAGACGGCGCAACAGTCGGTGACGTATTCACGCAATCACGTCTTTGAACGCTCTGCTGTTCAGGACGAGCGTGCGATCCTGCAAGCGGTGATAGACCGCAGCATGGGCCAGGCCTCATACACACAGGTGCGACAGGAGTTTGAGCAGCGGGTGTCCCGTGGGGAGTTTCGTGTTATTCCGAGAACAGATGGCCGAGCAGCGCCGTTGTACACGACTGCCGAGATGATACGTATGGAGCGAGAGATCGTCGGTCACATGCAGCGCGGTAATCAGCGTGGCTATGACGACCCAATGCTGGTGTCGCCGCAATTGCGTATTTGGACAGAGGATCAGCACCCTGAGCTAAATCGTTCACAACGCAAAGCGGTGGATGAGATCTTCATCAGTCGAGAGAAGATTGTCGGGTTGGATGGCGTTGCCGGGGCAGGAAAAACAACGACGCTCGCTGTCGTACGCGAAGGTGCCGAAGCGCAGGGGTACAAGGTGGAAGGATTCGCGCCGACGTCGCGCGCAGCCCACAGGCTTGCTGAGGCCGGCACGGAGACCTCGACTCTCCAGCGACACCTTGCGAAAGGGACGCAGCCCGACACTGGAGAGAAGCGCTTGTATGTGCTCGATGAATCCTCGCTTGCCTCTACGCGCCAGATGCACGAGTTCATCGAACGTCTCCATCGGAATGATCGTGTGTTGTTGGTAGGAGACAGCCGCCAACATGAGGCCGTCGAAGCAGGCCGTCCGTTCGCACAACTGCAAGAGGCAGGGATGCGGACGGCTACGTTGAATGACATCGTACGGCAACGCGATCCAGAGTTGAGGCAGGTCGTAGAACAGTTGGCGCGCGGACAAGTAGGTCCCGCCGTCGAGACTCTTCACCAGCAGGGCCGTGTGCATCAGGTAAGAGGACATGACGAGCGTATTGCTGCCGTTGCCCGTGAGTATGCAAAGTCTCCCGCCGGGACACTCGTTGTTTCACCGGATAACCGTTCGCGCAGCGAGATCAACCAACGGATACATGATGAGCTGCAATCGCGCGGGCTTGTGAACAAGCAAGAGCATTCCGTGCGGACGCTTGCCCCGCGTCAGGAGATGACCGGTGCGGATCGTAGCTGGGCGCAGCAGTACCGGGTCGATGACATCTTGCGGTACTCGCGCACATCGAAAGAGACCGGCATTGGAAAAAGCGAGTACTCCCGCGTCCTTGCTGTGAACTCTCAGGCAAACACTTTGACGGTGGCGCGAGTGAACGGGGAGCAGACGACCTATGATCCGCGGCGCCAGGTTGGAGTTTCCGTCTACCGGGAGAACGAGAAGAGGTTCCTCCTAGGAGATCGCATCCAGTTCACCGCGCCCAGCCAGGAACTGAAGATTGCCAATCGTGACTTAGGAACTGTCGAGAGCATCGGGCGGGATGGAACAATGCGGTTGCAATTGGACGATGAGCGCAAAGTCGAGTTCAACCCGCAACAGCATCCGCATGTAGATCATGGGTATGCCGTAACCAGCTATTCGAGCCAAGGCCAGACAGCGGAGCGTGTGTTGATCAACGTAGATACGGAGCTTGCTGCAAAGGATCTGCTCAATAGCCGCATGGCATATGTCTCAATCTCGCGTGGCCAATTCGACGCGCGGATATTTTCGGACAACCGGGAGAAGTTATCACAGGCATTAGGGCATGATATTTCTCACCAGAGTGCGTACAAGCCGGAACGGGCTGTTGCTTTACCTCAGCCGAAGATCGTGACGCCGAAGCACGACGTGGAGTTGAGTATCGGGTTCGGGTTGAGTCTTTGAACGCGTTAGTGCTGGAGAGATGAAGGCGTTCTTGCTAGGGGATCGGAGAGAGGGCACGCAGTTTTGGACGAGCAAGACAATTTGGGCACAGGGGATTGAATTATGTCGGTAGAAAGAGTCATTGATTTCGACCGGGATGGATTGAAGCCGTCGCAGCAAGAGAACACTGAGCTGTCGTTCAAGCCTCACCGCAGAAAGCCTCCACAGAGGGTCACGGTGGCTCCGGAAGATAAGTTGCTGGTAGGGCGCGAAGAGGCCGCTCAACTTCTTTCTATCAGTCAGTGTGCCCTGGACTACTTAATTGCCTCAAAGCGTCTGCCTACGCGACGGATTGGTGGTCGAGTTCTGATCCCGGTAATGGACCTACGAAGGTATGCTGGTTGCGACCATCCCGAGAACATCGTGACTTATCGAGCCGACCGTACAGGATGAGCCTGTTCGCACCAGGAGTTGGTGTTCTGCTATACCAGCGCTTCCAACCCGTGCTTATCGACGACAAACAAAAGTTTCAAGGCCATCCCGCTCGGCTGCTTGGCCCCCGTCTCCCATTTTTCAACGGTGGACTCACTCGTATTCAGATAACGGGCGAAAACAGGCTGGCTGACGCGATGACGTAGCCGCAGCTTCTTGATTTGCGCGGGTTTCAGGGCTGGGGGCGTCGTCAAACAGGCTTCGTCGAAGCCTTTCATCGTGGTCTTGTCGATCGCTCCAACCTTATGCAGGGCTGTAGCGGAAGAATGGATTGCCTCAAAGGCCCCGCTCTTGAACTTACGCTTAGTTGTCATTGCAAATCTCCATCCAGTCTTGATCTTGTAAGAGCCGATTCACTTGGTTCGGTGTGAGGCTTCCGTAAACCTTCGTGAGCTTGCGAAACTCGACCAGCTCATCGTCGTCAATGTTCGCCCGATCTTGTTTGGCGAATAGATATTCGTAAATCCAAAATGAGCCAGCCCTCGCCAGGATGATGGAGCGGTACTGGTTCTTTCGCAGGCGCTTCTTATAGACGCCACCTCCCAGGTCGTCCGCCTGCCCCCGCATGACCTGTAAAATCGCGGCGCAAAGCTCATCGTCCCCGATGTGTGCTTTTCGAGCCGCTTTCGCAAACCATGAAGTCTTGAAAGTTCTCACGGGATCTATAACCGGAGTTTTCATTACAAGCAGTGTAGCACTGGGTGCAACCTCATCCTAGGAAATAAATCATCTCTCGTCCCCAGAAGTACCCGTCGCTGTGGCGTCCGTCAAGGCGCTGCGCCCGCTGTGCGGCGTGCTATGCACGGCCCTGACTGCCGCCTGCGCGACGGGAGTACGCCCGATATGAGGAGCATATCTGCTCCTCTCTTCTCGAAGAGAAGCTAGGGTTCATGAATTACCTATACATTGCGAGATCGTGATAGAGCCGCGTTCATTTCACTCGATACATGCGCTTTGCTCAGGTGTGTATACCGAGCGCTCATCGCAATTGTCTTGTGTCCTAGCACCTCTTGGATCACCTTCTGATTCGCGTTGTTGGCAGCAAGTCGTGAGCCGACGGTGTGTCGGCTGAGTTGATGCCATCCAAGATCATTGACACCCGCCTCGCGCTTGGCTTTCTCAAACCACTCGCGATTCTCCCGGATGGTAAATACCCTGCCGTCGAGTTTCATGCGCGTCGTTTCTCTGTCGCCTCTGAGTTCCCGCATCCGATCTTGAATTTCCTGCTGATCCTTGAGGGCCGCATGCACGTCATCCGTCATTGGGACTGTATGCGGTACGCCCGTCTTTGTATCCGGCAAGGTGATCAGGCGTAACTTGAAGTTGATGTCGGGCCAAGTGAGTGCGTACTGATTACCTTTCCGCATACCTGTTTGAGAGCCGACAGTAATTTCATTCGGATGCTCTCGCAGTTCCAGACGGGTCATCTCGTAGTCTACGGGTGTTTCCGCAATCCACCGTGCTAAGACAGCACGGAGCTTGTCCTCTTCGGCATCACTCATCCAACGCGGATAGCCGAGAGTCACGGCAAAGTGGGAGACATCGCGGCATGGATTGGATTCCACCAGCTCCGCTCCCTCGCATAGGTGTAGACGGAAGAAAGCGTGGACTTGTAGCGATTCAGGGTCGCGGCAGCCAGGCCGAGGGAGATCAGCCAATCCTTGATTTCGTGAGACTCCAACGAAACTGCGGAGCGGTCGCCAAACGCTTCCTTGATGGCTCCGACCCGTTGCGGGGGATTCACCTGGTCCTTGGGACGTTCGGGGTTGTTCGGGTTCTGAATATGTGCGAGGTACTGATCGCATAAGTCGCTAAGCAAAAGGCTGTTGGCTCGATGTTGCTTGAGCTCTTTCTTTTCGGCCAACGTGAGGAGAGGCTCCGCTGCGCTGGAGGGAAGAGAAGCGACCCCCTCTTTGTGACGTAGCCCTTTGGCTGTCTCCAGCCAGACAACCGCGGCTTCGTGGTCCAAGAAGTTCTTGCGAACGCGGCTTCCATCCGCCTTATATTGAGCCTCCCACGTACCCCGATCAGGACGGAACTTAATGCCTCGAACCTCTTTCGGCTTCCTTGCCATCGCGCAGCTCCACCACCATCATAAAATTCTTGGTGGCACTTTGGTGGCACTTTTGTACCGATAATCCTGCACTCGCGTGCAAGCCATTGCAAGAGTGCATATGGTAGAAGTGTATAAAAATGAGTAATTTACACGGTTTTGTGCGACTTCCTGCAAGCTCCTGCAAACCCCATAAATCGCCCTCTCAAGGCGAAGAGTCCGGGTTCGAGCCCCGGTAACGCTACCAAAATCCACTGTTATCAAACTCCATATCCGATAAGACTCGGGCACACTGCCGCGTCTGAGACCAAGCACCTGTCCAAGGCGTGACCCCGTACCCCGATGGGAACTGAATAAGACCGGCGCGGGAGGGCCTCGTGTATATCGCCGGGAGAACGCAGCCAAAGCTCCTCGTCATCTGGGGCAAGCACGATCTCTCGTTTGATCTCGGCGAGCCGGATCGGTACCGCGCGGACGTACCTACTGCGAAGGTCGTTGTACTCAACGCGGGGCACTTCGCGCTGGATACCAAGGCAGGCGAGATTGCGGAGCTAGTGCGTGTGTTTATGAAGTCGCAGAAGTAATCAACGGCCTCTGGGCGATCGGTCCTGACAACAACTCCAGCACCGGCAGCGACCGACGAAGATATACGCTCAGATCTCCGTCATTTCAACACCCCCTGCTCGCACTAAACTAAATCTGTATGCGCGTCCTTTCCCTTCTTGCCAGCGGAACCGAGATCGTCTGTGCCCTCGGCGCCGGCGATACGCTGGTCGGCCGTTCCCATGAGTGCGACAACCCACAGTGGGTGCGAAACCTTCCCCCCTGCACCCGCCCGGCCTTCGATGTCACCATGTCCAGCGGCGAGATCGACGCCGAAGTTCGCCGTCGCCTCCGCCTGCACGAACCCCTCTACCACGTCGATGCCGACCGCATCCGCGACCTCCGTCCCGACCTGCTCATCACCCAGATGCACTGCGAAGTCTGCGCGGTCACTCCAGACGACGTCGAGCGAGTCGGCTGCGGCATCCTGGCCTCTCAAGTCCTGGCCCTCGGTGCCGGAACCGTCGACGGCATCTTTGACGACGTTCGCAGCATCGCCCTCAACCTTGATCTCCACTCCGCAGGCGAAGGTCTTATCGCGACGATGCGCTCCCGCATGCGTGCCGTCACCGACGCGGTGCGCGACAATCCCACACCGACTGTCGTCATGCTCGAATGGACTGACCCGATCTTTTCCATGGGCAACTGGGGACCCGAATTGGTGGAAGCTGCCAACGGCCAGGTCTTGCTCGGCGAAAAGGGGCAATTCTCCCGCGCGATCTCCTGGAAGGAGGTTCGCGACGCCGATCCAGACTTCCTCATCATCGCTCCCTGCGGCTACGACATCGCCAGAACGGTCCGCGAACTCCCCCTGCTCGAGGCGTTGCCGGGCTGGAGCCGTCTCAAATCCGTAAGAGCGGGAACCGCCGCCGTGGCAGATGGCAATCTGTACTTCAATCGTTCCGGTACCACGATCGTGGAGACCGTAGAGATCCTCGCCGAAATCCTGCACGGCTATCGCGGCGCGGACCACCGGCATGCCGATGCATGGCAACCGTATGCGGACGTCGCGCTCGGAAGCAACGCCCTGTAAACTCTCCCGATGTACGACCCGCGGAGGGCTAGTGGACCTCGCCGGCCTTGTTCACGAGCACCACGTTGGAGAACGCGCCCCTGTCCACCGTCGTCGGCAAATGGGGGCAGAAGCCAATTCCCACATAGAACGGCCCACTGAAGTGGACTTTCGCCGGCGGTCCGAATTGGTGCATCGGCTCCCCCTGCACGCTGATGAAGAGGGCAACCTCGTCGCCGTCCTTCTGGATGCCGATCCGTTGCGGGAGTACATCCTGCGGCAAAAGGCTGCCTCCAATGCGGAACTGCATATCCTTGATGAAGGTGTCCTTCTCAGCGCGTTCGGCCAGGTGCACCATGCCGGTGCCATGCTCGGCCGCCATGACCTCCTTCGCATCATCGTCGAGATCCTGGCGAATGACCAGCACCACCTTTCGATCGCGCGGCGGCTCGGCCACCGGAAAGCTGACATTCGCGGCGAACGAGACATCGCCCGACATCTTCTTCCATAGAAGGCGAAACTCATCGCGGTTGTACCAGATGTTGTAGCCCGCGGAGTCGATGGTATAGGTCTTGGTCGCGGGGTTGTAACTCGCGCTGCCCGGAACCAGCGCGGCTCCGATATCCGACTGCCCCTGAAAGATCCCGATCGGCGTATCGAAATTCACACTGGCGCGATGAAAGCCCTGTGGAGGAGGTACCTGCTTGTGCGTTGGCGAACCTGGCAGCGACCAGTCCGGGGTCACCGGCGTCGTCTGTATCTGCGCGCATAGCAAGATCGGCGTCGCACTCAGTGCCAGCAGAGACGTGGGTAGCAATCCAGTTTTGACAAAAGACGCAGGGGCGTTCCTGTAGAGCTTGCGGCCGTTCAACGTAAGGTTCCTCCATTGCATATCGTCAAACGTCAAAGTCGAGCGCGATGACCTCATGCAATTCGATTGTTGGCACATCGAGCACAATCATATCGCCATCTGCGTGAAACGGTATCTCATTGCCAGCCACGAGCAAATGGGCCTTTGTAACGCGACGATCACCGGGCACACGCACGCAAACCCTCTGTCGGGAGATTGGGATAATCTCGCGTACTGGTCCCTTCATCATCATGGGATTCGTAAGATTGACCATATGCACCGTCATGGAGGTCTTCTGCAACCAGACGGAAATGTCGAGGACACCGCTGCCTTTTACCGATAGCGGAGCGGGCTCATTCGTGGCCCAGAGCACCGCATTGCGCAAGAGCTTTGCATGGTCCACATCCAGCACCTCCCAGAAGGTGTAGTCAATATCCCAGGGGAAGTACACGACGCGCCCTCGGCCCACGTTATGCGCGAAAACCCCAACATCGTGGGTCGTCTCATTCGGTGGAAAGCACTCTTCCATAGGCAAGTCGGGGTAGGTCGGAATCACGGTGAGTGGCGCGTAGGCTTGCTTGTCTGCCGGAACAACGCGGACCCTGTTGATGCCGTTAATGATCCGCCCCGCATCCTCCAGTCCGTCCAGCAATGGATGATATTGTCCGGTTGTGGGGTCCTTCTCTAACGCGAGATAGGAGTTGAGCATAGGACCTTCCTTGCTGCCCGCGTAGGAGGTGCCGAAGAGGGAAGCAAGTCCGAAATCCTTACGCTGGACGCCCCACTCGTCATACAGGGACGTCTCATGGGTCGCGATCACACTTCCACCACGCTCGACAAACTCCTGAATCTGAGCGCACTGTTGGTTGGAGAGTGCGGCAATATTGGGGAAAATGAGCGTGCGGAACTGTTCTACATGCACTTGATCCAGCAAACCATCATGGACCATCTCAAATGGAATTCTCGCTTCCACTAATGCTTGGTAGACGCCGAGCCCTGGCTGATTGACCTTGGCCTCCGCCTCAGGGCCGCCATAAAACTGCGCCGTCTGTTGGGAGTAAACCATGGCTACGCGGGCGAACGAGCGTTCGTTCCGGAGGTAGCGTTCGTTCGCGTAATGCCATTGGAAGACCTCATCGACAACCGGGAACCAGCGGTTGTCGAAGGGCTTTGCATTGAATTTCGTGAAGACGGGACGAAAGTCATGGGCAATTCCATCGATCATCCAGAGACGGATCTCGTCACCGTTTTGTACAGAGTCTTTCCAGCGGTACCGATCTTCCAATCCAACGCTCGTGAGTCCAGCGATGGCCTTTCGTCCCATGGTGGAACGGAATTCTTTCGCGTCCTTCCCGGCGGCCCAGGGAGGTGTAAGGCCGGCCCTACCCTGGCGGTCCGCACACGCAGTTGGCGCCAGAGCCCCGAACGTCTTCATGTCGAAGCCGCTCATCGCTCCGCCTCCGGCATTCGCGAGGAAACTTGCGTTGGGATTGATCGACTGAATCTTGTTATTCCAAACATGCCACAGTTCAAACAGTCGTTTTTGCTGCCAGACAATGTACTCGCGTCGCGCCGGATTTTGTGGATCGTTGGTGCGGGGCAGATCGAAGCCTGAGAAGTCGTGAAAGTTTCTTTCGCAGTGTTCGCAGTAGCACATGCCATTGCCGGCCCAGCGGTTGGTGAAGATGCCGTCGGGAATGTACTTTGTCATGATCTCCTCGTGCACGGACGTCATGAACTCAAAGTTGTAGGGTCCCAGGGCGCAGGTGAGCCAGAAGTCCGGGTCCGACGCGTGGCGCCGTTGCTTTCCGTATTCATCCACGGCGAGCCAATCCGGATGCGCCTTTTGCACGTCTTCGTGACAAGCATGCGCATCCGTTCGCGCGACTACGTTCATGCCGAGCTTGCGGCAACCTGCGGCGATATCACCATATGCATCCATATCCCCAAGCCACTTGCTGCGGTAGTGAAAGGGAACCTGGGTGGGGTAGAATGCGACACATCCGCCCGCATTCAGGATGGCGGCATCTGCATGGACCTTCTTAAAGTAGTCCAGCCAAAACTGAAGATCGTAGTTTCCCGGGTCATCCTCAACAAAGCTTAACTGGGCCCAGCGCATCGGTCGGTCATACCACGTCCTGGCCGCAGAGTTGTCAGCGCCCACCGTCATCAAAGCTGCGGCTGCTCCCGCTTGCCTCTCGATACCTGCAAAGCACGCGGTTGAAAGGGCTGCAGTCTGCTTAAGAAAGGTCCTTCTAGTGCTCTCCATGGTGTCTCCTGGATATAAAGATCAAACAATACAAGAAAGCCAATCAAGCGGCATGCGGCAACGAAAACTGGAAAAACACCATTAACAGTTGTCATTCAGGTAGGCGAGTCGAATGAAGGAGCCATCGCAGGGGCCATCAACGATTGCGTTGCATCTTGTCGATCGCCGCACTGAGCGCCATGCGCCTGCGCTCACTCGGACAACGGTTGAACTCCTCAATGACTGAAGCAAGCTATCTCCGCTAGATGCGAATAGATTACGCAGGAATGTGAATTCCGATCTGCATGCGACCAAGCTAACGCATATTCTTGGTCAAACTATAGACAAGGATGGCCAGCACGATAGAACTGACGACCACATAAAGTGTGCTTCTTTGACGGGCGAATCCGATGATACACAACACGACCCGTGCCACCGGCGTCGCAATCAGTATCACGAGGCCAATCTGGATGATGCTCTGCGAGTCAAGGTGTAAAGTGCCGCGAACGATTCCAGAGAGGCTTCGTAGTGCCTCGCATCCGGCGTGGAAATGAGTGTAATTCGGAGTCAACGACCATGGCTGCCGCAATGAAAGCACTCCTCCGGCGACGACAACGAGGGCGGCTAGCGTTACGCCGAAGCGGAGCATCGCAGCCACTGAGAGGTCCAGATCATGATCTGTCGGCCTGCTCACTAGATTCTCCCTCTGATTCCGCTGTAGAGCATTTCGCATCCAAGCAACACGATCACCAGGGCGAATATGCTCTTCAAGGTCGTGACCTGGGCTCGGACAAGGATGCGCGTTCCAATCAGCGATCCAAGCAGCACGCCAAGCATGACTGGCATCGCAATCGTAGGCTGGATGTATCCGCGAGACAGATAGATTCCAGCACTCGCCGCAGCCGTCACTCCGATCATGAAGTTGCTGGTTGTTGTAGATACTTTGAACGGAAGTTTCATCGCCTTGTCCATGGCCAGGACCTTGACTGCACCTGAGCCAATACCCAATAAACCTGAGAGCATTCCCGCGACGAACATGATTGCGAAGCCTAATGGGACTCGTTGAGCAACGTAGGGTCGGGTACCGTCGGGTGCAAGGTACGAACCCTTGAGTTGGAGCTTCTCGGCTAGGAGATTCACCTGTTTCGCGCTCCCAGACACTTTTTCTGACTTTTGGCGGTAGGATGCAACTGCGGAGTAGAGCAGCACCACTCCGAAGACAACGGCGATCCAATGGGTTGAAACCTTTGCTGTAAGGTAAGCACCCACCAGTGCTCCAACCGTAGTTGCTACTTCCAGAAACATTCCAATCCTAATGTTTGACAGGCCTTCTCGCACATACGCGACCGCAGCTCCAGAGGATGTAGCGATGACAGACACTAGAGACGCGCCAATGGCGTACCGGATGTCCACTTTGAAGAGGAGCGCGAGCGCTGGGACGATGACGACTCCTCCGCCAAGTCCGGTGAGAGAACCAAGCAGGCCGGCTAGGACCGAGGTGATGAAGAGCAAGCTGGTGAAGAGGATGAGGCTCATGTGGTTGGATTATGGACTGCGGTGCTCTCTGAGGACTGTTGAGATTTATGGTGCCAACTGGCCCCGCGCATAGTCCAGGGAACGGAGGGACAGGAGGTAATCGTATCGCGCGTTGACTGCCGCGACGACCGCCTGGGTGCTTTGTAGTTGTGCCTGGCTAAGTTCGACGATAGAACTCAGACCCAGCGTGTACCTGGTTTGCGCCAGCGCAAGAGCCTGGGCGGTTTGTTGCCGAAACTGATCGGCAACCGCGATGCGACGAAACGCGGTCTGCGCGTTGAGGATGGCGATGCGCACGTCGCGGGCGATGGTATGGGAGAGGTCCTGTGCTTGCTTTTCGGCGGCTTTCTGACGAAGGTGCGCTTCCTGCGCCTCGGCGTCGATGCGGAATCCAGTGAACAGCGGGAGGGTCAGGTTCACTCCTCCGGCGGCGTACCAGTTGGGGACGAAGACTCCATCCGGGGCGACCGGCGTGTAGCCTCCGAGAGCCAATGCGGAGATGGTCGGCAGATGCTGGAGGTGCTGCGCGGTGGCGAATTTCTGGTCGGCCGCGGCATCGAAACGAAGGGCCTGAAGATCGGGGCGCAGTGCCTGGGCGCTCGCATTGATGGCCGCGGAACTATCGGGTACTGGCGGCGGTGGTGGCGCGGTCTCTGGGTCTTCGACGGCGTGATAGGGGGTGTCGGCAGGTGTGGCGAGCAAGGCAGCGAGAGCAGCACTTCCAGAGGCGACTGCGTCTTCGGCGTCCAGTTGTAAGAGTCGCGCCTGGGAGAGATCGGCGGACGCAATGTTGAGGTCGAGGCCACTCTTGAGAGCGCTCTTGGTGAGGGCTGAGGTAAGGTTTTGGACATCGCCGCGGGCAGCGACGGTGGCTTTGGCTACATCGAGCAGAGCTTGAGCGTTGAGCAAGCGGTAAAAGGCTTGGTCAGTTGCGAGCAGGACATCCTGCTCGGTGGCAAGGGCGGTTTGGTCCTGCGCTTTTTGTTGCAGCTTGTTCGATGCGACGAGATTGCGTGTGTGACTGAAGTCGGTGATGAGCTGCGAAAACGAGCCGCCTGTGCCGGCGTGTGAGTAGAGCCGCGAATCAGTAAGCGCACCGGAGCCGATTCGGCTTGCGTCCTCGGCCTTCTCGACGGTGATGGAGCCGGAGATTTGAGGCAGTTCGCCCGACCGAGTCTCCCGCGTGACTTGACCGGCTGCCAGAGCGAGCAGACGACTGGCTGTGACGCGTGGATTGTTCTTGAGCGCGAGGCGCTCTGCATCGGTGCGTGTAATGGAGATCGTGGCGGTTGCGGGACTGATTAGAGGTTGCTCTTGATCTGGAGGCGTAGCTTGAGACGGAGATGAGCCGGCCTGCGGCAATGCCGTTGGGAGCGTGAATGACGCGGAGTGAGATGCCGGAGCTGCGGGAAGAACGGCTGCGCTGGTCTGCGCGAGCAGGGCTACGGGAAACGCCAGGACGAGGGTCAAGAGGCAGATTTTCATGCGGTCACCCCATGTGCCTGCGGTGAATCCCCGGACGAAGCCGCACCGTTGTGCACTCTGCGAGCTTCGATGCGGCGGTGGATGAGAAGGTAAGCACTCGGTACCAGGAAGACCGTGACGATGCCGGAAACGGTAAGGCCACCGAGGATTGCCCGGGCGAGCGGTGCATACTGTTCACTGCCCGCTTCCAGCGCGAGAGCCATGGGAATGAGCCCTAGCACGGTGGCGAGGGTCGTCATCAGGATTGGCCGTAGACGTACCTTGCATGCCGTAATGATCGCGTCTTCGAGTTTGTACCCGTGTTCGCGGAGGTGTCCCGTGAACTCGACAATCAGGATGCTGTCCGATACGACGATTCCAGTCATCATCAGAACTCCCATGAGGCTCATGATGTTGATGGTGGTACCGGTGGCCAGCAGGAAGAGGATCACTCCCGAGATGCCGGGAGGAATCGCCAAGAGGATGATGAAGGGGTCGACAAATGAGGCGAACTGCGCCATAAGGATCAGGAAGACGAGCACAATGGACATGGTGAGGCCGATCGCAAAGGATTTGAAGGACGCGTTCATGTTGATGACGGTACCTCGCACCGTCAGAATCGTGCCATGAGGCGGTGGCATTCCGGCGACGATCTTGTTTACCTCCTTGCTGATCGTGGCGAGGTTTTCCGCCTTCGGCATCACATACACATCGAAGACTCGCCGAAGCTGGTAGTGATCCACTTCAGTTGGGGTGTTGATTGACCGGATCGAAGCGACTGTTTCTAGTGGAGTCGTGGTCTTGCCGTCAGCCGATCGCAAGGGTATCTGTTTGAAGTCATTTAGGGTTTGAACCTGAGTCTCCGGGTACTGAACGGTCAGCATGTAGTTGTTGCCGGTCTTCGGGTCAATCCAGTAACTGGGAGCCACGACGCCGTTCGAGGTCATGGCCGTGATGACGCTATCGACGATCGTCTTTGGCGTGAGCCCTTCGAGACTCGCCTGCTGACGGTCTATGTTGAGCGCGAGGCCGGGGTAGTCGATGTCCTGAGGGATGAGGACATCGCTGACACCGTGGAGAGGTCTCATCCTTTGCGCCAGTTGCTGTGCGATAGCATATCCACCGTCCATATCGTTACTGCTGACCTGGATGTCAAAGGGCGCCGGAAGTCCCTGATTGACGATCGAATCGACGAGGCCTCCGGACTGGAAGTAAGTTTGGACGGATGGAAGATCGGCCGCGAGCTTAGCTCGTACGCGCTGCATGTAAACGAAGCTGCTGAGACTGTGGTCTTCCTGCAGGCTCACCTGGACAAATGCGGTATGCATTCCGGAGTTGGGGGTGTAAATCGCCGAAAGGTCGGGAGTAACTCCAATGTTAGAGACGATCATTTGGAGGTCCTTGGGAGCCACAACCTCTCGTATGTCCTGCTCGACTCGAGCGATGTATTGGTCAGTGAGTTCGATGCGTGTTCCCGTCGGGGCCTTAACGTTGATGACGAACTGTCCAGGATCTGTGCGAGGGAAATAGGCACGGCCAAGAAAGGGCGCCAGCGCAAAACTTAGCACGACGAAGAGAGAAAATACGGCGATGACGACCGCAGCCCGGCCGAGACAATAATGGATTGCTTTGTCGTAGTGCTCCTGCAGCCAACCGAAGCCCAGGTTGAAACGGTAGACGACCTTGGCAAAGACGTTCGTTTGACCGTGACCGCCTCGCATATGCTCTGGGACCGGATCATCCTCTTGGGCAGACTCATGCTCATTCTCGTGCCCGGTGTGTTTGATGAAACGAGAACAGAAGAGTGGAACCACGGTCATCGCGACCACATAAGAGCAAAAGAGTGCGATCACCACCGCAAGCGCGAGCGCCGTGAAGAGGTACTTACTGACACCGGTAAGCAGGACGACGGGAAAGAAGACAATGGCTGTGCTGAAAGTGGCCGCCAACACCGCGAGTTGAACCTCTTTGCCGCCCTCTTGTGACGCCTTGACCGGATCTTCACCCATCTCAAAGTGGCGGAAGATGTTCTCAAGCACGACGACGGAGTTGTCGATGAGGCGGGATAACACCAGCGCCATGCCGCCGAGCACCATCGTATTAATCGAGTCACCGAATGCGTTGAGGATCAAAAACGTTGCGATACACGAGATCGGAATCGATAGCAAAACTGCAATAGTGGCACGCACATTGCCGAGAAAGAGAAGGATCATGATGCCTGTCAGGCAAAGGCCAATCGAGCCTTCGCTGATCACATTCTTGATCGCAGTTTTTACAAAGACAGATTGATCGAATACGACGGCGGTCTTGAGTTGTTGCGGGATGTCGAGTAAATGGGCAGTGGCTTTGCGGATGCCGTTGACGATGGTGATGGTGTTGGAGTCGCCACCCTGCTTGAGGACGGGAATGTAAACGGAGTGTTGGCCATCAACACGCACGATGTTGGTCTGGAGTTGACCGCCATCCACGGCATGACCAACATCACCCACAAGGATGGATGCGTTGCCGACGGTTTTGAGCGGGATGCTGTTCACGTCGTCGGGGGTCGGTACCTGGCTATTCGCATAGATGTTGTAGTCCTTCGGCCCTATGCGGACGTCGCCCGCAGGCAGGATGAGATTGGAGTTGTTCACTGCATGGACCACGTCCATGATGCCAAGCTGCGAAGCTTGCAGCTTCAACGGATCGACGTAGACCATGATCTGCCGGTAGGTTCCTCCATATGGCTGAGGAACGGAGGCTCCCGGAACATTGGCCACTTGGTTTCGGACGCTGAATTGTGCGACATCTTTCAACTGCGTCTGATTCAGGCCGGCGCCCTTGAGCGTAATCAGACATACTGGAAGGTTCGCTGCGTCGAAGCTGAGGACCACTGGAGGCAGCGTGCCCGGAGGTAAGCGGCGCAGGTTGGCCATCGCAAGGTTGGAGATGCCGCTCACGGCTGCTGTTGGGTCAGTGCCGGGTTGAAAGTAGATCTTGATGAGGCTGACACCGGACATCGAGCGCGATTCAATGTGGTCGATATTGCTGCCCAGCGTGAAGAAGCGCTCGTCGCTGTCGGTGATATCCGATTCGATCTGCTGAGGAGGCATGCCCGCATAAAAGGTCGCTACGACTACCACCGGAATCTTCACGGGTGGGAACAGGTCCACGGGCATGCCAATTATCGCTGCGATGCCTACTACGACAACAATCATGCAGGCCATCAAGATGAAAAATGGGTAACGAATCGCAAAGAAAGACATGCTTATTGGCCACCCTTCTGGTTCGCGTGATAGTTGGCGAGGTCACTCTTTGCAGGTTGCGGTGTGACTTCCTGGCCCGGCTGTAATTCCGACTGACCGCCAATGATGACTCTGTCGCCAGCGTGGAGCCCCGAAGTGACCTCCTGTGCGTTTGCGCCGCTGATACCTAGCACAATGGATCGTTTCTGCACTCGGTTGTCGCTATCGACAAGCATCACCGAAGGTTGGTCGCCCTGGATGACCGCACTCGCGGGAATGATGAGCGCATCGTTTTTCTGCTCCAGGTTGAAGGTCACGTCCGCGTACATCCCCGGGGTAAGCGTGAGATCTGGGTTGTTCACATCTACTTCGGTCAACATCGTCCTGGTTGCATTCGATACGTCCCGCGTGTAGCGCACGACTGTTCCCTCAAACTGCAGCCCGGTCGCCTGCACATGGACCGTGACCTGCGAGCCGATGTGCATGAGAGGCACGTCGCGCTCAGGAACTGGCATGCGGAGGCGCAACACATCGCTCTGTGCCAGCCTGACCACCGCCTGGTTCAGCCCCTCGGCAGTTCCTGCCGGAATCAGCGCGCCCGTGTCCGCGTAGCGCATGGTGATCACTCCGGTATAGGGGGCTGTGATGGTCGCGTATTGCTCCATACTGCTGACTCTCAAATTCTCAGCTCGCGACACACCCAGTTGTCCTTGCGCGGCGGCCACCGCCGATTTGGCCGCATCGACTTGCGAGGCGGCTGATCTGTCTTTCGCTAGTGCATCGTCAAGCTCCTGTGCTGCAACTAACCCAGGCTGTTCATCAGATGCCTGCTTCAGGCGGGTGTAATTGGCATGCACAGCGGCGTAGGCGGCCTGCTCTTGAGCAACTTCATTCTGGAGGCGCGCGATATTTTGCTGGGTCTGAATGATACCCGCCTCCGCTCCAGCAACCTCAGCTTGCAACTCGGGGACTTCCAGCACCGCCAGAGTCTGTCCCTTACGCACACGGTCGCCTATATCCACATAGATACGGCGGATATAGCCGGAGACTTTTCCATGAACGTCGATCTCCTGGAACGCCTGGAACACTCCAGCAACGGTGAGCTGATTTGCAATAGAGCCAGTGTGGGCTTTGGCCACCGACACGGAGGGAGGAGCTGCCGTAGTATCCGCGGCAGCCCCTTGCTCGCGATGAGCACGTAGAAAATGAAACAGCAACAGCGCTGCAGCCAAAGAACAGGCGGCAGCCACGAGAACACGCTGGGTGCGCATCAGAAACCTTTCCTCGAATGGATTCCTAAATTCATCCGCAGGAGAGTGTTATCTCCAGCGGCTAATCGAGAGAGTGTCCTGCGTCCGGGGGTGGTCGAAGATAGAGAATTGGGGCTCGACTGAGCGGTGACAAATCGCTGACGATCTCATCGCTCCGCTGATCTACCGCGTGCTCTTCAACTCTCTGATCGAGAGAGAGAAGCAGTGCCACCCAGCGGGGTCTCTGAGCCACCGTAGGACCATCTGCGGCATGGTCGAATGCGCTCTTTGCGGCATCGCTGCCACGCGTGCAAACTTTAGCTGGAGCCGAGGAAGTTCGGCCTTCTACGGTGTAGAGTGACAGCTTGTAACCCGTGCCCCACGCAAAAATCATGAATACTAGCGCGACGCACAGTACACCGTAAGAGGAGAGCAACCCCTTGGATCTTGAAGCCCGCATTTGAGTCATGTTTTCCAATGCAGCTATGGATATCCTGTCAGTCCGAACGGATTACTGCAAGTTGTTTGACTATGGATTGCCAAGATAGGTTGTTTCTTCTATTCGTGCATCTCAATGCGGAGCAAGCGGGGAATTGCCCGAGATGTCCTTTGGGGAAAGAGCTTACGAATTATTCGCCAGCCCCATGCACTTCGTGAAAACCCGGATTTCGGAACTTCGACGGAGCGGTTGGTCTAGTCCAATCTAAATAGCTCATGGGACGATCCGCCTTAGGGTCGAGGACAAGGAAGCCGGAACTCAGCGCATTTGGCCTTCTCATCCCATCTGTTAACAACAAATGGGTAGTCAAGCTACGGATGTCGACGCCAGTAATCACTATGCGGAACTTGTTCTTGCGACTCTCTTTGGCGCCATCTCCATCGCGTTAGACAGCAAGAATGTTCGGAAGGTGCCGACGATCCCTGGTGGTTCCGGACCGGCAGGATATGCCATCGAGAATCGTCTCGACAGCTTTAACCCGTGTACTCGAGCGATCTTTAACGTTCCCAGCGAAAGCTGGTTACGGACGGCCCACCGCGAAACGAAGGTGATTCCAAGGCCGGCTTCCACCGCACTCAGCAGACCTTCGGTCGAGTCGAGCTCCATGCTGATGCTCAGGTCCTTGGTCTTCAATCCGGCCTTCGCAAGAGCCTGCTCCACCACTCTTCTTGAGCCGGAGCCGAACTCTCGCATGAGGATAGGTTCGTTCTTCAGATCCTCCACCTCGATATCGTGATTGGCCCATCCATGAGCCGTGGGGACAACCAGGACCATGTGGTCCTCCATGAACGGCTCTATGCGGAGGTCCTTCCGTCGTTCCGGACCTTCGATCAGCGCGAGCTGAATCTCTCGCGCGAGTAGGGCTTCGAGCATCTCATCGGTATTCCCGCTGCGAGCCGTAATTCTCACCTTTGGGTTTGTCCTGCGAAATCCCGCCACGAACGTGGGGAGCAAGTACTGACCGATGGTCTGGGAGGCTCCCAGGCTGAGTTCACCTGCATGTTGTCCATAGGCCTCAGCCACTGCAGCAAAGGCTTCGTCGGAGAGTGTCTTCATTCTCTCCGCAAAAACCAACAGCGCTTTCCCACTCGGTGTCAGCGCGATATGTCCACCTCCGCGATCGAACAGCGGTACGCCGAACTCATCTTCAAGCGCCTTGATTTGCTGGGTAATTGCCGGTTGTGTGAGCAAAAGTTCTTCGGCGGCCCGGCTGAAGTTCAGATGCTGCGCAACTGCTCGGAAGACGCGGATGCGGAAATTTTCAATCATGACTCTACCCGCCTCCGTTCTCCTCGATTTCCAACCAGGGTCGGCATTTGCTTGTGGATCGCAATCCCGTGCGCAAAAGCCAATCGTTCATGGTGCAGGTTCGGGGCTTGCAATTGCGTACAGCGACTTACGCGAGATGGTTCGAGCAATCCATGATGCGAGAAAACTGCAGGGCAGAAGAATCGCCAGAAGATGCCATTGTCCGGTAAGTTCCACTGCCATCCATGCTGCCATTATAGGAGCGTGGGTCACCGCAGCCATCAGCAGTCCCATACCGCAGATGGCAAGGATGGCCGGCTCCGGCTGTTGCAAAGCGTGAGCGGCTGCGAGTCCCAGGGCAGCGCCAGCGAACAATGTTGGCGTGAAGACTCCTCCTACTGTGCCCGTGCCCACGCAGAAGGTGGTGGCGGCCAGGCGAAAGGCGAGCACGCTAAGTATTGCCGGAAGCATCCTCTCGTGCTGCAGCAGGCCGAGAAGAGCCGCATCGCCGTTGCCCCAGACCTTCGGCTCCATGAGACTGAGGACACCCACTGCCAGGCCAGCCCACAACAGCGCGAAGGGCAGACGCCTCGCTGCACCGGCGACATGCAGCAGCTTTTGATAGGCCGGCCCAAGTACACCCAGAACAACTGCCAGCGGGAAAACCCAAAGCAGATCGAAAGTCATCGGCAACCATTGCTTCACGTGAAAGAGAAGGCCGGCTCCCAGGGCAACGCGGCTTACCAACCAACCTGCACCGGCGGCCATGAATAGCGGGGGAACATTGTTCCAGGCCCACTCCCCTAGGACAATCTCCGCGGCAAAGAACACTCCGGCGATGGGTGTCTGATATGCTGCTGCGACTGCAGCCGCAGCGCCGTAGGCTACCTGCTGCGACAAAGTCACATTCCGCAAGGGAGATTTCTCGCCTATCCATGAAGAGATCGCCGTGGCGAATTGAATCATTGATCCTTCCCGTCCGATCGCCGCACCAGTGGCCACGGAAAACGCGGAGGAAATCGTTCGCCAAACCGTCGAAAGAAGAGGAATGCGGCCACCTCTGAGACGTACGGCTTCTACGTATTCTTCGAAGGGTATCGTCGGTTTAGATCTCCGCTGCATACAGACGACAAGGGTCGCGCATGCTGCGCCGACAATTGGAGTCAGGACACGCCGTGCCGGTGATAAGGTTGCTGCCGCGACCGGTAACATTCCTGTCTGTTGGACGAAGACCCACTGAAGAAGGCGAAAGAACAGCCGAACCGCAACACAGGCTAAACCGCTGGCCGCCCCTAGAACAACAGCCCAGGCAGTCGATGTGAGCCAAGAGGGCACCGCCCGTTTCGTGCTTCCGACGTTGGTAAGTGTCGCGGTGGTCATACGCCTACCAACTCTCCCGCTGGATTGCGGGCTGCAGCTGCTGTCACTTTCGTTTCAGGGAGTAGCTTTTGCGACCTCATCCGGTCATCAAGGGTTGAAGCAAGTTCGACGGCCTGTTGACGAATTTCAGGAACCGCGATGGACTCAAATAAGTCGCCGAGTCGCCCAGGGCCAATATTGAAGATGATCTCTGAAGCATGGCCGTCGACACCTATGACCGCGCCGTCCCTGGAGCAATGGAATCCAGTGCCTAGAGGACCGGTGGTTACGAGGCCTCTGCGGAACAGATTTTGTAGAAGAGTGGAAGGGACGCGGCGGTAGTTCATGCTCGGCCCGGTGCAATTGATTACTCGATCCGCGTAGAAACGATTCTCTTCATGAGGCACGCGAACCGTTATGCAGGCTCCCATTGGAGAGGCATCGACGCCCCCAAGATAACCTTCACGGATCTCGAGCATGCGGTTGCGAAGTTCGGATTCGATGACATCAGCAATTGGTGGCGCCATGCGGTGACGGACCACATCCCATCGGCGCTGCAGATGGCGCCGAAAGCGCGCTCGTTCCTCAAGCGGCAGACGCAGCCACAGGTCGTTGGTCGTCTCGCGCAGGCTATCGACAGCGGCTCTCCACTCGGCGCCCGCACGAATTGCAACGCGGAGAGCGTGGAGATACGCCACACAAGTGGCCGGTGTATCCGCTGGAATTGAAGCTGAGGGCAGCGGTGTGTACTCGGTATGCCGGTTGGGGAAGACACCGTGACGAGACACGGCAATGATGCGTCCACGGTGACCAAGTTCACGCAGTCTCAGCACGACATCGACCGCGGTCAGCCCTGTTCCGATCAGAGCGATCGGCGCATCAGGATCCAGTCCCTCATAGGTCTCCGCCGCCCACGCATTGTGGTGATACAAACCCAAATCCGAGGCGGCCTTCGTGATTCCCGGTAGAGGCGCAGGATCGAAGTTTCCAGTTGCCAGTACCACCACGTCTGCGCGAAGTTCGCATCCGTTGTCCAACGCGAGCACCGCACTGGTCTCGTGCAGACGGACATCGATCACGGTTGCGAGCTCCTGCTCGACCTGTCTCGTCGATGCCAGGAGAGATTGGATGTACCGTCCAAAGATTGCTCGAGGAGCAAAGGTTGCCTTCGTCGCGGCGGGGTCATAATTGCTGCGAAGCCAAGTGAGAAAGTGGTCGGGTTGATCGGGCAGCGCGCTGATCTTTCCTGCAGGGACATTCAGCAGGTGGCGAAGGCTCGGCGTTGCGTATGCCAGGCCAAGCCCAAAGCCAGTGTGCTGGTCGATCAGAATCACGCGCGCCGGCGTTTTCTGCCGCACCAAGTGAAAAGCCGTGAGGGTTCCACTTACCCCTCCACCGATGACTGCGATTGTTTTGATTGTTGCCTTCCGTGTCGTCATATTTCGACGTTATGACCAACCGTCCGCCAGCGGAATTCGCAAATTGTTATGCCGTATAAGTAGGGACCTGCTATTGATTCGACGAGTCGCTCGCTTATACGGCATCACTTTTACTACTTGGACGTGACGGCCTCTGCGGAGCAACACTGAATTTCGAAAAGGAGAAACACTATGAACAACCTTATCAAATCCACACTTGCACTTGGCTTAGCTGTCGCTGCCGCAGTCCTAACATCAACAGCAAACGCAGAGATCCACTCGAAGTCGAAGAGTCTGGTGGTCATGGAAACCCAGGATCTTCCAGAGCAGGCGCAGATATCGGGCAACTCACTCTTTCTTCACTCTGACAACGCAGGAAGCACGTATCTGTATGTCGAGCAGCAGCAAGGCGCTCGCTTATCCGTCTTCGACGTTACAAATCCGGCTCGCATCAGGCTGGTTGTGAGCACGCCGTTGGCATCTGAAGGGGCCTTTGATTTCGTTCGCCCTCTCGGCAACAACGCTGAACTCGTGTCCTTTCGCAACGGACAGAAGGAAGCTGTGCTCGATCTACGCAAGGCTGCGAGGCCTGAGTTTCGGATCATCTCGGCGGTGACAGACCTCGGCGCTGCCGAAACTTTGGGGGAGAGCGGCCTTCTCGTTACGAGCCAAGCCTACCAATACGTCCCTGCAGTTGCGCGCGACTACCACGTGATCGATATCTCCGCGTCGGCTCCGACCCAACTCGCAACCGTCAAGGACGTGAAACATCGAGTGACTAACGATGAAACCGGCACTACGTTCTTGCTCGGCAGTAAGGGGCTTACGGTTATACGTCGCCTCAGTGTCGAGTACGACTACCAGATCCATCAGCTGCAAATGCAGGGGAACTAAGCTAACTGGTTTAGAGCATTCTCCGATTCAATAGAAAGGCCGCATTGCCGAACCTGGCGTGCGGCCTTCGCCCTTTTGATTCATCGTTCTCTACCAAGCGGGCCATGACTCAGAATGTTGCGGCTTCCGTGTCCATTAAACAGCCTCATCACTGGGGAAAATAGGTCGAGGCGGTCATCTCTGCGATTTCCAACCCCAGTGACAAAAGATTCGTTCTCCCTCGGATGACTGCAGAAAGTTCAGGAATTGCTGTGCCTCCCAGCGAGTTTTTCCTTTTGTAGTCAAACCGACTCCGACATCGCGATAGATCTGCGGACTCTCTTCGATTGGAACCTGATCGGCTAACCTTGGATTCGACTATGCGAGCAAAGATCGCAGCTGCAATTCCTTTCGTGAGAGAAAAATCAGCCTCGCCAGCCTCGGCCCTATCCTCGGCCATAACGTCCCGCTCCTTCGACAGCCCACAAGCCCATCTAATCTTGCGCCAATCCCTGCAGCCTTCCTGACCCCAGTCCACCGATTGACGCGCTCCCAACGCCTCTGCGAGACTTCGCCTATGCGCTACAGCGGAAAAGTAGAGTTGGCCCACGAGCGCGAGATTCGCAGCAGCAACACGCGCCTCTACCGTGCAGCCCACTGGCCCATCTGGATCTGGGTCTTCTTCCTCGCCCCCGGCCCTCTCACCTTCAGCCTTTTCGCGCACGGCATGCACACGGGCAATCTTATCTGGCTCGCTATCGTCCTGATTGCTACCGGCATCGCCGCCCTCCGCGGAAGCCTTCCCGGCGCAGAACCCCGCCCCTACATACTGCGCTTCGACGAAGACAAGCCCAACCCTCTCTACCGCCGCGTCTGCTACACCTTTGCCTGGAACGCCGTCCTGAGCTTTGCCCTCCTCAACCTGGCCGGGCTTGTCATCGCCGTAGTTAGCGGCACCTGGTACCTCAAGCAGATCTACCACTACGCCTACGCCCCGCTCTGCATCCTGATCCTCCTCCTCGGCGCTCTCAGCAAACTCCCCCGTGTCGGCCGTTCCACCCTCGGCGAAGGCACCGAGCGCCGCTACTTCTACGGCTCCGTCTGGGCCGTGACCAGCGCCCAGACAATCCTTATGCTCCTCTGGAAGATCCTCCCCCACACCCGCACCGCGGACCTCACCAAGCTCATCGTCTTCATCTCTGTCCTGACACTCGTAGGCTTCGCCGCCCACGGCGGCAAACTACCCCGCACTCGTCCCATCCTGCCCGGCGAAGCCATGGTAGCCGACTAATCCATTAGTAGCTGGGAATCGCCGCCCCCTTACCGCCTTCGCCCGGATGGTCTTCCAGAATCGTCTTCTGAAATCGCCTCCCGCTGCCGCACCTTTTCTGAAGCTCACACTCGATGGCGTCGAGACAGAAGCTCCTCAACGCTCACTGCTGATCGACCCAATCATCCGAAACATTTAGCGTATCCCTGTGGGTGTATGGCGAAAAGCTCCGCTCCGGAAGCGCAGCGCCGTTCCTGCAGGAAGATCGGACGCGGCCCGTCCTTAGAGAATCTGTGTCGCGCTGTTACGATTCGATCTCTATTGCAAAGCCACCCAGGCAGTTTTCGGGGAGCTGGAAAACTAGACCCAAATCCACTAAGTCCATCCAGCTAGGAGTAATCAATATGGTTATGTGATTTCGGGCCTTGACAAATTTTTTAAGTAAGTATTACGCTGCGATCGTGGTGTTACTTCTCGTGCAAGCCAGATGAATTAATTGTGTGAATTAAAGTTCGACTGACAGTGACGGTTAGTCCTTATTCGTACGATTGTGTGACTCGGTCCTTCTCTGTGTTCAGGAGACTGCGACATGTTTCCCAACCCTATATCCCTGTTCGGGTAAATAGATAAAGGCATCCATAGGATCTGCGAAAAGCGCGGAGATCGCTTGGCTTGGGCGAGCCATTTGTCCTGCCCGAACCCTAACTGACTTAAGTCGGGGTTTCCCATGAAGAAAAACAGGCTTCACCCTAGGTTGCTACAACTAGCAGCCATAAGTGTGACGGTCGCGACCGTCATCTGTTTCCCTCATCCTGTCGTGCATGGACAAGCTGCGCCATCCACCTCACCCACTATCCCGCCCTACGCCGTGTGTAGCGGGAATATTAATGTTGCATCGCTGCTGCCAGGCGGAGCTCACGAAGACCCGGATGTGGCCGCCGCGAATGCCTTCATTACCCTTAGGGAATCAACGTTGCTGCAGCAAGTCGCGCAGTCGTCTGCTCTGGACCAGTACCACATGATCACGTTGCTCGGTGAGACTGAAATTTACGATGTGAACCTGTCCCCGGCAAAGAACATTGCCTGCGCGACGTGCCATGTGCCGTACACGGGTTTCAGAGGCTCGTCGAGTGTCTTCAATGCGACCACCGCCTCTCAACCTGGTGGTACAGCCGTCACCAATGCAACACCGCCGGCACCAAACTATCGTTTCAGTGCAAGAAATCCACAAACGTATGCGTATGCTCCCTACTCCGGGATCCTGCACTACAACGCAACGCAAGCGAGTTTCTACGGCGGCAACTTCTGGGATATGCGCGCCACCGGAATTCGCCTGACCAATCCAGCAGCAGAACAGGCTGAAGGACCACCGCTGAATCCCGTGGAGATGGGAGATATTGACAGCGCATGCGTAGTGTGGAAGGCGTCCCAGAGTGAGTATGCTTCGCTGATCACTGCGATCTGGGGGGCTCAATCTTTCGCGATCCACTGGCCCGGAAATATCGCGGCGATATGCGCCAAGCCAGGTCCAGCTCCAGCCACTGATCCGTTCCCGGTGCATCTCAGCCCTATCGATCGGGGAACATCAGACTCCACGTTCGATCACATGGCGATGGCGATGGCATCGTATGAATCTTCATCCGGTGTCAGCGCATTCTCCTCGAAGTTCGACGCCTACCTGGCCGGCAATGCACAGTTGTCCGGACAAGAATTGGCGGGCTACGAACTGTTCAATGGAAAAGCTCGCTGCAATCAATGCCATCTCAGTGGAACTGCTGCAAACTCGCCCGCCATGGTCGAGACTGCAGCTGATGTTGCTCCACTCTTCAGCGACTTCACTGCGAATAATATCGGTCTCCCCAAGAATCTGGCTCTGCCCTACTACTGTGAAAGCAAACCGGATCAGTATGGATATACAGCGAATCCCATGGGCTTCGCGTTTATCGATTTGGGTGTCGGCGGATTTCTGAACAACACGGGAGCCGCGCCCAATCCAAACACGCTGCAGTGGAAACAGCTCGCTCCACTGTTCAATGGAACCTTCCAAACGGCCACGTTGCGCAATGTCGATCTCAGGCCGCGGCCCAACTTCGTGAAAGAGTACATGCACAACGGGTATCTAAAGAGCCTGAAGGAAGTCGTCCACTTCTACAACACCTCACAGGCACTGCCGCGTTGCGCGCAGGGTTCAAAGGGCGAGAAGGTAACGTGCTGGCCAGAACCTGAGTACCCGGCTACATTGAACACCACGCAGCTAGGCAATCTTGGCTTGACCAGCGACGAGGAAGACGACATCGTTGCATTCCTCAAAACGCTAACGGACGGCTTTACCACCGTATCGACTGACTCCGCGGCAAGCATCATTCAGAAAAAACACTAGCACTCCATCGTCAGCCCCACTCCAGGCAGGGTGAACCAATGTATACGGCTCACCCTGCCGTGCACCACGCATCCAGCCAACGCGCCAGCGTGGTTGCCGGATGCCTTGGCGCATGTGTTCGATCAGCGGAGTAGCCGTCGCACTGGAGGCAGCCGCAGATTCAGTCGAGCAGGCCCGCCAGACAGGCGCGACCTCCAGCCTTGCGGCACCCCGTCAGGCCTGCATCTCAAGAAACGCGCGCACCTCTACTGGCGCCCGGCAGGCGATGACAGCCTTGCGCCCCCACGCCAGCGCCTCGTCCAGGTCGGCAGCATTCAGAATCCAAAAGCCCCCTATGTGCTCCTTGGCTTCCAGGTATGGCCCGTCGGTGATGAGCACCCTGCCATCCGGCTGCGCCCGCAGTGACTTAGCGCTGCTGGCAGGCGAGAGACCGCCAGCGAAGAACCTGGCACCCACGGCCACCATCTCTTCGTTGAGTGCGTCGATATCGCGCATCATCGCCTCGCCCTCGGTCGCCCCGTCGTAGCCGTCGGGGTGGTGAATCGCTACCAAATACTGTGCCATAACTTCTCCTTTTTCTGTAACGGTTTTCGTGGGCCGATTGGCTTGCCTTCACTCCATTGACGAACGGACGGACTGGAATTCGACAAAGCATTCCAGGAAATTTTGCATGGACGTATAGATGCTAATGATGATGCTCGACTGCGGAGCCTTCGTGATATTCCGTTCCGTCTGACCACCGCTGCACAACAATCACGAACTGCGTCAGGTGCTCCGTGGAATCAGCAACCGCAATGACGGGCGAACCCGGCAGGTTTGCTCCCCAGACTGCAGGGTCGGTATCCGAATAGAAAAACATGAGGTGCGAGGGCCAGTGGGGGACGGTGTCGCCGCCGTATCCTTGCTTTCCCATCATGTAGCACATCGCCCCGGATTCCATCGCCGGTAATTCTTTTTTGGCGATGGCAGCGGCGATGGTCTCGTTCGTCTGGGCTAACGTGCGTCCCGCCAGCCCTGATTCGGTAATTCTTTTGATGTGCAGCAAATACGAACGCGCGGCTGCCGCATTCACACACATGGGAACCCGCACCTTCGGATTCCAATATTCAGCATCAATTGTGGACGTCCACGAACGCCCTACCATACACACAAAGCCGTTCTTGCCTTTGACCGCCATCTCGAAACCATGACGTCCGAGAATCAGTACCTCTGCATCGAGTGCAATGGACTTCGGCGCCGCACTCCGCGCCAGGGCTATCTCCGCGTCCGGGTCCGCCATGAGGTATTGGTCGACCGGCGCCATCTTCGTGTACGTCGTCGCGGCATCCTGTGCCGTCGCCTGGTAGGCCGTACCGAGCACAACAAGCAGCGCAAGGCTTTTGATTGCGATTGCGTGAACCTTCTTTTTCCGCATGGTTTTTCCTCTTGAGAACGGGCCATCCGTGACCACCAGTTGATGACGGGAGCGTGATACCGTGCAGTTGTAGAACGATGGTGGAGGCCACCATCGCTGTACGGAGGTTGCCACCGCAGAAACCGTTGTGGAGGCCGCAGTTGGAACCGGTTTCGCCGGCGGGGTGCTTATGGCTTTACCCGCGAGGGGTGGGGTGTGCCGCCTGCCAGGCTGCTGTACGGAATCTCGCGAACCTCGCCCCGCGAACGAGGGTCGAGGGTAGCCTTCCGGGCCCACCCCAGCGCCTCGTCCATGTCTGCGGCTTCCAGTATCCAAAAGCCACCAATGTGTTCCTTGGCTTCCAGATACGGGCCGTCGGTGACCAGCGCTTCGCCATTGGGCTGGCCCCGCAGCGACTTCGCCTGGCTCGCTGGACTGAGGCCGCATGCCATGAGCCTGGCACCGGAAGCGATCAACTCTTCGTTGAGATCATTGATAGCGCGCACCGTTGCTTCGGTGACTGTGGAGGGGTCAAAGTCGTCGGGGAGGTAATTCACAAGCAAATATTGCGGCATGATGTCTCCTTGATCCTGATTTGGTCGACGGGCAGGCCACTTTGAGCTGCCTTCACAGTGTCGACGAATGGCCTGACCCGAATTCTACAAACAGTCCGTAATTTTTTATCTCAATCCATACGCATCGCCTGGTTTAGTCGTTTCGAAAGCAAATCCTGCTCGCGAACGTTGTCTGCCATCGCTAGCGCACGTTGAAGTTCTTCACGAGCTTCGCCATATCGTCCCAGCTTCATCAGCAGATCTCCCCTGACGCTCGGGAGCAGATGATAGTTGGCCAGCGCGGGCTCAGCCGCCAGAGCATCCAGCGCATGCAGTCCAGCGGACGGCCCTTGCGCCATTCCGACGGCTACCGCGCGGTTCAGCGCCACGACCGGAGAGGGGCTGATCTGAAGCAGGGCGTCATATAGAACCACGATCCGCTCCCAGTCGGTGTCTGCTGCGGTGTTGGCTCGCGCGTGACAAGCTGCGATCGCCGCCTGCAGGGCGTAACTGCAGGCCCCTCCACCCAGCTGCTGCGCTCTCCGGAGCGCTGCCATTCCTCGCTCAATCTGTGCGTGGTTCCACGAAGAACGGTCCTGTTCCGACAACAGGACGGCTGCTCCCGCTGGTCCGCGACGCGCCGCAGTACGCGACGCCTGCAACTCCATCAGTGCCTGCAGACCGTGGACCTCCGATTCACCGGGAAGTAGTTCCACGAGGATGCGCCCGAGCCGCAGCGCGTCGTTACAAAGTTCTTCCCGCATCCACTCATCACCAAAGGTTGCCGTATAGCCTTCGTTGAAGATCAGATAGACCACGGACAGCACGGCGTCGACCCGCTTTCTCAACTCGTCACCACGCGGAGTCTCAAAGGGGACATGAGCCTCGGACAGTGTCTTCTTGGCGCGAAAGATGCGTTGGCCTAAAGTCTTCTCCGGCACCAGGAAAGACCGGGCAATCTCGGCAGTCGTGAGGCCACAGGCCAGGCGCAGCGTGAGCGCAACGCGGCCCTCGACGGCCAGCACCGGATGGCAGGCCGTAAAAATGAGCCGAAGCACGTCATCATCAATCACTTGGTCCAGCGCCTGATCCATTTCTTTACCCAGGCGTTGTTGCTGGAACTCCAACTCCCGGGCAATCTCCCCATGCTTTTGTTCAAGCATCCGGCCACGGCGCAAGTAATCGATTGCCCGCCGCTTTGCCGCTGTCATCAGCCACGCCGCAGGCGTCTCCGGAATGCCTTCTTCCGGCCACCGCTCCAGGGCCGCAACGAGTGCGTCCTGAGCGAGTTCTTCTGCGATGCCGATGTCGTGCGTAACCCGGGCGATCCCAGCGATCAGTCGCGTGGACTCGATCTTCCACACCGCCTCGATCGTTTTGTGAATGTCCGTTTTGCGAATGTCGCTCATGCCTTTGCAGCAGCCGCGTTCGGAAGCTCCTCGAAGCCTTCGGCTGCTTTCTGCACGTCGGCGGGAAAATCGCGCCTCTCGTAGATCTGGCGCACTTCGACGATCTCGTTGTCGGACATCGGTGCTCGCTTGGCCCATTCGATCGCTTCTTCCCGCGAGCGCACCTGAACGATCCAGTAGCCTCCGATCGCCTCGCTGGCCCCAACGAACGGCCCATCGGTAACCGTTGCCTCGCCGTCTGTGTAGGAAACCCGCGCTCCGGTCGAAGGGGGAAGAAGCCCATCGAGCCCGAGCAGTACGCCCGCTTTCTGCAGGGTCTTGTTGAACTCCATCATCTTCGCAACCGCCTCGGCATCAGGCCTCGCGTTCGCAGCTGCCGATTCACACCCTTTGGGGATCACCACCATCATGAAGCGCATCGCTGTCTCCTCCATCATCGATTCCAGACGACATTGGCTGTTCCATTAACTACGTCGAATAGGTTGCGCCCATTTCTACAACGAATGATAGAAACTTCTGGCCTTGGGTGGGAAGGCCTCGGGCGACCGAGCTAGCGTCTCCGCGATGAATTCGGACATTTCGAGCCCGAGGACATTCTTCCCGCCGAAGCCTTGGGGGCCTTTGGGGAGACGGACGCCGCACGGAGCTGGAAAAAACAGTGAGGAAATTGCTGAACACGACGTGCTAGTGCTCCCCGTCCCGGAGCTGCCTGTGGAAATTCCCCTAGCCAAAAGCCGGAAGAGGGCTCTTTGTCTTGATGGGATGACGCGGCTACTGGCTCCAGGCGGTAGCCAATGTTCGCCTATTGCTGGGAGGAAGTAAACTCATGAATACACGATGGTTACCAGCTCCTCGGCATTGCTGAACATCGGTTCTCCAGTCAACACGCCCGTCAAACTTCAGGGCCCCCAGTATCCCCACCATGCATCTTATTGCGATAAGTGTGCATCTTTGTGCATCCCCCCCTCGTCTCTAAGGGTGTAGTCAATCCCAAACCCCCACAACAGATGAAACGAGTGTCAAACATTGATGAATTGCGTCAGTATTTCGACGCCCTTTCCTGCTCCAATCCTTTCTTTTGGGCGATTTCTCTCTAATTGATTCGGCAAGCAAATTGCCTCGCAGTTAGATTGTCAACGGAAATACCAACACTTACCCCGTATAGGAATTTGCCTCATGAAACAGATTCAGGCCCCCCAAGGAGCACTTCCTCAGTTCTCCCGTATTTCTCCTCAGATCTTCTTCCTCGCATTGGCATTGCTGTTGGCGTCCCTCGTTCTCCCGGGGTACCTGCACGCACAAAACTCCGTAACCGGTGCTCTCACCGGCGTGGTTCAGGATTCGACCGGCGCTCTGGTTCCAGGAGCCAACGTCAAGATTGTCGATACCGCGACTAACGCAACCATTAACGTCAAAACCAATGATGCGGGACGCTACACCGCCTCCCTGCTCAAGCCCTCCAGCTATCAGGTCACCGCCAGCGCCAACGGTCTCTCCGGCTCACCGACCACGGTCACCGTCCTGGTCGGCCAGGTGCCCAACGTCGACCTCACCGTGAACCCGGCCAACACAGCCAGCACCGTCACGGTCAGCGCTCAGGTCGTGCAGTTGACCGATACGCAGTCCCCGGACTCGGTCACCACCCTCACCGAACAGCAGGTCCAGGCGCTCCCAGCTCCCGGCGGAGACATTTCTACCGTCGCCTACACCGCTCCGGGTGTTGTCCTCAACTCCGGCGGAGCCTACGGCAACTTCAGTTCGGACGGCCTGCCCGGCACCTCCAATCTCTATGTCTTAAACGGCTATGACGACGAGGATCCCTTCCTCAACCTCAACAACTCCGGCTCCAGCAACCTCACCCTCGGCCAGGGCGAAATCTCCGAGGCCGCCGTGGTGCAGAACGGCTACAGTGCGCAGTACGGCCGCGCCGCCGGCATCATCATTGACTGGACCACCAAGTCGGGCAGCAACCGCTTCCACGGAGCCGCCGACTACTGGTACAACGGTAGCGCGCTCAACGCCAATGACTGGTTCCGCAATCAGTCCGGTGTCGGCCGCCCCCACGCCGTCTCCAACCAATGGGCAGCCAACGTCGGAGGCCCCATCATCAAGGACAAGCTCTTCTTCTTTGCTGACTACGAAGGCCTCCGCTACGTCCTGCCGGCGTCCGGTTACGTCGCCTTTCCCACCCAGCCCTTTGAGCAAGCGCTGCTGGCCCGGGTTCCCGCCGCCAACGTGCCCTTCTATCAGCAGGCCTTCAATCTCTACAACGCGTCGCCCAACTACGCCAACGCGGTTCCCGTCACGTACGGCCCGGGTCTCCTGCAGGACAATACACCTCTAACTCCTACCGCCACTAATGCAGCTCTTATTGCTGCGAATCCATCATTAAACCAGACCACCCTGGGTTGTGGATCAGCCGCAAACCTCATGATTCCGGATGGCGCCGGCGGATACTTTGGAACGACCTCTCCCTGCACTCAGGCGGCTGTCGGAACGGCTTCCAACCAGAACGAAGAGTGGCTCTTCACCGGCCGCGTCGACTGGAATATCAGCCCCAGAAACAAGCTCTTCGGCCGTTACAAGATGGATCGCGGCTCTCAGCCCACCTATACCAACTTCGTCAGCCCCGTCTTCAACACCGTCAGCAAGCAGCCTGCCTATGAGGGTCAGTTGAACGATACCTACATCGTCAAGCCCAACATCATCAATCAGTTCATCTTCGCCGCCAACTGGTACACCGCTTTCTTCGGACCTGCGGATACCAACGCAACGCTGGCCGCTTTCCCCACCTATCTCAGCTCGATCCTCGATGGCGGCTCCAATGGATCCGCGGCCTTCGCAGGCAACATGGTGCTGGGGCTGCCGAACAGCTATATCGACGGCCGCAACATTACCCAGTACCAGTTCGTCGACGACCTCTCCATCGTCAAGGGCAACCATACCCTTCGCTTCGGATACGACTTCCGTCGCGTCGATATCTCCGACTTCGACTCGCAGCAGAATTTCGCTGGAACCTACGCTCTCTTCATGAGCGATTTCGCTAACGGTGCCATGAACCCGGCGGGCTCTAGTGATGGTTCGGCGTTCTCTCAGTCGCTCACCAACCAGAAAACGGCTTACCTCGCCCTCTACAATCTGGGCGTGTATGCGCAGGACCAATGGCAGATCCTACCCCGGCTGAAGCTGACTGCCGGCATCCGTTTCGACCGCACCGGCAATCCGCTCTGCAACAACAACTGCTTCTCGCTCTATAACGGCGCCTTCCCACACCCTGGCGTCACCACGATGACTCCCTATGACCAGCTGATCACTCTCGACCAGCCCCACCCCTTCGCCAGCGTTCCCAAGATCAATCCGCAGGGCCGCATCGGCTTCAACTATGACGTCACCGGCAACGGCCGTACCGTTGTCCGCGGCGGCGTCGGTATGTTTACCGATCTCTATCCGGCTGGCTTCCTCGATGGCTTCATCGATAACCTGCCCAACGTCTACAGCACAACCATCACCACCGGGGATATTGGCGATGCCACCGTTCCTGGAACGGCCATGGCCAACTCCCTCGCCTCGTTCAATGCCGTCGAGGCCGGCATCCGCACCGGAGCCAGCTCATACTCCTTGTCCCAGACCGTCCCCTCCTACGCACCTCCAACCTTCACCATCGCCCCACCCGAGTTCAAGAATCCGACCTACATTGAGTTCAGCCTGCAGCTCCAGCATCAGTTCACCAGGAACGATGCCGTGATCCTCGCCTATGCCGGCAACACCGGTTACGACGAGATCATCACCAACGGCGCCGTCAACGCTGCTTCCCCCACCAACTTTGGTGGCCTGCCCACAGCTCAGCCGGATCCCAACTTTGCAGGTGTGACCAGCTACACCAATGCCGCGCATTCGAACTACAACGGCGCCTCCATCACCTACAAGCACGCCGACAGCAAGGGCCTCACCGTCGACGCAACCTACACCTACAGCAAGGCCATGGATGATTCCTCCAACGGCGGCATCACCAACGAGCCCTACAACTTCAACTCCTTCAACGCCAGATCCAACTGGCAGATCGATCCCAACAGCGTGGGTCATCTGAACTACTCGGTGTCCGACTACGACATCCGCAACAGCTTCCTGCTGGACTTCGTCTACGCCCTGCCGTTCCAGTTCCACAACCCCATCGAGAACCAGGTGCTGAGCGGCTGGACCGTCTCCGGTAAGAGCTTCTACCGCAGCGGTCAGCCCTTCACCGTCTACAACAGCGCCGCGTCGGCCGCCAATACTGGCGGCACCGATCTCGGCGGCGTCCTGGTCGACATCATCAATCCAAATATCAACCATCACTGCGGATCGAGTGCTGCGGTTACGCCCTGCCTAAGCGCCGCCGATTTCACCCCCTTCAACACCCAGACCGACTTCGGCAATGCTCCGCGCAACCAGTTCACCGGTCCGCACTACGCAGACACCGATCTCGGACTGGCGAAGAGGCTCTATCAGCGCAACGCTCTGAATTTCCTGATTGGTGCGAATGCCTTCAACGTCTTCAACCATCCCAACCTCGCCCTGCCGGCCGCAGATATCGCCAGTGGCGGCCTTGGAACCATCACCTCCATCGCAGCTCCGCCCACCAGCCCCTACGGGTCCTTCCAGGGCGCAGGTGTCGGCGGCCGCGTTGTCCAGGTCTTCGGCAAAATCAACTTCTGATCGCTTCCATCAGAAGTTTTCCGGGGGATGGCTTCGGCCGTCCCCATTTTTTTGCCCTCGTAAGCCGCCAGTCCGCCCCTGGACGAAAGTGAACGAACATTGAAGAAAGACACGACCATTCACGAAAAAGGCACACCGGTGGATGTGTGTGCCAATTAGCCTAACCTGCTTATTTTATTGATTTTATTGAGAAAAGTATGGAGGCGCGGGTCGGGATCGAACCGTTCCGGCCTTTTTGTTTTCTGCAAGTTGCTGAAAATGCGAAAGCTGGCATTTGTCCATGATGTCCAGGATCCTACCAAAGTCCAGATCTTGAGCACAAACAAGCACAAAATTCAGACCGCATCTGTGAACGTGAGCGCACTATCGTTTACGCTCTGTCGCCCGGATCACCACGCAATCCTTGCCGTGGTTGCCAGTGTGGACTTGCGGCGATTCGATGTCGAAGTACCGCTTGACACCGTCCCCCGCGTGAAGGACTAATACGTCCAGAGTTGGCTTGTGATATTTCAACTGCTCCGCTAATTCGCTTACTGTCATTGTTTCCTCCGCTCAACTTTGCCGTCATCTGGCGCTAGCGCACGGGTAAGCATCGACCAGCGCGCCCCACAAGCCGAGACCACGATCTTCATCGAACAACTTGGGGTGCGTTTCCATGAACGCGACGTAGATGCGAATCACTGTTCCACGGCTGGCATTGTTGGCATTGCAAATGCCACCTCTCACGCTGTATCCGTCCCAAAATCCCGACACATAGTCTATGCAGGCTTCGGCGGGATCCATGTCTTCGTGGGCACCTCCAGTGGGAGAGTCCATCATGCGCACGTCAGCCTTGCAGTTATGGTACAAAGTCGAACCTAGTTCGTTTTGCGGAGCGGCATTGGCTGTTTGAGCGAACATAGCGAGCGCGAGCAGAGGGGCGAGCATGGCAACCAAGATAGCAGACCCCCGGGCCGGAAATTCGCTCATGTTACTCTCCCGAGCAGCTTCTAGGAGGGAGCTGGTCATGAATCAGAGTCCAGATAGGAACCCGAAGGCTTTGCAAGAGGCCATAGACAAATCGACCACGGAAAAACCGCTATCCACAAGGATGGAGGAGCGGGGCAAGAATGGACCATCACTCGACAGCCTAATCCGGGATGAGACGGCGAAGCGACCGGACTAGGCCAAGATCCTCCCGCTTGTCGAAATCAGCGCCTAGCGCGCTGCCCACGTGGCGGGACCGTCTTCAGGTCCTTTGCGCCAATAGGCACCCAGCGCAGGTGATAGGCGTTTCCCGGTTTGGCCGTGAGGTGACAAAGTGAACAGCGGCCATTTCGAACCGTTCCAGGACACTTCCGACGTTTTCGTGTCTTGCGCATATCACCTCTAATGCTGCGAACGTATCAGACGAAAGGCGCTGCGTCAGCTCTTAGGCGTCTTTTATCTTGAGTCTTAGGTCATTGTCATCCTGCGAGGATGCTTTCTAGTTCGGAGATGATGGTATCAAGCTGATCGACGCGCACTTGGGGTCCGGCGAAGAGCAGTTCCACATCCTTCGGGTGATAGGTCGAGTGATCCTGCTTCCTGAGTGTGGCTAAAGTGTTCACATGCCCTTGGCGGCGATCCTTCAGCTTTTGTATGTAACGCGCTAGCGCTTCTGTCTGCATGCTGCCTCCGTGATGTGTTCAGGCAGGAAAGTACCGCTCTATCGAATATGCGTCAAGCAAAATGCCCTGGAAACAAGTTTAGGTGTGTTGCACAGAATATTCGTCTTTCATTCGCCTATGATCCCCCAAATCCGCACCCTTCACCTGACCGCCAGCCGGTTGACGACGCGCTCATAAACAACGCGCGGGATTATGGTGCTGCGATAGCTTCGCTTGTGTAGAGACTCGGGACGCCCCAACATCAGGACGCCCGGCTCCTTCTCAAACAGCCGTGTCACTGTCTGGCGTGACCACCCGGTGAGCGTGGCTACTTCAGCAACCGTGAGGGCTGGTTTCTCGGTCAACATACTGGCAGGAATGCTTTCGCCATTCGGGTTTCAGCATCCGTTATGGCACCACCTGGATGCGGAGTGATGGTCCGGCAGCCGGATCCGTCGATCTTCAGGCTTGCTACCTTCTGTCTTGGCGTGGGATAAAGGCGATGGACAGCGTAGTAAGTGTGGGCGCTGTTGGACTTACGGAGTTTATGATAGAACAAAATACTCATGGGTGACCTCTTCCTTTATGGGTGGAGCGGATGGTTGATGAAAACCACGCTATCGCACAGCCTTGCGTCTTGTCAACTAGTTTATTTTATGTAGCTTACGCTGTAGTCCTAAAGTGGAGCTATAAGAATGTACTTGTAAGAATGCATTCTTACGCGTCCAAATATGGCCTGCGGCGAAGGATCCCTTGACATCACGTCCCCCAATCGATAAACAGGGGTGTAGAGGGATGAAACGGATTAGACGAAAATCGATTGACTAACGCGATCCATTGCGTTACAAGGAGATTGTAGAGGGAGGAAACGAATTATGTTGATATCGGTTGACTTACAGCCCCCGCATGGATATAACCCGTTTCAGAGGGAACAATCAATTTATCTGGAATACGATTTACATCCGGCTCTTGCTCGGTTAGACACAAGTGTAGAGGGAGTATTCGAATTAGACTCAACCCGATTGACTAACCCGGTGCGTCGCGGTACAAAGACCTTCAGGGAACAGAATCGGATTAGGCGGAAATAGATTGACAGGCCGATGTGGCCCATGTAAACACTATAAGTAGAGAGGCTGACGATGACACCCAGAACGGAAGCAGCGATCACTAATTTGCGGGGCGGTATCCAGAAGATGGAGGAGTCCCTTGGCCCGCTAGACCGCGCGCTCCGCAAGTTCAATGCGGGCCGCCCGTCGAGGCAGGCGGTGGACACGCCCTTGGGCGCGGTAGTCCTAGCGGTGGAGCAAAAAGAACGGCTCACGCGAATGCTGAAAGATGAGGGCGTCGTATATGAGGCGGTAGTTGCGGAGATAGTTACACGCCAGGAATCGCCCGCCGTTATTGGGAGCTTTGAGACGGGCACCATCGTCCAGGAAGGGGAAGCGCATGATGCGCTCCGAGAGCTGGAGTTTTTCGTCCAGCAAGGTGGCCGTTTTGCCGTCGTGAAGTTGGCCCTTACCGTTGCCGGGTTGGCGGACGAGTCAGAACGCGCGCGCACGGTTACCTATGCGGTTGAACGGTCTCCGGAAGGAGAAAACTCGCTACTCAAAACAAGCGAGTTTCATGTGAGGCGCCATAAGCGGCGCTAAACGAAGGCTCCAAGGTGCGCAAACACCGGAAGGAAGGCAGCAATGTATGACCTCATCGAAATGAGCAAAGCGGAGAGCAGAGTCTTCATCGTTGCAAACGCCGATGGCACCGACGCTGAATTCATCCGAATGGAAGCACTAGAGGCAGGCTTCCAGGACTTGGCCGCACGCAGGCCGGGGATGCAGGGGCGTCTAGCAGGCGTAGGAGTGGCCGGGCTGGTTTGCGGCGTGCCCGTGGTGCAGCTCCGTCAAGATCCCGATGACTTCATGGTGGTAGTTCGGCTGACGGCAGCCTTTTCGCAATACGTTGTAGATGGCCGTGAAGTGCCCAACTCGGAGACGGAGACGCAACCGCATGTTGGTGACAGCGTGGTTTGGTGTGAGGCGTTGTACGCGCTTCCTGATTCACGCTTTGAGCTGTAGCCGAACGCTGTAAACCGTAGCACCTCGATTCGTACTCGGATTCCTCGCATATCGCTTCTCGACAAAAGTTTGGTGCGCCTGTTGTTTAGGCCATCGAAGGCGGCCTTGTGTCGCTTGGAGTGTTGCTGGCCGGAGAAAAAGCTCCGGTCCATGCGCGATAGCGGGCACAGTACGTGTCCTGGAGACGTGCGGGAAGTGGCACCGAACGTGGCGGCGGGGAGACGCCCCACAACCTAATCTGCCGCACAGGAAGAAAGTCCTGTGCCACCACGATGGCATCCCCGAGTACCGGGTTGGTGAGGCGTGGCGCTGGCGGTGATTTTCTACTCACCCCGGCACAGCAAGTTAGAGGACTAATCATGTTGAATCTTACGGAATTGAAGCAGGAACACCGCGCGGAGTTGGACAAAGCAGAAGCCATGCTTGGTGACCGTGGTCACGTAATGACAGCCTCCGAGGAAGAGCAACACAACGGCGCGATGACGCGTGCGCGTGCGATTGAAAAGCAGATTAGCGCGCGGATGTCTCAGAGCACCATTCGCTCCATGTTCAACGCGGATGGCAGACCGTCGTGGTTGTTTGGTGGTGATGGTGCGGCTGTTGACGGTGCGGCGTCGGGATTCATGGCGACGTATTCACCTGCCTTGAACGCACAGGACACGCACCGACCGGAGTACAAGAAAGCACTCCACAGCTTTCTCTTGAGTGGCGGCAAGGTCGCCGGTGAAGAGCTGGTAGTCGGTGCGGACGGCAGCGGTGGCTATCACATGCCCGGCTCTGAGCAGTTCACACGGCAGCGCCGCGCCAACGGCTCCTACCAGGGACCGCGTGCAAATGCGGCGACCTATGAGGGCACACAGGGCAGCTCCACCACGGCTGGCGGTGATGCCATCAACATCCCTACCGTTCAACAGATCACTCCGCTTGGCCTGCCCGACTTGGGTATCTTCGATGCGTCGATGGTTATCCCCACGGCCACCGATGTGAAGATCCCCTCACAGGCGAGCTTTGGCACGTCCGCACTCAAGGCCGAAAGTAGCGGCACGATTGCTACCTTTGGCGGCAACGATCCCACCTTGGGACAGACGTTGCTCTCCGCATTCATGGTTGGAGCGGCGCGCATTGTCTCTTGGGAGTTGCTCCAGGACGTACCGATGTGGCAGCAGTTCGTTGTTGATGATTTGCTGAACGGACAGCGCATCCTTGAAGGACAGCTCTTGGCCACCGGCACCGGCACCGCACAGCCACTCGGCTGCTTTGGAAATACGGGCAACGGCACCGGCACGGCGTATGAGCTGACGGGCGCGGCCACGGATGGGCAGATTTTGCTCAACTCCTTGTTCGATGTCACGTCAACTCTCAAGGCGCGTTACCAGCCCAACGCATCGTGGGTGATGTCCCGTGCAACCGGCCTTGCAATCAAGAAGGCACAGATGCAGACCAACCTGTTTGCGCCGGTTGCTACAACCGACGCGGACGGCACGGAGCGCATCCTTGGGCGTCCGGTGTTCTATGACGTGAACGCGCCTTCACTGCCCACGGCAACCAGCGCGGGTGTCACGCCGATCCTATTTGGCGATTTCCGCCAGGGGAACATCATCGGTGTGCGTGGCGGAGCTGGCATCAACGTCAAGATCCTGGATCAGCCGCTTGCCTTGCAGGGACAGCTTGCCATTCTGGCGTATCGCCGGATTGACAGCCGTATCCGGCTTGCTGAGGCCATCCAGGGCATCAAGGTTAGCCACAGCTAATAGCCGTCGCTAAACAAGAGTCGGGCCGTTGCACGCGGCACGGTTGGTCCGAGGGTGCCTCCTCACCTGATTTTGACCGTGTCGCACTTCCTTACAACCCGGCTTGGCGCAGTGCTGAGCCGGGTCTTTTTTCAGAGAACCAAGACAGAAAGGGATTCCTTATGTTTGAAAGTTACGATGGTGAAAGATTTTGTCAGACGTTGCCCGGCCAAGGCTGGCAGGTGCTAGTTGATTGGGATTGTGAGTCGTTGGACTTGGATGCGGGTGACCCGCGCTTCACGCTGGAGCCGGTAGTTGCGTGGGCCACGGTCAAAGTGGAGCGTCAAAGCGCCGACAAAAAACGAGCGTGGACACCTCAAATTTTCGTGCCCATCGTTCGCTCAACCTCTTCCGATGAACTGGTGTTGCTAGATTCAACAGCCCATCGCTTCATCAAGTTTACGTATCTAGCACCGGGCGAGGAACTGGCGGACGCTCACTTCGCGTTATTGAAGGGTGGCCATCGTAAGGGAGTTGAACCCCGTGGATAGCTCACCGGCTGAAAACCAGCGCGCCCTGAAAGACTACATCCGTAGCCACTCGGATCTAAGTGCCCACTATCGGTGGGCTTGGCTGAAATCCGCCAACGGACGCCACGGATGGGGATTCACGGAAGCGGAACTAAAGCAGGCGCTGGACGCTCCGCTGTTGCCTGCGTGGATGGACCGCTACCACACCTCAACTGAGATTCTGGACGCGCCGCCCATCACGTTTCTGATTGACCAGTTCTTGACGGATAACGCAATCACTGTGATTGCGGCTCCCGTGGCACAGCGAAAAAGCATCATCGCGTTGAATGTGGTGCATTCGTTGGTGACTGGAGAACCTTTGTTCGGCCACTTTGCGGTGCCGAACAAGCCAGCCAGAGTGTTGTATTGCTGCCCTGAAATGGGCATCCAGTCATTCTCAGCACGGCTCAAGAGCATTGGATTAGCGCCATATCTAGGCAAGACGTTGTTTTGCACCACAATGCAGAGCGCACAGTTTGACCTCAAGGATCTGTCACCAGATGAACTGAAGGGTGCGGTGGTTGTTCTTGACACTGCCATTCGCTTTCTAAAAGGCAACGAGAATGACTCTGATGCTATGGCGTTGTTCGCGGGTCAAGTCTTCCGGCTGATGAAAGATGGTGCTGTTTCCGTTCTGATGCTTCACCACAGCAAGAAAGGAACGTCTGGAGCTACTGAATTGAACCTGGACAATGCCATGCGCGGCAGCGGCGAGCTTGGAGCATTCGTAGCGTCCGTGTGGGCTACTCGTTTGCAGGATGGCAAGGACGAATACCACACGGCAAGCTATCTAGAGAACGTCAAGAAACGTGACTTCGATAGCAAACCGTTTCAAGTGCTGCCAGTCGAAGGCACTTACAAACTTGTCCACGATGCCCACGACGGCGTTGTGCTGTCCAACCGTTCCGGCAGAGTCAAGAAAGACGAAGACGGCAAGGAGGCGGCGGCGTTGGCGCTGATAACAGAAGCACGCAAGGTTGATCCAAAAGCGTCGTACAGCACTCTGTCAAAGATGTTGTTGGAGCACGGTATCAAGCGTAGCCCGGAATGGATCCGACAGAACGCACCGCATTCCGGCACCACCTATCGGAGTGACTAGAACAACGAACGCCTAACCACCACCAACTACACACCCTAGGGTGTGATGTAGTTGTTGTTGGTTGACGGGTTAGCAGCAGGGTTTTGATAAGAGAATTACGCCAGTTGTTGGCTGACATCACGGTTGCAGGTGTGGCGATATGCAGAGTCGTTCGCACCACTGCAACCATGGTGGACATGATAGATGTGTGGTGAACAAATGCACGGCTCATTGATGTGATGTAAGTCATTCATATCAAATGATATAGGGGGTGGAGCAAAATGTTGAAAACACCATCTAAATAGAGCGCCGCAATCCACAAATTTACACAAACAAACAATTCTGAGAATGTGGACGATTTACCACACTTTTGTGGCTTTATTGCCAACGCCAATGACGTTGCAAACAATCAGGTTAGGAGACGGCTGATGGAATAGCTATTCCATTGCCTTGGAACCAACGAAAATTTCGAGCGGGTACTTTTGACCGGGCGCGATGATGACCCCCTGAGCCGTCCCCGGGACCAGCTTTGCATCCAAACCCGCAGCCCGAAGAGCGTCTTGCAGCAATCGGGCAGTATCGGGTTGCCGCTGATCGTAATAAATACCAAGGCCCTCGACAGGGTCTTTATCGTAAGAGGCCATCTCCAGCAGCTTCATCGGGCTGTGCGATAGGCACTTTCTCAGCTCTCCGGCGTAGTTTGTCGCCTCGACATTGAACGTCCAAGACGTCACCGCTATTGGATATCCATTCAATTCTTTGGAATCCGTCAGCTTTTGGAGGAGCAGGCTTGCCTGGGCGGGACTAAGGTGGCGCGGTGAGAACTGCTTCGTAATCTGCGCCTTTGCCTCCTCATCTGCGGCCTGCCGAATGGAAGAAGCAAAGGGATCCGAAAGAAGCTCTTTGTGAATCTCAGCGTGCAGGCTGGCCGCGCTAAGGTCGCGAAGTTGGTCTTGAACGATCTGATTTATCTTTTCGGTTGTGAGTTTTTCACGTACCTGCTCTTCAACTTCCTTCTGCATTTGGGCCTTTGCAGTCGCAATAGACGCATCTCTCAAATTTGAGTACCCGATGTAGCCGAAAATGGCCACGGCGGCAGCCACAAAGACTCCGATATAGCCGAAAGACAATAACGTGCGCTTGTGGATGCGCTCAATGCTTTTTATCTCGTCATCGGCAGTCGCGCGGGCAAATAGGAGCGCGTTCTTGATCTCATCTGGACCGACATAGGTTGGCTCAACGTCTTTCGTGTCCAAGGCGCTATCCTTCGATTTCAAGCTGAGAGTTTCGCTACAAGCGTAGCACCGACACGTGGCGGGCGACGTCGGCTAAGCCGCCCACGCTTCCATCACCACAGAATCAAGCCGGGCCTGCCTGCTCTTCACCCACTTGGCGTAACTCCTCTCCGTTGTCTTGATGCTTTCGTGGCCAAGCATCTTGGAGACATCCTGGAGTGGCACGCCCTTCTCCAGGTAGTAGCACGCGAACGTATCGCGGAGACGATGGCTTGTCATGTTGCCCGCCTTCAGGATGCCCGCCTTTTTGAACATGGGCGCAATCATGTACTTGGTCCACGTCTTCACGATGTCAGACACGCCATCCCAAAAGAAAAACTCAGAGCGCGGACCAACGCGGACCAGAGCAAGCAGCGTGTCCGCCACCACGTCCGGCACCACAACCTCCACGTGGGTGCCCGTCTTCTGCCGGGACGTTTGCACGCGCCACTTGCCAATGTCCTTGACGTATTGCAAAGCGGTGCGTGGCAGCTTGAGTGAGTCACTGATGGCAAGGCCCGTCCAACGCATCAAAAGGACCAACGCGCGCTCACGGTCACTGCGGGCGGCGGCCAACAGTGCGGCCATCTCCTCCTCCGTCAACGGCATGGTGGGTGGTTCGTCCACGGCAATCTTGGGCAGCGCCGGGACGCGCTCCACCCATTGGGCCTCATAGCAGTACCGAAGGAAGGACCGCAACCGCGTCCTCACCGCCTGCCGCGTCTGTGTGGATGGATAGCTGTCCGCCCACGTGGCCGCGTAGCCTGTGAGCAATTCACGGGTCAATCCTTGGACGGCATACGTCTTGCGACGGGCGCAATAGTCCACCAGCCGGGCCAGCTCCCTGGTGTGCTTCGCCAGCACGCCGGGCGTCACACCCTGGACCTTCTTGTCCTGGAGGAAGACGGTGACGGCGGCAGAGATTTGGGTGACTGTCTCCGCCACGTCGGGTGCCTTACGGCCTGAGAGTTGGTCCTCCAGGTCCCGCTTGATAACCTCCGCCTCCGTCCAGGATCTTGTCCCGGCAGCACGGCGGTGCTGGACGCCGTTGGACGCCCGCCACCGGAAGTGCTTGCGGCAGTTGCAGCGCTTGGTGAATTCATCGCCGCGATACTTGCAGGTTTCGGCGTGGCGGACAAAGAGGGTAATGACTACGGGCCGCGTCATAGACGCACCGCCCCGGCCAATGTGCCAAGCACAAATTGAGCACAAAAGCTAAAACTAAGTTGCTTTTCTGTTGATTCTAAAGGAGAAAATGTTGGAGGCGCGGGTCGGGATCGAACCGACGCATAAAGGTTTTGCAGACCTCTCCCTTACCACTTGGGTACCGCGCCCTGGGCACTAAAGACAGCCCCAACACCACACGCCCCGCGGCCAAACACACCAAACCGTCGTGTGCACTCTAGAACTTCCGAGCCGTGAGTGGTTGAGATTGAGGTTGTTGGAGCGGGAGACCGGGGTCGAACCGGCGACATCTTCCTTGGCAAGGAAGCACTCTACCACTGAGCTACTCCCGCCCTGCCAAGCACAAGTATAGCCACCCCTCAGCCCTTTTGCAACGCAACTACTCCACTCCGACTGACCCCCGACCACCCCGGGCCGTATCGATGCGGCGGCTCGATACTTCCATGCGGCCGCTTCGCACAATATGCGGAGTGATCGTAATCAGGAGCGCAGTTGAACTCTTCTGGCGATCCTGACTAGTGCCTTGAAATCCAGGGATGTCGTTGAGCCCAGGCAAACCAGTAAGGGCTTTCATCTCAGACGAGCTAACGAGTGTGGCCAGCATCGCAGTTTGACCTGCCGGGACAGTGATCGTCGACGTCAGCGCGCGATTGTCCAATATCGGAATGTTATTGATGCTGCCGCCGGCCAGTGCCTCGATCTTCATGTCCAACGCCAGTGAAACAGCGTTGTTGCGAAGTATTTGCGGCGTCACTTTCAAGGTGATGCCGAGATCCTCATACTGAAATTGAGGAACAGACACTGAATTGGCTCCCAGAAATTGTGAGAGCAGTGAGCTGACACTGGTTCCATTAATATTCAGACCGGTGAGTGAGGAGGGAAGCGCGCTGTTGACGCCGGAACTATAGGTGCCTGTGATTACTGGATATCGAGAGCCCACGCGAAAAGTTGCAGGCTGCCTGTTGATCGCACGTATCTGTGCCGCGTCAAGTATGCTCGAATCGGTTGAATTCAAAGCCAGGTTGAAACTGGAATTGGACCCTAAATAAAGTCCGGCCAACGTAAGACCGCCACCAAACACCCCAACAAGGTTGGTGTATTGAACGGCCGTAACAGCTCCCGAAGCGACCAGAAAGCCTACCTCTGTAATGAGGTTCTCCAGTGGAGTCCCGTTCAAGGTAAGGAGGCCAGCGGCAACGGCTTGATTAATCAATGACTGGTTTGCAGATACGAGGGACTGAGCTTGGGCGGCAATGCTAAAAACCCCTGCGGAATTCGGAAGAACCGCGCCGACATTGTTGTCCAGGCTTTTGTCGATCTCATAGAGCGAGACGTCGAAGAGGACTTCCGGGCTACCGTCCAGCATGTCGTCGTAAACGGCATTGACCTCGCGAAGAACCTGCTCATTTCCACGCATAAGCAAGTACCCCCCGGTAGAACTTGCGGTCACCTCCTTGATGTCGAAGATATTACGCGCCACGTTGGCGAGCTCTTGCATCTCGTCGTTGGTTCGACCCGGAAGATAGACGGTCTCCTCTACCAGCGGCATGAGCGCATCGCGGCTCTCCTGTGTATCTCGTGCAATCAGCACAGAGGTCGGCTGCACAGGGACAGCGAAAACATTTGCCGCGATCTCAAGAGCTCTCGTAGCGCCAGCAAATGTCACGTTGTTCATATCCAGATTGATGAGCGCGCCACTCTTCACAGAGGGATCGAATGCGACCTTGATCCCGAAAAGGCTGTACAGGTTTCGAGCGACGCTCTGTACATCTCCATGAAGATGAATGTCTCGGTTTCCTGGGGTTGGAGTCAACTCAACCGGGCCCTGGAGGGTCGATGCGATATTTTGGGCAGGGAACTTGGAGGGGTCGATACTTGAATAAAAAGGGTCGGGCTTTTTTACGTCACTCGCCACCTTATTCCCGGCACGCGATGCGGTTTCGAAGTGCTGCAGGACAACGTGATTATTTGGGTCCAGCGTGCGTGCCTGATTAAGCAAAGAGTCGGAAAGCGCTGTGTCGCCCACGGAACGCGCCTGAGCCGCACGCTGCACGAGTTCCGTAACATAGTCTTCGCGTGTGACGATCAGAGCTAAGGAGTAGTCCGAGTCGTTCGGGTTAAGCCGGACGGCTTGTTGGAAGCTGCCTAGGGCGGCAGCTATCTCCTTATGCTGCACATGCTTTGCGCCCTCAAGGTAGGCATCGTCAGCTGCGCGAATCTGTTTGGGAGATAATGCCGCCGAATTTGTGTTGGGCTGCTGGTGCTTTGCCGGAAGCGATGGAATCGCGTTCGCAGGCACACTCGCAGGATGGTCTGCAGGACTATTCGTCTGTCCGCTGGCAGTCAAAGCGACAAAGCCGGAAATAGCCAGTAGCGGCGTCCCCCATAACGCAGTACGGGCAATCCTCCTGCGTCTGCGCCACCCGCGGCCTTGGGGAAAAGGAAACATTATGTGCTGGTTTAGACGCACCAACGTAGCTAACGTCCGCCGGAGATAATTTGCAAGTTTGGACGGGTTCCTCGCGCGGGTCGCACCGAGGTTGGCGGACGCCGCATCCCCTGCCGTATTTGGGTTGAATCCATGCCTAATTCAGAAAGCGTACGGCTGAGCGTGTTGCGGTGCATGCCGAGTTCTTCTGCGGCTTTGCACTGATTGCCGCGGTGACGCGAAAGAACCTCGAGAATGTACTGCTTCTTAAACTCGCGCACCGCGTCGGTATAACCGATACCAGCGGCATGCATTTGGAGGACGAGGTTGTCGAGTTCGCGTTTCAATCGCGGGTCTTCCTTTTTTGGAATGGACATGGGCCCTGGTTGGGATCCGACTACATGATGACACGTTTGCGGCTACAGACTGCCCTTGATCCAGTCCGGCGGCATGTGCTTGAGATGGTCGAGCCCGTCAAGCAGACGTCGTTTGAGATCCGAGGGCATGACGAAGGATACAGCATGAGCGGCCCGAAGAAAATACGGGGCGAGATGAGAATTTTCAATCCAGGGGGCTCTGGGTAAGAAAGCGGTCGTGGCGAGCAGCAGCGCCACCCCCAAAAGGGCGCCGCGAACCAACCCGAAGGCTGCTCCCAGCAGGCGGTCGACAAAACCCAGGCCGATGGCCGACGCTGTGTGGCGGAAAAGCCTCCCCACCAGGCTCGCCAAGATCACGGTGCTCGCCAAGATAAGCAGAAATGCCGCAAGCTCTCCGATCTGTGTCGGTGGTATGAGCCCCTTGAGGTCCACTGCCAGGGGTCGATAAAACCAGCAAGCCAGGAGAAACCCTAAGATCAGGCCTCCCAGAGCGAACGCTTCCTGAAAAAAGCCACGCAGGAATGCCCGGACCACTGAATAGGCCAACAGGATAACGAGCAGCCAATCAAGAGCGTTCATAGACCTGATTGCTTCATCGGTTATGCCGCATTTCGAGCTTCGCGGCCCCTGCTCCGGCCACTCAGAGACACGCTGACGATCTTTGAAACCCCCGGCTCCTGCATCGTTACGCCATACATCACGTCGGCCTGCTCCATCGTCCGCTTGGTATGCGTGATGATAATCACCTGGGTATTCAATGCCACCTCGGAAAGCAGGTTGGCGAACCGTCCCACGTTGGTCTCGTCAAGCGGAGCATCAACCTCATCCAGCATGCAGAACGGCGCTGGCTGAAACTGGAAGATGCCCACGAGCAGCGATAGGGCTGTGAGTGCCTTTTCGCCGCCAGAAAGCAAAAGAACGTTTTGCAATTTCTTTCCGGGGGGCGACGCGATGATATCAATGCCGCTGAGATCGGAACTCTTTCCTCCATTGGCCTCAGGGTCCGTCAATCGCATGAACGCCTGGCCGCCGCCGAAGAGTTTGGTAAAGGTGGCGGAGAAGTTTTCATTGATGATCTTGTATGCCTCATCGAACTTGATGCGCGAAACGTCATCAATCTCTTTGATCGAAGCCTGGGTATTCTCGATCGAATCGAGAAGATCTTTTCGCTGCGTCTCCAGAAAGGCATGGCGCTCGGAGGTCTCGTGAAACTCCTCCAGGGCCATCATATTTACGGGGCCCATGGCTTCTAGACGCTGCTTCAGAGAGCGCGCTGCCTCATCTTCTGCCATCAGAGCCTCCGCTTCGATTCGCTCGATTGAGCTGTCTTCGCGAAGCGACGTCGCTTCAACCGACAGATCATTCAGGCAGGTGGCCTCGATGTGCTCCAGATCGGATGTGAGTTTCGCGGCCCTGGCGCTGAAGGTGGCGCGTTGCTCCCGCAGGAGCTCGGTATCGTGGCGTAAGGCCCGAAGGCGTGCATCAAGCTCGGACATGGCCGCACGTAACGCAGCCGCTTCCGTAGAAAGCGCCTCCATGTGAGCAATGGATTGAGCCCTCGTTTCGGTGAGTTCGGCATGCTTTAGCGAGAGCTCGGCCGTCTCCTCTTCACGCCGTTGCCGCTCTGTCGCCGCGTTGGCAAGCTGCGACTCCAGTTGCGTGATTCTCTGGGATTGGCTCCGATACAGACGGTCTGTCTGTTCGAAGTTTGCACTCGCGTTCCGCCGGCGCTCTTCCAGCCCGGCCAAAGCCGCAGCCGCTGCAGAAGCCGCTGCCTGGAGCTCTTCGCGGTTGATGCGCAGAGAAAGAATCTTTTCTGTCAGTTCAGCAACCTGCTGCTCGATATTTGCTCGTTCCGCCTCAAATGTCGAAGCTTCTTCGCGCTTTCGGGCGATGAGATCCTGCCGCTGCTGACGTTGGTCCTTGTTTCTGTTTGCCGCAATCTGCCATTGTTGCAGTCGATTTTCCAGGCGCGCCGCCTCCTGCTCCATCTGCCTCAAGGCGGCGCCGGAGTTGGCGCTCTCCCGTTCGGCCTCGCGACGCTCATGGTTCTTGGCGTCGAGGGACGTGGTGTGGTCCGAGATCTCTCGCCCGAGTGTTGCCGTGGCGAGCTCATTCTGAGCAAGTTCAGTCTCGACACCCGCCAGCTTACTCTGCAGCTCTGCAAGTTCACGCTTGAGCGCCAGCGGACCCTGCTCACGCGGCTTGCCTCCCGTCACCGTGACGTTATGGAAAGTCTCGCCCGTGGGCGAGAGGAAGAAGGCCTGGGGGAATTCAAGCGCTAACCTGCGGGCGGTATCCGTATCCGGCGCTACAAAGCCGTCGCGGAGTTTAGGCAGAATTGCCTCGAGCGAATGCCCAAACCCGTTCAGCACATGGATGCAATCTTTCAGCGCCACGACACCATCGCCCGGGCTGGCGATGCCCTCGGTCGGCGGCGCGGTATCAAGACTATCGGGATGCACCAGGAAGGTCGCGCGACCAGCAACATCGGTCTGAAGCAAGCGCACGCCAGCGTCCGCGGCGTCCCAGTTCCGGACGACAATGAAATTGAGTTCGTCCCGCAGAAACTCGTCGACGACATTCTCGTACCGGCCATCGACTTCGAGGAAGTCCGCAAGCGTACCCAGCGGTGCCGAGCCATCCTGGTGTTTCGCTTGCGCGCGGAAGATATTGCGGACCGTATCCGTGGAATAGCTGTGCTCGCGGATCAGCGCTTCAAGTGAACTGCGGCGTCCATTGAGCGTGGCAGCCTGCGCGCGCAATTCGTCTCCGCGACGGCGCGATTGCGTCTCCTCCATTCGTCGCGTTTCGAGCACGTGACGGAGCTCGAGAATTTCGGCCTCCAACCGCTTGAGACGATCGGTCACACTTTCGAACGAGAGCCTGGCGGTCCCGCGTTGGATGTCTAAAGATTCCAGTTCTGCGCGCGCGGTCTGAGACTCGGACTCGAAACGCTCACTCTCCCTATCGAGTCCTTCGAGAGCGGCTTCCGCTTGTGCTATCTCGTTGTTCGCCTGTGCAGCTCGTTGCATGGACTGCATAGCATTGCGGCGTTGGCTTTCCGTCAGGGCCTCGGCTGCCAATACGCTGCGTGTGGCCTCATGGGCCTGTGCCTGCTGCGATGCCGCCGCCTCACGCGAATTGGTGGCTTCGGCCGTCGCATTTTCGAGAAAGCTGCGGTGTTGCTCGAGATCACCCGCGAGGGATTCGATCTGATTTCGAGCCTGGGCAAGATCATCGTTTCCGGTAAGAATGCGCTGAGTAAGATCTGAGATCCTGTCGGCGTTCGAGGCGGTGCGTGCGGCTATGCGCTCGAGTTCCACCGCGCTGGCGTTCGTCTGCGCACCCGCTTCACGAATCTGGTCATCCAGCGCGTAGCCATGATTGACGCCAACCGAATGTTCCTCGTCCATGCTTTCGAGCTGCGCGGCCTGGCTATCGATCAGTTCGCCCAGACGCGCGATCTCTTTCGAAGTCGCTGCCTGTTCGGCGTCCATCTGTGACAGCCGGCTGGCCAGCACCACGCGAAGCTTGGTACGGAGCTCATCACGGAGGGCACCGTAACGTTCAGCCTTGGAAGCCTGTCGCTTGAGGACGCCCATCTGCCGAGTCACTTCCTCGAAGATGTCGTTCACCCGGGACAGATTTTGTTTCGCGGATTCAAGCCGCAACTCAGCAAGGCGCTTCTTCGTCTTGAAGCGGGTAATGCCCGCAGCCTCTTCAATGATGGCGCGGCGGTCCAGAGGCTTAGCCGAAAGTATGCTTCCGATGCGTTCCTGGCTGATCATGGCATAGCTTTCGCCGCCAAGGCCCGTGCCCATGAAGATGTCCTGGATATCGCGCAGGCGGCAAATCTTGCCATTCAGTAGATACTCGGAGTCTCCCGACCGGAACAGACGCCGCGTGACCGTGATTTCGCCGGCACGGATTGGTGCGCGTCCGAACTTGCGGCGGCGGATCTTGAGAACAACATTGTTTCCCGCGGTCAGTTCCGCCCCAGCTTCTGCCAAATCGGCAGCCGAATTTTCCGCGCCCTTCTTGGCGGGAAGTTCAGCCTCATAGGTTGTGCCTGGCTGCGCATCCGCGACAGCCTCTTCGGTCTCCATCGCCGCTTCGGCGCGAACCGCAGACTCGTCCCAGTCACTCAGCGTATTGATCGCGGTGACATGTTGGTCGGCATCCAGTGCAACGGGTAGATCGACGCCCAACACCTCCGCTTCGCCGTCGGCCAGCGTGTTACCGTCGTACACCTCCGGATCAACCAGCGTCAGAGAAACCTCGGCCATGCCCGTAGGTTTGCGCTCGCGAGTCCCCGCGAAAATGACGTCTTCCATCTTGATCCCGCGGAGACTCTTCGCCGATTGTTCCCCGAGAACCCAGTTGATAGCGTCAGAGATATTCGATTTGCCACAGCCATTCGGGCCTACAATCGCAGCGATTCCATGACCGGTCAGCTGCACCTCCGTCCGGTCACAGAAGGACTTGAAACCGAGAATCTGAACTTTCTTGAGCTTGAGCAAGGGGTAAAACCTCTTCCACGGTTAGGCATTTTTTTGCGTGAATTCACGACCGGTCTGGATCGTTCGACACGCCACTAGGTCGAATCGTAAGCGGCAGACGAGGCGGAATCAACGCGTAATCGACCGGCAGGAGAAGGATGTTGTGGATAAGAGAGGAACAATCAAATTTAGCGGCCTGTGTCGATTCACGGTTGCACATGGGCAACACGGTTTCTATAATGCGCATCATCCCCTTATCTCCCTGGTAGGGGGAGGGTTTTCATCCGCAACGCGCAATTTGCGCTAATCTTGATTCATCGTTTTACAAACTGACGCATCTCCCCGAGGAGTTCTCTTTATGAAGAAGGTCGTACTTGCTTCGCTGCTGGCTGTGGCCGGCGCGGTACCATTAGCGTCTCTCGCGTACTCCCAGCAGCCGGCATCTGGTGGCATCCAGATGTCGCAAGAAGAGTACGCGGCTTACAACAAGGCCAACACTGCGACAACCGCAGCAGATAAAGCAGCAGCCTTCGAGGCATATCTGAAGCAATATCCGAACTCTGCCGTGAAGGTCGATGTGTTGAATCAAATTTTGTTCGCTGACAGCCAGGTTGGTGATCAGGCGGCTACACTCAACGCTGCCGATAGGCTTTTGGCGGTTGATCCCAATAATCTCCGTGCTCTGACCTTCGAGGTGTACTACCGCCGGGCAGAAGCCGACAAGCTAACCGATCCGGCTGCCAAGCAGGCAGCGTTGGATGCAGTCGCCAAGTATGCCCAGCAAGGTCTCAGCGCAACGAAGCCGAAGGACATGTCGGACGCTGATTTTGCGACACTCAAGTCAAAGACAGATCCCACGTTTGAGAGCGCAATCGCGGATGCCGATCTTGCTAAGAAAGACAACGCAGGCGCGGTCGCGGTCTTGAAGAAGGAGATCGATGCGGATACTGACGACACGACCAAACCAAGCCCGGTTCTTCAGGATGTGTATGTCCTCGCCCAGGCGTACTACACCTCGACGCCTCCGGATTATTTGAACTGCGCCTGGTATGCGACGCGTGCGGCAGCCTTTGCTCCGGCAGCCTCTAAGACCATCATTGTGCCGTTGGCGACCTATTGCTACAAGAAGTATCACGGCAGCGCGGATGGGTATGCGGCCATGCAGGCTGCGGTGCAGACTAGCTTGGATCCGCCGGCTGGGTTCACGGTGACGCCGGCTCCGAAGCCGGAAGACCTTGTGGCTCAGTTAGTTGCGACCACGCCGGATTTGGCTACGTTGGCGCTGGGCGATAAGGAGACGGCGCTGCAGTATGGCAAGCCGGATGATGCTCAAAAGGTGTTCGATTCGGTGAAGGGTAAGGCGGTCGAATTTCCGGGAGTGACGGTGGTTTCGGCGACGGATAGCCAGTTGGTTCTGGAGGTCTCGGACGACGCGGTTGCCAGCAAAACCCCTGATTTTACGGTCAATATGAAGGAACCGCTGAAGACGATCCCGCAGCCCGGCGACAAAATCACCGTCGGTGGAACGTATGATTCTTATACTGCTTCGCCGCTGATGATCACCATGTCGGGTGGTTACATTGTGCCGGCGAAGAAGGCTGCGCCGCCGGTGCATCATGCGCCTGTGCATCATCCCGGGATGTAGGGAAATGCAATGAAGCGAAACGGCCTCCTCGGAGGCCGTTTTTCTTGTTTTACTGGGGTTTTTCGACATACACAGCCCGGTTTCGGGTCACAAACCGACTGCTTTAGCCCGGTTTCGGGACGCGCGGGTTGGGTCAAGATTGGCCGAGTTGGGTCAAGGTGGGTCAAATGACCCACCTTGGATTAGCGGGTGGGGGTGATGAGGTTGACGAAGAGGCGGAAGGCTCCGGGGACGGCTTCGGGGAGCTGGCGGTAGAGGGCGAAGGCGCAGTAGGTCCAGCGACCCTTGCCGACCGTCACGGTGATGAGGCCGCCGCGCTGGGGAAGCTGGGCGGGAGTCACGGCGCCGCCGGGGTCGTGGGTGTCGGTGAGGGCCGTGTACTTCGGATCCCAGGTGCTGAGGAAGCCGTGGCCGCGTTCTTCGACCCAACCGTTGAAGTCGGCTGCGGTGATCTGGTTGGGGGTGGTGAGGAGGGGATTGGAGGGGGTGAGGAGTTGGACGGGGTCGGTCTCATCGACGACCTTTTCGGCGCTGCCGAGGGAGAGGGGGTAGGGGGCGTCGGCTGAGGTCAGGCCGGAGGTTTCGTATTGGACGAGGACGTTGCCGCCGGTGCGGGCGAAGCCAAGGAGGGCCTGGGTGGGGGCGCCGTGGAGGTCGGGGTTGGCGGTGTAGGCGCGGACGCCGAGGATGACGGTGTCGAAGTTCGCGAGCTTCGCGGGAGTGATGTCGGCCACGGTGATGAGGGTGGGGGTGAGGCCGATGGAGGCGAGGGCTTCGGGAACGGCGTCGCCGGTGCCGGGGAGGTAGGCGATGCGGACATGCTCGGGGATCTTGAGGTCTACGGGGACTACGCGGGTGGTGGCTGGGGTGTAGTAGTTGGTGAGGATGAGGCCGGGGTAGCCGACGGCGCGGTAGCCTTCCGAGTAGGTGTGGTGGTCGGGGGTCTGGGCGGTGACGTGGAAGGTTTGCGGGCCGGTGATGGGGGCGGTGGGGTGGAGGAAGAAGTTTACGGAGTTGGGGCCGGCGGCTTTGGCTTCGATGGACCAGTTGTGCGGGGATTGGACGTTGATGTTGGCGGAGGTGGTGGCGTCGGTGCCGAGGGTGGCGGTAAGTTGAGCGGTGGTTTGGTTGGTGGGGAGGACCGTGGCGGTGGGGGCAGAGGCTATGGAGACGGGCGGGATGATGGAGATGGGTTGCGGGCCGTCGTGGACGATGCGGGCTAAGAAGATGTCGGAGCCGTTGTAGGAAATGGTGGCCCATGCGGTGATGGGCGCGGGGGTTTGTGGTGCGCTGCGCAGTGCGGGGTCGCGGAGTTGGTAGACGGGCTGCTCGATGTTGTCGCGGAAGAAGTAGGGTTGGGTGATGGTGGCGATGTAATCGGCGGCGACCTGATAGGTCTGGCGGATGGGGTTTGATTCAGAGAACTTAGGAGTGACGCTCGAGAATTGGCTTTGACCCTTTCCCTCGTCAGGCTCCCACAGATCGAGGTTCTTGAACTGAAGGTCCATGTGAGCGGATTCAGTCAGGGATGCTGTGATGTCAGGTGACGTCCGCTCCACGATGTTCGGGGTTATTACGCTTGCATCCAGTTTCAGGCCGAGCGAGAGAACGAGGGCGTCGTTGAGCTGGACGCGCTTGATGCGGAGTTCGTGGAGGACATTGGATTTTTGGTCAGGCGGCAACTGCGAAGTTTCTATTCCGGAGATGAGTGCGTCCGTATCCTTGAGTGCCATGGCGAGCGGATTCGCAACTACATCTGTTGAGACTTCGTTCTGCTGAGAGTTGGGTGAGTGCGTCGCTTCGAACGCCGAGGATGCGAGGGATATGGAGTAACCAATGTCTCGAAGGATGGCCCGAGCTGCCATGGATAACTGTGGGGCGAGGGTGGCGATGCCTTCGATGGAGGTGTCGATGCCGGTGAAGAAGTTGGGTTGGGTGGTTAGGGCGGAGTTTTGGATCGGGCTTTCAGCCCTCGAACTAACTTCATGTGGCTGACCCAGGGCGTTGCCCTGGGCTGTGATGAAGCGCGCCGTTGGCGCTGGTCGGTGGTTGAAAGCTGCGGAGGTTAGCGAAGGGGCTGGCTTTGTGGAAGGTCCTTCGGCGCGCTGCGCTTGCTCGGGGTGACAGTTCTTGGGGGTGAGGGATGAGGGCCGGGCGGTGGTGGGGGCGTTGCAGAGGACGGAGCCGTAGAGGGTGTAGCCGGAGTTGAAGAAGCCTGCTACGGGGAGGGTCATGTTCTTGCTGATCTGGCTGCGCTGCAGGCTTAAGCCGATGCGGCCGAATTGGATGTAGCTAAGGGGTTCGGTGGGCTTGGCGGCGAGGGCGGCGGGGATGTCAGAGGGGTTGGCTGCGGCTACGGTGAGCAGCGGGTCGTTGCTGCCTTCGGGGACGGTTACGTCGGCGGCGGGCTTGGCGGTGGTGACTTTGCCGGTGACGTAGTTGGTGAAGCGGGCGGGGACGTATTGGCCGGTGGCGTAGTCGAAGACGCCTTTGCTGTTGATGTCGGCGAAGGGAACGCGGGCGTAGATCTTGAGGGCCTGCCAGGGGAGGAGGCCTTCGGCGATCATTTCTGGGAAGACGCTGGGGTCGGCGGCCGCTTTGAAGGCTTCCTGGGCGATTTCGCCGGAGACCTGATGCTGGCCGTGGCCGTCGGTTACGTTGCCGATGAAGGTGGCGGTGATGACGAGGGGGCGGACGAGGCGGATGGCGCGGACGGCGTCGTAGAGGACGCGATCGTGGGTCCACTTGGCGAAGGCTTCCTCCTTGGTTTTGGAGAAGCCGAAGTCGACCTCGGTTCCGAAGAGTTGGGAGACGCCGGTGTAGCGGTCGTTGGCGAGGAGCTCCTGGGTGCGGATGAGGCCTAGCGCGTCTTCGAAGTCGCCGGTGACGAAGTTCTGGCCGCCTTCGCCGCGGGTGAGGGAGAGGTCGGCGACACGGGCGCCGAAGCCGCGGGCGTAGAGGGTGAGCATGCCGCCGTCTTCGTCGTCGGGGTGGGCGACGATGTTGAGGATGGAGGCGCGGGTGTTGAGCTTGCGCAGGAGCTGGGCGAGGCCGGTGGGGCCTTGATCGATGGGGAGCTCGTGGCCGTTGGTCGGGGAGACGCGCTCGCCGCGGAGGTTGGCGGGGTCGGTGAAGGGCTGCGTGCCGGAAGACGAGGCGGCTTGCTGGGAGAAGGCGGAGGACGGCAGCGTGAGGCAGAGCGCGAGGGCTAGCGGCGCGGTTGGCTTCATGGGTCTAGGTTCTCACAACACGGAAGACGGGCGGGAGCGGTCGCGGTATGCGCGCGATACACCCATCTCAAAATCGAGATATGGGGCACCCGGCGATGTTTACGTGGGAGCGTTGGGGCACCCGGCGCGGCGCCGGTGTGTTGGAGATCGATTTTCGAGCGCAGCGTCCTTGGAATTTGTATGTGTATCACGATCACATAAGGGGCGTAGTATCCCAAGCAAAGAGGCGCTTCCCGCAAAAGGCTGCCGGGAGGCTATTGGGGGCTTTTCGAGAAGTGGGATTCCTCATCTGCTTTCCGGAAGTTCCTTCATCGATACGGGACCGCATGCGAATTGAAAGACAGGAGATTGTTATGAGCACATCGTCTGTAGGAAGTATCGGAAGCATCGCGAAAGAATCCGTTGGGTGGTCGATCGCGCTGAGTATTTTGTTGATCGTTGCCGGGATCTTCGCCATCGCTCTTCCGCCAGTCGTGGGAATTGGGGTGCTGCTGGTGGTCGCGTGGCTGGTTATTTTGAGTGGCGGAGTCCATCTGCTCTTCGCGTGGCGTACGCGAACCACGGGCGGGATGATATGGGAGCTGCTGCTGGGCATTCTCTATATTGCGATTGGCGTGGATGTGCTGGCGCACCCGGTGGCGGGCCTGGCAGCCCTGACGCTGGTGATCGCGATCTACCTGTTCGTGGAGGGGGTGCTGGAGTTGATGTTGGGATTCCGGATACGCCCGATGGCCGGATCGAGCTGGGTGCTGTTGGATGGCATTGTGACATTGATTCTGGCGCTGCTGATTTGGAGAAGCTGGCCCTCGAGTACCGAATGGGTGATTGGAACCCTGGTGGGGATCAGCATGTTGTTTAGCGGGACGTCGCGGCTGTTCCTGTCACTCGGGGCGCGGCGGGTGCTGGCCAGGGCCTGAGTCCGAAGAGGGCTTTAGGGTGTGAGCGGAAGGCGGTCGCGACGGGCGGCTCGGGTAAGTGCCTGAGCTCTTTGTGCTGTCTGAAAGATATATATCTGCGTGCTGGATAGGTGTGCTGAAAGGGTCAATTAACGGGTTGGGTGCGGCGCGAGGTGGAGCCGAGCTGGGTTTGGGGGCGGAGCTGTGCACGGAGGTGGTGGGGAATTGTCGAGGGAATTGGCGGGGGATTGCATAGACTGGCGAGATGACAGTTGAGGGCGAGGGGCTGGAGCGGTCGCTGACGTTGCGCGGGGCGGTGACGCTGAACCTGCTCGACATGATTGGGGTGGGGCCGTTTTTGACGCTGCCGCTGCTGCTGGCGGCGATGGGTGGGCCGCAGGCGATGGTGGGGTGGGTGCTGGGCGCGCTGCTGGCGGCTTGCGATGGGCTGGTGTGGGCGGAGCTCGGCGCGGCGATGCCGGAGGCCGGCGGCACGTATGCGTACCTGGGGAAGATGTTTCCGGGGCAGTGGGGGCGGTGGCTTAGCTTTCTGTTTGTGTTGCAGCTTTGCGTGTCGGCGCCGCTGAGCGTGGCTAGCGGGTGTATTGGGCTGGCGCAGTATGCGGGGTTTCTGGCGCCGGGGTTTGTGGGGGCGGGCGGGGTGGTGCATGCGCTGCGCGTGGGCGGGTATAGCTTTGGGGTGTCGGCGGGGCGGGCTACCTGGGTGGCGATTGCGGTGGTGGGGTTGGCGGTGGTGCTGCTGTATCGGCGGCTGGCGGCGGTAAGGGGGTTGTCGGCGGGGATGCTGGTGGTGGTGCTGGGGACGATTGGGTGGGCGATGGTGACGGGGCTGCTGCACGGGCAGTGGGCTCGGGTGGTGGCGTGGTCCGGACCCCAAGGAACGGGGGCGGGGGCCTGGCGGCTGGATCATGGATTCTTTGTGGGGCTGGGGTCGGCGATGTTGATTGCTACGTACGACTACTGGGGGTACTACAACGTGACGTTTCTGGGGGGCGAGGCGCGGGATCCGGGGCGGACGATTCCTCGGGCGGTGCTGATTTCGATTGGGGTGGTGGCTCTGTTGTATTTGGGGCTGAATGCGAGCGTGCTGGCGGTGATGGGGTCGCCGGCGATTGTGGCGGCGCAGGATATCGGGGCGCGGCGGGCGCTGCTGTCGGAGATGATGCGGGTGGCGTATACGCCGGGGTGGGGTGCGGGCGTGGGGATGGGTCTGGGGCGGCTGGCGGCGGTGCTGGTGATGGTGACTGCGTTTGCGAGCGTGTTCTCGCTGCTGCTGGGCTACTCGCGGATACCGTTTGCGGCGGCGCGCGATGGGAACTTTCCGGCGGTGTTTGGCAGGCTGCATCCTACGCGCGGGTTTCCTTATGTGGCTCTCTTGTTCTTGGCGGGGATGGCTTGCCTGTGTTGTTTTTTCTCGCTGGCGGATGTGATTGCCGCGCTGGTGGTGTTGCGGATCCTGCTGCAGTTTGGGTTGCAGCATGTGGGGGTGATGGTGCTGCGGGTGCGGCGGCCTGAGATGCCGCGGCCGTTCCGGATTTGGCTTTACCCGTTGCCGCCGCTGCTGGCGTTGGCGGGGTTCGGGTACATTGTGCTGTCGAGGCCTAACTTTCGGCGGGAGTTGCTTTTGGCTGGATTTGTTGCAGTAACAGGTACGGTTGTGTTTTGGGGGAGGCGGGTGGTTCGCGGGAAGGAGGTTGAACATCTGACAGGGGAGTGAGAACGTTGTAACTAGCAGGGCGGTTGGGGCGTCCTATACGTGCTGGGAAGCGGAAAGGTTGTTGCGATGATGCTGCTGACTGATCGAGAGAGGGAGATTCCGTCGTCGGAGATTACGCCGAGGGCGACGTTTGAGGCGTTCCAGATGAACCGGCGGACGCTGATGGCGGGGCTGGGAGCCGTGGGATTGGCGGCGGCGCTGCCAGGAGCGGCGCGTGCGGAGACGAAGATCGACGGTCTGGTAACGACGACGTATGCGGTGCCGGACCGGGAGACCACCCCGGAAGCGAAGGCCAAGAACTACAACAATTTTTATGAGTTTGGTGAGGACAAGGACGACCCCGCAAAGAATGCGTACAAGCTGAAGACGTATCCCTGGGATGTGAAGGTGGAGGGCCTGGTGGCGAAGCCGCGGACGTTCCAGTTTGGCGAGCTGTTTCATCTGCGGCCGATGGAGCAGAGGGTGTATCGCTTCCGGTGCGTGGAGGCGTGGTCGATGGTGATTCCGTGGGATGGGTATTCGCTCTCGGAGCTGATCAAGGTGGTAGAGCCGCTGCCGAAGGCGAAGTTTGTGCAGTTCATCTCGGTGGAGAATTCTTCCCAGGAGATTCTTCCGAGCGGCATCAACTGGCCGTATTCCGAAGGTTTGCGGATGGATGAGGCCATGAATCCGCTGACGCTGCTGACGTTCGGAAGCTATGGGCAGACGCTCGCGAACCAGCAGGGAGCGCCGGTGCGGGTGATTGTGCCGTGGAAGTACGGGTTCAAGTCGGCGAAGTCGATTGTGAAGATTAAGTTTGTGGAGAAGATGCCGCCGACGACGTGGAATGAGCTGGCGTCGAATGAGTACGGATTTTATTCGAATGTGAATCCGACGGTGGACCATCCGCGCTGGACGCAGGCGCATGAGCGGCTGCTGAATACCAACAGCATCTTCCCCAAGGTGGTGCCTACTCTGATGTTCAATGGGTATGGCGATCAGGTGGCGTCGATGTATGCGGGGATGGATTTGAAGAAGAACTATTGAAGCAGTTGTCAGTTGTCAGTTCTCAGTTCTAAGTTCTAAGTTCTCAGTTCGCTCAGAACGAGGTATGGGGATGGAGCGGATCGTTTTGCCGGTGAGAAGCTTTTGAAGATTGCGGATCGGACCGCGCCTTATCACTTAGAACTAAAAACGAACAACTGAGAACTGAGAACTGACAACTAAAGAACTGAGAACGAGATGCCGAATCGAGCGATTCCTTATTTGAAGGCTGTGGTGCATGTGCTGTGTTTATTGCCGGCGCTGTTGCTGCTGCGGATGTACTTCAATGGGACGCTGGCACTCGAGGCTGACCCCGTCAATTACATTACGCACTTCACCGGCGACTGGGCGCTGCGGATGCTGCTTGCGTCGCTCGCGATTACTCCCTTGAGACGGCTGGTTGCGAGTCTTAGCTGGACGATTCGGTTGCGCCGCATGATTGGGCTGTATGCGTTCTTCTATGCGACGCTGCACCTGCTGACGTACGTGTTGCTCTTCAGCGGTTACGATGTGCCGGCGGCGATGGCGGGGTTGCGGGCGGGGCACCTGATGCAGCCGTGGACGCAGTTGAAGATGATCTGGCCGACCATGCTGGATGATCTGAAGAAGCGAAAGTTTATCCAGGTGGGATTTGCCGCGTGGGTGATTTTGCTGGTGTTGGCGGTGACGTCTCCGCAGCGGGTGTTGCGCGCGATGGGGGGAAAGAATTGGGCGCGGGTGCATCGGCTGGTTTACCTGGCGGGTGCGTTGGCTTGCGTTCATTACTGGTGGCTGGTGAAGACGGGCGTGCGCACACCGTGGAAGGTGACGGCCGTGTTGACGGTGTTGTTGCTGATGCGGGTGGGGTTTGCGGTGGCGAAGCGGGTGGGGACGAAGAAGGTGACGGTGGCTGGACGCGCCTGATGTTTGGCTGTTGGCCTTTAGTCAAGGTGAAGCTTCGTGAAGGAGAACCTTACCCGTCGTTGATTCCGAAAACGCCGTTTCCCTGGCGGGTCGGCTGTAGCAGTCCGTGCGCAGGGTTGGACGGCCTTGCTGGTGCTGCTTTTTGACAGCTGACGACTGACACTTTTGACAGTTTCTGATGCAGTTGTTACGCCGCTAGCATGATTCCACTGGTGCAAGCGTAACTGGCCAGTCCGTTGCCGATTCGCCGGGCTTGCAGATCCAGGATTGAGGTTGATAGAAGGAGATCAACGATGAAACTCGCCGACAAAACTTTCATTCGTCCTGTCGTGGCTGGAACTATGGCGGTTGCAATGGCAATGCATTCTGGAAGCGCGCAGGCACAGCAAGAAACTGCTGCGTCGGGGCAAAATGACGTCACGGCCATCGACATCCTACTTGACCCCGACGGGACCATGATCCAGCGCGCCACGGAGGCCAACGCCCAGCTCCTCAAGAATTTCCCCAATGGTTTTACGTTGGGCGGCGTGCATGCACCGCATATCACGATGCTGCAGCGGTTCGTCAAGACTGCGGACCTCCCCAAAGTGTACGCAGCGGCCGACAAGGTGATTGCCAAGGCAGATCCAACGAGCTTCAAACTTACGGCCTACAAGTACGACCACATAGGGGAAGCGAAGATCGGGAATGACATCGTGGGCGTTGGCAATATCCTGGTTAAGCCAACACCGGAACTGCTCAAGCTTCAGCAGGATTTGGCCGATGCGATCAAGCCGTTCGAGGCGCCCACAGGAACCTCCGCCGCGTTTGTCACTACGCCCCAGGCCCCAACTATTTCTGCGGACCTCATTCAGTACGTCTCGGTCTTCGTCCCGGATCACAGCGGAGCTCATTACGTCCCACATGTGAGTATCGGCATCGGGACCATCGATTTTTTGACGACTCTTGGCTCCGCGCCGTTCGACGACTTTACTTTCTCCCCCGCAGCAGCATCCGTTTATCACCTGGGAGAATACGGCACAGCAATGGAAAAATTGCATTCCGTCCCGTTGAAGCGCTGACGAAAGCGTTCTCACCTGGAGATAAAATGCCAATGCATTCGACGAGGTCTGGAGAGCTGTCTCTTTAGTTCCAGCGAAGTCGGGTTATCGGAAAGCTTGCTCCATAGGTTCCGGCTGAAGCGTGGGTGGGCTCGCGATGGTGGAGAGGGGGCCTACTCGACTACGCCTTCGAAGAGGTCGGTGGATTGGGTGGCGGGTTGGGGGATTGGGGAGGCGGCGAGGGAGTAGTGCTCGGTGTCGCCGTGCTTGGCGAAGATGAGGGGGCCGGCGCGCTCCATGAGGGGGGCCTGGGTGGTGTGGGCCTTCATGGCTTTGAGCCTGAGCGGAAGGACGGAGGCTACGTCGAGGGTGTGGGTCCAGGGTGCGGGGATGTGGCGGTGACGGCCGTCGACGAAGAAGTCGGTGGTGAGGTAGTAGAGGCGCTGCGGGGTGTGGAGCTCGCCGAGGGTGGGGAAGCGTTTGGGGGAGCCGGCCCAGTGGAAGGCGGCGGTGGCTACCGAGGAGGTGACGGTGTGGTCGGCATGGGTGTTGAGGCCGCCGTCGCCGCTGAAGGTGAGGATGATGTGGGGGCGGAGGATGCGGATGCGCTGGACGAGGTCGCCGGCGAGGTTGGAGAAGCTGGCGAACTCGAGCTGGCCGTCCTGGTAGTCGAGGACTTCGTACTTGCGGATGCCGAGGAGTTTGCAGGAGGCGGCGAGCTCAGCGCGGCGAAGCTGGCCAAGCTCGGTGGTGGTGGTCGCCGCGCCGTGGTAAGAGCCGGCGCTGCCGTCGGTGATGCAGATGAGGCTGGTTTCAACGCCGCGCTGGGCGGCCAGGGCGAGCGCGCCGCCGAAAGCAAAACATTCGTCGTCGGGGTGTGCCGTGATGCATAAGAGTCTGAGTGCCACCGAGGATCCTCCGAAGATTGGATGCCGTTGCTTATACGACGGCAGGTGGTTAGATGGGTTCGCCGGAGAGGTCGAGGGGGGTCTGGTCGACCATTGGGTCGTCGGGGTCGTGGGGATTGACGAGAGCGTTAAGGGGGGCGGGGTCGATGGGGTTCTCGAGGTCGATGGGGTTCTCCAAGTCGCCTGGGTTCTCCAAGTCGCCTGGGTTCTCCAAGTCTTCGAGGAAGAGGTCGCCGGATTCGATCAGGGTGTCGAGGGCGGCGTTGGGGTCGGAGGCGGCTACGGGCGCGAAGGTCTTGCGATGCAGCGGGCAGGGGCCGTGCTCGCGGAGGGCTTTGCGGTGTTCGGGTGTGGCATAGCCTTTGTGCGAGGCGAGGCCGTATTGCGGGTGGAGCTGGTCGAGCTCGCGCATGAGGGCGTCGCGATGAACTTTGGCGATGACCGAGGCGGCGGCGATGGAGAGCGAAAGTGCGTCGCCGTAGAAGAGGCGGGTCTGCGCGCAGGGGTGGGAGAGCTGCGCGAGGTCGAGCAGCATGGCGTCGATGAGCAGGTGGTCGGGCGCGGTGGTGAGTTGCTGGACGGCCTGGAGCATGGCGAGGCGGGAGGCCTGGTAGATGTTGACGCGGTCGATGGTCTCGGCGTCGACTTCGGCGACGGCGTAGCAGAGGGCGACCTTGCGGATCTTGCGGTCGAGTTTTTCGCGCTGCTCGCGGGTTAGCTGTTTTGAGTCCTTGAGGCCCATGCGGGAGAGGGTGGCGAGCTTGACGGGAAGGATGACGGCGGCGGCGACGACGGGGCCGAAGAGGGCGCCGCGGCCAACTTCGTCGACGCCGGCGATGACGCGGAAGCCGTGGTAGCGGAGTGCCTGCTCCGGAGCGTCGGAACAGATGAGCTGCTTGAGCATCTGCTGCTTGGCAGTGGCCCTGGTGACGCCGGCGACCTTGGGGATGTGGAAGAGAGTGGCCATCGTGTGCGCCTGTGGGCGGACTTTAAGTGTAGCGGGAGCGCGTGTGGATGAAATTATCGCTAACGTGGAAAGGCTGCGCGCCGGGGAATGCTGGAACGGGAAGGGTTTGTGCCGAAACGGGACGGACGGGCAAAGGGAGTAAGCCAGTAGTTACTGGCGAAGCGGGGGTATTTGTCCTATGCTTGCTGCACCTATACCTGAGCACGGGACTACGGATTAAGCTGGAGACGGACGTATGCGAATTGATGGAAGCTGGAGACTGCTGCTGGTCGGCGCTCCGATGTTGATGGTGGCACAGGTGTTAGCGGCGCAGGATGCGGCTCCGGCGGCGGTGCCGGCTCCTCAGGCGGCGACGACAGCAGCGCCGCAGGTGGCTGTGGCGGCGCCCGTGAAGGCGGATCCGAAGGCGGAGAAGGCCAAGGCTGCGGAGGAAAAGAAGGAAAAGAAGGCCGAAGAGGCGAAGAAAAAGATCTATACGGGGCCGAATACGGTGATCGTGCTGGCGCCGACGCCGATGCTGGACGAGGTAGGATCGCAGCGGTTAGATCCGGATGGCCAACCGATGTTCAATCCGGCGGTTCGGCAGCAGCGGGATAAGAAGGGTCATCCGCTGTTCGACGACAAGGGCAAGCCGGTATTCCAGACGGCGACCGAGCTGGGATACGACGAGAAGGGTAAGAAGCTCAAGGTGTCCAAGGTGAAGCCGCCGAAGATGACGCCGGTGACTATCGCGCGCGGGACGTTTACCGTGGACGGGATGATCGGCAAGGCGGAGCTGAACTACACGATTGCCGACTTCAAGTTCATGTACCTGTATGCGCCGGGGATTGGGACGCTGGTGGTGTCGAATGAACCGTTTCCGGGGGCCACGGCGCAGAAGAACGCATTCAATGACAAGACGCTGACGATAACGACGGGAGACCATCACCTGCAGCTCGCGTCGGATAACAATCTACTGGGCAAGAAGCCGGTGTCTGCGTATGTGCTGTTGGATCGCAACTTCGTTCTGCCGACGCCGTATCCGGTGGTGGGCTATGGCGGGCTGACGAAGGCGCCGTATGTGTGGCCGGGAAGCCATGCGAATGCAGATTTGAAGGGCGCGTTTGTGAAGCCGCCGCCGATTCCTGTGAACCTGCAGCCGGTATTGCTGCTGACGCCCTGCCCGGAGGGGCAGATGCGGCGTGCTGCTCCGCCCGTGCTGCCTGGAGAGAAGGCACCGCCGCAGCCGTGCGTGGTGATTCCGAAGGGCAAGGCAACGGTTTCAGGCCCTGCGGCAAAGAAGCAGGTGGCTGCGCAGACTCCGGCGGCTGCGGCTGCGCCGGCTCCGGCAGCTGCTGTGCCTGCGCCGAATGCGACAGCGCCTGCGCCGGCTCCAGCGCCACAGTAGAGCGAGGTTCGAAGCTCGAGGTTCGGGGCGGGAGATTCTAAGAAGCAGCAAACGAAGAGGCGACCCATCGGGTCGCCTCGTTTGCTGCGAAGGGGTTGCTGGAGGTTAGGCGGTGCGCTCGACCTCGCGCAGACGGGCGGCCTTGCCGCGCAGGCCACGGAGGTAGAAGAGCTTGGAGCGGCGAACCTGGTAGGAGCGGAGCTTCTCGACCTTATCGACGACCTTGGAGTTGTAGGGGAAGATGCGCTCGACGCCCTGGCCGAAGCTCATTTTGCGGACGGTGAAGGAGCCCTGGGGGCCCTTCTTGATAGCAATGACCATGCCTTCGAAGGCCTGGAGACGCTCTTTGTCGCCTTCCTTGATTCTTACCTGCACGCGGACGAGGTCGCCGGCGGCAAATTCGGGAAGGTCGGTGCGCTGGAGCTTGTCGGCCAGCTTCTGCATGATGGGATGGATAGACATGATGGATTCCTTACGTAAAGTCGCAGGTGCTACGCGCACGGCGAGAGTACCCATAAGGCAACGCACGCGCGAAAAGTCACAGATTTCAGTTTACATGAGATGCCGCGTTTTTGCAGCACCTTTGTCCTGCGCGGACGGCGAGGGCTTTGCGTGGCGCGGACGACTGATAGGGTGGGTAGCCTGGCCGATCAGTTGCCGGTCTGGGCGGGGGTTCGCGCATCGTGCAGTGTGTAGCCTGCGGGGATGGCGAAGATGTCAGGAGAGGGCTCGTCGCGTGATTGCACGTCGAGGTGAATGTCGAAGGTGCCCAGGCGCGGATCGGTGCGGGTGACGACGAGGTTGGTTTTCAGATCGGGGGAGTACCAGAATTCGCGCGTAAGGGTGAGCGGACGGTCGTTGCCGAAGGTTCCCGGAGAGACGGTAATGGTTTCGCGGGTGCCGATGGTATTGAGATCGTCGATGGAGCGCTCGCCGAGGCTGTCGCGCACCAGCAGTTGCTTGCCCTGATCAAAAGGACCCGCGGGCATGAGGCGGACGGAAAGCTGGGGGTGATAGGCGTGGATCACGCATTGATGGGTGGCGATGGTGCAATCGGTTTGGGTGCTGGCGGTGGGATCGAGAATGTAGAACTCGTAGAGAGATTTTTGCGGGTCGGCGCCCTGCGGAGCGAAGTGGTGGCGCTCACGATAGATTCTGCCCTGGCCGTCACGCACGACCCGCGCGGTGAGCGAGTTGACGACGGAACCCCCGCCGTTGATTGGCCGGGTTTCAACGATGGTGTCGGTGCCGGAGAAGGGGAGGTTGGGGTAGGGCAGAACGTCGATGCCGGGCGTAAAGCTTTTGGTGACGGAGTCGGGGCCGCGCGACGGAGCGGTTGCGGTTTGCGCCTGCAGCGCCGGGGTGGCGGAGAGGAGGATAACCAGAAGCCCGACACTGCACGGCATCTTGAACTCGAAGCTGCGTGGCATTGTGAATTCCAAGCCGCGTTGCATCTTGAACTCCAAGCTCCGTTGCATCCTGAACTCGAAGCTGCGTTGCATCGTGGGGCCTCCGAACGCCGGGGTGAGTGTAGCAAAGGAAAAACAGGGTGATCAAGCGTTGATCGCGGCGCGAGATTGCGAAACTTTGTGCAGTTTTCGGCGTCCATTAACGATATGAAGCAGCTGTTTGCGGTTGCGCTGGTGGCGGTGGGGGTGGGGGCTCCGGCGTACGCTCAGCACAGTGGTGGGGGACACGGTGGCGACGGTGGTGGAGGATTCCATGGGGGCGGGGTTGCGAGTCATGGTGGATTTGCTGCGCCGGGTGGTTTTTCGCGACCGATGAGCGTGGGAGGCTATGCTCCGCGGTATGGAATGGGTGGCGGGGCGGGTATGACGAATGCGCGGCCGTCGCTTTCTCACGGCGGCTGGTATCGGCCGCATGGATATGCCGCGCCGCATGGGTATGCCGCGCCGCATGGGTATCGGTATGGAGTTGGGGTGGTCTATGGCTCGCCGGGGTATGGCTGGCTGGATGCCAATGATCCGGGTTACGACGCGGGGTATGACTCGGGTTACGATTCGGGGGACCCCTCGGGCAATGGCGACAACGGCCCGTACGATGCCGGGCCGTATCCGGAGGGGCCGGGCGTAGCGGGTGGGGAGTATGGAGAACCGGGGCCGGAGGGTCCCGAGCCGGCGTACGGCGCGGAGCAACCGCCGGTGCCGTACACGGCAGATGCGACGGCCGGTCGTGGAGATGCGCCTGCGGTCGCGCAACCGCCGGCTGCGGTGAAGACTTCACCAGATGCGGAGCTTTCGATTGATGGCGACGCGGTGACGCTGGTGTTCAAGGATGGGCGTCCAGTGGAGAAGATTCACAACTACGCACTGACGCGGACGACGCTGTATGTCACCGATGCGCGGCCGCGGGAGATTCCGGTGGCGGCGCTGGATCTTGCAGCGACCCAGAAGGCGAATCGCGAGGCGGGCGTGCGGTTTCAGTTGCCGGTAACGCAGTAGCGCGCGAATCTTTCAAGACAATTTCTGCGGGTTGGCTACCTGGTGTCCGCGGTTGCGGGGATGGTTTTCAGGTGCCCGGCGGAGGCTGGAGTGCAGTCGATCTCGCTGGAGGCGTGGGGGTGGGCGGACTTGAGGTCCTGGGACTTGAAGTTGTAGGAGCGCAGCTTGGCGCAGGGCTGATTGGTTTGCGGGAGCAGCGACGCGTCGGGCTTGAGAAGTGTTGCGTCGGGCTTGAGAAGTGTCGCGTCGGGCTTGAGAAGCGCCAATTCCCTGGGTTTCGGCTGCAGGCCTGGCGGCTCCGTGCTGGAGTGCAGCAGCTCCGTGCCGGGGTGCAGTACCAGCGCGTCGAGGTCCTTAGGCGAGGCCTTGAGTTGGAGCGAGCCGGATTTGGGGTCAGTGAGCTTGAGGGTCGACGGCGTGGAGGGTCCCAGCGAGAGCGATTGCGAGGTTACAAGGGGGCTTGCCGGGGAGGCTGCGTAGGGAGACAACAGCGGGTTGGGTGATTGGGCGGCGGCGGGAAAGACGCAGGCTGAGGCGAGGAAGCTGGCGGCGAGAAGACGATGCAACGGCATAGGCGGTCCCTCTGGCTGGGAGTTTAACGCCGCGAAGGGTTGGTTGGTGAGCGTCGTTGCAGGAATTATTTGGGCTAGCCGGCGGGTGCGTTGTAGCCGAGGGTGGCGAGGAACTCGCGGTCGTCGTCTGTGAGGCCGGCGGTGAGGAGGAGGTCGGGGCGGTTGGCCAGGGTCTTGGCGAGCGCGGCCTGGCGGCGCCAGCGGCGGATGGCGAGGTGATCGCCGTTGCCGAGGACGTCCGGGATGGGGAGGCCGAGGAAGTCGGCGGGGCGGGTGTAGTGGGGGTAGTCGAGGATGCCGTTGGAGGAGTTGGTGGAGCGGGGCGGTTGCTGCGCGGCGTTGGAATCGGTGGCGGCCCAGGTCTCAGAGGCGAGACCTGGGGCACCCGGGTTGGTGGCGGATGGGGAGGGATCGCCTTCGCCAAAGCTTTCGTAGCGGCTGGAGTCGGCGTGGCCTAGCGCGCCGGGGAGGAGGCGGACGGTGGCATCGAGGATAATTGCGGCGGCTAGCTCGCCGCCGGAGAGGACGTAGTCGCCGATGGAGAGCTCTTCGTCACAGAAGAGCTGCGAGACGCGCTCGTCAACGCCCTCGTAGCGGCCGCAGAGGAGGACGATGCGGTCGAGCGTGGCGAGGCGGCGCGCGGTGGACTGGGTGAAGCGCTTGCCCTGGGCGGAGAGCAGGATCACGGTCTCGCGCTGGGGCTGGATGATTGCGCGGGTCGGCTTGGGTGCGAGGTTGAGGGATTCGAGCGCTTCGTAGATGGGTTGGGGCTTGAGGACCATACCTTCGCCGCCGCCGAAGGGACGGTCGTCGACGGTGCGGTGACGGTCGTGGGTGAAGGCGCGGAGGTCGTGGATGTGGGCGCTGGCGAGGCCGGTGCGGAGGGCTCGGGAGACGACGCCGTGGCCGAGGATGCCCTGGGCGTCGATGCCCGGACTGGGGAGGGCGCCGAAGAACTCCGGAAAGATGGTGAGGATGTCGAAGCGCATAGGAGCAGGGGATAGGGGATAGGGTGTAGAGGATAGGGTACGACGGGCTCTATTGAGTGTACGGCTTCAGTCTGCGGAGGGGGTGGGCTGGTCGGGAGGGGTGAGGAGGCCTTCGGGGAGGCGCATGGTGATGCGGCGGGCAGCGATGTCGATGGTGTCGATCCAGGCGAGGACGAGGGGGACGAGAATTGGCTCGGAGCCTTGGGCGTGGCCGGTGAGTTCGATGGAGAGGAGCGGGGCAGCGTCTTCGAGGCGGGTGCGGCCGTCGGGAGCGGTGGCGAATTCTACGTCGACGACGGTGCCGGCGGGGGTGTCGGGGGAGGCTGCGTCGTAGAGCGTGCAGCCTAGCAGGTCGCCGACGAAGAAGGTGCCGGGCTCGAGCGGAGGGAGTTCGCTGGTGGGGATGAAGAGTTGCTGGCCGGCGAGGGCTTCGGCGGCAGAGATGGTATCGCAGCCGGAGAGCTTGAGGACGACGCGGCCGGCGTTCTTGCCGGTGGGGAAGAAATGCTCTTCGATGTGCAGGGGGAGGGTGTTGGGTGCGGGCGCAGAGGCGTTGGCGGGCGCGAGGAGGACTTCGCGGTTGGCGGCGAAGAGGTTGGGGAGGTCGCTGAGGGGGTCGGCGAGGAGTTCGCCGCGGCGCCCTTGCGGACGCAGCAGGCGAGCGATCGGAAACCAGCCTGAGGTGGAGATGCCGAGCAACGCTGTGAGCCTCTTCGAGAGATGCGAGATGCGATAGACGCGATTCGAGACGCAAGATGCAAGAGGTTGGCCCTGCGGGATTGGCTCTCGGTTAGTCTCTTTCGAAGTTGTCGTCCTGGTGGTCGTGCGGGGCACGGCCGGCCTCGACGATGTCGAGCGAGAAACGGCGTTGCAGTTTCATGCTGGCCGCACCAAGGATCGTGCGCAGGGAGCGCGCGGTGCGACCCTGCTTTCCGATGACCTTACCAATATCGCTGGGGGCCACGTGCAGGCGAAGTACGGTTGCCTCGTGGTCGGTAAGGACTTCCACCCGAACCGCATCGGCATCATCGACGAGGGCCCGGGTAATCTCTGTCATTAGGGTTTGCATTTCCGAGACAGCGGAATTGCCGTCGGGGACTGCGATTGGGTCTGACACACATACACCTCAAGAGAATAGTTACGCCCGCACTACATTTGGGAGCCGCTTCTCTTCGATGGAAGGGTCTCGCCAGTTACCGCTCTGAGGTGTTGCGCGCCCGGGCAGGAAATCTGATCCATTCAGATGCAAAGGTCTACGGCTAACGTCAAAACGGCAGTGTTGGCTGCAGTGAGTTTACTGCAACACAGGGGGTGGAGGTGGTACTCTTTAGATTCTTCTGAAAACCACGGAAGTTACTGCAAGATGGTTACTTATGCCGCAGTAGTCGCTTCGGATTCCGAGGCAGGAACGGAGGCCGGCTGGTGCTTGGCCAGGAGCTTGCCGACGGTCTCGGAGAGCTGTGCGCCCTTGCCGGTCCAGTAGTCGATGCGGTCGCGCTTGAAGTCAACGGTGGCGGGCTGAGTGCGGGGGTTGTAGGTGCCGACCACTTCGACCGAGCGGCCATTACGGGCGCGATCCTTCTCGATGACAACGACGCGATAGTGGGGCTGTTTACGGGCGCCAACGCGCGCCAAACGAATCATCAACACAGGGTAGATCCTCTCAAAAAGCTCGAATGTATTCAGGGTAGCCGTTAACGGACCTCGACGTATCGAGAGGTCATGACCGGCACAACCGACGGACGCGAAAGTCCGAACACCTAAGTATCGCGGATTTCAGGAGGTTTAGCAATGGCTGAAACCGAATTTTCGGTATGATTTCGGTGCAAAAGCACCGGAGGCCGGAGGTGGCAGATGGCTGCAGGGGCTATACAGGAAGATTCCCGGGGGATTCCCGGAGGAAAGCCTGCCCAAAGGTAGCTATCGTGCAGTAGAATTCTTTCGTAACACTACTATTGAACGATTTTGTCGCGAGACACGATTTGTAGTAACGCCCGGAAGGAGGGTCGGTGGCGACCCTGTACCGATCCTACGAAGCCATTCCCGTACGTGCCGCGGTGCGCTTTCCGCTGCGTCTGGAAGTGGTGCTTCGCACAGCGGATAGGGAGTACCCGGGCGTTACCGAAGACGTATCGGCCAACGGGCTGCTATTTGTTGCCAACGAGTTGCCGCCGGTCGGGGCCGAAATACGATTTGAACTGACGATGCCGGCAGCCGTGATGGGCGGAGTGAACGACGTTCTGCTGCATTGCCTGGGACGGATCGTTCGACATCAGCGGATTGCAGACACGGAAATGGCAGCCGCGGTCATCGATGAATACTCTTTTAGGGGCTGAGCGGTTATGAGTGATGAGTTGGTGAATGGCGAGGCAATGGATCACCAGGACGGGCTGTCAGGCTCGGGCGATGGTGACGAGCTCGAATCGGGCGAGCACGATTCTGCGGCTGGAATAAGGGTCATTCTTGCGGACTCCCAGGCGATCTATCGCGTGGGTATGCGGAAGGTGTTTGCGCTCGAAGACGATATCCGCGTGGTGGCGCAGGCGGAGACGCTGGAGAACCTTTACGCGGCACTGCAGCACTTTCCCACCGACGTAGTTTTGCTGGAAGGCCACCTGATCGCAGGGACGGTGGATGCGATTCCGGAGTTCATGCGGCGGGCTCCTCATGCCAAGCTGATTGTGCAGATTTCGTCGACCGACGAGGGCAACACGGTGGAGCTGTTCCGCAGAGGGGTGCGGGGCGTGGTGCCGCGGTCGATTTCTCCGGAACTGCTGGTGAGGTGTGTGCGCAAGATTGCGGCGGGCGAGACGTGGATCGACAACCAGTCGATCAGCTGGGTGATTGATGCGTACCGCGAGCAGGCGTCGATGCTGACCAATCCCAGGTCGCAGCCGCGGCTGTCGGATAAAGAGCTGGCGATCATCGCGTGTATCACGCGGGGCATGCGGAACAAGGAGATTGCCTACCAGATTGGCACGACGGAGCAGGTGGTGAAGAACTATCTGCGCAAGATCTACGACAAGCTGGGCGTTGCGGATCGTTTGGAGCTGGCGCTCTATTGCCTGCACCACAAGATTCTGCAGACGCATCCGAGCACGGCGGAGACGCCGTTTGTGGATCCGGGGATTCCGCTGCGGGCGAAGTTATAAATCACGGAGCAAGGTTGGAATGTTGACGGGGGCTGCTGGACGATGACTGTACTGCAGCCGTTTCGTTCCTTGAACTCAGCGCAACGGCGTGCGTTTACAGCGTGCTTCCTGGGATGGACGCTCGATGCGTTCGATTTTTTTCTTCTGACATTCTGCCTGGACGCGATTGCCGCCACCTTTCATGTGAGCCTGGCGACGGCAGCGAAGAGCATCTTCTGGACGCTGCTGATGCGGCCGGTGGGGGCGATTGTGTTTGGCGCGCTGGCGGAAAAGTTTGGCCGCCGGCCAACGCTGATGCTGAACGTGGTGAGCTATTCGGTCTTCGTGATGGCGTCTGCGTTCGCGCCGACCTTTGGCTGGTTCCTGGCGATGCGTGCGCTGTTTGGCGTGGCAATGGGAGGGGAGTGGGGCGTGGGCGCGGCACTCGCGCTCGAGAGTCTGCCGGCGGAGGGGCGTGGGTTTTTTTCAGGATTATTGCAGGAGGGATATGTGGTGGGCAATATCCTGGCGGCGCTGGTGTACCTGGCGTTTCCGTATCTGCATGGGACGGGATCGTTCAGCGCGTGGCGAGTGCTGTTCGTGATGGGGGCGGTGCCGTCGCTGTCGTTGCTGCTGCTGTTGCGGAAGGTGGAGGAGTCGCCGGCATGGCTGGCGCAGCGACGGGCGGCGAAGGTGAAGACGAGCGCGGCGAGGCGGTCGAGGCTGGTGGCGGTGTTGCAGTATCTGCCCAGCCTGCTCGCGCTCACGGTGTTGATGACCGCGCTGATGGCGTTCAGCCATGGCACGCAGGATTTGTACCCGACGTTTCTGAAGCATGACCGCGCGATTCGCGGTGTGGCGCTGTCAACGATTGCGATCGTGGGGAATGTGGGTGCGGTGCTGGGAGGGATATGGTTTGGCGGGTACTCGGAGCGGGTGGGGAGGCGGCGGGCGATTATTACGGCGGCGTTGCTGTCGATTCCGATGATCCCGTTGTGGGCGTGGAGTCATACGGCGGTGATGCTGGCGGCAGGGGGATTTGCGATGCAGTTCATGGTGCAGGGAGCGTGGGGCGTGATCCCGGTGCACTTGAACGAGATGTCGCCGCCGGCGGTGCGGGCGATTTTCCCGGGGCTGGCGTACCAGTTGGGCAACGTGTTGTCGTCGCGAAACAGCGTGTTGCAGGCAGCGGCGGCGGCGAAGTATTTCGGCGGGCAGTTTGCGCCCGTGCTGGCGATTACAGTGGTGATCGTCGCGGTGATTGTGATGGTGGTGACGGCACTGGGACGCGAGGCCAAGGGCGCGGATTTGTCGCGCATCTGAGTTCGTGTGGGGCGCGGAAAGCGTCTAACATTGTTGAGGGAGAGATTGCATGGATGCGCCGGTTGTCGATTTGGAGAGACTGGATTCACGGAAGCTGGTGGCCGCTGCGCCTTACCTGATTGAGCAGGACTGGGCGGCGTATACGCCGGAGCAGCACGCGATCTGGACGGAGCTGGTGACTCGCCGCATGCCGCAGCTGCGCGAGCATGCGTGCAGCGCGTATCTTGAGGGCTTCGAGCAGATTGGATTGCAGGCGGACCAGTTGCCGCACCTGAAGAAGGTGAGTGAGCGGCTGGAGCCGCGGACGGGTTGGAACTCGACCGCGGTGAGCGGGTTTCTGCCGGCCGATGCGTTCTTCGAGATGCTGGCGGCGCGGAAGTTCCCGACGACGACCTGGATTCGCAGCCGCGATGCCATGGAATACACGCCCGAGCCGGATATCTTTCACGATGTGTTTGGGCATGTGCCGATGCATGCGCATCCCGTATTTGCGGACTTCCTGGAGCAGTATGGGAAGGTGTGCGCAGGGCTGAAGAGTGCCGAAGCGCTGGAGCGGATGGGACGGCTGTTCTGGTTCACGGTGGAGTTTGGGGTGATCCACGAAGCAGGGAAGATCAAGGTGTATGGGAGCGGGCTGATCTCGTCGCATGGCGAGTGCACGCACGTTGTGGAGCGCGGTGCGGGGCTGGAGATTCGCGAGTTTGACCTCGATCAGGTGCTGGAGACGGTGGTGGATGTGAGCAAGATGCAGCCGGTGCTGTATGCCATTGAGAGCTTCGATCAGATTTATGAAGCGGCAAAAGAGGCGGAGTCGCGGGTGAGCTAGCTGGGAGCGGGAGTGAGGCCGTGGCGGCGCTGAACTTCTGCGATGGCCGCGAGGTTGGGCGGGCCGCCGGCGGATGCGCGCAGGACTGCGGCAGTCTCGCGGAAGAAGTCGGGGCCGAGGATGCCGGGAGTGATGACGGCGAGTGTCCTGGTTCTGGTGGTGCCGAAATTGTCGAAGCGATGCACGGCTCCGCGGGGGATGACGACGGTCTGGCTCGGCGAGAGTGCGACGGCCTTGCCGTCGATGGTGAAGGTGAGGGTGCCTTCGAGGCCGTAAAGAGTCTCTTCGTGGGCATCGTGGCTGTGTGCTCCGGGAACCTTGCCACCGGGTTCTACATCGAACTCGAACATGGCGAGGGTGCCGTTGGATTCGTGCCCTTCGACGAGATAACGGACCGCGATACCGCCGATCTTAATTTCTTCTTGCGTGGGCATGGATGGGTGAGCCTCCTGTCGAACGAGGGTATCACCAGAATTTGCGAGAGGACAGGTTGCTGCGCGGGGTGTGGGGTGGGGGCGTAGACTGAGCCGGTCGATGCATGGAGATGAGCTTGCGTGAAGCGGTGAAGCCTGGGGTTGGCGCGGTGGTGCCCGTTGGGGCGGACGAGCGCATTGAAGCGGTGGATATTTTACGGGGCGTTGCGCTGTTTGGGGTGATGGCGATCAACGTGTTGAGTGAGTTTCGGGTTTCGATCTTTCAGCAGTTTGTAGTGAGCCCAGCACCGGCTGGAGAGCTGAATCGGTGGATCGAGACGTTCTTCCACTTGTTTATCGAGCTGAAGGCGATGGCGGTTTTCTCGATGCTGTTTGGTTTGGGTCTGGCGATCCAGTTTGATCGTTTGAGGGCACGAGGGCCGGTGGGGATCTGGTTAATGAGGCGATTGTTGGCGCTGCTGTTGATAGGGATGGTTCACCTTTTGTTGATATGGAACGGCGACATCCTGGTGCACTACGCTGTGGCGGGATTGGTTGTTCTGCCGTTTCTGTTTGCGTCGAAGAAGTGGACCGGGATTTCTGCGGTGCTGGTTGCGGCGTTTTATTTGGCGATGGGATTTATGCATCTGCCGCTACCGACCTTGAACATGGGATGGATTGCGACACACTTGGTGAAGGCGGCGGTGGTGTTTCGACATGCGAGCTACTGGCAGACGATGGTGTTTGAGTGGAGCGAGTTGCCGCAGTTATTGCCGTTGCATGTGTACTCGTTGCCGAGGACGGTGGCGCTGTTTTTGTTTGGGTCCTATTGCTGGCGGTCGGGCGTGGTGAAGGACCTGCAGGGGAAGGCGCGCGGGTTACTGGTGACGGCGGTGGTGTGTGTAGGGGCCGGTGTCGTGATGGTGGTGCTTACGTCCGCGCTGGGAGGCAGATGGGCGTTGCCGTCGGGGGCGGTGAACGATGTGGTGGGCTCGCTGGGCGATTTGAGCTTGTCGGTGGGATATGCGGCGGGGATTTTGTTTGTGTGTACACGGGCGTGGGGAAGGGTGTTGCTGGGGTGGGCTGCGCCGCTGGGACGGATGGCGTTTACGAATTACGTGATGCAGTCGGTAGTTTTCAGTGCGCTGTTTTATGGATGGGGGCTGGGGCTCTACGGGATGAGTGCGGCGCCAGCGCTGGCGATCGGCACGGGGGTTTACGCGATACAGGCGATTGGTAGCGCGGCGTGGTTGAGGCGGTATCGGTTTGGGCCGGTGGAGTGGTTATGGCGGACGATGATGTATGGCCGCAGGCAGCCGATGGTGGGGTTGGGAGTTTGACGATTTGGGGACGCGCGGATAGGCTTGACCCATGAGTATTGTGGGCAACGCAGCTTGTTGTACCTGTTCTGGCCCCGGGGCCTCGGACGCTGCTGCTTCTTAAACGCTGAATGAGCGAAGGCTAAGAGATACCCCGAGTGCCCACGAATTGATTCGTGGGCCTTTGTGTTTGGACTGGAGACTATCTTGAGTGACGTGGTGAAGTCTGGTGCAGGTGTGGCTGCCAAGGAGACGAAGGCGCAGCGGTCGGAGCGGCTGAAGGTGGAGAAGAATCCATGGGCCGCGTGGGACGAGGTGCGGACGTTTGCTCGCGAGGGTCGCGGGAGTGTGCTGCCGGAGTGGGCGGAGTTTTATTTCAAGTGGTGGGGCGTTTATACGCAGGGCGATGGCGCGGGCGTGACTGGCGGCGTGGGCGGTGTGGGCAAGGCGACCGAGTACTTCATGATGCGCATCGGGCTGCCGAATGGGCTGCTCACGGCAAAACAGTTGCACACGATTGCGGACATTACGGAGAAGTATGCGCGCGGGGTTGCGGACATTACGACGCGACAGAATATTCAACTGCACTGGCTGACGATTGAGGCGCTGCCGGAGATTGTGGATGCGCTGACGGCGATCGGGCTGAGCCCGAAGGGAGCTTGTGGCGATGTGGTGCGGAATGTCACGGGGTGTCCTCTCGCTGGGCTGGATGGACATGAGCTGCTGGATGCGTCGCCGCTGGCGGTGGAGGTGGCGCATCTGCTGACGGCGAACCCGGAGTTTTATAACCTGCCGCGGAAGTTCAAGATCAGCGTGACGGGCTGCCCGATCTGGTGCAGCTATCCGGAGATTAATGATATCGGGTTGACCGGGCTGAAGCGCGTGAAGGATGGCAGGGAAGAGGTGGGGTACAGCATGCGCGTGGGGGGCGGGCTCTCGGCGGAGCCGCACCTGGCGGTGCGGCTGAACGCGTTTGTGCCGCAGGACAAGGCGCTCGCGGCGGTGAAGGCAGTGTGTGAGATCTTCCGCGAGCAGGACGTGTTGCGTGAGAGCCGGACGCATGCTCGGCTGAAGTATTTGTTCATGCGGCATGGATGGACGGCAGAGAGAATGCTTGCGGCGATTGAGGAGAAGATTGGGTTCACGTTCGATCCTTGCGAAGAGGGACCGATTGCCGAGGATGTGTATCGCGATCATGTGGGCGTGCATGCGCAGCGGCAGGATGGGCTGAGTTATGTTGGCGTGACGGTGCTGAACGGGCGGTTGGATCCGGCGCAGCTGCATGCACTGGCGGCGCTGAGCGAGGAGTACGGCGACGGGCATCTGCGCGCGACGATTGGACAGAATATTGTGCTGGTCAACATTCCGAGTGCGAAGGCGCGGGAGGTTGTTGCAAAGATTTCTGCGCTGGGGTTGGAGGTGCAGCCGCATGTGTTTTATCGCGGCGCGGTGGCTTGTACGGGGACGGAGTTTTGCAAGCTGGCGATTGCGGAGACGAAGGGATTTGCAAAGTGGCTGGTGGAGGAGATGGAAGAGCGGCTGCCGGCGTTCGATCAGCAGTTGCGGCTGCATGTGACGGGCTGCACGAATAGCTGCGGGCAGAGCTGGATTGCGGACATCGGGCTCGAGGGAAAGAAGTTGAAGAAGGATGGGAAGATGGTCGACGCGTTTTATTTCTGCGTCGGCGGAGCGGTGGGCGAGTATGCGGGGATTGCGCGGCAGATCGGGTATCGCGCGGCTGCGGAAGATTGTCCGGAGGCGATTGAGCGGCTGCTGCGCGGGTATTTGAAGGGGCGCGGCGATGGTGAGAATCTGCGCGCGTATTTTCGGCGGACCAGTGATGAGGATCTGCGGACGCTGTTGGCGGGTGGCGTGGTTGAGGCGGTGGAGAGGGATCCTTCGCCGGGGCGCGTGCCTACGAATGTTGGCTAAAGCGAAGTTGTCAGTTGTTAGTTCTCAGTTCTCAGTTGTTGAAGGGGCGGGATGAGTTTGTTTCCGATTTTTTTGAAGCTGGCGGCTCGGCCCTGCGTGGTGGTAGGAGCGGGGAACATTGCTGAGTCAAAGATTGAGAGCCTGCTGATTGCGGAGGCTAGCGTGACCGTGATTGCGCCGGAGGCTTTGCCGCGCGTGCGGGCGTGGGCGGAAGCGGGGGAGTTGCGGTGGGAGCAGAGAGAATACGAGCCCGGGGATTTGATGGGGGCGTTTTTGGTGGTGGCTGCGACGGCGACGAATGTGGTGAATCGCGCGGTGTTTGCGGAGGCCAGCGCGGCGGGGATTCTTTGCAATGCGGTGGATGATCCTCCGTTCTGCGACTACTACTTTCCGAGCGTGGTACGGCGCGGGGAGTTGCAGATTGCGATCTCGACGGCGGGCGAAAGTCCGGCGCTGGCGCAGCGGTTGCGCAAGGAGATTAACGCGCAATTGCCGCTGGACACGGGCGAGTGGCTGATGGAGCTGGGACGGCTGCGGCGTGAGGTTACGGCCGTGGAGCCGGTGGGCGAGGAGCGGAAGTTGCTGCTGCATGAGCTGGCGTCGAGAGAGGTTTGTGGGTTTGATGGATGTCCGTCGAGGATGCGGGCTCGGCAGCATGCGCTTGAGCATGGATTCGTGGCAGCCGATGGGGTGAAGGCATGACGACGGCGCAAAAAGGGACGGTGTATTTGGTGGGCGCGGGCCCGGGCGATCCGGAGCTGCTGACGGTGCGGGCGCTGCGGTTGCTGGAGTCGGCTGACGTGGTGTTGCATGATGATTTGGTGCCGGCGGAGGTGTTGGCGCTGGTGCATCGGCATGCGCTGGTGACGAGTGTGGGCAAGCGGTGTGGCCGGCCGCGGATTACGCAGGCGGGGATTCATGCGCTGATGATCGAGTCGGCAGGCGCGGGACAATCTGTCGTGCGGCTCAAGAGTGGAGACCCGCTGGTGTTTGGGCGCGCGGGTGAGGAGATTGCGGCGCTGCGTGGGGCGGGTGTGGGGTTCGAGGTGGTGCCGGGTGTGACGGCGGCGTTTGCTGCGGGCGCGGCGCTGGGGTTGCCGCTGACGGATCGCAAGAGTGCGAGCAAGCTGATCTTCTGCACGGGGCATCATGCGGACGGGAAGGATGCTGCGCCCATTTGGCGTGGGGACTTGCCGGAGGACGCGACGTTGGTGATCTATATGCCGGGGCGTGATCTGGGACGGATTGCGCGGGAGCTGCGCGATGCGGGAGTTGAGGGAGATGTGGCTTGCTGCGCGATCTCGCATGCGGCGACGGCGCGGCAGAGTTGGGTGGCGGGGAAGCTGGAGGGGTTGGGCGAGATGGGGTGTGGACCGGCGCCGGTACTGTTGCTGGTGGGGCGCGCGATGGCAGGGTTGCTGGAGGGTGATGAGGATGTGGTGGTTCGCGAAGTCGTGGATGAAGCCGTTGTCGGTCTGGGGTTGAGGGAGTAGGCGGCATTGAGGTGGGCGGGAGCGGTCGCGCTGACGCGCGATGCCCACATCTCAGAGTCGAGATATGGGGCACCCGGATTTTGGGCAGAGATATTTAGTGTTTGGGTGCCGATTCGTTGAGTAGATCGACGAGGTAGTTCTGCCAGATGGCGGCCATGGTGTGGGTGCCGTGGCCGCGGGTCTTGTCGGAGATGGGGATGAGGACGAACTTCGCGTTCGGCATGTTGTGGACTAGCTTTTCTGCGATGCCTAGCTCGGGTGGGTTGATGAAGTCGTCGGCGGAGTTGATCCACATCACCGGGACCTTGATGCGGTCGAGGTGCGGGCTGGGATCGTAGTTGCGGCTGGCGTTGACGTAGTAGATGAGGTTGTTGGCGTCGGTGGCGGCAGTCATGCGCGCGAGGGTTTTGTCGACGTACTGTTCGGCCTGCAGGCGGGTGGGGAAGTTAGTCTGCATGACCAGCGGCGCAGAGCCCATGATGAGCAGCATCTCGTTGGCGGTGCGCAGGCCTTGCTCGGGTTCGGCGGTGTAGTCGCCATTCTTCCAGGCGGGATCGCGTTCGATGTTCTCGATGGCCATGTAGCGCATCATGCGATTGCGGCCGGCGAGTTGGACGGGGAGGCAGGCGAGCGGCATGAGGGCGTCGGCGAAGTCGGGATAGGTTTCACCCCAGACGAAGCTCTGCATGCAGCCCATGGAGGTGCCGAGGATCAGGCGCAAGTGGTCGACGTGGAGGCCGTCGAGCAGCATCTGGTGCTGCGAGCGAACCATGTCGTCGTAGTCGTACTGCGGGAACTTCATGCGCATCCCGTCGGAGGGTTTAGAGGACTCGCCCTGGCCGATGTCGTCGGGGAAGATGAGGAAATATTTCTGGATGTCGAGTGGCTGGCCGGGGCCGAAGAGGACCCTGGAGAAGTTCGGGTTGAAGAGCGAGTGGGCGTCGCCGCCAGTGCCGTGGAGGAGAAGAACAGCGTTATCGACGTGGCCGCCGGCGTCGCGGTGCGGCGTGCCGAGGGTGAGGTAGTGGAGCTTGAGCTGGGCAAGCGTTTCGCCGCTGCCGAAGTGGAAGTCGTGGGCGACGTAGTCTCCGGGCGTGCCGGTGTAGGCGGGCGCCGGTGCGGGTGTAGTGGGAGGCGCGGACATTGTCTGGGCGGTAGCGGAGGTGGCGGTGAGGAGAGCGGCAGCGAGAAGCGATTTGAGCATAGAGGGCTCCGTGGTACGGCGATGCGGATGATTTTAGCTTACCGGGATTTGGGCGGTGGATTGGGGTTCGGGGATTTGCGGCTCGGGGGTGCGCGAAGGGACCACGCGCTGTCGCAGGCGGAGGAAAGGGAACTCGATGAGCTTGGTCGCGAGGATGCCTAGCGGGATGGCGAGGACGTAGGGAAGAAGTGTGGAGGTGGCGGCGGCGAGGGAGTGGGGGACGTGATCGACAGCCCAGTTGACGGGGCGCTCGACGCTGACATGCCACAGGTAGATGCCGTACGAATAGATGCCGATGCGGGCGATGAGGCGGTAGGGGCTGCTGTGCGTGGGCTTGCGCCGGTAGAGAAGGAGAAGGAGCGCGGCGGCGGCGTAGTCGACGAAGGTGATGAGGAAGGGGCTGGTGAGGGCGTCGGGTTCGGGGTAGGCGTCGCGATCAACGTAGAGACGCCAGAGACCGATCGCGACGATGGCGAGGAGAAGGAGGCGTTGCTGCTGGAGTTTGTGGAACCAGTCGGGCCAGAAGGTGTGGACGGCAGCGAGGGCTACGCCGAGGAGCAGGCCGTCGAGGCGGGTGTGGGTGTAGAAGTAGACCGGTTGGCCGTGCGCGGAGAGGATGGCGCGCAGGGCTTCGATGCAAAGGGCGAGCGTGATGCAGGTGGTGAGGAGGGTGGAGGGTTTCCAGTGGCGCGCTGTCCAGAGTGCGAGGAGAGCGGCGAGCGAGAGGTAGAACTGCTCCTCGACAGCGAGACTCCAGGTGTGCGCGAGACTGGAGGGGATGTAGTTCTGGATGTTGAGCAGGTTCTGCCAGAAGAAGCTGCTCAGCGGGCGGACGTGGAAGAGCGTGGCGACGAGGAGGAAGGCGTAGTAGCCGGGCCAGATTTTGAAGGCACGGCGCTTGAGGAAGCGCGCCGAGTCGACGCTGCCTGTGCGCTGCCACTCCTTCATGAGCAGGCCGCCGACGAGGAAGCCGCTGAGGACGAAGAAGACATCGACGCCGGTCCAGCCGAAGCCTTGGATGCGGTTGAGGACAGGCGAGGTGATGAGCAGATTGTGGGGGCGGTAGTGAAAGATGAGCACCATCAGGATGGCGATCCCACGAATGAAATCAAGTTCGATTTCACGGCGGGTGGTTCCTGGTGGTGGGGCCATAGCCAGAGGATAGCATTCGCGCTGATGACAGAGCCGAGAGTCCAGAGGCGAGAAACGCGCAAGAAAAAGGGCGCGAAGGAGAGTGCCTTCGCGCCCGCTCATGTTGCGTAAGGGTTAGTTGGTTTTGTCTTCCTTGGTGTCGGTCGCTGGCGGTGCGGGATGCTTGGCCAGGGGGGTGGTGATCTCGTCGAGATAGTCCTTGGTGCCGTCGACGCGGACCATGGTGGGATAGCGCTCGCCGTCGTGGTAGTCGACGTTCACAGGGTTGATGTACTGCTCCGACTGCACCAGGAAGTGGATGGGTTCGGAGGCGTGGACGCCACCGGTCTTCGTGGCGACGAGGGCCTGGTGGACGGCGTCTGTGGAGAAGACGAGGCCGTTGACGGCAATCAGCTTCTGGCCGGGAGCGAGCTTGGCCTTGTCGGCCGGGCTGCCCCAGCGGACGTCGTAGATGGTGCCTTCGGCGCTGACCTGGAGGCCGAGCGAGTACCAGAGGAAGGGCCCGCCGCCGCCGCGACGACCGCCGCCGTGCATGAGAGCGGAGAGGCTGTCGGACGGGTGATCCTGGTAGACGATCTTGTAGCCGCCGCGGGTGATGCCGTCGAAGTCAGCGTGCGGATTCACAATGTCGATGTGGTCGTGGATGAAGCTCGCCCAGTCAAACTTCACAACGGTGTTGAGATCGGCGACCAGCTCCTCGCGGTTGTACGTGACGATGAGCGGGCCGGTATTGCCGCCCTTGCCGAGGAAGATGTGGAGGAAGTCGGTGAGCGACTTCTGGTCGTTGGTGAGCTCGCGAATCTTGGTGTCGGCGTCGAGCCAGAAGAGCTCGCCCTCCTGGTAGTAGTCCTGGCCGCGACGCCAGTTACCCCAGGCGGGGCCATCGGCGCGAAGGATGCTGGCGGCGATGGCGGTGTCTTCCGTGGGACGCCACTCGCGGCCGGACTTATAGTCGAGCTGCGTGGCGGAGAGGGCGAGCATGTCACGGTACGCGGCCTGGGACTTGAGGCCGGAGCGCGCGGCGAGCACGTTGCCGAGATACTGTGTCATGCCCTCATACACCCACAGCAGCGAGCCCTGCTGCATCTTGGCGAAGTCGTCCTGGTAGAGGTTGTAGGGGCGCCGGTACTTGCCATTCCAGGAGTGCGTGAACTCGTGGGAGAGAAGGTCGGCGTCGCCGAGCTGACCCTTCTGGGACTCGAACCCTTTTTCGCCTACACCGTTGTCGGAGGACTGGCCGTGCTCGAGGCCTTCGCCGCCGGCGATGTCGGAGAGAGTGAGGAGGAAGTGGTAGACGTGGTAGTGCCGCGAGTTGTAGGCGGGTCCGGTCTCGCGAACCAGGTTGGAGATCTCATCGAGCAGCTGGGGGCGGAGGTTGGAGTCGTCGGGCTGGTCGGAGACAACGTCGATGAAGTGCTTCGGCGAGATCTCGGGAGCGAGCGCGAACTCGTGGAAGTACTCGCCGGCGATGACGGGGCTGTCTTCGAGCTGCTCGACGGTGGTGGGCTCAAACTTTGTGGTACCGCCGACCTTGGCGTTGGGGTCGTAGGCGCCGGCGGGCGTGAGCGCGGTGCCGATGCCCCAGCCGGCGGGGACGGTCACGCTGGGCTGGATGGCGATGTCGCGGACGGGGATGTTGGCGGGATAGAGCATGAGCTTCTCCCACTCGAGCACGGCGATCTTATCGTCGGCGCGCGAGGTGACGATGCAGTCGAGATGCGCGTGGAGGGTGGTGACACCCTTGGGAATCTCGACGTGAAATTCGTAGAGATTCTGATCGTCGCGACGCCAGTAAATCGGCTTGCCGTCAACGCTGAACACGACGCCGGTGATGTCCGCGACAGGACCGGTAGGCCGGTGGTTGCCGGGGATCCACTCGGGCGTGATGAAGGTGGCGGGGCCGGGCTTGACGGGGAGATCGATCTCCGCGTGGTAGAGCTTGCGGGGAGCTTCGGTGAGGTCGGCGGTAATGCGGATGGGAGCCTGGCTGAAGGCGGGAGCGGTGAGGGCGATTGCGGCGGTGATAAGCAGCGGCTTACGGAGCATCGTGTGGGGAGCCTCTCTGGTTCGGGTATAGATAAGGATACGTGATCAGGTTGCCAGAAGACGCGAGGGTCCTGCGCGAACGGCGAAAGTTAGTCCTGCGCGGACGGCGAAAGTTAAAGCTCGCGAGAGGGCGAAAGGGCGTCTAACTATCGAATCACGATTTTTTGTGGTCCAGTCAATTGGGTGTTGGGTCAATCCGAAACGAATTGCGAGCCGATTTCGAGGAAGTAACGATGAGAGAAAATATTACGAACCGCCCTGATGCTGAAGAAGCTCTCGATGCTGAATTGATCGAGGAGCACGTTAATACCGCACCGCCTGACGAGCTGAAGGCGGACGCAAAGATTGATACGAGCCCATTGCCCAAAGGGATGCGGGAGAAAGTCGAGACCGTTGAGGTCTCAACCTTGACCCCCAAGGGGTAGCGTCGCCCCATCGACATGCAGCCCTCCCGAATGCCGGAGGGCTGTTTGCCTGCTCACTCTTGCCGGGGTGGGTGTCAGGCGAGGGCCTGCTCGATGGCGCCGGTGATTTTGGGATCATCGGGCGGGGTGTCGGGGGCGAAGCGGGCGAGCACATTGCCGTCGCGGCCGATGAGGAATTTTTCGAAGTTCCAGAGGAGCTCGGGGAGCTCATTGGGTGGGGGAAAGCCGTTCTTGGCGGAGAAGTTGGCGAGGTTTTCGCGCCATGGGCCATGCGGGATGTGGGTGGGCGCGGCGGCGATCAGCGCGGCGTAGAGCGGGTGCTTGTCCGGGCCGGTGACGGGGATCTTGGAGAACAGCGGGAAGGTGACGGGGTAGTCGGTAGAGCAGAACTTGGCGATCTCCTGATCGGAGCCGGGCTCCTGGCCGGCGAAATCGTTGGCCGGAAAGCCGAGCACGACGAGGCCGCGATCTTTGTACTTCTGATAGAGAGCTTCGAGCGCGGTGTACTGCGGGGTGAGGCCGCACTTGCTGGCCACGTTCACGATGAGGAGGACTTTGCCGGAGTAGTCGGCGAGCGAGGCGGGGGAGCCGGCGATGCTGGTGACGGGGATGGTGGCGAGGGTCGACATGGAGATAGTTTAGCGCGGTGCGATGGGTCGGATGGCTATAGTGTGTAGTGGATTGGCGGAGGCGCGAGGCGATGCGAGCGAAGAACTGGAGTCGGCGAGAGGTGATGCGGGCTGGTGCGCGGGTTGGGCTGGGCGCGGTGGGGATGGGACTGGCGGGGAAGTTTGCGGGAGCGCAGGGGTTGCCGGCACCGCAGCCTTTGCAGGATGACGGCGTCCGGCTGGTGACGACGACGGCGGACAGTGCGTGGCAGAAGGGATTGTTGTATAAGCCGACGTTTGGGTGGGACCTGCTGAATTTGAATGTGGGCGCGGCGGTGGGGCGGCCGATGCAGGGATTTGGTGGATGCTTCAACGAGCTGGGATGGACGTCGCTGAGCGCGTTGAGCGCTGAGGATCGGGACAGCGTCATGCATGAGCTGTTCGATCCCCAGGCGGGGGCGCGGTTCACGTATTGCCGGATGCCGATTGGTGCGAACGATTATGCGACAGAGGCGTACTCGTATGCCGAAACGCCGGGTGATTTTGAGCTGAAGCACTTCAATATCGACCATGATCGCGGGACGCTGGTGCCGTTTATCCAGGCGGCGCTGAAGAAGCAGCCGAAGCTGCGGCTGTGGGCTTCGCCGTGGACGCCGCCGAGCTGGATGAAGCGCAACAACTTTTATGCCGAGGCGAAGGCGCGTCCGGGATGGAAGGACAATGGGATTCGTCCGGACCAGGTGGGGCATGAGGGCGAGGATATGTTTCGCCTGGAGCCTCAATATCTCGACACGTATGCGCGCTACTTTGCGAAGTTTGTTGAGGTGTATCGCGCCGAAGGGATTCACGTTGGTGTGGTGATGCCGCAGAACGAATTTAATTCGGCGCAGAATTTTCCGAGCTGCACGTGGACGCCGCAGGGGCTGGCGGCGTTTCTGCGCTACCTTGGGCCGGAGATGAAGAAGATCGATGTGGAGGTGTTCTTTGGGACGCTGGAGCGCGGCAATCCCAAGCTGCTGGAAGCCGTGATGAACGACAAGGAAGCCGCGCGGTGGGTGAAGGGCGTGGGCGTGCAGTGGGCGGGCAAGAATGCGCTGCCCGAGATTCATCGCGAATATCCGGAGCTGCCAATCTTCCAGTCGGAACAGGAGTGCGGCGATGGCTCCAATAGCTGGAGCTACACAGGATACTGCTGGCAGCTGATGAAGGATTACTTCCGCAACGGGGCCTGCGGGTACATGTATTGGAACATCTCGACGCCTGCGGGAGGGCTAAGTACGTGGGGATGGAATCAGAACTCGCTGGTGAGTGTGGATCTGGCGGCGAAGACGTTTCGCTATAACCACGACTTCTACCTGCTGAAGCACCTGACGCACTTTGTGGACGTTGGAGCGCGGCTGGTGGAGGTGTCGGGAACCTGCGATGACGCGCTCGGGTTTGTGAATCCGGATGGGACGAGCGTGATGGTGGTGCGCAACGAGTTGCCCCATGCGCAGCGGGTCCAGGTGAAGGCAGGGGAGCGGGCGGTAATGATCGAGCTGCCGCCGGATTCGGTGGCAACGCTGACGATGACGACGTGAGGCCCGGCGCGTTAATTCGGTCAGCTCTGTTGCCAACGCAGGGCCTCATTCGTCAAACCATGAAATGGCGTAAAAACAGGTATTGTTGAGGCTGGATGGTTTCGAGTCGGTGACCATGTCGATGATGGATAGTGGCGGTTGGGCCAGGTGTAAAGGTGTGACGGGTTGCGCGGCCGTGGCGCTGGTGGCGAGCGTGTTTGCAGCGAGCGCGGCGGCGCAGGCGACGGCGTCGGTCGACCCGGTGGCGCTGGTGCGGCGCGCGGTGGAACTGCGGCTGGAGGAAGAGAAGAGTCATCGGCCGGTGCGGTATGTGCTGCGCAAGACGGACGGAAATCACGAGACGACCAAGGAGATCATCGAGACCAAAGATGGCGACGTGGCTCGGCTGATTGCGATCAATGGTCAGCCATTAACGCCCGAGCAGGAGCAGGCCGAGATGAACCGGCTGGATGCACTGTCGCGGTCGCCGGAGATGCAGGAGCGGAGGCGCAGGAGCGAGCAGAAAGATGCTGCGCGCATCGATCAGCTGGTGGGAATGCTGCCGGACTCGGAGCTTTACCACCTGGAGGGGATGGTGAGTTGTGGCGCCAGCCAGTGTTATCGCCTGAGCTTTGCGCCAAACCCAAAGTTTGAGACGCCGAATATTGAGGCGGACGTGCTGCGAGGGTTTGCGGGCGAAGTGTGGATCGAAGAGACGCAGCAGCGGTTGGTGCGGCTGGACGCTCACCTGGTGAAGGAGGTAACGGTCGGATTTGGAATATTGGGGCGGCTGGACAAGGGCGGCTCGATGCAGCTGCAGCAGGAATATGAGGGCACTGCGGAGGAGTGGCAGCCCACGGTGCTGAAGATGAATCTTAGTGGGAAGGCGCTGATGGTGAAGACCGTGAACATCAGGATTAATGAAGTGGCGAGCGACTTTACGCCCGTGCCGCCGGAGCTGGGGTATCGCGACGCGATTGCGATGCTGAAGAAGCCAGCCACGGTTGCGGAGCAGCGGTAAAGAGCTGCGCGGGTCTGAACGGAGCGGATGTCGAAGGGAGAGTGAAGAGCATGCGCGTCAAGCGGTGGCTTCGGTATCTTTTCGATCGGCGAGGGGGTGCGACCGATCGGCTGATCGCCCGCTGGGTGTTCCTCCGCGCGATGGGGGCGATTTATTTTTCGGCGTTCCTGGCGCTGGCGTTTCAGATTCGCGGAATGATTGGGCCGCAAGGGATTCTGCCGGCCGGTGAGTTCCTGGTGAAGGTGCGAACACTGGGCGCGTTACGAATTTGGTATGCGCCGACGGTGCTGTGGTGGGGGAGTGGGAATCACGCGCTGATGGCGCTGGTGTGGGTGGGGCTGGTGGCGTCTGTGCTGGTGTTCGCGAATGTGGCGCCGCGGCTCTCACTGGCGGTCTGCTTTGTGTGCTTCCTGAGCTTCATTGCAGTGTCGCAGGACTTTGGGCAGTACCAGTCGGATGGGATGTTGCTGGAGGCGGGATTTCTCTCGTTGTTTGTGGCGCCGGGAGGATGGTGGCCGGGGTGGGGACGAAAAAGTCTGGCGATCCGGGCTGCGTGGTTTCTTCTGCTGTGGGAATGGTTTCGGATTTACTTTGAGTCGGGCACGGTGAAGCTGCTGAGCGGCGATCCTACCTGGCGCAACCTGACCGCGATGTACGAGTACTACCAGAACGGGCCGCTGCCGACGTGGATTGGATGGTATCTGCAGCATCTGCCGCACTGGTTTCAGAAGGCGACGGCGGGTGCGACGCTGGGCATGGAGCTGCTGCTGGTGTGGATGGCGTTTCTGCCACGGCGGTGGAGGATTGCCTGCTTCTGCATGGTGACCGTGTGGCAGCTCGTCGTGATTGCTACCGCGAACTATGCGTTCCTCAACTACCTGGTGCTGGTGCTGGCGGTGTTGCTGCTGGATGATGGGACGCTGCGAAGGTCTGTGCCGACGCGTTGGCGGGCTGGAGTCGAGGCGGAGGGTGAACGGACCGCGATTGAGGCTAAGCCGCTGAAAGGTCTGTCCGGGCTTGCTGTTGCGATGACGGCGGTGATGCTGACGTGGATCGCGTATGCCACGACAGTGGAGATGGTGTGGATGTTCTGGCGTGAGGCTCCGCTGCCGAGCTCGCCGGTGGCGGCGCTGGAGCCGCTGCGGATTGCGAACCAATACGGGTTGTTCGCCGTGATGACGCCGCATCGGTATGAGATTGAGTTCCAGGGATCGAATGATGGGAAGAACTGGACGCCGTACATGTTCCGGTTCAAGCCGCAGGATGTGTCGGAGCGGCCGCGGATCTATGCGCCGTATCAGCCGCGCTTCGATTGGAATCTGTGGTTCGCCTCGCTGACCACGTGGCAGAGTGCGCTGATTGTGCCGTTGACGGAGGAGCGTTTGCTGGAGGGCGATCACGATGTGCTGGAATTGTTTCGTGGGAATCCGTTTGCTGCTCAGCCTCCGAAGATGGTGAGGGCCGTGCTGTGGCAATACTGGTTCAGCACGCCGGAGGAGAAGCGTACGCAGGGGATCTGGTGGACGCGCAAGCTGCTGGGCACGTACGCGCCGACTGTCGTCCGGCTACCGGATGGGCGATTTGTCGAGGTGCAGTCGCCCACGCTCGATGGGCCGCCGTAGGATGGATAGGCAGACGAAAGCGATCGGTGGAGCGGATGAAGGTCGGGTGGTTGTTGCTGGCGGTATTAGGTGGGGCAGCGTATGCAGCGGCACAGCAGTTGCCGGATGCGCCCGTACCGCCAGCGGCTGCCCAGGCAGCGGACACGTCTGAGGCGAAGGGATTCTGGAAGCGGTGGGGAGATTTCTATCGCGACGACTGGAATGGAACGGCTGCGAAGGCTGCGGCTGCCGCGCCCGCGGCTCCGAGGCGAGGGCTGCCGAGCCCGCTGGATTCTCCGCCGTTTCCCAGCGCGGACTGGTCCTACGGAGGGTCGCCGACGATTGGAGAGTCGGATGGCAATGTGTATCCGTTGCAGACGGCGATCAACGGAGCGAAGGGCCGGACGAAGCTCTATGGCTGGGTGTCGCCGGCGGTGAATCTGAGCACGTCGCAGAACCGGAACTACCCCGAGACCAACGACATCTACTCCAACCGCGTGGAGCTGCAACAGGTTGTGGTGTACCTGGAGCGGCTTCCCGATACCGTGCAACGGGACCATTTCGATTGGGGGTTTCACCTAACGAGCTTCTTTGGGACGGATTATCGGTCGACCACGGACCTGGGATATTTGAGCTGGCAGTTGCTCGATGACAATCACCAATATGGATTCGATCCCGTGCTCGAATATCTGGATCTGTACTTCCCCCATGTGGCGCAGGGGATGGATTTGCGCATTGGACGGTTCATCTCCGTGCCGGGAATCGAAGCCCAGCTGACGCCGAATAACTATATGTTCAGCCACTCGCTGCTGTACTCGGTGGACCCGTTTACGGATACCGGCGCGATTGCGACGGTGCAGTTGAACAACCAGTGGACGGTGCAGGGCGAGATCTCGGCGAGCCACGATGTGGCGCCCTGGACGCCGGATGCGAAGCCGTCCTTTACCGGGTGCGTGGACTATACGACCAAGAGCGTGAACAACAACTTCTACCTCTGCGCGAATGGGATCAATAACGGAACGTACGCGTACAACAATCTGCAGATGTATGACGGCACCTGGTATCACAAGTTCAATAAGAGCTGGCACATGGCGACCGAGGCGTACGCAATGTACCAGAAGGATGTGCCGAGCGTGCATGGAGTGAATGGGCTGCCGCCGATTGCTCCGGAGAAGGGAACGAATGGAGCGAACTGCTTCCCGGGAGAGGTGAGATGCTTCGCGCCGGAGTGGGCGGCGTTGAACTACATCAATAAGGAGCTCGGGACGCACGATTATCTGTCGCTTCGGACGGACTTTCTGGACGACAAGAAAGGTCAGAGAACGGGGTATGCGGGAAAGTACAGCGAAGAGACACTGTCGTGGAACCACTGGATCGGAACGACGGTCCAGATACGGCCGGAGATTCGATTTGACCACGCGTGGGACAACACGGCGTATGACGTAGGAACACGCAGGAACCAGTTCACGGCGGCGGCGGATGTGGTGTACCACTTTTGAGCAGCGGGATGTAATGAGAAGGTCAATGCGTACGTTTGACCTTAGCGAAATGCGGGACTAGAGTTTCGCGGTGGGTCACGGGACCGCCTGCGCGTGTTGTGTGCGACGGACGTCTCGAACTCAGAACAAGGACCGTAAGGACTAGAGAGGCAAACCTACGATGACGACGCGCCGTGATTTTCTACAGATGACCGCGATGGCTGCGGGTTGTGTGATCAGCTTTCCACGTAATGCATTCGGGCAGGACCCTGGCAATTTGAACTATGGAGTGCAGTTGTACATGGTTCGGCGACAGGCGGCGACGGACCTGGCCGGAATTCTGAAGGCGATCCAGCAGATTGGCTTTACGCAGATCGAGCTGTACCCGGTGGTGTATAGCCACCCGGCGCCGGAACTGAAGAAGATCGTGGACGATTCAGGACTGGGCCTCGTGTCGGCCCACTTCGACTATGCGGGGTTCGAAGACAAGATCGATTATGCCAAGCAGCTGGGGCTGAAGTACATGGTGTGCCCTATGCTCCCGAAGGATCAGTGGACGTCGTCGGCTGGATTTGAAAAAGCTGCAACGGACTTCAACGCATGGGGCCTCAAGGTGAGCCAGGCGGGAATGAAGTTTGCGTTTCACAATCACTGCTATGAGTTCAAGGTGCAGGAGAACGGGCTCACCGGTTGGCAGACGCTGATGCAAGCCAGCGATCCGACACTGGTAAACCTTGAGCTGGACATCTACTGGCTCCTCCAGGGGGGCCAGAATCCGGGTCTGATGATGAAGACGTATAAGAACCGCGTGAAGCTGATTCACCTGAAGGATCGCCTGCCCGGAGCGACGACCAGCTATACGATGGGACCTGAGGCGCAGCACTTCACGGAGCTGGGGAAGGGCACCGTCGATTGGCCCAAGCTCCTGACACAGGCCAGGTGGCAGGGAATCCGGTATGCGTATCTGGACCAGGATGAGACTGCCGGCCCGGTGACGGAGAGCATGACTGCGAGCTTTGCTTATCTGAAAGGCATCACGACCTAAAAGCGCCGGAAGGGGCTAACCGGATGCTGTGGCACGCCGCCGCGTGCCGGCCGAGCAGCCGTTCTCAGCCGCGTTCGCGAGCGGAAGGCGTGCAACTTACTGAAAGGTATGCCGATTAAATCGGATGAACCGATTCGGCGGATCAAGGAGTTGTAAGAAAAAGATCAGGAGATTGTAAAAATCGTATCTGGAGCATTGACAGAAGTGTCGTAGGATATCTAACGGTGCGCCGTGTTCGAACAACGGCCATCCGCGGCGGGTTCGCGCGATATTTTGCGAGGTTTATGAAGCTTTTTGACGTAATGTTTGGCAGGCCGTTGGCGTCCGACGAGGCGCATAGCGCACAGATCAGTCCGGCGGTGGGAATTCCGATCTTCGGGCTCGATGGCCTGACCAGTGCAGCCTACGGCCCCGAAGCAGCGATGACGCTGCTGATTCCGCTGGGGATCTGGGGAGTGCAGCACTATCTGCTGCCGATCTTCGGGCTGATTCTTACGCTCCTGACCATCCTTTATTTCAGCTACCGGCAGACCATTGAGGCGTATCCGAACGGCGGTGGGTCGTTTACGGTAGCGAGCGAAAATCTGGGTGACAAGGCTGGCTTGTTTGCAGCGGCAGCGCTGATGATCGACTACGTGTTGACGGCGGCCGTGGGTATCTCGGCCGGCGTCACGGCGCTGGTCAGCGCCTTCCAGGAGACCAAGTACGGGCCGCAATTGCATCAGCACCAGATGGGGATGTGCCTGATCATCCTGGCGGCCATCGCGCTGGTGAACATGCGCGGCGTCAAGGAGACCGGCTTCGTCTTTCTGCTGCCGACCATTCTGTTTGTGGGGACGCTGCTGACGACCATCGGGGTGGGCGTGTTTGAGTCGCTGAGCACCCACGGCCATCCGATAGCGCACTCGATGCCCCCGCCGCCGGTAGATAACCCGACTAGCAAGCTGGCCGGATGGTTGCTGCTGTACCTGCTGCTCAAGGCGTTCTCCAGCGGTTGCGCCGCCATGACCGGAGTCGAGGCGGTATCGAACGGCGTCACGGCGTTCAAGGAGCCGCGCAGCAAGAATGCGAACATCACCTTGACGGTGATTATCGGAATCCTGATCATCCTGCTGTTTGGATTGAGCTTCGTGGCACGGTCGTACGGCGTGACGGCCATGGATCCGAACGCTGCAACGTATCAGAGCGTGCTCTCGATTGAAGTAGCGGCGGTGTTTGGACGCCAGTGGTTTTACTTCCTGACGATGGGCGCGGTATTGGCGGCGCTTTCGTTCAGCGCGAACACAGCGTTCGCGGACTTCCCACGCATGGCGCGCGCCATTGCCGGCAAGGATTATCTGCCGCATGTGTTCCTGCTGCGCGGTCGCCGCCTGCTGTTCTCGCATGGCATCTATGCGTTGACCGGGCTGACGGCGCTGATCCTGATCATCTTCAGGGGCGTAACCGACGCCCTGATTCCGCTCTACGCCATCGGCGCCTTCCTTGCCTTCACGTTGAGCCAGGCCGGCATGGTGATGCACTGGCATAAGACGATGGACGCTCCCCACCGGCTGATCAAGATGTTTGTGAACGGGCTGGGAGCGACGGCGACCGGCGTCACGTTGTGCGTGCTGCTGTTCTCGAAGTTCCTGGAGGGCGCCTGGGTGACGGCGCTGCTGGTGCCGATTCTCATCTGGCTGATGATGGCGGTGAAGCGGCACTACACACGGGTGCGTGCGGAGACGATCGATCCAACGCCGCTGCGGCTGACCGGCCTCGAGCCGCCAATCGTCGTGATCCCGATGGCAAATTGGGACAAGGTGACCGAGAAGGCGATGCGTTTTGGGATGCTGATGAGTCCGCTGGTCAAGGTGGTGCACGTTGACTCGGATGACTCCGATACGCTGGGCAAGGTTTGGGAAGAGATGGTGCTTGTCCCGGTGCGCGCGAGCCAGATGATCGAGCCAGAGCTGGTGACGGTGAAGAGCAACTTCCGCACAATTCTGTCGCCGCTAATGGACTACGTGCTGAAGCTGGAGGATGACTTTCCCGGGCGGAAGATCGCCGTGCTGCTGCCGGAGCTGGTGGTGCGCCATTGGTGGGAGAACCTGCTGCACGGACAGCGCGTCCAGCTGCTCAAGCTGCTGCTGCTGCTCAAGGGCAACCAGCGGATCGTGGTCGTCAATATACCGTGGTATCTGTAAAAGAAGTGAGTAGTTGGTAGTGAGTAGTGAAACTCAACGCCGCTCCTTGAGGGGGCGGCGTTGAGTTTTAAGACAGGGCGCGGAGGCGGGCTACCGCGGTAGGGATGATGGCGAGGGCGCGGTCGATCTCCGGGGTGGTGGTGAGGCGGGAGAGGGAGAGGCGCAGGCTGCTGCGGGCTTGCGCGGCGTTGAGGCCCATTGCGAGCAGGACGTGCGAGGGCTCGGTGGCGCCGGACTGGCAGGCGGCGCCAAAGCTGGCGGCGATGCCCTGCATGTCGAGCGCGATGAGCAGGGCTTCGGCGTCCACGTTGTCGAAGCGGAGGTTGGTGGTGTTGGGCGAGCGGTGTTCGGTTGAGCCGTTGACGTGGGTGTTGGGGATGGCGGCGAGCAGGCCTGCTTCGAGCTTGTCGCGGAGGGCGGCGAGTGTGGCTGGCGCGTCGGAGGCTAGCCAGGTTTGGGCGAGCTCGGAGGCGCGGCCGAGGGCTGCGATGCCGGGAACGTTCTCTGTCCCGGCGCGGCGCTGGCGCTCCTGCGGACCTCCGTGGAGCAGAGCAGCGATGTGCACGCCGCTGCGCACGAAGAGGATGCCGGTTCCTTGCGGCGCATACATCTTATGGCCGGAGATCGACAGCAGGTCAACGTTCTTGAGCGCGCCGGTCAGGTCGATGGCGAGCTTGCCGGCGGCCTGCACCGCATCGGTGTGGAAGAGGATGGCCGGGTTGTAGGCCTTTGTGATGCGGGCCAGCTTGCCGATGGGCTGGATCGCTCCCGTCTCGTTGTTGGCGAACATGATGGAGACGAGTTCGGTGTCGGGGCGGAGGGCGGCTTCGAAGGCTTCGGGGTCGATGATGCCGTTGCGCGTGGGAGCGAGATATGTCACCTCTGCGCCGCGGCGGCGGAGGGCTTGCGCGGTGTAGAGGACGGCGTGGTGCTCGATTTCGGTGGTGAGCAGGTGGGCGGGCTGGCGCTTGTCGAGAAAGGGAGTCAGGACGCCGTCGAGGGCGAGGTTGTCGCTTTCGGTGCCGCCGGAGGTGAAGACGATTTCTTTCGCGGAGCAGCCGAGCAGGCGGGCGGCGGACGTGCGGGCGTGGTCGACGGCGGAGCGGGCGCGCTGGCCGGCGTGGTGCGCGGAGCTGGGGTTGCCGAAGGTTTCGGACCAGAAGGGACGCATGGCTTCGACCACCTCGGGGAGGACGGGGGTGGTGGCGTTGGCGTCGAGGTAGATGCGGTCCATAGGCTCGATTGTATTCGGGTATGGGGTACCCCCCTCCCCCTCCCCCCTCCCCCCATACTTTGCTGCCAGGTCTAACAAAACGAACCAGTTAGGGGCGCAAGTATCCCCCTACCCCTCCGCTAAAGTAGGGCAATCATTTGACTTATCGGTAAAGTAGCCTATCCAAAGGGGTTAGCCCTGGGCAGGCACGGAGGATTGGATGGTTTTTGAGAGTTAGAGGTCTAGTTCTATTGTAGGCCGTGGGTGGGGGTAACTATGCCACGTTGCGGAAAGAGAAATCGGCAGTGGGGACGCGGGTTTGGTGAGGTTTGGTAGGTCGTGGGGGGTTGACACGCGGATTTTGGGGTGTTTTGGGGGGTGGGTGGGCGATTTATTTTTTGGGGCGGTGGAGAGTGCTTTTAGCTTCTTGCTAAGGCTATGGCAACGGAAGAAGCAGATTCCCCGGGGGAATGAGAGAAAGAAAGGTAAGGGCAAGGGCAAGGGCAAGGGCTTTGACGCGGAGGGCGCGAAGTTTGCCAAGTTTCGCGACGTAGAGCATAGACGGCAGCAGCTTCGGGGAGTGGCAGGCAGAATGGCGAGGGCAGGTGCAAGTGCCAATACCGGGGGTCTCTCCACTCCCCATCGGCTGCGCTCAGGGTTCGGTCGAGAGGACGGGGTTTGGGTGGCGAATGGCAGGGGAAAAGGACCTCACGGCTGCGCGGGATTCTGCGCGACCGTGAGGCTTTGGAGAAGGGCGGGTTACTTGATTTGTTCGATGAGGACGGCGATGTCCATGTGGCGGGCGGTGTTGGGGATGTCGATGGTGCCGAGCATGAAGGGTTTGTCCAGGGAGAGGACGGAGGTGCCGTCCAGGACGGATTGGCGCACGACCGGCTCGGTGACGCCGACGATGGTAACGGGCTGGTCCAGGCTCGAGTCCTCGACCTTCGAGCGCAGGTGGACGCTATTGCCCGACACCGCGAGGGTGGCATCGAAGCTCATGCCGATGTCGAGGTACGTGAACTGGGTTTGCACCTCGGAGCTGGGAGAGGCAGCTGCCGCGCCGTTGGAATAAGTGCCCGTGGCGACAGGGATCTTATTTCCTTCCTTCAGGCTGCTGCGCTCTCCGTCGCCAAGCAGCATGGAATAGTGTCGGGTGCTGACGGTTTTGCCGGCATCGAGCTCCGTGAGGGTGTAGGTGATGCGGTAGGTCTTAACTGCCAGGTTGAGATCGTGGATGATCTTGTCGGCGCGCTCGAGCTCGGCTTGGGGAGCTTCCATGACGATGGCTTTTTGTGAATCGACGTAATAGACCTTTACGGTTGGGCAGAGCAAATTGCGGAGGGCGACCAAAATTTCGGCGCCTTGCGTCTGCTGGGTCACGTTGGTCAGGTAGAAGGTGCGCGTCTGGGTGGGGGCGTTGCGCATGGCAACGCAGGGATTTGCGCGCTCTTCGCCGGGCGCCTGATTATCCTGCGCATTGGCGGCGAGGGTGAGGGGAAGAAGGCAGGCGGCGAGGGCCATGAGGGATCGTGCGCCTGTGCGGCGGGTTTGCGTGCGAGTCATTGGGTGAGGCTCCGTTCGTTGAGTTTTAGTTGGAAGAGTTGGAGGTTGGGGGCGCGGGAGCGGGGGTCTCCTGCGGTTGAGAGTCGGTGGTGGGTTGAAGCGCGTCGGCTACGGCGAAGGGCGCGAGGAGAGATTTGACGTAGCGCTCCATATCCTCGTTCTCGCGGGCCTGGGCGGCGGCGCGGAGGTGGGGCGCGCGGGCGAGGTCAAGCTCGGCTAGCTGGATGGGCTGGCCGGGGCGGGTGGCGGACTGGATGAGTTTCTCCTGCGCGGTGAGCGGCATGGGCGGCGCGGGGCGGCTGGGGGCGAGGGTTTCGGCGAGGGCGATGGCTTCGGGGTCCTGCGCGGACGGCGGGAGTGGAGAGGAGATTGCATCGGCGGCTAGAGCCGGGTTGGTGGGGGGCGAGGTGTGGCGGGGCTGACGGTCTGCGCCTTGAAGGCCGGTGAGGGCGGCTTGGCTTTGCGCGACGGGGATGGAGTGGGAGTTGAAATTGACTTGGGCAATGTTGGCCGAGAAGTGGTGATGGACTAGCGTGAAGGTGGTCAGGGCGATGACGACGGTGAGGGCGGCGGCGCTGTAGAACTTCGCCGGGGCGAACGAAATGCGGGGGGCCTTCCCCTTCGGCAAGCTCAGGGTCAGGATGACGGCGAAAGGCGAGGTGGAGGCGGGTTGAGCTGCCGCGGCGAAGGGAGATGTCGTAGCGGTGCGGGCTTCGGCGGCCTGGGCCAGGCGGGCGGCGATGCGCTGTTCGAGGCCGGTGGGGGGCTCTGTGGTGCGCAGGGCGTTGAGGACCTGGTCGATGCGGGCGTCGGGATAGGTGTTGGCGGGTTGGGAGTTCATGCGGAGGTTCCTTTCTCGAGGCGTTCATGCTTCTCGAGGCGGTCATGCTTCTCGAGGCGTTCGCGGAGGCGGGTGCGGGCGCGGAAGAGCAGGGCGCGGACGGCGGATTCGGAGCGGTGGAGGATGGTGGAGATTTCGGAGATGCTGAGCTCGTCGATGGCGGAGAGGAGCAGGGCGTGGCGCTCGGGTTTGGGGAGGCGCTCGATTTCGCGCAGGGTGGCGGAGATCTGGCGGGCGTCGGAGAGGGCCTGGTCGGCGGGGGCGGTGCGAGAGATCAGGGAGTCGGCGAAGGGCTCGTCGAGCTGGTCGGGACGGATGCGGCGGCGGCGATCGATAGCCAGGTTCCAGGTGATGCGGACGAGCCACACGCGGAGGTCAAGGATGGCGGGTAGCTTCTTCTGGTGTTCGAGTACGCGGAGAAAGACGTCCTGGACGACGTCTTCGGACTCGGCCCGGTTGCGGAGGATGGAATGGGCGACGCGGAAGAGCAGCGCGGAGTAGGTCTGAACGAGCGCCGTCAGGTCTGTCTCCGATGCGGCTTCCGCCGAGACAAACGCCACGTCCCACTGCCTTTCCCAGTGGCTGGGCAAATCCAACCGACCGCTTGATGCCATGATTAACCTCTACAGCCAAAGACGGGCGAGCGGGGATTTCGCTCGGGAATATTTTTATGCCGGGTGCAAGGGGGGACTGCTAGGCTGGATGTGCTTTAGGAACGGAATTTGAACCGAGGTGATTGCAATGCGTTTGAAGATAATGACGATGGGTTTGGCGCTGGGCGCTTGTTGCCTGGCAGGCGTAGGTTCTGTAGCAGCAAGCGCGCAGATGAAGATGGATGAGCCGATGAAGATGGGCTCGACCTCGCCGGCGAAGGCGCTGGATGCGCTGCTGAGCCTGTATGAGAACGATGCGATGGGCGTGGTAAAGACGATGCCCGCGGACAAATACAACTTCGCGCCGTCGGCTGCGATCTTTGCCCCCGGGCAGGGCGTGAAGTTCGATACGGTGCGGACGTTTGTGCAGCAGGTAACGCATGTGGCGGAGGCTAACTATTACTTCTATTCGGCGGTGGGCGGGATGAAGCCGGATGTCGACATGAAGGCGCTGGGAGATATCAAGACCAAGGATGAGGCGGTCGCTGCGTTGGCGGCATCGTTCGCGTTTGCGCACAAGGCGATTGCGACGATCACACCCGAGAATGCGTTTCTGCCCATCAAGCCGGTGGACGGACAGGGAACGCGCGCGACCTTGGCGGCCTTTGGCGTCGCGCACGGCTACGATCACTATGGGCAGTTGGTGGAGTATCTGCGGATGAATGGGCTTGTGCCTCCGGGAAGCAAGTAGGGCTGGGGATAGAGGGTAGAGAAAGCGAGGGGCCGCCGGGTACGGGTGGCCCCTCCTTTTGGTTGCGTGCTAGGTTGGGGGGGTGAGGTGCTGGGATGGTGGATGCGGGGCGGGTGATTGCGAATCTTGAGGAGCTGCGGGCGCTCACGGCGGATGAGTTTGGGGCGCAGCGGGTGGCGTGGTCGCCGGTTTGGTTGAAGGCGCGGGCCTGGTTCGAGGAGAAGCTGAAGGCGGTGAGCGCGGCGACGGGCGCGGAGCTGGAGGCGCACTACGATGCTGCGGGGAATCATTGGGTGACGCTCGCGGGGGGGAGTGCGAAGGCGCTGGTGGTGGGAAGCCATCTGGACTCGGTGCCGAATGGCGGGTGGCTGGATGGGGCGCTGGGCGTGATGGCGGGGCTGGAGGTGCTGACGCATGCGGCAGAGGTGTATGGCGGGCGGCCTCCAGTGACGGTGAAGGTGGTGGACTGGGCGGATGAAGAGGGTGCGCGGTTTGGGCGCAGCTTGTTTGGGTCGGCGGCGTTTGCGGGCAAGGCGACGGTGGAGGCCGATCGGGGGAGAACGGATAAAGACGGTGTCACGCTCGAGGCTGCGCTGGCGGCGTGTGGCGTGGATGTCGAACGCGTGGGGGACGCGGTGTGCGAGCAGAAGCTTTTGGCGGCGTATATCGAGCTGCATATTGAGCAGGGGCCGATTCTTGAGCGGCTGGGGAAAGCGCTGGCGGTGGTGCAGGGGACCAAGGGCGTGGAGCGGTGGGCGATTACGTTTCGGGGGCAGGAGGCGCATTCGGGGTCGACGCCGATGGAGGTGCGGAGGGATGCGCTGGCGGCGGCGGCGAAGCTGGCGCTGGAGATTCGGCCGATTGCAAAGAAACATCCGCAGGCGGTGGCGACGATGGGGAGCGTGAAGACGTTTCCGGGGATTGTGACGGCGGTGGTGGGGCGGTGCGAGGCGACGCTGGATATGCGGGATCTCGACGCAGAGGTGCTGGCGCAGATGCTGCGCGAGGCGCGGGCGGCGAGCGAGCGGTTTGCGCAGGAGGAGGGGTGCTCGGTGGAGTGGGCGAAGATTTGGTCGATTGAGCCGATACCGTTTTCGCCGGCATTGATTTCGCTGGCCGAAGAGGCGATTGTGGAGACGGTGGGGACCAGCGAGCGGCTTCCTAGCGGGCCTTTGCATGATGCGGCGGAGGTGGCGCGGCTGGGGATTCCTACGGTGATGATGTTTGTGCAGAGCTTGAAGGGACTTAGCCACAATGCTGCGGAGGATACCAAGCGCCAGCACCTGGAGCAGGCCGTGGCGGCGTTTGTGCGTCTGAGTGAGAAGACGATGGCGTGGATCGGGCAGCAGCGGGCATGAGGAGCCGGGGTTAGCGCTCCCACTTTCGGTGCGGATGGTGCATAATCTAACCTTCATCCAACAGCCCCGGCATCCTGCAGGCCTGGACCGGGTCGGCCGCGGATTTGAGAAGGAGATGTGCGCGTTCCCATGAGTGAGGCGACCAACTTTTTTTCGAAGGCAGGGGGAACGGCGGAGGTTGCGGCGCGGTTTGCGGACCTGCATCCGCCGCTGGAGCAGACCGCTGCGGTCACCGAGGCGCTGCGCTGTTTGTATTGCTTCGATGCGCCGTGCATGGGGGCTTGTCCGACGCACATCGATGTGCCGAAGTTCATCAAGAAGATTGCGAGTGGGAACCTGGAAGGGTCGGCGCGGACGATCCTGGAGGCGAATATTCTCGGGGCTAGCTGCTCGCGGGCTTGCCCGGTGCAGGTGCTGTGCGAGGGCGCGTGCGTGATGCATCGGTACAACAAACAGCCGATTGAGATCGGCAGGCTGCAGCGGTTTGCGATGGATGCGCTGCATGCGAGCGGCGATCCATTGCCCTTTACGCCGGGCAGCGATACGGGGAAGCAAGTCGCGCTGATTGGTGGTGGGCCGGCGTCTTTGGCCTGCGCGGCGGAGTTGCGCAGGCGCGGTGTTCGCGCGGAGATCTTCGATGCGCGGCCGCTGCCGGGTGGGCTCAATACCTATGGCATCGCCGAGTACAAACTGCCGCTGGCCGAGAGCCTGCGCGAGATCGACATGCTGGCGCAGTTGGGCGTGGAGTTTCACTTTGAGACGGTTGTGGGGGTGGAAAGGCTCGCCGAGTTGGAGGCGAAGTACGACGCAGTGTTTCTGGGGATGGGATTGGGTGCCATCCACAAGCTCGGCGTGGCGGGCGAAGAGCTTGAGGGTGTGACCAATGCGCTCGATTTTATTGCGGGGTACAAGAGCGGGAAGCTGCAGGGCGTGCCGTCGCGCGTGGCCGTGATTGGCGCTGGCAATACGGCGATTGATGCGGCGAATGCGGCCGTTCGGCTGGGCGCGAAGGAGGTGCACATGGTGTACCGGCGCGGGTCGGAGCAGATGTCGGCGTTCTCGTTTGAGTATGAGCATGCGCGGCAGGAGGGCGTGCGATTTCTGTGGCATGTGACGCCGGTGAAGGTGGTGGGCGAGAAGAAGGTGGAGGCGCTGGAACTGGCGCAGCTTGAGTCGGCCGAGGATGGATCGCTGGTGCCGAAGGCCGATCATCACATTTTGCTTGAGGTGGACCTGGTGGTGATGGCGATCGGCCAGGCGACGCATGCGGAGTTTGTGAGCGCGGCGGCTGGGAAGGATACGGGCAAGGTGCGGCTGGAGCGGGGACGAATTGTGATCGATCGCGAGACGGGTCAGACGTCGAACCCGAAGTTTTTTGCGGGCGGGGATTGCACCAATGGAGGACGCGAGGTGGTGGACGCGGTTGCGGATGGAAAGCGGGCGGGGATTGGAATTGCGGTGTGGCTGGCGGCGAAGTTGGAGGGAAACCATGCCAACGCTTGAGACTGCGTTTGCGGGAATCAAATGCCTAAATCCGTTCTGGCTGGCAAGCGCGCCGCCGACCAATTGCGGTGAGCAGATTATGCGCGCGTTCGATGCGGGGTGGGGCGGCGCGGTGTGGAAGACGATTGGCGAGCAGGTAACGAATGTGAGCTCGCGCTACTCGTCGATTGATTGGAACGGGCAGAAGATGATGGGCTTCAACAATATTGAGTTGATCAGCGATCGCCCGCCGGAGGTGAACCTGCGTGAGATGGCGGAGGTGAAGCGCCGGTATCCGAAACACGTGGTGATTGCGAGCCTGATGGTGGAGAGTAAGCGCGAGGTGTGGCACGAGATGGTGCAGCGCGCGGAGGATGCAGGCGTCGATGGCCTCGAGTTAAATTTCGGATGCCCGCATGGGATGAGTGAGCGCGGCATGGGCTCGGCGGTGGGGCAGGTGCCGGAGTACTGCGAGCAGATTACGGGTTGGGTGAAGGAGAAGGCGCGCACGCCGGTGATCGTGAAGCTGACACCGAACATCGCGGACATACGCATGCCGGCGCGTGCGGCACGGCGTGCGGGAGCGGATGCGCTGAGTGCGATCAACACCATAAATTCGATCACGGGCATTGACCTGGACACGTTGGAACCGCGGCCGAATGTGGATGGAAAGAGTTCGCATGGAGGGTACTGCGGACCCGCTGTGAAGCCGATTGCGTTGAACATGGTGCAGCAGGTGATGAGCGATCCGCTGGCGGCGCTGCCGATGAGTGGGATCGGCGGAATTGGCGGGTGGCAGGATGCGGCGGAGTTCATGCTGCTGGGCGCTGGGACGGTGCAGGTGTGCACGGCCGCGATGCACTACGGCTATCGCATTGTCGAGGACATGGGCGATGGCTTGCTTGGGTGGATGCGGCGCAAGGGCTACGAGACGATCGAGGATTTCCGCGGACGGTCGCTGCCGAATATGCGCGACTGGAAGCATTTGAATTTGAACTTCCGCGTGGTCGCCGCGATCGACGAAGCCAAGTGCATCGGCTGCCAGCTCTGCTACACCGCCTGCTGGGATGGAGCACACCAGTGCATTCACCTCGACCGCATGGACGGCGGCATGGAGCAGCCGGTGAAGGGAACCGATCCGCGCTATGCGCAGCACGAGCCGAATCCGCACGGCAAGCCGACACCGGCGATGGTGTTTGCACAGTCAGTGAAGACTATCGTGACCACGCCGATTCCGAAGCTGGATCTGCAGGGCGACGGGTCCAATAGCGCGGTTACGCCGCTGGAGAGAGTTCCGCGTGTCGATGAAGACGAGTGCGTGGGGTGCAATCTGTGCTCGCTGGTTTGTCCGGTGCCGGAGTGCATCACGATGGAGCGCGTGGATACCGGATTGTGCCCTGAGACCTGGGCGGAACGCGTGGCGCGTGCGGAGAGTGTGAAGGCGTAGGGAGCGGCTATGGGAATCCTGATTAAGAATGGCACGGTGGTGAGCGCAACGGAGTCGAAGCGGATGGACGTGCTGATTTCGGCCGAGATGATTGCGCGCGTCGGGACTGGCATCAACGAGAACGGACACGAGGTGGTGGACGCGACGGGTCTGCTGGTGATGCCGGGTGGAATCGACGTGCATACACATCTGGATATGCCGTTTGGCGGGACGACTTCGGCGGACGATTACACCACCGGCACGCAGGCGGCGGCGGTGGGCGGAACGACGATGCTGATTGATTTCGCGCTGCAGAGCCAGGGGCATACCATGCGCGAGGCGTTCGATGTGTGGAGGGCGAAATCGCGCGGGAAGGCTTGCGTGGATTACGGGTTGCACATGGCGGTGACGGACCTGGGGCCGGGCGACGGCGCGCAGGGACTGCGCGAGATGGAGGAGATGGTCGCTGAGGGGATCTCGAGTTTTAAGTTGTTCATGGCCTATCCCGGCGTGCTGATGATTGACGACGCGCTGATGTTCAAGGTGATGCAGAAGGCCGCGGCGCTGAAGGCCCTCTGCTGCGTGCACGCGGAGAATGGCAGCGCGATCGATGTCGTGGTGGCGCAGATGATTGCGGAAGGGAAGACGGAGCCGCATTATCACGCGCTGTCGAGAAGCCCGAAGGCAGAGGCGGAGGCGACGCATCGCGCGATTGCGTTGGCGGATATGGCGGGGGCTTCGGTGTACATTGTGCACCTGTCGAACGAGGATTCGCTGGCGGCGCTGAAGTTCATGCAGGGGCGTGGGGCGAAGGCGTTGGCGGAGACTTGCATTCAATATTTGGTGCTGTCGATTGAGGACCAGATGCCGGGCAAGAGCTGGGAGGAGGCGAAGTATGTGTTTACGCCTCCGCTGCGCGAAAAGTGGAACCAGGAGTATCTGTGGGAGGCGCTGGCGGATGGATCGCTGGCGGTGGTGTCGACTGATCATTGCCCGTTCCGGTTCGCGGATCAGAAGGAGTTGGGGCGGGGAGACTTTCGCAAGATTCCGAACGGCGGCCCGGGAGTGGAGAATCGGCTGCAGATTCTTTGGCACTTCGGCGTGAACTCAGGGAAGATTTCGCCGGAGAAATTTGTCGCGCTGAGTGCGACCAACCCGGCGAAGATCTTCGGCATGGAGCGGCACAAAGGGCGCATTGCGGAGGGATTGGACGCGGATATTCTGCTGTGGGATCCGAAGGCGGAATACACGATTTCTGCGGCGACACAATGCATGGCGACCGACTACTCGATGTTTGAGGGGTGGAAGGTGAGGGGCAATGCGGCGAAGGTGTACTCGCGCGGTGAGCTGGTGGTGGACAACGTTGCAGCGCCAGGGAAGTTTTTGGGAGCGACCGGCCGCGGCCGGTTTGTGAAGCGTGAAGCCAATGGCGGAGGGATGGGTTGAGTGGGCCGTTGGCGAATGTCACGGGCGACAGCGACCAATTTGGCAGCGGCCAAATTGCGAGCGACGACTTGGCGGGGGAGTACGCACCGGATGCGCGGCTGTATAACGATGATCTCGCACCGACGATGCCGGCGCAGCGCACCTGGGGGACGTATAACTACGTTGCGCTGTGGTTTTCGATGTCGATGGAGGTGACGACGTACATGCTGGCGGCGAGCTTGATCGCTGGCGGCATGAACTGGAAACAGGCGGTGGGGACGATCCTGCTGGGGAATTTGATTGTGCTGGTGCCGATGCTGCTGAATGCGCATGCGGGCGCGAAGTATGGGATACCGTTTCCGGTGTTTGTGCGGGCGAGCTTTGGGCCCGTGGGCGCGAATATTCCTGCGATGCTGCGCGCGATTGTGGCGTGCGGATGGTTTGGGATTCAGACTTGGATTGGCGGCCAGGCGATTGCGGCGATGGTTGCGGTGCTGTGGCCTGCAACGGCGCGGATGCCGGGCGTGACCTGGGTTTGCTTCCTGGGATTCTGGGCGCTGAACATGGTGGTGGTGTGGCGGGGAGTGGAGTCGATACGGTTCCTGCAGAGCTTTTCGGCGCCGCTGATGCTGGTTCTGGGATTGGCGCTGCTGGGATTCATGCTGCACAAGGCGGGCGGGTTTGGACCGATGCTTTCGACGCCGAGCAAGTTCACATCGACGCATGGGTTTCTGAAGTTCTTCTTTCCTTCGCTGACGGCGATGGTGGGGTACTGGGCGACGTTGAGTCTGAATATTCCTGACTTCACGCGGTATGCGAAGAAGCAGGAATCGCAGATTGTGGGGCAGGCGATTGGGCTGCCGGTTGCGATGGTCCTGTACTCGTTTATTGGGATTGCCGTGACGTCGGCGTCGACGGTGGTATTTGGAGAGCCGATATGGAATCCGGTCACGCTGCTGGGTCGATTTCACCAGCCGTGGATTGCCTTTCTCGGACTGGTGGGGCTGCTGATTGCGACGTTGAATGTGAACATCGCGGCGAACGTGGTTTCGCCTTCGAATGATTTCTCGAATCTCGCGCCGAAGCTGATCAGCTTTCGTACGGGCGGGATGATCACTGGTTTTCTGGGCCTCGCGATGATGCCGTGGAAGCTGATGGCTACGTTTGGGAGCTACGTGTTTGGTTGGCTGGTGGGCTACTCGGGACTGCTGGGGCCGGTGGCGGGGATCATGGTGACGGACTACTTTCTGATTCGCGGGACGCGGCTGGATACCTACTCGCTGTATCGGCGGGGTGGGATGTATGAGTACAGGAATGGGTTGAATCCAGCGGCGATTGTGGCGCTGGTGGTGGGTGTGTTTGCCGCGCTGGTGGGGAAGTTTGTGTCGAGTTTGTCATTTCTTTATGACTACGCGTGGTTTGTCGGATTCTTCCTTTCGGGAGCAATCTATTACTTGATGATGATTGGCCATCGCAAGGCGTTGGCGGAAGCGGAAGGTTTGAGATATGAGTCCTAGCGATGTGTTGGAGAAGGGCGCGGCGATGACCTCGGATGAGGTGGTGCAGATTACGCGGGAGACGAACTATGGCACGTGGAGGTTCCAGAAGGGCTGGAACCCGATGCACATCGTCGACGCTGAGGGTTGCACCATCACCGGCGCGAACGGGAAGAAGTACCTGGATTTCTCGGCGCAACTGATGTGCATGAACCTGGGGCATAAGAATGCTGCGGTGATCGCGTCGATTAAGCGGCAGGCGGAGGAGCTGGCGTACGCGATGCCGGGGTATGCGACGACGGCTCGCGCGGAGCTGTCGAAGCTGTTGCTCGAGGTGCTGCCGAAGGGGCTGAACAAGTTTTTCTTCACGACGTCGGGAACCGATGCGAATGAGGCGGCGTTCAAGATTGCGCGGATGTATACGGGCAAGACGAAGGTGATTGCGCGGTATCGCAGCTATCACGGCTCTACTGCTGGAGCGATTGCGGCGACGGGTGATCCGCGGCGCTGGGCGATGGAGCCGCGCGGCAAGGGGCCGGGGATTATCTTTGGGCCGGAGGTGCACTGCTACAAGTGTCCGATTAAGCATACGTATCCGGAGTGCGGTGTTGCGTGCGTGGATTACCTCGAGCACATGATTCGGAATGAGAGCGATGTGGCGGCGGTGCTGGTGGAGCCGATCGTTGGGACCAACGGTGTGATTGTGCCGCCGGAAGAGTACATGCCGAAGCTGCGCAGGGTGTGCGACGAGACGGGCGTGCTGCTGATTGCCGACGAAGTGATGAGCGGGTGGGGGCGCGCGGGCGAGTGGTTCGCGATGAATCTGTGGAACGTGACACCAGACATTCTGACGACCGCTAAGGGGATTACGTCGGCCTATGTGCCGTTGGGTTTGTGCGCGACCAGCGAGAAGATTGGCGACTTCTTTCAGGACCATTATTTTGCGCACGGGCATACGTACGAGGCGCATCCGATGACGCTGGGGCCGGCCGTGGCGACGATCAACGAGATGAAGCGGCTGAAGCTGGTGGAGCGCGCGAAGGAGCTGGAGCCGTTTGTTGCGGAGAAGCTGCAGGCGCTGAAGGCGAAGCACAAGAGCGTCGGCGACGTGCGCGGCAAGGGGCTCTTCTGGGCGGTCGACCTGGTGAAGAATCAGACGACGAAGGAGCCGTTCAACACGTACACGGACAAGGTTTCGGGCAAGCCGCTGCTGGTCGATCAGATTGCCGCGAAGACGCTGGCCGATGGCGTGATCATCCAGGCGTGGGTGAGCCACTTTGTGATTGCGCCGCCGCTGATCGTTGAGAAGGAAGAGATCGAGCGCGGGATTGCGACGCTGGACAAGTGGCTGCACCTGGCGGATGAGCTCGCGGATTAGGCAGCGCTACTTTTTGAGTTGCTTGCGCAGGGCGAGGAGTTCGGCGCGGTGCTTCGGGGTGGTCTTCGGGAACGAGAGCTTGAGGCTCTTGATCGTATCGAGGACGATGCTGGAGATGATGAGCCGCGCATTTTCCTTGTCGTCCGCGGGGACAACGTACCACGGGGCGTTGGGCGTGCTGGTGGCATTAAGGCAGTCTTCAAAGGCATGCGTGTACTGATCCCAGTACTTACGCTCCTGCATGTCGGCGACGCTGAACTTCCAGTTCTTCGCGGTGTCGTCGATGCGCGAGAGGAAACGCTGGCGCTGCTCTTCCTTAGAGAGGTGGAGGAAGAACTTAATCGTGCGTGTGCCGTTGTGGTAGAGGTGGCGCTCCATGTCGACGATGGAGCGATAGCGGTCCTTCCAGATATTTTTGTCGTTGCGGAGCTCTTCGGAGAGGCCTTCGTTCTTGAGGATCTCGGGGTGGACGCGGACGACCAGGACCTCCTCATAATAGGAGCGATTGAAGATGCCAATGCGGCCGCGTTCGGGAAGCCGGCAGTAGGTGCGCCACAGAAAATCGTGCTCCAGCTCGGCGGCGCTGGGCTGCTTGAAGCTTGAGACGTCGCAGCCCTGCGGGTTGATGCCGCTCATGACGTGGCGGATGGCGCCATCCTTGCCGGAGGCATCCATGCCCTGGAAGATCAGCAGGAGCGCATAGCGGTCGGAGCCATAGAGGAGCTCCTGTTGATCGCTGAGCGCGGAGACGTGCTCCTCAAGAAGGGCGCGATATTTCTTCTCGGATTTGTAGAAGGGCTCAATCTTTGTCGGTGTTTTGCTGAGTTTGATGTCCGTGTGTGGATGCACTCGAAATTTGGCGGAGTCGATCTTCATGGTTTCCTTGAGCTGCTTTCGTGTTTTGCGGTGGGATGCTCAGCTCTTGTGGGCATGAGCGACCTTTGGGTGGTTACCGATTAAGATTTCAACTTTCCTTTGATGCAGGTTTGCGGGGTACGTATGCGGTGCGGTGGCGCAGTTCGGTGCGCACGTCGTTTCCGGATACATCCCAAGGTAATCGAATAACTCGTTGACAGTCTCTGATTTGCAGCCCATCATTGACCGCAAGTCAAGCTACAAAAGAATACGACTATTCCACGTTAGGAGAGATCCACTATGCGTAGATCGGGAATTCTATGTCTCACCGTTGCAGGCTTGTCGATGATTTCAATCGGGGCACAGGCGCAGTCCATGAAGACGCGGCATGTGCGGGAAGCGGTTTCGAGCGGGGAGGCGCAGCCTGTCGGAAGGCTTGCCTCGAGTCAAATCATGAATCTGAACCTAGTGTTGCCGCTGAGCGATCCAGACGGCCTGGAGAGCTTTCTGAGTGACGTGTACGACCCGGGCAGCTCGTCGTTCCACAAGTTTTTGACGCCGAAGGAATTTACCGCGAAGTTCGGACCGAGCCAGGCGCAATACGAGGCGGTGGTGCAGTTCGCGGAGACCAACGGATTTACGGTGACTGGCGGGTCGCGCGACGAGATGGACGTCCAGGTGAGAAGTCCGGTTTCGGCCGTGGAGAGCGCGTTTCATGTGCACATGATGACGTATCGGCATCCGACGGAGAACCGGGAATTTTATGCTCCAGATGCAGAGCCGACAACCGATCTGTCCTTTGAGCTGTGGCATGTTTCGGGGCTGGATAACTACTCGCTTCCGCACCGGCTGCTGGAGAGCCGCAGCGAGTATGCGGCGGCGCATGGGATGGATGTGAAAGACGTGGTGTCGCATGCGACGACTGGATCGGGGCCTTCAGCTTCGTTCCTCGGCAGCGACATGCGCGCGGCGTACTATGGCACCGGAACTCTCACTGGCGCGGGACAGAACCTCGGTCTATTTGAGTACCTGGGAACCGATCTCGCCGATCTCACCACGTACTATACGAACGTCAAGCAGACGAACAAGGTGCCGGTGTCGGTGATCTCGACGGACGGGACGAGCACGTCGTGCGTGTACACGAGGGCCGGCGGCAACTGCGATGATACCGAGCAGACCCTGGACATGACCCAGGCGCTGGGCATGGCTCCCGGGCTGTCCAGCCTGGTGATGTATGTAGGATCGACGGACACGGCCATCATTGCAGCGATGACGACGCACAGCCCGCTGCCGACCACCATCGGCTGCTCGTGGGGATGGACGCCGGCTGATCCTTCGACGCTCGATCCTTACTTCAAAAAGATGGCCGCGCAGGGTCAGAACTTCTTTGCCGCTTCGGGCGACAGCTCGACGTGGTCGCGGAGAGTTGAGGCCTGGCCTGCGGACGACGATTATGTTGTCTCGGTCGGCGGAACGGACTTGATTACGGCGAGCGCTGGTGGCCCGTGGAAGTCAGAGACGGCCTGGGTGGATAGCGGCGGCGGCATCTCGCCAGACAAGATCGCGATTCCTTCGTGGCAGAAGCTGGCGGGCGTGATCAACACGAGCAACAAGGGATCGACGACCTACCGCAATGGGCCGGATGTGTCCGCGAATGCCAACTTCACGTTCTACACCTGCGCGGACCAGACAGCGTGTCTGGCCAATGATTACGGCGGAACCAGCTTCGCGGCTCCGATGTGGGCGGCATATATCGCGCTCGTGAATCAGCAGCTGGCGTCACAGGGCAAAGGGACGATCGGGTTCATCAATCCGACCATCTACGCGCAGAATGTGACGTCGGTTTATGATGCAGACTTCCACGATATTGCGAGCGGGAAGTCTGGAAGCTACACGGCGGTCACTGGCTATGACCTGGTGACTGGATGGGGAAGCCCCAACGCTGGACTGCTGGCCGCGCTGGCGCCCTAGTGCAAGACGGTACGATGCGAGCGGCGGCCCGGGCTATTGTCCGGGCCGCTTCTTCTTGGCGTGGGTCGTGCCTAACGGCGCAGCGGCGGCGAGACGCGTGTGCATCAGGTCGCAGGCCTCGGGGCTTTGGTCGATGAGAAGGGCGCTGCGACCATTGCGCAGAGCGGCGACGCCGGTGGTGCCGGAGCCGGCAAAGAAGTCGAGGACTGTGTCGCCAGGATTGCTGTGGACGCGCACGATGCGCTCCAGAATGCCGAGCGGCTTCTGCGTGGGATAGCCGGTCTTTTCCTTGCCGTTGGTTGGAACGATGGTGTGCCACCAGACGTCGGTGGGCGTTTTGCCGCGCGCGGTTTTCTCGGCACCCACCAGGCCCGGCGCCATGTAGGGAATGCGGTCGGAGGCGTCGAGGTGGAAGGTGTACTGCCTGGGATCTTTCGTGTACCAGAGGATGTTGTCGTGCTTGGCGGGCCAGCGCTTGGTGGCACGCGCGCCGTAGTCGTACGCCCAGATGATCTCGTTCTGGAAGCAGGCGCGGCCGGCGCCGCCTGCGTGTGCGAAGACCTCGTCGAGCATGACCTTGCAGTAGTGAACTTCGCGCGGATCGATATGCAAAAAGAGAGAGCCGGTGGAAGTCAGGACACGGTGGGCCTCGATCATACGCGGGCGGAGGAAGCCGATGTAGTCGTCGAAGATGTCCGCATAGATTGGCGCGGAGGCCAGAGTTTCGGTGCGGTAACGCTGGCCGCCGAAGCCGGTGCGATCGCCATCGGCATCGCGAACGGTGCGGATGCGGGTGCGCTTCTGGGTCACCCCGGTGTTGAACGGAGGATCGACGTAGATGAGCTCCACGCTCGCGTCGGGCAGCTCGCGCAGCGCGGTGAGGTTGTCGTCCTGAAGGATGCGGAAGGTCGTGCTGGACAAGGCGTGGCTCCGGAGACAAGTCTAAACTCGTTTGCGTTGCAGGGACGGCGCGACGGGGGTGATCCCTCCTGCGCGGTCGGACGTATAGTGGAGGGTGCTGGAATTTCGCTAGTTCAGGGAGACGTTGGATGAGTGTTACGGAGCATCGGTTGGGTGTGGTGGGCGCGGGGACGATGGGCAACGGCATTGCGCATGTGTTCGCGCGTGCGGGATTCGAGGTTTCGCTGTACGAGATGAGTGAGCGGGCGCTGGAAAAGGGGTTGGCGACGATTCGCACCAACCTTGACCGCGAGGCCGCCAAGGGGAAGATTGATCCGGCGGAGGCGCCGAAGATCTTTGCGCGGATTCGGCCGGTGCATCGGCCGCAGGATTTGAGCGGCTGCACGCTGGTGATCGAGGCGGCGACTGAGCGGCTGGTGGTGAAGCAGGAGATCTTTCGCGAGCTCGACGAGCTGCTGGGACCCGAGGCGATCCTGGCGACAAATACGTCCTCGATTTCGATAACCAAGCTGGCCGCAGGGACGGGAAGGGCTACGCAGGTGATCGGCATGCACTTCTTCAACCCGGTGCCGGTGATGGCGCTGGTGGAGGTGATTCGCGGGCTGCAGACGTCGGATGCGACCTTTGCGACCGTGCGCGAGCTGGCGCTGGCGGCTGGAAAGACGCCGGTGGAGGTGAACGATGCGGCCGGGTTCGTAAGCAACCGCGTGCTGATGCCGCTGCTCAACGAGGCCATGTTCGCGGTGATGGAGGGCGTCGCGACGGCGGAGGCGGTCGACGAGATCTTTCGGCTTGGAATGGCGCATCCCATGGGGCCGCTGACGCTGGCGGACTTTATCGGGCTGGACGTTTGCCTGGATATCATGCGGGTGCTGGAGGACGGGATCGGCGACCCGAAGTACCGGCCGTGCCCCCTGCTGGTGCGGATGGTGGACGCTGGCTGGCTGGGGCGAAAGTCCGGGCGCGGGTTTTATCACTACGAATGATTTCGGGAGGACAGTTTGGCGGACGAGTTGTATTTTGAGGATTTGCAGCCGGGGATGAAGATTCGCTCCATTCGCAGCTACGAGGTGACGGCGGAGGAGATCAAGGAGTTTGCGGCGAAGTACGATCCGCAGCCGTTTCACTTGGACGAGGCTGCGGCGGAGAAGACGTTCTTCAAGGGGCTGGCGGCGTCGGGCTGGATGACGGCGGCGATCACGATGCGCCTGCGCGTGGAGTCGATGCACGTGGCTGGCGGGATGATTGGCGCCGGTGTGGACGAGATCAAGTTCACGCAGCCCGTGCGGCCCGGAGACTCGCTGCGTACCGAAACCGAGATTCTCTCGGCGCGGCGGTCGACCTCCAGGCCGGAGATTGGGGTGATCAAGTCCGCCACCCTGGTGTTCAACCAGCGCGACGAGCTGGTGATGCGGTCGGTGGTGAATTTTATAGCGCCCTTGAAGGCGAAGAGCTAGTTGTTAGTTCTCAGTTCTCAGTTGTCAGGAAAAACAAAGGCGGTTCGGCCAGGGGAACTGAGAACTGAGAACTGTCCTTGGTTCCCGACCTATTTAGTCACAGGCGGGGAGAGTATTTTTAACTAGTGCGGATGACGGTGCTGGCATCGGGGTCGAAGGGCAATGCGACGGTGATCGCCGCAGGCTCGACGCGCATCCTCGTCGACGCCGGGATGTCCTGCCGCGAGCTGATGAAGCGCATGGCGCAGGTGGGCGAAGACCCCGGGGCGCTGGACGCGATCCTGATCACGCATGAGCACCTGGACCACGTGGCGGGGCTGTCGGTGCTGGCGCGGCGGCTGAAGATTCCGGTGTTCTTTACCGAGTCGACGCACCGCGCCTGGGTACGGATGCTGACCCCCCGAACCACGATGACCTATGCGAAATGGCTGGAGACCGTGCAGCGGGAGAAGGCGACGCGTGCCGATCACGCGCCCGCGCACACCGCTCTGATGACCGAGACGGACCCGGATGCCGCGGACGATCTTGCCGTGGACGATCTTGCCGCCGAAATTTCAATGGAAGCCGACGCTCCCGAGCTCGCTGCTGGCGCCGAAGCGGAGACGCCCAAGGTGAAGGCCGATCCGGCCTTTCTTCCAGCCGTCGAGTACTTCCGCGCCGGGCACGGATTTTCGATTGGCGACATCGACGTCAACCCCTTCACCATTCCGCATGACGCCGCCGATCCCTGCGGATTTGTCTTCCACGCCCGGTCCGAGTCGATTCGGATGGCGATTGCCACGGACCTCGGCTATGTGCCGCCCAACGTGAAGATGGCGCTGCGCGGCGTGGATGTGCTGCTGCTGGAGTCCAACCACGACCTGGAGATGCTCAAGGACGGCCCTTACCCGTGGAGCGTCAAGCAGCGGGTGCTCAGTCGGGTCGGGCACTTGTCCAACGCGGCGTGCGCGGAGTTTCTGCTGCACGATTACGATGGCGGCGCCCACACGATCGTACTCGGACACCTCTCGGAGCAGAATAATCTGCCCGAACTGGCAAGGCTGGCAGCCGAACAGGCGATTGGCGGACGGATGACGTTGCTGGGCAATCGGGTCGTTCTGGCGGCGCAGGACATGCCGTTGGAACCGATCTGCCTCTAAGTACGTCGAATGTTGGGAAGCGTACGGTGTGCGATCCTTAGCATCGGTTTTCGCACAGGCTTAGAATCAACTAGGATGGTTGGAGCATCCATAGATTCATGGCTACACTAAAATCCCACCCTCGCGAATCTGGTCAAGACACCTGCAACGATCCGGTTGTCGGGGCGATTTTGTCGGGATGGCGGTACGATATCTCGGGGATTTCGCCGGATCTGCGGGTGGACTACGAGGCGCACCTCTACAACTGCGCGCACTGCCGCAAACGCCAGAGGGTGCATCGCACCTGGGACGTGATGCTGCTGGCCATCACCACGCTATCGTTTGCCGCGTTTCTGCTGGCCGCCATGGTCATGCACCGGGTCGAGGCCATCAGCCACATCAGCAACGTGCAGCATCTCCATCTGCATGGCCAGAGCACCATCTCGTTGTTGAGAATTCCCAGCAGCATCTCGATCAGCCTGGAGGCGCTGGCCATCGTCGGCGTGCTGATCTCCATGATGTTGTGGACGCTGGTAACGATTACGACACCGATTCCCAGCATGGTCGCAGCCCTGTTCCGCGAGCGCATCTCGCCGGAACTGCGCGAGCGCCTGCGCAAGCAGACCGTTTGAGGTAGCACGACGCCCGACATTGTGACCAACTTTTCCCAGACGGATGTCCACCCTTCATCTCCCATCGATGGCTCTCCGACCGACGCCCTGCGGATAGAAGCAGCTGAGCTCTCAGCGCCCCGTGGATCGAGACCGCGCGTCCCGCTGTGGAGATATCCCGCGACCTATCTGCTGATGGGCATCAACCTCGCCGTATTTGCGATGATGTTTCCCTTTGGGCCGGTGATGACGCTGATCCATCACCACGCGTGGGGCAGCATCCTTACGGCCTCGTTCGATGTCGATACCCTGGTGCGCTTTGGAGCTACCGCGTCGCCGTTCATCCAGGCAGGGCAGTGGTGGAGACTCGTCACCGGCGCGTTTGTGCACGTAACGATCCTCCACATTGCGCTGAACATGTGGTGCTTGTGGAACCTTGGAATCTTTGGCGAGCCGCTGCTGGGTAAGCGCGGGTTGATTGCGGTGTACCTGCTCACCGGTACGACTGGAATGATGTTTTCCTATGCCTGGAGCATCGCGTCCGGGCAGGTGGCGTTCGTGGCCGGCGCCTCGGGCGCAGTCTTCGGCATCGCGGGGATTTTGATCGTCCTGCTCTCCAACCGCAAGCTCCAGGTGCCGTGGGAGGAGCTGCGCAGCTTGCGTCGCCAGGTCATCTTCTTTGCCGTCGCCAACCTGGTGATCGGCATGATGCCCCAGATGCTGGGTATGGCCTCGCCCGGTCAGCTGAAGCTCGTGCACCTGGACATGAACATGCTGCCGCGGATCGACAACACGGCGCATGTGGGCGGGTTTCTCAGCGGGCTGGCCCTGGGGCTGCCGCTGTTTCCGCGCATGACCTCCGGCCGGACCAGCTATCGGGCCCGCCAGAGGGTGACGTTCGTGTTCGCGACCCTGCTGCTGTGCCTGTTCGGCTATGCGCTGGCGAACTTCGCCCACCCCAGATCCTAGATCGCCAAGGCCCGCAGGCTGAATCCGAAACGCTGAAAAAGCCAGGCCGTTTAGCCTGGCTTTTCACGTACATCCAAGTTCTTTTAGCTGATCGAAACCGTTGCCGTAGCCGCGAACTTCCGCACCATGGCCAAGAGCAGCTTGCGGTCGCTCTCGTTCAGGTTCGCGGAGTAACGCTGAATCTGGGTGAGGAACCGAATCTCGTCTTCGCTCAGCGTGACCCCGTAAGTCTCCTTCACCGGGTCTTCCGAGAAGAATTGGCTGAGCGGCATGTCCAGCGATCCGGCGATCTTCTGCAGCGTTTCGAGCGACGGAACCGTGTGGCCGTTCTCCACCCGCGAGAGATAACAACGCAACAGCCCTGTGCGCTTCTCAATGTCACCTTGCGACATACCGCGCTGCAGACGGAAGTCGCGGATCGTAGCTCCGATATTGATCGGAGTCGGCTCGGATCCAGCGAACTGCTCTTCCAGCGTTACTGTTTGCATATTTGCCATTGACGGTAAAGTAACTATACCAAGTGAGTGTGGCAAGCGCTAAGTGCACAATAGTGCTGCACTTGTACCAATCAAGATTCGTGCCCGATTCGGAACTAACAACCCGTGGTAGCCCAATGGTCTACATACCCCCGGCCCTTCGACATAAAGCCCTTTACGTCCCGTATGCAACCGGTAGTAGCTCAAGGGCCGGCATGCCCTATCCCATGTACATGCCGCCATTCACATCCAGCGTGTGGCCGGTGATGTAGCCTGCTCCCTCGCTGGCAAGGAAGGCGACCGCGGCGGCAATGTCCGTATCGCTTCCGTAGCGCCCCAGCGGAATCTCAGTGAGGATCGTAGCCTTGTGCTCTTCGGCCAGAACGTCGGTCATGGCCGTCTGGATGAAGCCGGGTGCGACCGCATTGATCGTGATGTTGCGGCTGGCGAACTCGCGGGCCAGCGACTTGGTGAGGCCGATCATGCCGGCCTTCGACGCCGCGTAGTTGGCCTGGCCAGGCGAGCCCATCTCGCCCACCACCGAGGTAATGTTGATCACCCGCCCCCACCGCCCCTTCATCATCGACGAGATGACGGCCTGCGTCAGCAGGAACGCGCCGGTAAGGTTGGTGCGCAGGACGTCCTCGAAGTCGACGAGCTTCATGCGCAGGGCGAGGCCGTCCTTGGTGATGCCGGCGTTGTTGACCAGGATGTCGACCTTGCCCAGGTCGGCGAGGACGGCTTTCGCGCAGGCCTTGATGGATTCCTCGCTGGAGACGTCGAGCGAGTAGGTGCGGGCGCTGCCGCCGGCTGCGGTGATCTCGGCAGCCACGGCTGCGAGTTTGTCGGCGGAGCGCGCGGCGAGGGCAACGGTTGCGCCGGACTTCGCGAGTTCGAGCGCGCAGGCGCGGCCAATGCCCTGCGATGCTCCGGTTACCAAGGCAATTCTTCCAGATGATTGGTTCAAGATTTCTCTCCGACTGAGGCTACTTCTGCTCTGTCTCTAGTTTCCCACGGGCGGATGATTTTGCGACAGCATGATAATCGCGGACCAGATCCTTGGCCGTCACACCGAATCACAGGTTCGCGCGCTATGCTTGTGCGAGTTATGAGCGACACGCACAAGCACGCAGCCGACCACAAGCCCTCCGAGAATACAACCGAAGTTTACGCTATCCACGGCGCCGAACCCGAGGTCCTCGCCTACGCGATGGCGAAGTATTCCCGCTCGGCATTGACCATGCGCGAGTCGCTGACCGAGATCAGCTCGCAGAAGGCTGAGCAGTTCCTCAACACCTTCTACTTCCAGTACGGCCACCGCTCCATCGCCGACCTCGCCCACATCCCGTTTGCGGTGGAGAAGCTGAGCCTGCTGGCGGCCATCGCGCTGGTGGATGAGACCCGCTGGGACGGCCAGGAGCGCTCCACCCGCTACCAGGACTTCCGCCGCTCCGGCTGGTACACGCCGCATCTCGACAGCCATCATCGCAGCGCCTACACCCACGCCATCGAGGCCCTGTTCGCCGCCTACAACGATCTCAGTGCCGGCATGTTCGAGGCGCTCAAGACCGTGGTCCCTCGCCCCGGCGAGATGAAAGAAGATGCGTACGCGCGCACCCTCAAAGCCCGCGCCTTCGACGCCGCGCGCTATCTGCTGCCGCTCGCGACCAATACCTCCCTCGGCCAGATTGTGAATGCCCGCACCCTCGAGACCCAGGTCTCGCGGCTGCTCTCCAGCCCCTTCGAAGAGATCCGGGAGCTGGGCGCCAAGCTGCGCAACGCCGCCTCCCAGCCCGCCTGGAACGTGCTCCGCGACAAGTTGGAGGAGCTGGCCGGCGAGGGCGTGGTCAACGCCGAAGCCACCGCCCAAATCCTCAACGAGCTCATGCCGCCCGTGCGTACCGCTCCCACCCTTCTGAAACACGCCGAGCCCAGTCCCTACCAGATGGCCAGCCGCAAAGAACTCGCGCAGGCGGCCGTGGAGGTCATGAAGGGCGCGGAGATCTACCCGGCCCCCATCGTCGACCTGCTCGACGACGAGGAGCATCTCGAGGTCGAGCTGGTGACGTCGCTGCTCTATCCGAACTGCCATTACTCGTACCGCCAGCTGCGCGGCGCGGTGGGCGCGCTCAACGAGGTGCGGCGCAATGAGCTGCTCAAGCTCGGCACCGCCCACCGCGGCAAGCACGACGAGCTGCTGCGCGCCTTCCACTCCGGCCACGGCTTCCGCTTCGACATCCTCATGGATATCGGCGGCTTCCGCGACATGCATCGGCATCGCCGCTGCGTGCAGCTTATCCAGGACTTCTCGGACGTCCACGGCTATGACGAGCCGGTATGCCCCGGCCAGCCCACGCTCGCCGAGGCAGGCCTCGACGGCGCGTACAAGGCTGCGATGGATGCTGCCTTCAGCGCCTACCGAGCGCTCCGCGACAGCAGCGCGCGCGAGGCCCCACAGGCCGCGCAGTACCTGTTGCCGTTGAGCACCCGCTGCCGCTCCATGTTCAAGATGGACTTCGCCGAGGCGCTGTATATCTCGGAGCTGCGCTCCACCGTCGCCGGCCACTTCAGCTACCGCCGCGTGGCCTGGGAGATGTACCGCGCCATCGCCGTACGGCATCCGGCACTGGCAGGGTTGTTCCGCATCGAGGACGTGAACGTGCCAGCAGATCTCCTGAAGCGGTAGCGTTAGGACAAGTCAAAGGCTCGGCGGCCTAAGCGGCCCTCGACGTCTTGGCAGTCCACTCAATCCCGAGCGCCTTCATGACCGCAAACGTCGTCTTCAGCGTGGGATTGCCGTTCTTGCTGAACGAACGATAGAGCTGTTCCCGTGACAGACCGGTCTTCGCTGCGATCTGTGCCATGCCCTTGGCCCGCGCGACGATCCCTAATGCATGCGCGATGAACGCTGGATCCTGAGTCTTGAACGCCTCCGCCATGAACAAGGCAATGCCCTCGTCCGAGACAAGGTCTTCGGCAGGATCGTAGGGTGTGAGCTTTTCCGCCATATTATTCGCTCCATTCTTTCGCAAGTAGCTTTGCCTTCCTGATGTCCTTCGCCTGCGTGCTTTTATCTCCTCCGCAGAGCAGAACAAGGATCATTTTGCCGCGCCGTTGGAAGTAGATGCGGTATCCCGGGCCGTAGTGAATGCGCAACTCGCTGATGCCTTCTCCGACGGGCGCGGTGTCTCCGGTGTGACCAAATCCCAGACGGGCAAGGCGCAGGGCGATTACTGCCCGCGCACGTTCATCCTTCAGCCTCGATCTCCACTTTGCGAACGTCTCTGACGGATATCGAGCGCAAATGAATTGTAGTCTAAAAACTACACCGTGAGCTAGGAGTTGTCTGGCTGCGAGCCGCGGAGGTCAGCAACTGCGAATGGATTGAAGTTGGTATGAGTGTCGAACGTGTCGACATGCTCGGCGCGTTTTAGCCAGTTCACTACGAGGTATGTGACCGGCGTGGCGAGGACTTCGTAGGCGACCTTGAGCAGGTAGCCTTGCCATATGATCTGGAAAAGCTTGCCCGCGCTGTAAATGTGGAAGAAGGTGATCACGATGACCAGCGTCGTGTCGACTGCCTGGCCGACGACCGTGGAGCCGACCGTCCGCGTCCACAGCCAGCGGCCCCTGGTGATCAGCTTGAGCTTGGCCATGGTGTAGGAGTTGGCGAACTCTCCGGCCCAGAAAGCCATCAGGCTCGCAATCAGGATGCGCGGCAGGATACCGAAGACCGTGACGAACGCCTGCTGGTGCTGGAACTCCGGATCGGAGGGCAGCGCGATTACGATCGCCGACACGGCATAGAGTAGCGCTGTGCCGAAGAATCCTAGCCAGATGGCGCGGCGCGAGGCGGCGTATCCGTAGATCTCGGTGAAAATGTCCCCGAAGATGTAGGTAATGGGGAAGAGCAGCATGGCGCCCGAGGTGGAAAAAGCATAGAGGTGCGCGTGGAACGTGAAGAGCGGTATCCGCACAACCTTCTGCGCCACCAGGTTCGAGACCAGCAGAATGACCACAAAAGTGGTGGTCAAAGCATCTAAATAGCGAAATCGGCGCATGGAAACAGCCTACCGTACCAACTTGGGAATGGGGCTGAAATCTCCACAAGAGTTTTCGCCTTTCTTTTGCTTTTTGGCGCCCATCGATGCTACGATCAAGCATTAGATAAATCTAATGATGTGAATTCGCAAGACCCACCGAGGAGATCACTATCGTGGCTGATGACCGCAGCAAGGCAATCGAAACCGCCCTTTCGCAACTGGAAAAGCAATTCGGCAAAGGGTCGGTGATGCGCCTTGGCGCCAAGGAAGCCATTGGACCGATCGCGGTGATTTCGACGGGCTCGATTTCGTTCGACGCCGCGCTGGGCGTAGGTGGGGTGCCCCGGGGCCGCGTCATTGAGATCTTCGGGCCGGAGAGCTCGGGCAAGACCACCATCACGCTGCAGATCATCGCCGAAGCACAGAAGGCTGGCGGCCTCGCAGCCTTCGTCGACGCGGAGCACGCGCTCGACCCCGCCTATGCCAAAAAGCTGGGCGTCGATATCGACAACCTGCTGATCTCACAGCCGGACTATGGCGAGCAGGCCCTCGAAATCGTTGAAGCACTGGTCCGCTCCGGCGCGATCGACGTGCTCGTGGTCGACTCGGTTGCCGCGCTCGTCCCGAAGGCCGAACTCGACGGCGAGATGGGCGATTCGCACATGGGGCTGCAGGCGCGGCTTATGTCGCAGGCGCTGCGCAAGCTCACCGGCACGGTCTCGAAGTCGCGCACCTGCCTGATCTTCATCAACCAGATTCGCGAAAAGATTGGCGTCATGTTCGGCAATCCTGAGACGACCACTGGCGGCAAGGCGCTGAAGTTCTATTCGTCGATGCGCATTGATATCCGCCGCATCGGCGCCGTGAAAGAAGGCGACGTCGTCGTCGGCTCGCGTACCAAGGTCAAGATCGTCAAGAACAAGGTCGCCGCCCCCTTCCGTGATGCCGAGTTTGACATTCTCTACGGCGAAGGCATCTCGCGCGAAGGCGACACGCTCGACCTCGCGGTGGCTAATAACATCGTCGACAAATCTGGCGCGTGGTATAGCTACCAGGGCGAGCGGATCGGGCAGGGACGCGAGAATGTGCGCGGCTTCCTCAAGGAAAACAAGGACGTCTTCGCGCGCATCGATACCGAGCTGCGCAAGAAGCTCGGCATCAAGGCGTTGACCGATGCAGACATCCCCGAGATTCCAGAGGCCGGCCCGGAGCTTGCGGTCGCTGCAGTGAAGGGCAAGCGCGGCTAAGCGTCGAAGCTGCATCGCGAAGACAGACAGCCGCCACAGGCTTGGTAAGATGTTGGGGTCTCGGAGACTTTCATGAACCGCACCCCAACGTGTTTCGCCCTCCTGTGCCTCGTGCTGAGTGCCGCCTTATTTGCCCCTGCTTCCGCGCATGGCCTGGACAACGGCGTCGCGCGCACGCCGCCGATGGGCTGGAACAGCTGGAACAAGTTCGCCTGCAAGGACGTCAACGAGGCCGTGGTGCGAGGCCAGGCCGACGCCATGGTTTCGAGTGGCATGAAGGCCGCGGGCTATCAGTACATCGTCATTGACGACTGCTGGCAGGTTGGGCGCGATGCTGCAGGCAACATTCTCGCCGACCCCCAGAAGTATCCCTCGGGCATCAAGGCGCTCGCCGACTACGTTCATAGCAAGGGACTGAAGTTCGGCATCTACACGGATGCGGGAACGAAGACCTGCGCCGGCCGTCCGGGCAGCATCGGCCACGAGTACCAGGACGCGCGCCAGTATGCGAACTGGGGCGTCGACTACGTCAAGGAAGATTGGTGCAGCACGCTCCCCGGGCAGAGCAGCGAGGCCTCGTACACGCTGATGCGCGATGCGCTCGCTGCGACGGGGAGGCCGATTGTTTTTAGCCTGTGCGAATGGGGCTCGACCAAGCCGTGGCTGTGGGCTGGGCCGATCGGCAATATGTGGCGCGCCACCGGCGACATCCAGGACTGCTGGAACTGCAAGAAGGATTGGGGCGGCAACGGCGTTCTCCAGATCGTCGACCTCATGGGTCCGATCTACAGCTATGCCGGTCCTGGCCACTGGAATGACGCGGACATGCTCGAGGTAGGGAATGGCGGCATGACGACGGGGGAGTATCGCGCGCACTTCAGCCTGTGGGCGCTGTTCGCCGCACCACTGATCGCGGGCAACGACATGGCGCACATGACTCCAGAGATTAGCGAGATCCTGCTCAACAAGGATGTGATCGCAATCGACCAGGATCCGATGGGCATTCAGGGACATCGCGTGCACAAGGATGGCGAGCTCGAGGTCTGGTCCAAGCAGCTTGCCGATGGCGGGCGGTCGGTCGTGCTGCTCAATCGCGGCGGCACGTCTGCCACAATCTCCGCGGACTGGCGCGACCTCGGCTACCCTGCGACGCTGGCCGCCAGCGTGCGCGATCTCTGGGCGCACAAGGACCTCCCGCGGCACACCGGAAGCTTCTCGGCCGAAGTCCCGGCCAACGCTGCGGTGATGGTGCGGATCACACCGTAGAGCCCGGTTGCGCGAGAATAGCAAGATGAGGCTAAGCCTGACGCGTGCGGACCGGGAGTGGATCGAGCAGCGCGCGCGCGCCGCCGGATTCGATCTTGCGGGCGTGGCTGCTGTGCCCGAGCCGGCAAGCGCTCCCGCCTCAGAGGACGATCTACGCTACGCCGAATGGATTGACGCCGGGTATGCCGGCGAGATGGACTATCTGAAGCGGGCCGATGACGCGGGCGAATACCTGCGCGGCGATCTGCATCGCTCGCTGCCATGGGCGCGCTCGGTGATTGTCTGCGCGGCGAACTATAACGCAGCCGCTCCGAAGTCCATCGACCCCGCCGACGCGAAGGCTGGATGGATCGCCCGCTATGCCTGGAGTGGCCATCACGACTCCAGGGCAGCCAGCGACTATCACGACGTGCTTCTGCACCAGCTCCGCGCGCTGGAGTCGGAGTTCAAAGAGCGTTTCGGCGCGGATGCTGCGGCGCGCTGCTACGTGGATACCGGGCCGCTGGTCGAGCGAGCCTACGCCGCGCAAGCAGGCATCGGCTGGATTGGGAAGAACACCTGCGTGCTGAATCAGGAGCAGGGATCGTGGCTGCTGCTCGGCGTCATCGTGACGTCGCTTGAGCTCGAGCCAGAGGCTTGGAGCGTGCCTGCAGCCGATCGCTGTGGCAGCTGCACACGCTGCATCGACGCCTGCCCGACCGGCGCGCTGCTCGATGCCGACGCCACCGGCCTTCGCCAGATGGATGCCGCACGCTGCATCGCGTACCTCACTATCGAGAAGAAGGGAAGCATCGCCGAGGAGCTGCGCCCGCTCATGGGTCGCCAGATTTTTGGCTGCGACATCTGCCAGGATGTTTGTCCCTGGAACCGCCGTGCGCCCGTCGCTCCGTCCAGTCTTCTTCCGGCGCGGCAGGAGTTGATCAATCCCGCGCTGCGGTGGCTTGCGGAGATGGACGGCCCAACCTTCAATCGCATCTTCCGTGGTTCGCCGCTCGAGCGCACGCGGCGCAAGCGAATCCTGCGCAACGTAGCGCTCGCCATGGGAAACAGCGGTGAGCGAGAGTTTCTCCCGCAGCTTGACGCGTGGATCGCGGGCGACGATGCGGTTCTCGCCGAGGCCGCAGCGTGGGCGGCAGCTCGTCTGCGCGAGAACTCTTCTGATGCTCACGCTTGATTTGTCCATGATTTCGCAGACCGTACCGCGCGGCAAAGTAAACTGGTGGCATGCCCTTTGAGAAACACAGCATGGCCCCTGACAACGAGAAGAAGCTCGTGAACCTAGCGGATTCCGCCGTCGAGACCCGCGCGCCGCGAAGCCCGGCAACAACGGTTGCGGCGGGCGAGGAGAAGGTCGAGCCCAACCTGGTCGCGGAACCGGCCGTGCCCGTCGCTGAAAGCGGAACCCTGCAGCAGATTGTCGCGCTTGCTCACTACATGACCAAGACCGAGGTGCATACCTACGCCTTCAGCGTGGCGGCACAGGTCATCCTGTCGCTGTTCCCGTTTATTGTGCTGCTGCTCACGCTCGCGCAGCGCGTGTTTCACTCGCCGAAGATGGTCAACGTCGTCGTCCAGATGATGAACAACTTCCTTCCCAGCAACCAGGACTTCGTGATGCGCAACATGAAGATCCTTGCCACTGCGCATACGCAGACCAGGATCTTTTCGGTGGTGATGTTGCTGATCACGACCACCGGCGTATTCCTTCCGCTCGAGGTCGCGCTCAACAGTGTCTGGGGTGTGCGGAAGAATCGGAATTACATCCACAACCAGATTGTCTCGCTGGGCCTGGCGACCGGTGTGGGCGTGCTCGCGATGGCCTCGGTTGCGCTCAGCACCGTCCAAACCACCGTCATGCAATTCATCTTCTTCGGCCACACCAACAACGCGTTCTTTCTCTTTATCGGGGACAGCTTTCTCAAGATCTGCGGTGGCCTGGCCAGCATCGGGCTCTTCTTCCTGATCTACTGGGGCCTGCCCAACCGCAAGATTCCCGCGCGCGCCGTTCTGCCCACGGCCATCATCATGGGTGTGCTGTGGGAGATCGCCAAGTATCTCTACATCCTCACCCTGCCGCACCTCGACCTTCGCTCGGTCTATGGGCCGTTCGAGGTCTCCGTGGGGCTGATGCTGTGGGCGTTTCTCAGTGGCCTGCTTCTGCTGGCGGGCGCCTATGTCTCTGCGACCCGTCAGGCCTTGCGCGAAGCCCGCGCCGACGACCTGCAACGCGAGCGCGAACAAGCTGCGAGCGGGCAGAAACCCTAGAGCTTCGCGTGGAAGGACTTCACGACGATGTCGTTGGCATGCCCACCGGAGGGCAGCAGCGTAAACAGCGTCGGCCCATTTTTGTCCTGCATGCGGATCACCGCCACGTCAGCCGAACCGGAGTCGGCGACCAGCAGCAGGTGCTCGTCGGCGGAGAAGGCGATCGTGTCCGGATGCATGCCCGTATGCACGCTGGCCACCACGCGTCCATCGTCAATGCTGTACATTGCGGCGGAGTCAGCACCGAAGTTCGTGACCCAGAGGCTGGAGTTGTCCGCGCTGATGACCCCGTTGGTGGGCCTGGTGCCGATAGGATAGGTGCCCAGCACTTCGTTGGTCCACGTCGAAATCTCAGAGATGCTGTCGGAGCCGAAGTTGATCGCAAAGACCTCGTTCCCGTTCGGCTGCGCGGCCAAATGCACCGGCGTCTCGCCCACATCGAGGAAGGTCAGCAGTTGATCGTGTTGCAGAGACGCGTCCTGCTTGCCACGCCAGGAGGCAGGCGACGCGGCCAGCCACACTACCATCACCTTGTGGGTGGAGGAGCAGGCCACGAATGCCTTTGCTCCTGAGGTCGGCTCGCTCGCGGAGTTGGCCACCACCGTGATATCCGTCGCGCCAGCGCATCCTGAGTAGGCCTCTCGCAACTGCAGCGGATGTTCTTTCGAGTCGGTGATGGAGTAGACCGAGAGGCTGCCGGCGATGCGATTGCTCACCACCAGCGTCCGATTGTCGGGCGAGACCTTCGCCATGCCCGGCCCCTCGCCGGTCGAGGCCACTCCGATCTGCCGCCGCCTGTCCAGGTCCAGCACGCTCACCGTATTCGACGCCGAGTTCGCGACATAGCCGCGCTTGCCGTCCGGAGCGATGGCGATGAAGTACGGCGTGCGCTGTACGCCGATCGTCGCTGCCACACGGTTGCTCGTTGCGTCGATCACGGAGACGGAGTCGCTGCCGGTGTTGACCGCATAGACTTCGTCGCGAACCGGATTCACTGCGAGGCCGCTGGGCTGCCGCCCCACCTCGAGCACTCGATCCTGGCGCAGATACACCAGGTCAAGCACCGTCACGGTATTGCTTGTGCCGTTGGAGACATAGGCGAACTCGTGATAGTTCGCCGGGTAACTCGGGAAGCGATCGCGCCCGCAGCCCGCCAATATCAAGGGCAGCAGCAAGCCAGGCGCGCGCCGAAGCGTGAACCTGAAAGCATTATCAGAGCGTGGTGCAGGCTTCATCCCCGGCTCTTGGGTTCCCGAGAGGCGCGCCACTGCGCGACCAGCCAGGCGATGTATCCAAACTGAAATAGCCACACGACGATGTAAGCGTAGACGAGATGGCGTTCCGACAGAGTATGAAAGGGAATCAACGCGCCTCCTGAAATCCTTGCGGGGTTTCATCGCCGAGAAAGCCCAGCGCGTGGGCGTTCGATTGGCGCTGCCGCCGGCGCTCAATCGCATAACGCATGCCGACAAGGAAGGCTCCCCACATCGCCCACGCGAGCATGTTCCAGAGAACCGCAGGCACCATGCTGGGATCGATGCCGGAGTTGTCTCCGCCACCAAATACGGCCGAGGGATGCTGCGTCCGCCACCAGCGGATCGACATGAAGCAGATGGGAACGTCGATGGCCGCGAAGATCGCGAGCACCGCCGAGATGACCGCCGTCTGCCCGGTAGCCGAGAACCGCCGCACCAGCAGGTAGCTGACGTAGAGCAGCCACAGCAGCAGGTAGGTCGTCATGCGCGCGTCCCACGCCCACCAGATGCCCCACGCCGCGCGTCCCCAGAGCATGCCGGTTGCGAGACCGATGCTCGAGTAAAGCACCGTGATTTCGGCTGAGGCCAGTGCGAATGCGTCGGCTGCCGCTGCGCGCTCTACATTGCGGTTGCGCCAGAAGAGATACAGAAACGACGCGCCGCAGTTCAGATACGGAAACACGAAGCTCAGGATTGTATGCGGCAGGTGATAGAAGAAGACGCGGTACAGGTTGCCCATCGTCGCTTCCTTGGGTGCGACCATGGCTGCGTAGAAGCCATAGGCCAGCACCACGAGCGTAAGTCCGAAGTACGCCAGCGCCCACTTCGGCATCGTTCCGGGAGATTTTCGAATGTTAGTCACCATCGATGATTTTAGCTCTTTGTTGAACTACGCGGAGTGGTACCGAGAAACCCTGGGCCGCTAATCCGCGCTCAGAACAGTCTGGAACAACAGCACGCAGGCCGTTGTGAAGACAATCACATAGGCGACCAGCACTTTGATCCATAATGTCGGCTCAAACTCGCCGGTAAGCACGGCGGTCGTCGCCTGGATCATCGCCAGCAGAGCCGGCATGGAGATCGGCAGAAGCACCAGCGGCAGCAGCGTCTCGCGGTTGCGAGAGCGTAGACTGAGCGCGGCGAAGAACGTCCCATTCACCACTAAAGCCCAGGTGCCCAAAGGTAGGATGAAGAGCAGCTTCCACGTATCGCCCAGCGGATGAAGGTTGTAGAAGACGGTGAAGATCGGGGCCAGCACGACCTCCACCGCCATCACAAACAGGAAGTTCGCCAGCGCCTTGCCGACGAACAATGCCGACGCCGGAGCGGCGGACAGCCGGTGCGCATCCAGCACATTGTTGTTGGTCTCGCGCGCCCACGACTGGTTCAGCGCCGTCATCGCCGCAAACAGCAGCGCCACCCACAGCAACCCGCCGCTGATCTGCCGCGTCATCGTCGGGTACGATGCCGGATCGAACGCCATGGCCAGCACCACCACCACCAGCAGCGCGAAGAACAGCATGCCGTTGATCGAGTCCTTGGTGCGCCACTCCAGCCGCAGGTCCTTGCGCAGATGCGTGAGGACATGGTTCGCATAGTTCATGCCTGTCCTCCAGTGGGAGCTTTGGTGAGGTCGGCGAGCGTCGCATACGTGGCGCGGAGATACTCCGCCGGCGCGAGAATGAGCTGCAAGCCGCGCTGCCCGGCCGAGATCGAGATCACGTCAAACAGCTCAATCGTCTCGTCGGCAAAAGCAGGGAAGGGCTTCTTGGCGGCGAGCACGGTGACGCCGCCGCGGATATACCCAGTCAGCGGTTCAACTTCTTTCAGCGACGCCAACTCCACCTTGCGCGTTCCCGCAACGGCTGCCAGCTTCTTCAGATCGAGCTCCGCATCTCCCGGCACCACTGCGAACAGATGCTCGCCATCGTGCGTCCGCGTCACCAGCGTTTTGAAGACTTGCTCTGGCGGCAACCCAATCTTGCGCGCCACCGAAATCGCTGTAAGGTCGTCCGGATCGACCTCATACGCGCGCAGTTCGTACGTGATGCCCAGCGCGTCCAGCTGCCGGGCGGCGTTGGTCTTGCTCGGATGTGCGGTCCTGGTCGGACTCATCGCGCGGTCTCCACCAGCGATACCAGCCGCCCCGCACTCAGGGTCAGCGTGCTTTGCGCCAGCGGTCGCGCCAGCTCGGCCTGGTGGGTGGTCAGCAGCAGGGTGCGCGCCAGGCCACTATGCGAAGGTCGCGCAATGTACGCCAGCAGCCGCGTAATCATGCTCTGCGCCGAGCCCACATCGAGGTTCGAAAATGGTTCGTCCAGGAGCAGCAGATCCGGCTCCGACAGTAGCACCCGCGCCAGCGACGCCCTCTGCCGCATCCCCTGCGAATACTCTCCCACGCGCCGCGTATTGGCTGGATCGAGCCCAACCTCGATCAGCGCCTCCGCAGCCTTCTCCTGCAGCACCGCGCGCACCACGCCCTGGGCATGCAGGCTGCCAAAGTAGGTCAGATTTTCGATCCCCGTCAGCTCGTCATACAGCATGGTCGAGTGGCTCATGTACGCGACTACGCCACGTTGGTCTCGCGGCGGCTCGCCAAAAATAGAGACAGTTCCATAGCTCGGCGACTGCAGCCCGGCAATCACCTTCAGCAGCGTCGACTTGCCCGCGCCATTCTCCCCCAGCATCACCACGCTCGATCCCGCAGCCAGCGATACGGTGACCTCGCGCAGGGCAACAAAGCTTCCATAGAGCCGCGAAACCCGATTCAGTTCAATCGCCGGCACTTCGCCAGACTTCGTGTTTTCAATCGCTTCGGCTCCGAGTTCGTTCATCGTCGGCATAATCTGTCTGTGAGTATAGAACCCCGGCACAACGGCCCATGTGATCAGCGTCGCTGCATACACCCGCATTCTGCTGTTGAAAGAAGGGTTGCAAACCCGCTCATTCGGTGATAAACCTTAAACATTCCTCTCGCTTCGGCGGGTCGGATTTCATGCAGAGTGGTTGAGGGACGAGCCCTACGACGCCACGACAACCGGACAGAACACAGTACCGGTGTCAACTCTCTCCTGGATGGCGAAAGCCACAGGGTACATGAGATTCGGTGGATGCAGACCCGTATCTGAGCCTGATATCCACGAACCTCCGTACCGAGACCCCCAGACAAGAGAGCAGGCTTCCGAGGACCATCACCCTTCGACCATCGGAGTCGATTCATGGTGTCTTCCTGTTCGGTGTATGAGCCGTCAGCAACGAAATATGAGTTACGTTGCAACGAGTGCGGCAAGAGCTTCGGGAATAGGCCTCTGTCTGGCTGCCCAGACTGCCTTGCGCCCTTAGAAGTCCAGTACGATCTGGAGTCTGTTCGCGGCCGCTTCACGCGCGAGACTATCGCCGCCGGCCCCGCCAGCATCTGGCGCTACAAAGAACTTCTCCCCATCCCCGACGGCTTCCTCCCCGACCTCCCCGTCGGCTTCACGCCGCTGGTTCGCGCGAAGAACCTCGGCAAGCGCATCGGCGCCGACAACCTCTACATCAAGAACGACGCCGTCTGCTTTCCGACGCTCAGCTTCAAGGACCGCGTCGTTGCGGTCGCGCTGGCCAACGCGCAGGGCTTTGGCTTCACCACCGTCGGCTGCTCGTCGACAGGGAACCTGGCCAACTCCACCGCTGCGCAGGCCGCGCGTCTCGGCCTCAAGGCCTGCATCCTCGTCCCCGCCGACCTCGAGTACGCGAAGATTCTCAACACCCAGGTCTACGGCGCGCGCCTGGTCCGCATCGACGGCAACTACGACCACGTGAACCGCCTGTGCACGCTGATTGCCGACGAGTACAACTGGGGCTTCGTCAACGTGAACCTCCGCCCCTACTACGCCGAGGGCTCCAAGACGGTTGGCTACGAGATCGCCGAGCAACTCGGTTGGCGCCTGCCCGACAACATCGTCTGCCCCATGGCTGGCGGCTCGCTGATCCGCAAGATCCGCAAGGCCTTCAAAGAGCTGATCGCGCTCGGCCTCGTCGAGGCGAAGGACGTTCGCTTCTTCGGCGCGCAGGCCACCGGCTGCTCGCCGATCGCCCACGCCGTCAAGCAGGGCTGGGACTACATCGAGCCGCAACGTCCGAACACCATCGCTCGCTCTCTGGCGATCGGCAATCCCGCGGACGGTCCCGCCGCCGCCAAGATGATCCAGCAGACTGGCGGCTGGGCTGAAGATGTTTCGGATGTGGAACTTGTGTCCGGCATTCAAGAGCTCGCCGAGGACGAAGGCATCTTCACCGAAACCGCCGGCGGCGTCACCACAGCCGTCACCGCGCGGCTCTACTCGCAGGGCCGCATCACCCGCGACCAGCTCACGGTTTCGTGCATCACCGGCAACGGCCTCAAGACCACCGACGCCCTTGAAGGCTGCTTCGCCGCCGAGCGCGCCGTGAAGCCAAAACTCGCCGCCTTCGACGAGTACATCCGCGCCGTTGACGGCCGTTTGATCAGCGACGAAGCGTTGGCAGGAGGTGTGCGTTGAGCGTGAAGATTGTGCTGCCCACCGCCCTTGCCCGCCACACCGATGGCCAGAAGTCCTTCGACTCCGAAGCCGAAAACCTTCCTGGCCTGCTCGCCGAGTTCGACACCAAATTCCCCGCGCTTGCCCAGAATGTGAAAGATGAAAACGGCAAGCTTCGCCGCTTCGTCAACGTCTACGTCAACGACGAAGACATCCGCTACCTCAGCAAGGAAGCGACTCCCACCAAAGACGGCGACACGATCAGCATCGTCCCCAGCATCGCCGGCGGTCTCGATCGTTGTTCCCCGATCGCATCGCCCTGTTGTTGTTGATCCTGCTCCACTTGCGCGCGCAACGCCGCGCCCTGCATCGCGCCGCGATGCCTCACATCCAATCTGGCTTGCAGACGGAATCGCCCGGAAATTTTCGCGCCGCATGAGCCGGCGCAACGCACTGACCTATCAGAGATTCGAGGGAATTGGAAATGTCAACGCAAGTGAAGTCGCTAACAGAATCGCCGGCCGCTGGTCCCGTAACCAGCCTGAGCAACGAAGAGATCCTGCGTTACAGCCGCCACCTGATCATGCCGGAAGTAGGCATGGAAGGTCAGCTCAAGCTCAAGAACGCCAAGGTGCTGCTGATCGGCACGGGCGGACTTGGC
>DATHQT010000007.1:0-109463 GCA_035482415.1 Acidobacteriaceae bacterium | reverse complement strand
CTCATGTTCGCCAATGGAGTGAACTTGTGAAACGGCTTGGATGATTCTCTTCGCGACAATTGAGACGTCTTCAGATGTTCCAATATCCTGAAGTAGCACCACAAACTCATCCCCGCCCTGCCGGCTGACTGTGTCGGGTGTTCGTATCAGCGCAGTAAGGCGTTTAGCAATCGATTGAAGCAGCTTGTCGCCCACAAGATGCCCAAGCGAATCGTTGATGTGCTTGAATCCATCCAGATCCATGAACAACACCGCGACGCTAGTCGCGCGACGCCTGGCCAGCGCGATTGCCTGACCGAGCCGATCACTCAGCAATAGACGATTTGGCAACCCGGTAGGAAAATCGTGCTGAGACGCATGCATGGTCTCTTCTGCCAACGCCCCGGCTGTGCTCACATCTCTAAACACAATCACTGAACCGGTAACGCCGCCGATACGGTTGTGGATTGGCGCGGCAGAGTCCTCGATGAAAATCTCATGGCCGTCACTCCGGACCAAGACGCAATTTGCTGGCAGATGCCCAACGCGATTGAGAGCGACTGCCTGGTTCATCGGATTCGGGATGGTCACCCGCGTCGTCGCATCCTCAATGCGGAAGACCTCATCCATCTTCAGGCCGCTCGCCTCGGGCGCCGGCCAACCGGTCAGTCGTTCCGCCATCAGATTCAAGAACGTAATTCTTCCCTCCACATCCGCGCTGATTACTGCGTCGCCAATGGAGTCCAGCGTGACCTGCGCTCGTTCTTTCTCTTCAAACAAAGACTCCTCAATTGCTTTTAGCTCAATCGCGTTCTCAAGGGGCCGCACCAACTCCTGGGATTGCATTTCGCCTTTGATCAGATAGTCCTGTGCTCCGTCCCGCATGGCTTGCCGCGCCATCGGCTCTGCTGCGAGGCTGAACAGCAGGACAATGGATGCCCGCGGCGCCGCTTGACGCACCTGCCGCAGCGTATCCTTCCCCTCTACGCCAGCGGATCCCAGATCAAGCAGAATTACGTGCATAACATGCTCGGTCAAATGCGTCATCGCTTCAGATACGGCTTCCACTTGGGCAAGTTCGAACGCGTGCGACCCCGGAGGGCGCAGCATTTCTCGGATAGACGCAGCTTCCTGGGCGTTCCCCTCAATCAACAGCACTGTCCGACAAATTGTTCCGCTCACGCAGTTATCCGCGAGACTGGTGCCGCTTTTGGTGCCACTTTGTACCGGACAATCTCGTCTCTTTGTGCGTCTCAATGCAGTGCAACTACGAGTAATAACCCATTTGTTATGAGCCTATTGTGACGCTTCTTGCAATGTCGTGCGACCCTATGCGAAACCCAAAAAACGGACTTAAAATCCGCAGACCCTAACCGGTCGTGGGGGGGCAAGTCCCCCTCCGGGCACCAACGAAATCAACAAAATAGACATTAATTATCTAGTGAGTGAGCGATTTGGAGAATCCGTGTCTCCTAGTCAATATCGCACCATCGAGGGCCAAGGATCTCACCTCGGCGTCGCCCTAAGGTGAATGCGACGGTGCAAAGCGCTTCGTATCGATGCCCTGAAAGAAAAGTAATGGGACCATGAACGCTACACAGAGGTGCGGCTGACGGAGAAGCTTCCTCGAAGCACGAGCTCGGCGTGCAATCGCACGGATTGCCGAAGACTCGGCTGCGACCATGCTCGCTATCCGCGGCAAACGAAGATCTCGCGGAGAAAATCTCGGGCGAGACCCTCTCCACCAGGCCAACATTAGAGCGAAAAGGCAACCGGCGACAGCAGATCCGACAGGCCGATGTTGTGGTACATCTCGGCGCGCACACGATCTGCCACTCCATTGACGATCTCCGCGCCGTCCTGCGCGGGATCGATATGCACACGGAATGGACGCTTGCCGAAAGGCAAGTCGACCACGTTGACGATCGCTTGGGCAACATCGGCCACATCTGCATCGGCTGGCGCGGTCGCGGCGAAACCCTTCATAATATCGTCGCCGAGATGTGCGTACGGGCCGTTGTCGTACTCTGCCTGACGTGCCTTGTCTGCCGGCGAGCCCGCGTGCGCGAAGTGGTTGGTGCCGGAGGTGAAGGCGCCGGGAACGATGATGAAGGTCTCGATGCCCCAGCGATTCAGCTCTGCGGCGTAGCTCACAGCGAGCGCATCCATGGCGGCCTTGGCCGCGAAGTACGGTGAAAGATACGGAGGGGTGCCACCACGCGTGCTGGTGCTTCCAACCCAAAGCACCAGCCCCTTTCTCTGATTGCGGAGCTGCGGCAGCGCGGCACGGTTCACCCGTTGGGTGCTGAGCACATTCGTGTCATAGACCTGCAACAGCTGTTCGGGAGTGAAGGCTTCCGCCGCGCCAAACACCATGTGTCCCGCGTTGTGGATCACGACATCCAGGCGGCCATCTTTCTCAACGATCGTCTTGACGGCCTGGTCCGCTGATTCCTGCGAGGCGACATCCAGCTCAATCGTGCGGAGGTCTACGTGGTTTTCTGCGGCGAACTGTTTCGCGGCTTCTACCTGTTCGGAGTTGCGGCCTGTCGTTTCGCGCATGCTCGCGTAAACGGTGTGACCAGCGAGGGCCAGAGCGCGAGCCGCGAGGGCCCCAAAGCCGCTCGAAGCCCCTGTGATGATAATGATGTTCTTCATGTCGGTTCTCCTGTTCTTCGGGTTTGGGAACGGTAGGGATGACTGAGGGCGATGTCCGCTGTTTAGGCGAAGCCGCCGTTGGCGCGAAGCACCTGCGCATTGACCCATCCGCCATCCGGCCCGGCCAGGAAGGAGACCACGTTGGCAATATCCTCGGGCTGGCCGAGCCGCTCCAGTGGCGCCATGCTGCTGATCTGCTTGATCTGCTCCTCCGTCTTGCCGTCCAGGAAAAGCTCCGTCCCCACAGGCCCCGGCGCAACCGCGTTGACGGTAATCTTGTGTCCGCGAAGCTCGTTGGCAAGCACGTGGACGAGGCCTTCGACGCCCGCCTTGGAGGCGATGTAGGGGCCGTAGGAGGGGAAGTTCTTGGCGAGGACGCTGCTGGAGAACGCGATGATGCGGCCGCCTTCCGCCACATGCTGCGCCGCCTGCGAGAGGACGAGGAAGGTTCCGCGCAGGTTCGTCGCAATGACTTTGTCGAAGGTCTCCACGTCGCCTTTGGCGATGGGCGAAAGCGGCATGATGCCTGCGTTGTTGACCACGACGTCGATCTGCCCGAAGGCTTTGAGGGTCTTCTCGAAGAGCTGCTTCACGTCTTCGAGATTGGCAACATCCGCCTGGACGGCAAGGGCGCGTCCGCCTGCGCCGGTGATCTCGTTCACGACCTCTTCTGCCTTGGCGGCATTGCCGGCGTAGTTGACCACGACGCCGAATCCGTCGGCCGCGAGGCGAAGGGCGATGGTGCGTCCGATGCCACGGGATGCGCCGGTTACGATAGCTGTCTTTCTCATGGGGTTTCTCCTTTTTAGCGACTGCCTTCGAACTTGAAGTCCGTCGTTAGAAAGAGATTGAACCTGGTCAAGCTATACGTCCAATGCATAATGATAATATTGGTTATGCGTGTAACGCAGCTACGCCAGGCCGACCTCAATCTTCTCGTTGTCTTCTCGGTGCTCGCCGAAGAGCGCAACGTATCCCGTGCCGCCAAGCGGCTGCTCCTGAGCCAGCCCGCGGTCAGCCGCGCCCTGCAACGGATGCGCGATACGTTTCACGATGATCTGCTGGTGCGGACGGCAAAGGGCTATGAGCCTACGCCGCAAGGCGAACGTGTTCTTCAAGAGCTCGAGATCATGTTGCCGAGATTGGACCGGCTCATCTCCGGCTCGACCTTCGATCCAGCGACGGAACATTGCTCCTTCCGGATCGCCGCAACCGACAATGCGACCTCGATCATCGCTCCTGTTCTATGCCGCGAGATTCTCCCGGTTGCGCAACAGGTCCGCTTTACCTTCGCTAGCTGGAGAGCTGATGTCTTCGAGGATTTGACTCATGGCCGGCTTGATCTCGCGTTGATTGGCGATGAAGGCAATGTGCCCTCGCCTTTATTGACCGAGGTTATCTACGAGGAAGAGCTCGTCTGCATTGTTGCGGCAGATGCTCCCTACCGGCGTCAACTCACGCTCAAACAATATCTCGCTGCTGAGCACATCGGTGTTGAGGTCATGGAAGGCTCGCAACATATACCCGAGAAGCGTCTCGCAGCACACGGTCATCGCCGTCGTACCGTGATCACTCTGCCCTATTTCGGCGCGGCTACGCGGTGCATTCCTGGAACCAAACTGATTCTGACCGCACCCCAGCGGTTCGCCAGGGCCGAGGCAAAAAATCCCAGGATCCGAGTTCTCAAGGCACCGGCAGAGATGACCGGCTTCAAATACCTGATGATCTGGCATCCAAGAGTCAATACCGATGCAGCGCACGCATGGCTCCGGGACGTGATCCGAAGAATCGGTAAGACCATAGGTTCGTGATCTTGGTGACCGTGGCAACAGAGGCCTGTCCCGCAAATTCTAAAGCGTGGGGTGCGGATTCGGTGAGGGAGTTCCACCGGAGCAGCTCACACCACCGTTGCAAAAATTTCCAGATGAATTGAAACGTTACAGACAAAAGCGAACATCGGATAAAGCCAGATGGATTCTGATGTTGTTAGGACGATTGGCCAGCCCGGCAATCGCAACGAACTGTAGGCGGGATTCGTTGGATGCTTCGTGACCTCTCCTAACACCGAGGAACGTTTCCAATACGTCCATGAATCTCATCCGGAACTCCAGGGTTAGCTACGCATGGAGGCGCTCCCTCACAACGGCTTAACGAAAGGACTTTTCGTATGAAATCAAATGGAGCTCTCCCAGCTATTCCCATCCCAATCGCGAGCAAGCGGTAAAAAAGGCTCGTCTCACTGCGGAGTTTTCGAATATAGTGAACGGCCAAAGAATCAACACTTCGAGGTCGATAAAGATATCCTAGGTGCTGGCCAGTTTCAAGGCAGTGGACATGAAGGCTTGCTAACTTGTACTGACGACTACAGCGGCAACAGAATGGGAGCGGTGTCTCAGAAGTTAGAATCCGCAGACCTTGACTGGCCGAGGGGGCAAGCCCTTCTCCCGGCACTGAGAAGCCAATTATTATGAATAACTTATCACGGAAGTTTCGCAAGCGGCCGAGCGATTAGAGTTCGTCTAGGGCGCGTTCAAGACGAAAGCACAGGTTACGCGGCTGCGCATGCGTCGATTGCTTCTTGTTCCGTGGCAAAAACGCCGAAGAGGCTGAGAATTCCTACCATCTTGAAGGTCTTCGTGGCGAAGGACGATGGGTTGACGAGCTTGGTATCGCCCCCAACCTGCCGAGTGCGCCGAAGTGCATTGACGACGGCGCCGATTCCAGAAGAATCGATGAACGGCATCTGCTCCAAATCGAGAATGAGGTAGATGCAGCCATTGGAGAGCGCGGATTCGAGGGCTGCATCAAAGTCCGGCACGTTGGAGGACTTGAGTTGGCCTTTGATTCGAAGTGAGCAGGTATTTCCGCTTTGCTTGATGTCGAGATCCACGCAGACTCCTTCAAGCTGGAAAGAATGATTTCACAACGGGGAGAGCGCTTGCTACACTCCGTCTACAGAGATTGACGCTTCAGGCTTGTTTCCGTCAAGCACCGGGTCCCCGATGTTGTGTAGACGTTTGCTTGTAATCCTCTCATGTCAATGCCCAGCCGTCCCGCCCTGGAACTCACGAATGAACTTCTCACCGCTGCGGATTCCTCTGTCCGGGCGCGGTTGATTGCTCTTGCCGTCGTCGAATTGATCGCGGATAGCGCCTGCCTGGTGCACAGGTTGCTTGAGGGGGACGATGGGCCGATGCTTTTGCCGGTGGGAATGGCGGGGCAGGTCTCCATGGGGGAACAAATGTTGTCGGCGGACAGCGATCTGGTTCTTGCATTACTGGCCGGACGTGAGGAGCCGTTAGTGTTCTCGGGGGCCGAGGTGCCCCGAGAGGAGTATGCCCATGTGAACGTGTCGCGGTCGATTGCTTCGCTGGCGTACCTGCCATTTTCCCAGACGGGAACAGTAGTCGGATTAATTGAAGTGATGAAATTCGCGGAGCCAATCAGTGCGACTGAGCTGGAGCGGCTGGCCGAGCTCGCGACGCTGGCGGGGCCGGCAATTCTTTCGGCCGAAGAGTTTGAGCGACAACGACAGGATCTGCTGGATTCGGTGCACCGAATGACCCAGCTGTATGACTTGGAAAAGTCCTTGAATGCGACACTGGAGTTGGAGGCGGTGATGGCCATGGTGCCGCCGAAGACGTCGGCAATGCTGGAGTGCCAGGCGATGCACCTCTGGCTTTTCGATGGCGATCAGCTGCGCTTGATGGCGGGACATGGTGAAGATGCAACGGTAGATGTGGGTACGGTCCAGACGGCAGATGAAGGCTACGTAGCTGCGATGGCGGAGGAGGGCGAGCCGCTGCTGATTGATGATGCCGAAGACCCACGGTTGCTCCAGCGGAATACTGCGCTGGAGGCGCTTTCCGAAGAGCAGCGGACGGAGCGCATCACGAACGCGCTGGTCGTGCCTTTGATGCAGGATGAATCAGAGATTGGCGTCCTGGAAGCGGTGAACCGAGGCGGCGGGAAAGTATTCGACGAGGACGATCAGTTTTTTCTGTCGGCGATGGCGGAGACGGTGAGCAATGCGCTGAAGAACGCGAGCCTGATGCATGCAGAGCGAAAGCTGGAAATACTGGAGGCCCTGGTCCACGTCAGTTCGGAGATTACATCGACCCTGAGGTTGGACCGACTGCTCCAGATCATAGTGAATAGCCCACAGAGCGTAATCCCTTATGAGCTGTGCGCGATCACCCTGGATAATCGAGGGAACTTGCAGCTGAAGGCTGTGTCTGGGATGGCGAGCATCCCGATGGGGGATGTTCAGGTAGACAGGCTACAAGACCTTGTGCGCTGGCTAAGTTCGGAGTCGTCAGCGCTGCATGTCCGCCAAACCGAGCAGGAAAATGGCGAGGAGATCCCTGAGGCGGTGGCACGATACTTCGAAGGCACCGGATATCGCGCTCTGTTCGCTTTACCGTTGGCAGACGATCAGGGACGCGTGGGAATGCTCCTGTATGCGGCGACGGACCCAGATTTTCTGGACACCGCACAGACGGAGATGATTAAGATTCTGGCGGCCCAAGCGACTGTGGCTATTCGAAATGCGCTGCTGTATCGCGAAGTGCCGTTGATCGGACTGCTGGAGCCGCTCATGCAGAAGAAGCGTGAGATTCTGCGGACTAGCGGAAGTCGGAAACTGTTCTACGGCGGGGTGACGGCTGTAGCGCTGTTATTCCTGCTGTTCTGCCCGCTGCCGATGAGGGTATCGGGAGAGGCGATGGTGGAGGCGCAGCACCTGGTGACGATTGCAGCGCCCACAGACGGCAATGTGGAGTCGGTGGCCGTGCGGGAGGGCCAGCGGGTTGCGGCAGGGGAACAGCTGGGAAGGATGAATGACTGGCAGTGGAAGGCGGATCTGGCCGCAGCGCAGGCAAAGTACGAGGCGGCCGAATTGGGAATGGAGGCGAGTCTGGCTGGCGGATCGGCCAAGGCCGGCGAGGACAGGGCCGAGGTGGAGTATTTACGGACCGCGGTGGCTAGGGCACAAAGTCGAGTCGATAGTGCGGAGCTGCGGTCTCCAATTGATGGCTTCGTGGCGACGCCGGCGCTGCAAAGCGCCGCAGGAGAGCACTTGAATGCAGGAGATCCGTTTGCCAAGGTGCTGGATCTGTCGTCGGTGGTGATGGATATTTCGGTCGCGCAAAGCGACGTCGCGCTGGTGCGGCCGGGAGATAGAGCCGTTATCAAGCTGGACAGCTATCCGCAGCAGACATGGCGCGGAGTGGTGAGCATTGTTAGTCCTCTTGCGCAGACGGTGAATGATGACCGCACGTTCGCCGCCCGAGTCACACTGGGGAACAGGGAAGCCACCCTGCGCGCTGGGATGAGTGGACACGGAAAGATTTTCATTGGATATCGATCCGCAGGGTATGTGCTGCTGCGCAAGCCCTCGCTATGGGTGTGGCAGACATTATGGAACTGGATAGGCTGGTGATGCAATGAATGGTTCTTCGGTGTTGCGATGGCCAGTGAGAGTTGGTGCGGCTGGCGTATTCTCCCTGCTGGCAATTCCGACTGTATGTGGATGTGACTCGCGTCCATCGGCCCAGCCAGTGGTGGCAGCGAGCTCGACGCCCACGCCAACGCCTGCCTCAATGCCTGGAGCTCCATTGGCGGCGAGAACATTCAGTACTTCTGGTCCGCTTGTAGCGGAGCAGCAGGCAGATGTTGCTGCGCAACGCGATGGGCGCGTCGTACAAGTTGCGGTGGATATCGGCGATCAGGTGCGGAAGGGGCAGGTCATGGCGTTGCTGGATGATCGTGCGCTACATGTGGCATGCGATGAGGAGAAGGCGAAGGTAGCATCCCTGCAGGCTCAGGTGAAGGAGTGGCAGTCGCAGCAGCAGGTGGACGAGGCTGATCTGCGACGGGCGGATGCGCTGCGAACGGACCGGATTCTCAGCGACGAGGACTGGGAACATGTGAAGTACAAGCTAGCGGAGACAGTGTCAGAAGTAGCCCGCTACAAGGCGGACGAGTTGGGCGCCGAAGCGAAGTTGCAGGAAGCCAATTTGCAGTTGGCACAGTCACAGATCGTTGCGCCGTTCGCGGGAGTCGTGGGACGACGATCCCTGCGAATGGCACAGGAGGTGAAGACGGGCGACGTGCTGTTCTGGATTACCGCGTCCGCGCCGCTGCATGTCATGTTCACGGTGCCGGAGTCGGCGATGCGAGCGTTCGAGCGCGGAGCGAGCTTGGTGCTTACGACGGAGGATTATCCGACCTTAAGACAGAAGGGTCGCGTGTACCGCGTAAGCCCCGTGGTGGACCCGGCGAGCGGAAGCGTGCAGGTGATTGGTGAGGTCATCGACCCATCGCCGCTGCTGAAGCCGGGAATGACGATGCAGGTGCGGACAGCGGGTGACGCGAGGGCGCAAGTCCAATGAATCTCAGCGAGGCATTGGATGCAGCACTACCTGAGATTCCGAAGGTGCGTCTCTCGCGCACGCGCCCTCCCCGTCTTGATCCAGAGCTAGTGACACGCGAAGACATGCTGGACGGAGAGCCAATCGTTGGGATCCTGCAGCGTAGTAAGGGCAGTTTTTTTCGCTTTCAACCGTCGCAGTGGCACCTGGCACAGCTGTTTGATGGAATTCGCAGCTATGACGAAATAGCACAGAGGTTCAAAGAGGAAGAAGGTTGCGCGCTGACGGCGCGCGAAGTGGAGGAGTTCGCGACCAGCCTGGATGAGGCTGGTTTCTGGTTCAAGACGCCGCAGGAAAAAAATTTGGCCTACAGTGCGCGGCTGAAGGCAGAAAGAGGACGAAAGGCCAATCGAACCTCAAGGATTAACCTGGCGCATATCAGCTTCACAGCGTGGGATCCAGATAAATATCTGACCTGGCTGGACGGGATGGTGGGACGATTCATCTATAGCCGCTGGTGTGTGCTCGCTGTGGTGCTGCTGTTTTGCTTTGAGGGTGCGGTGTTTGTCGCCAAGTGGAAGAATTTTGGTCCAGATATTCCGCTGTATTTCAACTTCAAGCACAAGACATTTGCAGACTTTGCTGAGTTCTGGGTACTGCTGTTCGGGCTTGGGTTCATTCACGAGTCTGCCCATGGACTGACTTGCAAACATTATGGCGGCGAAGTCCACAATATGGGGTTAATGTTTCTGTACCTGACGCCTGCGTTTTTTGTAGACGTGACTGAGACGTGGGTGTCGGCCACGAAGATTCAGCGGCTGGCAACGATCATTGCAGGCATATGGGTGGAGATGGTGGTGTGTGGGTTGGCGATGATCGTGTGGACGAACACTCAGCCTAGCGCGTTTGTGCACGACCTGGCGTACAAGGTGATTTTGATTACCGGCCTGGCGGTCATCGTAATGAATCTGAATCCGCTGTTGAAGCTTGATGGATATTACTTTCTCACTGAGCTAATTGGGATCCCTGATCTAAAGGAACGCTCGACTGGTTTCGTTTCAGCTTGGTTTCAGAGCAGTATCCTGCGGCTTCCGGCTGAAGTGCCGGCGGTGCCGCGGCGGCGTGTTCCGCTGTTTGTTGTCTATGCGTTGGTGTCTGGCGCATACAGTTACATGGTCCTCTTCCTCGTGATCAAGTTTTCCTACAATGTGAGTTCCAAGTTTGTGGCGGAGTTTGCTCTGATTCCCGCGAGCGCTATGGCGTTTGCGATCTTTCGAGGACGGCTAAAGTCACTGGCTGGTGTGGCGAAGCAATTAGGGAAAACCCATCTGCGCGGAGCCTTTTGGATGCACCCGCGGACGCTGGCAACTGCGTTGGTTTTACTCATCGTCCTGTTTCTACCGGTGCTCCGGGATCGTGAAAATGCATACTTTATTGTCGAGCCGACGGATCCTGTGACGTTGCATGCGCCTGTCAATGGAAAAGTGGAAGCGGTGTATGTGCGGGAGGGGGATGCGGTGCGTCGAGGGCAGATGCTGCTGCACATGTCGAGTGCCGACGTTGCAGGGATGACGTCAAGCTCGCAGGCGGCGACAGGAGCGGCGCACTACCATGCGGTCGAGGCGCAGCTCGGGGGGCGGTCGATTGGTGCGTCAGCTGCGGAGGAAACAGGTGCGCGTCGGTCTGGGGAGCTAGCGGATGAGGCGCAGGCTTCGCTGGAGGTGCGAGCTACGGTGGATGGAAGAGTGTTGACGCCGCAGCCAGGTGAGTTGGTGAATCAACAGGTGGGTCCGGGTGAGGCGTTGCTGACGCTAGCGGGGGATGGCGGTGCGGAAGGGCAAGGGGAGCAGCGGCTGCGACTCTATATTCCGGCGGGAGAGATGAAGCGGATTCGGTCGGGAGATGAAGTCGCGGTGGCGCCCCCGGGACGCTTTACGATTGTGCGCCTGCGCCTGACACCGCTGGAAGGTGAGGCAGCGACGCTGCCGGCGGGATTGATCGCGCACCAGGACTATAAGGGGATTGAACTGCCGACGTTCTACAGTGCACGCCTGTCGCTGCCGGTGGGAAGTCCACGGCTGGCGTTGGGTACCGTGGGGGTGGCGAAGGTGTTTGGTGCCAGGAGAAGTCTTGCGGCGCGGATTGTGGAAGTGGCGGTGGATGTAGTGCGGGGGCACATCTGGTAGGAAAATGGAAATCGGTGGCCACTGAGGGCCACCGATCGGGTGATGCGAGTGTTCGAGGTGTTACCACCTGGTCATCGCTGTGACCATTTTGCCTGCCGGAGCTGCGGTGGTCTTGGCGGATTTGGTGGTCTTGGTGGCTTTCGCGGACTTGCTGGCGGCGGGCTTGGTGATGGACTTCTTCGTTACGGCCATGGTGGTATTCCTCGCTTCCGTGAAATGGATTGATGATGCGTGAGCACTGGCAGCTGATTCGCGGCGGCCTCCGGCGAGGGATGCCGCAATCCCGGCGATGGTTAGAACTGGCCGATGCTGCGAGCGAGCGTGGCGGTACGGGCGAGTCGAACGGTGGTTTCCATCTTGCCGGCGGGAGCCACAGTGTTCTTGGTCGACTTGGTGGTCTTCGCTTTGGTGGACTTGCTGACGGAGGGCTTGACGAGCGACTTCTTCGAGACGGCCATGGGAGTTACCTCGTTTTGAATTTGTGATTCATCTTACGGCTATGCATAGTGCATGCTGCGTGCCAAAGTTGGCGAACGATTGAAGATTTTCTATGTCGTTGATAATGCGCGGTTTGCGGTAGGAATGGAAAATCTGCGGTGAAGGGGTTCGATGCGCGGATGGTGAAAAATAAATCACCTGTGGGTTAATAATTCACCGAGTTCGATGAATCAGCCGAGGGAGTACTTGCGGCAGAGGTACTTGATGCGCTGACCGTCGACTTGAAGGAGTCGAGCGGCGGCGGCCTTGTTGTTCTGGGTGCGGCGGAGGGCGGCGGAGAGGAGAGCGATTTCGAGTTGCTGGATTTCGGCGTCGAAGTCTGCGCCGGACTCGGGCAGGAGGGCGGCTTCGCTGGCGGCGAGGTTGGTGACGAGGAGGCGCGAGGGGAGATGGGTAGATCGGATTTCGTCGCCGCGGACGGTAATGACGAGGCGCTGGATGAGGTTCTCTAGTTCGCGGACGTTGCCAGGCCAGGGGTGTTGCTCGAAGGCGGAAAGGGCGGTGTCGTCGATGTGCTTGATGTGGATGCCGTTGGCGATGCAGTGGGTTTGGAGGAAGTGCTCGCAGAGCAGGGGGATATCGCCTAGACGTTCGCGCAGCGGTGGGAGCTGGATGGGGACGACGTGGATGCGGTAATAGAGGTCTTCGCGGAAACGGCCTGTGCGGGCCATCTCCTCGAGGTTTTCGTTGGTAGCACAGATCAAACGAAAATCGATCTTGCGCAGCGTGCGGCCGCCGAGTCGCTGGACCATATGGTCCTCGAGTACACGGAGGAGTTTGGTTTGAAGGGGCAGGGTAAGGGTTGCGATCTCATCGAGGAAGAGGGTGCCGCCGTCGGCGAGTTCGATCTGGCCGGGGCGGGCCTCGGTGGCTCCTGTGAAAGCGCCGCGCTCGCTGCCGAAGAGCTCGGACTCGATGAGATCCTGGGGCAGGGCTGCGCAGTTCAGGCGGATGTAAGGCTTGTTCGCGCGCGGGCTGAGAGCCACGAGGGCGCGAGCAACCAACTCTTTTCCCGTGCCGCTTTCGCCTCGGATGAGGACGTTGACGTTGCTCCCGGCTACTTGCTGAATGGCATCGTAGACGGTACGCATCGGTTCGCTTCCGCCGATGAAATCCTGAAATCGGCTGTTCTCAAAGGCCTGCTGCCGCATATAGTGCCGTGCGGATTCCTCACTTCGTGTGCGAAGGAGGTCAACCAGAGCCAGTCGAAGCTCCGAAATGTCGACAGGGCTACGAAAGTGCGCGTCGGCGCCGGCTTCGAGCGCCTGTTTTTCGACCGAGCGAGTGCGAGAGCGACTGAGCGAGATGAGTACGAACTCATTGTTAAGCCTACGCAATTCGTTGAGGACTGAAAGGCCGCCGTAGGTGCGCTCCTCGTCGCTGTCGCCGGTATCGATATCGAGCAGAACGGCCTGGACATGGGATTCGCGCGTCCAGCGGGCAAGGTCCTCGTAGGTCTCTCGAAGTACGACCTGAAACCAGGGCATGAGTTCTGGACCCAGGTCTTCGACGAACTGATTGTCTACGGTGACAACGCACACGACGGGGAGGCGGGAATGCTGTGACAGGGGAGACGCCTTGTCAACTCCATGTCGTCGCGAGGCCATGGGCCATAGTAAACGAAAGATGGAGAATCTCGAATGTTATGGCTGCCCAGAACGACGGAATGACTTGCCCAGGCATTGACTTCAGCACGAGTGATCCCCGACCGGAGCGCTTCTTCTCGTGGTGCACAAGGCTGACACGACCTGGCAAGGTCGAATGAACAGGCGTCACTCGTGGTTACGTGCGCCAACGCACACGCGGTACACCTTCCGCGTAGAGAGTGCTTTCGTTGCGAAGAATGCATATTTTGAAAGCACGTTGCGCATGATCGATGTCAATTGTGAGCTCGACAACCATCGCCGAACCGAACTTGGGGTATGCGATAGCGACCTTCGAATCGCTGCCTTCGCGTCGCCTTGAAAGTTGATCCTTCGCACAGTTTGCAGAGGGTCCGGTTAGATGGATGAGCTCTCTTGAGCAGGAGCGTACCGCGCTCGAAAGGGCAGCAGCAAACAATCAACTTAAGTTAGTCACCCAGCGATGCAATGGTTACTGGCGGTGGAGAAGACGATGTTCAGCCTCCTCGGGCAGTTCTTTGAGGCTCCCTTGAGGCTAGACAAATTCATGCGGAAGGACCGCCGCGAGACGCCTGGGGGCGGCAGATGATACAAGGAAACTCGCCGGCAATTGTTCTATGACTGTCACTTCGGTCTATTGCCACAAACCCTTGACTTCCTTAGGTTTAGTGGCGGGGACGACGGGGCTCGAACCCGCGACCTCTGCCGTGACAGTTAGATTCATGGGAGTAACTTATTGATTCTAGGAGCATCGGTGGCACCGAAAAGCATCCTAAATCACCCAAAATCTAATCTCCGTACCGTCGTGCGTACCGTCGTTCTAGCCTGCCACATCGTGAGGATTTTGACCCATCCTTGAGGGTCGGTTTGGCGTCCTTGGCCGATCCGCGTTCTATTGCGTCGGGGTATCCGGGCGCAACGGTCCCACTGGATTGCTTTGTATCGCCTTGATTGCCGGTTCAATATCAAACGCAATTATGAAACCGGAGTTTGCGTTCACAATTTCCTTAGGCGGCTCCGATTGTTTCGCCCCGGGCAGTTCTGGAGGAGGGGGAACAGATCCCGAGCGTGATTCCCCGGGGCCGGGGGCAGGCATCACTTCCAACGCTTCCTGATGGAAACCTGAAATGACAGCGAAGACTTCTTGGTTCTGGCCCGTGCCAGTCAGAACTGGTCCACCTGAAAAGCCCTCATTATTGATGCCGTCTAGTACCCAGATCAACAATCCATTGTCCCGAACTTGTGCGGACGGTGTGCAGTGCTTCACATAAGGCAGCCACAACCAATTATTCTTATTGGGATCCTTCTGATCTTGGAAATTAGCTTTCCAGCCGCCTCCGTACGGAAACCCCAAGAACTCACAATCGCCGCCCAAACCAACCGTAGCAGAACCGGCCTTTAGGTTGAAAGTGCGCGGATAATTGAGGAGCAAGAGGTGACTAGGAGCAAGTACGAGAATGTCGATATCTTTCCCTGGATCGATTGTAGTAAACGTATCAGTCGTCCAATGTTGATCGTGCCCTTGGTCGCCATCCCCAGAAATCGAGAGAATATTCGCTTGCACAGTCTTTGTTTTGAACTCACCAGCAGGACCAGTTTTGATACCCGTGAACATGTGCTTCGCCGTTACCCAATACTCGCGATTGTCCACGTCAACTGAAAAAGCAGTACCAGTTCCAAAGTTGGTCGCAATCATAACTGTGCGGAGAAGTGCCGTGTTTGTGGCCTGAGCTGATTGGCCAGCGCAGGCTGCGCGAAGAGACAAAATGGTTAGCAGAAACACAAAGATCTTCGCGTACATTGGTGCCTCCGCAGTGATTGCAGGAAGGATTGCACCATAGTTTTTGGACTGTTGCAAGTTAGTAAAAGGTTTTTGTAGGTCCAACGCCGTAACCCCGGAAGCGCGGAGGCCTCACGGGATATTCACCTTTTCTTCGCCTATCCTGTGAGGATGACACCGCCGCGCTTCGCAGGGTCTAGCTGTCGGGGAACAGAGCCTTGCGCGCGGTCTCTGAGATCACATCGACTAGCAATTTCCGCGCCGACTCGGCAAACACGGAACCGCCCTTCTTAAGTAGCTTCTTCATCTTCACGATTCCCACTTCGGTGCGCGGAGTCCCGTCCTTTGACACCAGGTCAGGCAGAAGGTCATCCAACGATTGCCGGTCGGATTCGTCCAGTTCGTCCATAAGGGAAGCCACTTCACGGAGCGCTTCTAAATGCCTCTCAGTCCACGGCAAAGCCTTGCCACAGTGAATGCAGTAATCAGCGGGCTTTTTCGGCACTATGCTTGAGTAGTGCGGAGCGCCTTGAAGCTCGCCTTCACAAGCTGGACAACGGTCAATGGTCGCCTGACCGCATTTAGAACACCACATCTGCTGAGGCTGGCCGTCGTTGGCTCGGTTGCTAATGATGTGGCCGTTCAAGCAGGCACGTTGCGTCGAATGAGTGTCAGAAAAGTCGTAGTGGTGAGCTGGCATGATATCGTGTCCGGAGATTGTCCTAAGTTTAGCCTAGGCTGCCCCGTACACGTGACGCGGGCGCGCAACTCACGCGGCAGGCTGCGGAGCTGTGCTTCTTTAGGGTCCCGCCTTCTCAGTCACCGGCATCCGTCCGCGTGTCTGGTAGTTCAAAGATGCGCTCCAGCTCAACCACGCTCGTACACGGCGGCTCCCCGTTCGTCAGACGGTCACGCAGCTCCATAGGCAGACGGCGGAGCTGTGCATCAGTGAGGGGCTTTTCCACGACGTAACTGCCGACGAGTCCAGTGTGTCTGTATCGCTTCCACACGGCGCGCAAGCTGCGGTGGTCGAACGCGGTGATGGTGGTCGTAGGGTGTACTAGCCAAGCGGACATAGTTTCCTCCAAAGGGAATTAGTTGATGGAGGCAGTTGACCATGCCCTTGGATTCCTGTCAAGTGGCTGATTACAAGCGACTTATGACTACAATCTTACGACTACAATCTTACGAATCCAATTTTTCTGGATCCTCGGCAAACGCGCCTTGACAGCGCCACGGAGCACTGATAAACACCATGATTAGAGGCGGTTGCGCCACCTTTCGAAATAGTTCTGGGGAATTTGCAACCATTCCTAATAGGTTGCGTCTAATGCGGAATAGTATAAAACCGCAACATGCGGAGGAACACTTGAGCATGAAAATGCAAAACGGAGCTAAGCCTCATCCAATCAACATGAAAGACCCTCCCGTATGGTTAGTGAGAGGGGAAAGCGCGATGCGGAAGCCCACTGCCAAGCAACAGGAGTATTGGGACGAGCGGCTCACACGAATGAAGTGCTCCGTGACTGCCGGGACACATCCGCGCTGGCTGAAATACGCCCACGAAGTTGGGGCTCTTTTTTTGGCCGCCGTTGCTGAATATGAGGACCCAGCAAGCTCAGCCGGATTTTATGGCAACGGGCCGAAATTGCCCGACTGGATGAGCGACGAAACGGCAGAATGCTAGACACAAGGAGCTGACATGGTTACACAGCAAGTACCGGCCAGGAGCGAAGGCCGAAAAGCAATGGATGATGCACTGTCTCCCGCAGAGCGGTTGGGGCGGCAGCTGAAGGCAGGCCGCCTGAAACTGAGAAGCGCTCTTCCTGCCAGCGTCTTTGACGCCGTTCACCGCTTGATGGGCGAGGCCCTGCGGGCGGATACCCTCTCGCAGAAGTACGGCCTACCGCCAGCAACCGTGGCCTTGGCTCTTGTGCTCCGAGTGCATAATCCAACCGTGCCGCCGATTCAGGCGCAAGGGCTTCCCGGTAGTCGGAGGCTGACGCTATTCATTGACAACTTGGAGAAAATGTCCGACGCGGCACCGGTGGATTTTCTTGGCATCCTTTGGCAAATAGACGACCTTGTGAAACAGCATAGCGTCATCTGGGCCACCCCCTTTGCACAAGACACGCGCACGGTGTTGGACCTGCTCACGTACAAGAACCAAGTGACATTGGAATTGGAAGAGAAGCTGAGGATGGGCACACAAGGAGACAGCAATGTATAACTTGGCCGAAATGAGCAAAGCGGAGAACAGAGTCTACATCGTTGCAAACGCCGATGGCACCGACGCTGAATTCATTCCGATGGACGCGCTAGAGGCAGGCTTCCAGGACTTGGCCGCACGCAGGCCGGGGATGCAGGGGCGTCTAGCGGGCGTCGGACTGGCCGGGCTGGTTGGCGGCGTGCCCGTTGTGCAGCTCCGTCAAGATCCCGATGACTTCATGGTGATTGTTCGGCTGACGGCTGCCTTTTCGCAATACGTTGTAGCTGGACGTGAAGTACACAATGCGGAGTTCGAAACGCCACCGCATGTTGGTGACAGCGTGGTTTGGTGTGACGCGTTGTATGCGCTTCCCGACACACGCTTTGAGCTGTAAGTTGTAGCGCACTCGCGCATCGATTCGTACCCGCTTCTCGCCTCTCGGTTTCCTCGCATATCGCTTCTCGACAAAAGTTTGGTGCGCCTGCTGTCTAGGCCATCGAAGGCGGCCTTGTGTCGTCTGGAGTTTTGCTGGCCGGAGAGAAAGCTCTGGTTCACGCGCGATAGCGGGCACAGTACGTGACCTGGAGACGTGTGAGAAGTGGCTGTTGGCGCGAAGGGCCGTGGGGAGCGGCCTAACGCACTACCTAATTTGCCGCACAGGGAAAAAGCCCTGTGCCGTCACGACGGCGTCCCGTGTACTCGGGTTGTGAGGCGTGTCGCACGGAGGTGGTTTTCAATTCGCCCCGGCACAGCAGTTAGAGGATTATCAAATGGCAACCCTAAATTTGTTGGAACTTCATCAGAATCACAAAGCAGCGTTGGACAAAGCCGAAGCTCTACTTGGTGGACCAGAACACAACATGACAGCAGCGGAGGCGTCTGAGCATGAGGGTGCTATGCGCAGCGCCCGCGCGCTGGAGCAGCAAATAGCGGCACGTAAGGCACAGAGCACCATCCACACGATGTTCAATGCGGACGGTAGGCCCGCGTGGCTTGGCGGCCCCGCCGTAAATGGGGAAGCCAGCGGCTTCATGGCTACGTATTCACCCGCGCTGAACGCGTCCGACACGCGAACGCCCGCGTATGCGAAGGCGCTCCGCAGCTTTCTTATGTCCGGTGGCAAGATGGCTGGAGATGAACTGGTGTACGGTGCAGACGGACAGGGTGGCTTCGCAATCCCTAACGGCGAAGCCTTCACCCGGCAGCGCCGCCCTAACGGCTCCTATACCGGTCCGCGTGCGAACGCAACACTGTACGAGGGCACGCAGGGCAGCTCCACCACTGCCGGAGGCGATGTAATCAACGTCCCGACGTGGCAGCAGATTGTCCCGCTGGGTGTGCCGGACCTTGCTCTGTATGACGCCAGCACGCTGATTCCAACGGCAACGGATATCAAGATCCCGAGTCAGGCATCGTTCGGCGCAAGTGCAATCAAGGCTGAGTCCAACGGGACGATTGCCACCTTTGGCGGAACGGACCCCACCTTGGGACAGACGTTGTTGTCTGCCTTTATGGTCGGTGCGGCAAGAGTCGTGTCATGGGAGCTTTTGCAAGACGCCGAAATGTTCCAAAACTTCGTCGTTCAGGACCTCTTGATTGGGCAGCGACTCACCGAAGGCGCGCTTCTGGCAACGGGCACCGGCTCCGGGCAGCCTCAGGGCGTTTTGGGCAACACCGGCCTTGGCACCAATGCGGCGTATGAGCTGATGGGCACGTCTGCTGATGGGATGACACTCATAGATGCTCTCTACGACGTGGTTGCCACGCTCAAGGGTGTGTATCAGCCTAACGCCTCCTGGATCATGGCACGCTCAACGGCGTTGGCTATCCGCAAGGCACAGGCGCAAGCCAACCTGTACGTGCCCATCATCACGACGGACCCGAACGGGGACATGCGCATCTTGGATAAGCCGGTGCTGTTTGATAGCAACATGCCGAGCTTGCCCACTGCGACCAGCGCGGGTGTGCTGCCTATCCTGTACGGTGACTTCCGGGCAGGCAATATGATCGGCGTCCGTGGTGGAGCGGGGATCAACGTCAAGATCCTGGACCAGCCGCTTGCGCTGAATGGGCAGCTTGCCATCCTTGCATACCGCCGCATCGACAGCCGTATCCGTCGGTCGGAGGCCATCCAGCAAATCAAGATTAGCCACGTTTAGCGGCTAGTCTCCAACGAGAAGGGCGGGGAAAATCTCGCCGTCACGGTCCCCGCAGCGCGGTTTCGGATCCGCGCCCTTTTACACCGTGGCGGCGCTACCTATCTAAACCCGGCTTGGTGTCACGCCCAGGCCGGGCTTTTTCTGAAAGCTTATTGATCGCACTTTGGTTTGCGTGTACTTCAACGCCGATGCACGGTAGACAACAGGTGGCCCACCTACTAACCGGGCAGAAGGAATACATCATGTGGCTGAAATTACGTTGGGCAAGATTCTTCACACTAGCAGGGTGGAATTGGCGACTAGCCAACCGGCCCGGCTTCGACTTCATTGTTACCTTCCCGTGCGTTCATAGCGAGTGCGGCGGCTCACACACGCTGAAAGTACGAATAAGCGAAAAGGTTCATGAGGCGCTGGTGCGCAAGCACGAGGAGCTTTACGACTGGGATGCCGGAAACGCCGAACCGCACCCAGCACTATTTGGCGATGGCCCGGACAATACACATTGGCAGATGATGCACGGTGCCGGTGGCGGCTACGAAACTGTCAGTAGTTGGGTTGCGAAGGCCAACCAGGTGTGGGAGCGGGCGGCCCATGAGTAGCCTAACGATTGAACATCTCAAAGCGCAGCGACGATGGGTGCTGTGGCGTCTGGAGAAGCGTGACGGCAAGGACACCAAAGTGCCCTACCAAGCCAATGGGGAGCGCGCCAGCTCCACTGACTCGCGCACCTGGATGACATACACCGAAGCCCAACCGCACGCACACCGTTTCAGCGGTGTGGGTGTGGTCATGGGTGAAGTTGATGGCATCTCTCTGTGCGGCGTGGACATTGATAATTGCTGCGATGCGGTCACCGGGAAATTCACCAAAGAGTCGCGGGACATTGTCATCGTGTTGAACAGCTATAGCGAATTTTCACCAAGCGGGACAGGCGCGCACATCCTCATGGTGGGCACGTTGCGTGGCCGCAAGGGAATCAAGCTACCGTTTCCAGGAACTAAGGCGGTCGAACTGTACGACTCCGGGCGCTACCTCACTTTCACGGCGCGTCACCTGGAGAAAACGCCTTTGGATCTTGTGGACCGCACGGATGCCGTGAACGCGCTCTATGACCGCGTGACAGCCGCAAAGCCTAATTCTCCCGGCATCTCCGTGAGCATCAGTGTCTCTGAGTCGGAGCGGCTGTCCATGCTGATGGCTGGAGACATGAGCCTCTACCATGATGACCACAGCACGGCGGACTTTGCCTTGTGTTGCCTACTGGCAAAGAAGCACGATTGCAATGCGTTCAAGATTGATGACGCGTTCCGGGAGTCAAAACTCTACCGCGAAAAGTGGGAGCGTGATGACTACCGCGAGGGCACCATTGCACGCGCTATCAAAGCCGTGGCGCGGGAGACGCCCATTCTGTTTGAGGAGGTGGATGACCCGCTGGCGGAGGACCGTGAGCTGGAGTATCTGGTTAGCTCTTGGTTTCCCAAAGGCGAAGTCTCAATCATCGGTGCGCCTAGTGGTGCAGGGAAAACCAGCTTTGGCTTGAACCTTCTGGAGACGCTACGCAATGGCAGGGAAGTTTGGGGACATCCGGCACAGGCGCGCGACTACCGCGTCCTAAGCCACGATCGAAGCAAGCGAAGCATCGTCAGCACGGTGCGCTCACTTGGCTTGTCCGTGGAGGAAGTGTTGCCGCGTGTCATCCGGCTGACTACCGCACAGCAACTAGCCAATCCGGCTGAAGTGTTTGGTGTGTGCCTAGCTGCGAATCCAGGCGTTGAGGTGTGGTTTATCGAAGGCTTGGATATGTGGATTCCAGAGATGAACCGAATGGAGACGGTTGCACCGGTGATGGACGGACTGCAACGGCTTGCCACATTGCACGACGTTGCTGTCATTGCCACCGTTGGCTCACCCAAACAGAAAGGCAAGGACCGGTACACAGGCCGTGATGCGCTGTTCGGCAGTGCCGCTCTGGCGCGCAAAGCGGAGACCATTGTCACGGTTGGTTGGACAGATGATGAAGATCCGAACAGCGTGCGCAAAGTCGTGGTGATGCCACGGAACGGACAGTCTGAGACGCTGTTCTTCGCCTGGATCAATGGTCGGTTTGAACTGACTAAAGAGCCACAGACTATGGTGAACGTCGGCACGGATAACTACCGGAACATCACCAAGGCTGTTGTGGCGCGCTTCAATGATGGCGTTCCTGTGAAGTACCTGGAGACGTTCGGAGCCGAACGCACTTTTTATTCATGGCAGAAGTGGGCAGCAAGCCAAGGTCTAATCCACAAGATCAAAAACCGTTGGTTCTTGCAGGACGTTGCAGTGTCGGAGTTCATGGAGACTCAAACACTGCATGAAGCTGCAAGCGTTTGATGCCCGTAAGTTGTTGATTCCACACAGTGCTTGTCTATATACCTATGATTATATTCTTGTGTGTGTATGTGTCCAAAGTGATAGACACACACACGCTCACTCACACACGGTATGTAGACAGGCGGTGTGCGGTTGATGCACGTGAGTAACGAACACACGGCGCTGGCATTCAATATAAGTCTCACATATCAAATGGCATAGGGGTGGAGCAAAATGTTGCCAACACCATCTGTAAAGAGCGCCGCAATCCACAAATTTACACAAACAAACAATTCTGCATAAATGGATATTTATGCACTTTTATGGCAGAAAGCCAAAGCTATGAAGCGGCCCGAAAAGTGCGGTGCGGCGCACCACTAACGATGAATGACTGCATGGTGCAAGGGGAGAGGCACCGGGATTGGAGCAACACAGTGGAAGCCAAACGCCCGGAAACAGAAACGGGCCTCAATCGCAGGTTCCTCACAGCCAAAGAAGCGTCTGCATTCCTTGGCGGCCTCAACTCTCGCACGCTCACGCGCTGGGCGCGGGAAGGTTACCTACCGGCAATCCCCGTAGGCGAAGGCAAGCGGAGGCTGTGGCGCTTTTTGGAGCGCGACCTGGAGGAATGGATGCTCTCCCGCCGCACCGGGCAGGGCATTGATCCACAGGCGCGTGCGTACACTACTCCCAGCCACCGATGCTCCCACAAGGAGACAGCTTGAGGGATAGCAATCGATTTCAGAATGGAAGTCTTAGCCTAGTGAAGAACAAGAGAGCCGATGACAGTTGGTTTTTCCGCTACTACGAAGACTGTGGCGGGAAGCGCGTGCATCGCAATCTCAGAATCGGGTCAGTCCGGGAAATCCCACGGCGGCGCGATGCTGAGAAAGCTGTTCTGTCTCTTCGCTCAAACATCAACAGCGGGATTCGTTCGCCTGAGAGCGTAAGGGATCTTGTAGCCCACTATCGAAAAAACGAATTGACGTTGGAGCGCAAAGCCTACGCCACGGTTGCGGCGCATGAGTCGTACTTGACTCTGCACATCATCCCGAAGTGGCAGGATTACAGGCTCTCTGAGGTCAAGACGGTTGCTGTCGAACAGTGGTTAGAATCGTTGGACCTCGCACCGGCTACAAAGACGAAACTCCGCAACATCATGTCTGCGGTTTACAGTCACGGAATCCGGCATGAGTGGATCACATTCAATCCGATTAGCAAAGTACGTTGCTCGGCGAAACGGCTGCGTGAACCTGATGTGCTCACACCTGGAGAGTTTCAGGCGCTAGTTAGGGAACTGCCTATGCGTGAGCGTGCAATGGTCATGGTTGCGGGATCAACCGGCCTTCGACGGTCGGAGCTGTTCGCGCTGACATGGGCCGATGTCAATTTCTTCACTATGGAGATCGCCATCACCCGGTCATGCGTGCGAAATCACTTCGGAGAGACGAAAACAGAAGCAAGCCGCAAGCCGGTTCCGTTACACGAATCTGTTTGTAGGGCGCTAACTGAATGGAGGAGCGCATCAACGTACCGTGATGATGATGACTTTCTCTTTCCGTCAATCCGAATGAACGGCACCCAACCACTAATGCCGGACATGGTGCTCAAGAAGACCATCCGCCCGGCGTTGGCGCGGGCAGGTATCACAGGCAAGATAATTGGCTGGCACAGCTTTCGTCATAGCTTGGCAACCAACCTCCGTAGTCTGGGCGTTGATGTCAAGGTCGCACAAGAGCTGCTACGGCACGCAAATTCACGCACCACTATGGACCTCTACACGCAAGCCGTCTCCGTAGACAAGCGGTGTGCGAGTCAGAGGCAGGTTGAGCTATTGTGCGGTACGGTTTGAAGCTCCGTACCGTTATGTACCGTGGATTTTGTCTGTCACTATTTGGTATGCCACTAACCCATCTTGTTTCTTGAGTTTAGTGGCGGGGACGACGGGGCTCGAACCCGCGACCTCTGCCGTGACAGGGCAGCGCTCTAACCAACTGAGCTACGTCCCCCCCAGATGTTCCATCTTACATCATCAGAGAGCAGGAATGATACCCTGCGCTCTGACTCATACACTTCGTAACGCATGCACGGCCAGGGATCGACTTCCTGCCCCTGAAATGGGCGGCAGAACTTGACCCTTCCGTACAGAGATACGGTCATTTTACCAGATCATCGAGTTTGTTCCTGTGATTCAACGGACAGTGAATGATCGGACGGAGGTGAAATAGTATGACGAATTCGACATGCTGGTGATCAATGTGTTCTTACCGGTACATACTCGATTGCGAGACTCTATGGACGACGTTGCTCGGTTTGCTCGCGACCCGGTTTTCCAACTTCGCGTTCAATGCAAAACCAGAGGTGTATAAATTGATTGGATTAGAGACTTGTCTTATGCCATTGAAAGCATCCGCAGTTTATGCACTAAGTGATTTCTTGGATTTACAGCACAAGACGCGCTAGCTCCCGCAAGGGCTAGTTGTCTTTCTGGAGACAAATGTTTGCGAGTCAAGGATCGTGCGGTTTCACGGCAATAATACTGTCGGCCTTGGTTGCTGATCCAACCAATATCTTTGAGCCTGCGGGAACGCCCGCACGTTCTATTTTCAGTCTGTCCATGCTCGTTCTCTCAATCACCGCGGCGATTTTTCTGATTGTGGCGGGCATTCTCGCTTACGTACTCGTGAAGTACCGGTCGCGGGCGTCGAACGGCGAGGGCGAGCAGGAGCCGCCCCAGATTTATGGAAGCAATCAGATTGAGCTCTCCTGGACAGTGATTCCGATCCTCATTGTGGTGATGTTGTTTCTCGCGACCACCCGGGTGGTCTATACGACAGAGCGCGCGCAACGTCCTGCAAACGCCTTGGATGTCACCGTTATCGGCCACCAATTCTGGTGGGAGTATCGCTACCCGGAATTGGGGGTTGTGACGGCTAACGAATTACACGTGCCCGTCAGCGACCATCCTCAGACGCTGCCAACGTACTTGACCATGTCATCGGCTGATACAGATCACAGCTTCTGGGTGCCGAGACTTGCCGGCAAGATGGACTTAATTCCAAACAAAGTTAACACAATGTGGATAGATCCCCAGATGAAGGGTTTGTACCTCGGACAGTGTGCCCAATATTGCGGCGTGCAACATGCCAAGATGTTGATTCGTGTGTACGCCGATAGCCCAGAAGAGTTCGCGGCCTGGGTAGAACACCAGCGGCAGCCCGCGGTGGATGATCCCGCTGTCGCCGAGGGCCGTAATGTCTTCATGCACAATGCATGCATCAGTTGCCACACGATAAGGGGAACCGTGGCTACAGGGAGATTTGGCCCGGATCTCACCCACGTGGGTGGTCGCGAGACGATTGCGTCGGGCTCAGTTCCAAACAATCCGGCGAATCTCCGAGAATTCATAGACAATCCTGCAAATTTCAAACCAGGCGCGCTCATGCCTCCCATGCATTTGGATACTCACGATCTAGATGCTGTCACGGCTTACCTAACCACGCTCAAGTAGTGGGTTGAGGAAGGAACACAATGGCAACCCAGATTCCGGTAAATGAATTGCATGACCAGGGAGCGCAGGCGCCGCGACGGCTTTGGCTTGAGATGCTGCACGGCTGGGTGACAACCGTTGATCATAAGAAGATCGGCCTGATGTACATCGGCTATGCTCTGATTTTCCTGGTGGTGGGAGGGTTCGAAGCGCTGCTGATGCGGATTCAACTGGCGATACCGAACAACCATTTTGTCTCCCCAGAGGTGTTCAACGGCCTCTTCACCATGCACGGAACGACGATGGTGTTCTTCGTCGGGATGCCTATTCTGTTTGGCTTCGGAAACTACCTTATCCCGCTGATGATTGGCGCTCGGGATATGGCATTCCCCCGGTTGAATGCGTTCAGTTTCTGGATATCGGCCTTCGCCGGCTTCCTGCTCTATTTCAGCTATATCGGTGGGAGCGGGCTTTATGGGGCCGGCAGTGCCCCCGATGTCGGTTGGTTCGCGTATGCCCCGCTCACAGCGCGCGTATTTTCCCCAGGCCATAGCACTGACTACTGGACGCTGGCCCTATTACTCACAGGGATTGGATCTATCGGCACGGCACTGAATATTGTTACTACCATCATCTGCATGCGATGCCCTGGTATGAAGATGAGCCGGCTGCCTCTACTGCCATGGATATACCTCGTGATGTCCGGCCTGACATTTGTGGCAATCGGTCCCCTGACAGCCGCGCAGATCATGTTGATGCTCGACCGCTATGTCGGCTCACACTTTTTTGATACACAAGCGGGAGGTTCGGCCGTCCTTTGGATGCACTTCTTCTGGATCTTTGGACATCCGGAGGTTTATATTCTGGTGCTTCCTGCGTTTGCCTTTGCGAATGAGATTATTCCGGTGTTTTCACGCAAGGCCATCTTTGGATATCCAGCCATGGTCGCGGCTTCCGTAGGGATTGGATTTATCAGTCTCAGTGTGTGGGCTCATCACATGTTCACTGTTGGACTGGGTCCGGGAGGAAACACCTTCTTCGTGCTCGCCACGATGATCATCTCGGTGCCCACGGGCATCAAGATCTTCAATTGGTTAGCTACTTTGTGGGGCGGGAAAATACAATTTACCGCCTCCATGATGTTCGCCATCGGGTTTTTGTTTCAATTCCTGGTGGCTGGATTGACGGGCATCATGTTGTCGGTCGCTCCTTTCGACTGGCAGCTTGGTAACTCGTACTTCGTTGTGGCCCATTTCCACTATGTGTTGGTGGGAGCGATTCTATTCATGGTCTTTTCGGCTTTCTATTATTGGTATCCGAAGATGACTGGGCGCATGTTGAACGAGAAATTGGGAAAGTGGCATTTCTGGCTCTTCGTTATCGGATTCCATTTGACCTTCGATCTGATGCATGTGCCGGGCATGCTCGGTATGCCTCGCCGCATCTATACCTATGAGGCCGATCGCGGTTGGATGATCTGGAACCTGCTTATTTCCAGTGGGGCAATCATTCAAACAGTTGCAACGATTCTTTTCGTCTACAACATGGTGTCGTCTTACTTCAAAGGGCCGATTGCCGGATCCGACCCCTGGGATGCATGGACTTTGGAATGGTCGATACCGTCACCACCTCCGTCCTATAACTTCGCGGAGATACCCATTGTCGGTAGCCGCCGACCGTTATGGGATCTGAAACATCCTGACGACCCCGATACGGATTACGAGATGGGACAGGCTGACCCGCAAGAGAAGCAGGAGGAGGGCGCGTGAGTGAAGCTGTTTTAAAATCGGCCAGTCCCAATCAGCCATGGACGCTTCCGTCGCGAGGAATCGTCGGAATGACGTGCCTGATCATTGCCGAAATTGCGATCTTTGTGATCTTTGTTGTGGCATACATCTTTTACATCGGGAAGAGTTTGAGCGGGCCGATGCCGAAAGATGTTCTGGAGCTGCCGATTTTCACAACGATCTGCCTTCTGTCCAGCAGCCTCACGGTGCACGCTGCGGTATCTGCTCTGCAGAAAGGTAAGCAACTTCTATGTTCGCTCTGGCTAGCTGCGACCGTGTTTCTTGGGGGGATCTTTATCGCAGGGACTGCTCACGAGTGGTACGACCTGATTTACAAACATGGCCTGACGATCAGGACAAACCTATTTGGAACCACGTTTTATTCGTTAGTAGGATTGCACGCAACCCATGTGGTCATCGGCCTGATCCTTCTCTCCCTGGCTTTGTTGTTCTCCATGCGCGGTGAGATGAAAGAAGAGCATAGCGAGAAGCTCGAAGTCTTATCGCTCTATTGGCATTTCGTCGATGGCGTCTGGGTCATCGTATTTTTAGTTGTTTATGTGCTGGGCAGATGAACCAGCGAGGAGGCGCATTGCCAGTCGATCATTCGAACCAGGAACACGGCATACAGCTCCCATCGCCAACCGCGTGGCCGGTGGTGCTGGCTCTAGGTCTCGCGCTCGTCATGTCGGGCATGGTGACGAGTGGTGTTGTCAGCATACTCGGAGGAGTGCTCACGATTGCAGGAATGATTGGCTGGTTTCGGCAGGTTCTTCCGCATGAATCTCACGAGGCTGTAGAGGTCAGCACAGAGCAAACCCACATTTCGAGCGCCCGAACGCTTGCCGCGAGATTGCCTGCGGAGGCAACCTCCCGAAAGATTATCCCGGTAGAAACCTTCCGAATCACCACCGGCATCAAGGGTGGAATTGCAGGTGGAATCGCGATGGCTGTGCCAGCAGCTATCTTCAGCATTCTCAGATACCACAGCATCTGGTATGCCATGAACTTGCTTGCTGCGGGAGGGTTTGTGAGCTGGGCCGGTGCAAGCGATGCCTTCCTGAGCGAATTCCATCTGCGTGGCTTGCTTGCCGCCTTCGTGATTCACGGTCTTACGTCGCTGCTTGTGGGGCTGCTCTATGGCGCCATGCTGCCAATGTTCCCAAGGTACCCGATCGTTACTGCGGGCATCGTGGTTCCCCTGTTGTTCACGGGTATTTTGCATTCCGCGATCAATGTTGTCAGTCCCATTCTCAATCAGCGCATTGAATGGTTCTGGTTTGTTGTGTCTCAAGTGGCCTTTGGTCTTGTCTGCGGGTTTGTCGTGAACCTACAGGCGAAGGTGCGAACTCCCCAATTTCGAGCTCTCCCATTCTCCGTTCGTGCAGGCCTGCACAGTGATCTCAACGAACGGAACTATGAAGAGCCGATCAAATCCAAGGACGAGGACATTACGCGATGACTCTGCGTTCGTTGACATCTTCGTTCATGATTGCCGCCGCGACGCTCTTCGGTGCGGGCTGCAAGGATGTCCCTGCGAGACCCGAGCCTGCGGCCCAACGCCCCGATCAGGTCTTGAATTTCGCGGCGCTGTATCAGCAGAACTGCGCAGCATGTCATGGTGGTCAGGGCAAGAACGGCGCGGCCATCTCCTTGGCGAATCCGGTTTATCTGGCTGTAGCTGGTACGGACAATATCCAGAAGGCGACGGCCAACGGAGTTCACGGAACACTGATGCCGGCGTTCGCAAAGAGCCAGGGCGGCATGCTGACGGATCAGCAAATCACAATCCTCGCGCAGGGAGTTGAGTCAGCATGGGCCAAGCCGGCGGATCTTCAAGGCCAGTCTGTTCCGCCATATGCCAGTAGTTCTTCGGGAGATTCGGCTCAGGGCGAGAAAGCTTTCACTACGTTCTGTGCGAGTTGCCACGGCGGCGACGGAACCGGTCTCACGCGAAAAGAGAATTCCACCGGCTCGCTGGTCGACCGGGCTTACCTTGCGCTCATTAGCGATCAGGGCCTACGCAGCATCATCATCGCCGGCCAGCCTGAAGATGGGATGCCCGATTGGCGGTCCGACATGACCGGCGCAAACTCACGGCCGATGACCGACGTAGAGATTACGGACATCGTGGCGTGGCTTGCTTCGCATCGAGTAGCAGCTCCAGGCCAGCCGTATGTGCACCCTTAGACCACTCACCGATGTGCGGAGACGAGTATGAGCGAATTTCTAAAATATCCAGGAGAGTCCAGTAACGACGCCCTGTCGCCCGAGGGCAAGGCCCAGGCTCATACGCGTCGGGTGTTTCTATTCAAGCTTGCTGTCGGGTTGAACGCGGTGGTTGGCGCAGTGCTTGCGGTACCGCTGATCGGGTACCTTCTCGGTCCGGCGTCCAGGAAGAGATCCAATGTGGGTGCCTGGGTCAGCATTGGGGACGTGAGTGATTTTCCCGTGGGCCAGACGCGGTTAGCCGAATTCCGCAGTCCGGTTGCGACGTTCGACGATGGCGAAACGGCGAAGGTTCCCTGCTGGGTGCGGCGTGTGTCGGAGCAGACGTTTCAGGTGTTCGCCATCAACTGCGCGCATCTGGGCTGTCCGGTGCGGTGGTTCTCGGAGTCGCATCTATTCCTCTGCCCGTGTCATGGGGGAGCGTATTACGAGGATGGTAGCAGGGCGTCTGGTCCTCCGGAGCGCGGGTTGTTTGAATACAAGTACAAGATTGCAGGGAACTCACTGGTGATCCATGCGGGCGATATGCCGACGCTTGCGACGCAGGCGTCGTGCAAGGAGAAGCCGCTGGTCCAGATCGGTCCTGCAACGGTTAAGACGAGGTCAACATGGGAAGGCTAAAGGAGAGCGGAATCGCAGCCTATCAGTGGCTCGAACGTCGACTTGGCCTCATCAAGCCGATCAGCGAAGCTGCGGCGCATCCCACTCCGTCGAACAACGCGAGTTGGTGGTATGTGTTTGGCAGTGCAGCGACGGTGTTGCTGATCCTGCAGGTGATGACGGGCATTTTGCTGGCGTTGATTTATAGCCCTTCGGCGAATGAGGCTTGGACCAGCCTGAATTTTCTGAATCACAACATCGCGCTTGGATGGTATGTGCGCGCGCTGCATGGTTGGGGATCGGATTTCATGATTGCGATCGTGCTGATCCACATGGTGCAGGTGTTCCTGTTTGGTGCGTATAAGTTTCCGCGAGAGCTGACGTGGATTGTGGGCGTTGTCCTCCTGCTGCTGACGTTGGGTATGGCGTTCACCGGGCAGGTGATGCGGTTCGACCAGGATGCGTATTGGGGCTTAGGCATTGGGGCTTCGATCGTTAGTCGCGTGCCGTTCGTTGGGGCGCAGCTGGTGCACCTGGTGCTGGGTGGGCCAATCATCGGCGGCGCTACGTTGTCTCGGTTCTTTACGCTGCATGTGTTCGTGATTCCCGGGCTGCTGCTCGCTGGAGTCGGCGTGCATGTGTGGATGGTACTGTTCCATGGGGTGAGCGACTGGCCGATGCCAGGGCGGCTGGTGCGGAAGTCGACGTATGAGCGCGAGTATCACGAGCTGGTGGAGAGGACGGGCATGCCGTTTGTGCCCGATGCGGCCTGGAAGGACGCGGTGTTCGCGGCAGCGATCCTGTTCTCGGTGATGGCTTGCGCGTTCTTCTTCGGACCGTTTGGTCCGAGCGGACAGCCGGATCCGACGATCATCCAGACGGCGCCGAAGCCGGATTTCTTCTTCCTTTGGATCTATGCGGTGCTGGCGTTCCTTCCTCCGGCGCTGGAGACGCCGGTGCTGCTGATCGTCCCGGTGGTTGGGATTGCTGGAATGCTGTTGTTGCCGCTGATAGCCAGTGAAGGGGAGAGGCACTGGGCTCGGCGGCCGGTGGCGGTGCTGTCGGTGTCCGTGATCGCCGTGTCGTTGGGCATCTTTACGCGGCTGGGAACGTATACGCCTTGGAGTCCGGTGATGGATGCGTGGTCGAGCGATGTGGTGCCGGTGAAGTACATGCATGACCGAACGCCACTGGAGCGACAGGGAGCGATGGTGCTGCAGGACAAGCAGTGTCGCAACTGCCACGAGCTGGACGGAGCAGGCGGACAGCGCGGGCCGGCGCTGGATTCGGTGGCGTCGCGGTTGACCGAGGACCAGATTGTGAGGCAGGTGCTGCAGGGTGGCGGCAACATGCCGGCTTATGGCAATGCGCTGAATCCGTCGGAGACGAAGGCGCTGGTGAGCTTCCTGATGACGCTGCGTGGTAATGATCTGCAGCCGGCGATCAATGCGTCGCGAGAGCTGACACGCAATCGGCAGGTGGAGACGGACAAGGCACACGACGCGGCCTGGGGGCCGAAGGGCACGCCGATTCCTGGGCAGAAGCAGTAGCATATGTCCGATGCGGTGCGAGACATCTTCGCGGACTGGAAGCTGCCGATTTGGTTGACAGTCTCGATGGCACTCACCGCGGTGGTGTATGTGCGAGGCTGGGTGGCGCTGCGCAGGACGCGGCGGGCGCAGTTCAGCGATCTGCGGCTGGCGTCGTTTCTGGGTGGGCTGGCGCTGTTGTGGCTGGTGGTTGCTTCACCGATGGACGGGTTTGCGGATGCGCTGCTGACCGCGCACATGATCGAGCATCTGCTGTTGATGTCAGCGATTCCGATGCTGCTGCTGTATGGACTTCCGGTGGTGCCGCTGCTGCGCGGGTTGCCGCGGCCGGTGTTGCGGTGGGCGGTTGGGCCGTTGGTTCGGGTTGTTGCCCTTCGGCGTGTTGCCGAGTGGCTGGTTACGCCTGCTGTGGCGTGGCTCGGGATGAACGTGGCGTATCTGGCCTGGCATGTTCCCGCGGCGTACAACGTTGCGCTGGAGAATGAGACGGTGCATGGCGTGGAGCACCTTTGCTTCCTGTTCACCTCGCTGCTGTTCTGGTGGTACATTCTGCGGCCGTGGCCGGCGAAGCAGCGACCCGATGATTGGGGGATGCTGGTGTACCTGGCGTTGGGCGATGTGGTGATGACGCTGCTGTCGGCGTTTTTGGCCTTCTGCGAGCGACCGGTTTACAGCTACTATGTGCAGCACCCGAACCCGTTTGGGATTTCTGTACTCGACGACCAGGTGCTGGGAGCGGTGGTGATGTGGGTGCTGGGGTCGTTTGCGTACCTGGTGCCGGCGATGGTGATCACGTTTCGGCTGGCTGGGATGTCCCAGCGTCGCCTGCCGGTGTTGCGGCGGGCTGGGCGGTAGGGCCCCCCTCCCCCCTCCCCCCTCCCCCCCACCCCCTGGGATACTTCTGTTGCAAAGTAGTCTCAGCATTGCGGTTAGGGGCCAAAGTATCCCCCCGAGGTAGGGGGGCAACTATCCCACCTAACCAAGTATCCATCAGCGAAACATTCGAGCTTCCGCCGTCTCGGCTGAGATTCCATAGGAGTGATCTCCTTCCGTGCAAGGGAATGGGATGGCGTCGACCAGCTTTTGAACTACGGAAGATGCGTTGGCGTTTATGGGTTGTTTCGTATAAATGGTCTTCCTCGCTCCGCAGCCTATGTGGGCACATTCGCACTGTATCTCCCAAAGGAATTCCATCTCTGAGGATTGGTCCGGCAACGGTATCGACTCCAGATGGGTATCGGCAGGACACTCACACACCTGTCCTCGCCCAACACATAAAAACGCTACAGGCCACACATCCGTGGGTTGATACCGTAGACCGTCACCTGTTCCTAATGGGCTATGACGCGGCAAGACAATCTCTTCTCCGCACAGCGGACAATCCACCACAAACGCCATCATCGCTCTAGTCAAAAGACCTCCAAGTAAGGAAAGGCAAGGATAGACCAATGAACCGCCGTCAGACCATCCCTCCCCAACAAAAGTACACCGTCAAACAATTTCAGTCCGAATTTCCCAACGATGATGCGTGTCTGGAATACCTTATGCTCAAGCGGTTTCCGGGTGGAATTGCCCTCTGTGTTGAGTGTGGCGTGGATCGTAAGCACTACAGGGTTTCCGGTCGTACCTGCTACGCTTGCCCCGTCTGCGGCTACCATCTCTTTCCCCTCGCCGGAACCATCTTCCACAAGTCCACAACCTCCCTCACGACATGGTTCTATGTCATCAAACTGATGACTTCCACCCGCGTCGGTATCTCCGCAAAACAGATCCAACGGGAAACGGGGGTTACGTACAAAACCGCTTGGCGGATGATGAAACAGGTTCGCATCCTCATGGCTGAGAAATTGAAGCTCCAGGGCGCGGTAGAGATGGACGAGGCCTATTTTGGGGGTTCGGACTCCAACAAGCCTCAGCATCTCAGAGGCAAGGCCAAGACGCCCGTCCTCGGCATCGTGGAGCGCAATGGCAGAGTCTCAACCCACGTCCTGCCCGACGCGTCCAAGGATTCCATCCTGCCTGTTGTGGGCGAGGTCTTGCACCCGTGCACCATGATCTACTCGGACGGGTCCAAGACGATTGAGCAGGTTCGCTGGATGGGGATGAGCCACAAGCTAGCCACCGTCAACCACTCCAAAGGGTTCAAGGATGGCTGGGCGCATACCAACACGATTGACGGCTTTTGGAGCCTTGTGAAGCGTGGAATTACAGGAGTTTATTATCAGGTCGGACTCGAATACCTGCAGTCCTATTTGAACGAATTTGCCTTCAGGTACAACCGCCGCCACGTTATGCGCCCGATGTTTACTCAGCTTTTGGAGCGGACGACGTTTCAGGTTTGCCCTTCGGTTCGCGAGGAGAAACTGGCTTTGCGGTCGTAGTACAGGCGAAGTCCAGCAGGTCGCGGAAGTCCGCTTCTGTCCCGTCTTCGACTGGTTTCACATCACGTTCGGCCATGCCCAAGGATACACCTTCGGCATGAGAGGAGACTAAATGGAAAGCCCTAATCTTTCTCCAATCGTTTTAGCAGCGCGTCAACTTCGGAAAGATGCGATTGCATTACGTGATTCTCTCGAATCTTCAGCATTTCCGTGTGGTGGAGTGTACCTATCGCCTTGTCATGAAGAGTCAGCGCATCGCAGAGCGCTCCAAATGCGTCTTGATGGTTCCTTAGATACACTGCTTGACTCTTTATCAGTTCCAGAACCGCAATCAAAACTTCCCTAGTCTCTTCGTTGTTCATCGGTCTTTCCTTTATCTGCGAACGTGCTTCATTGAGCAAGAATTCTGGCGGAGGAAGATGCGAGCACCACGCCTCCAGCATTGCCGATTGCTGCTCTGGCGTTAGGTCTTCTACGTCGTTAGGATGAATCGGCCAGCCATACTCTGTCGCCTTTTGGTCGCGAAGTCTTTGCTCGTACTCTAGACTCTCTTTGACGGCTGTAAGGAGCGCGATCTTTCGCTCCTCTGACATAGGGACAGGCCCAGCTTCTCGCTCATAAAGTTTGGCCTCATCTTCGCTGTCAAAGACAATGCCGCGTGTTAGCGCATACCTCACCCTACTAGCAGCTACCCCGTAGAGGTTGCCGCGTGCGTCTCTCATCCGATACAGAATCTCCAGTCCAGAGTTCTCCATCAGATATTCGAAATTTAGGTCTGGATTCGGTTTGGACGGCGTATCCATGCGCAGTGAGTGCGCCAAGTATACCCAATCTGCAACCCCTAACGCCGGGGAGTGGGCTTGTCTGCCATGCGTCTATGATAACGCCATGAGCGACTTGGAAGCGTTTCGCCAAACTCTCTTGAAGATCATCGAAACCGTCGAAGACCTAGCCATCGAAAACGAAGTCTACTACGACGCCATCCTCGAAAGCCGAAATATCAACCTGCCCCAACTCAAGCGAGACGTGGACGCCGCAAAGACTAACCCTGAGAAACGGGCAGAGGTTCGCCAGTGTTACGCCGAAGCGCGGCAAGGTATTTCTGATGCTGGGATTCGTGCCTACGCCGCTCACCTATTTGCAGCCCTTCCAAAACCCGAGAAGCTAAATTAGCCATTAAGCCCGGTACTTGGGGTGAGGGGACCAAATTTTCGTCTAGGATGTTGTGGTCTTTGAAAGGTTCACTCATGGCGCTCTGTCCTCACTGTCAACGTCAAATATCGGTTCTCAATATCGAAATCGTCACCCTGAGCGACGAAAAAATGGCGTCGTGGCGAGGGGTTACCTACTCTTGTCCAGAATGCAACACCGTACTTAGCGCGGGTTTTGATCCCGTAGCGCTAGAGCGTGATCTCGTAAATGCCGTGGTAGCGGGCCTCCGTAAGGGTTCGCAATCGTAACCGCATCGGGATTTCGAGCGTCGATGTTTCGTAATACTTGGGGTGAGGGGATCAGGATTTTCTCCTCACCTTCTCCGACCTTGCTACGATCTTCCATATGCCTAATCCTCCTACCCCTATGCTTCCCGCACCAACACCAGAAAACGCCATCACGCAGCAGATGATCTTTCAACTTGAGCTCGTGAAACGTCTTGATCTGATGGCCGCGTCTCTTCAGAAGATCGCTGCAGGTATTGAGACCCTAGCAAAGAAGCAGACGTAGATTCGCTCTCACGTTGAAGAGACTGGCAAATCTCAAGCGCTGCCCTTGCTGTATACCAAGGAACCTCGCCCAACAAGTCCATAACTTTTGTCGCGTAGACAAGGCTTACTTGGTATGAGGGGATAATTGCCGGTAGGGGGTACTTTGGCTGTAAAGTAGTCTCCGCAATGGGGTTATAGCTAAAAGTACCCTTCTAAAGGGGTTACGGGCCGTTGGCGAGCGTTTCGACTGCTGGCTTCGATGGTTTATGGAAGGTCTGATTTAAGTTTAGCTGTTCGCGTGGGGTAACTATGCCAAGTTGTTAAAGAAGAAATCGCTAGTGGTGGCGCGGGGATTGTGGCTTGTTGCCGTCCGCGGGGGGTTGACATGACTGTTTTGGCTGATTTTTCGGGAAATTTATTTTGGGGCGGGACGCCGCGGTGGGCCGGGGCTAAAGCCCGATTCTGCTCCTGGCGAGGTTAGAGGGCAGGGGAGAACGCGATTCGCAGAGGGAATCACAGAAAGAGAGGAAAGGGCCAGTGCGGTCCTCGGCCTGCGGCGAAGGATGACACGTATTGGAGGTGGTTCGATCGGTGCGTCAGTTTGTGGTGGTCAGGGCATCGAGGGCGAGGTTGAGGTCGAGGACGTTGACGCGGGGCTCGCCGAGGAGGCCGAACTGGCGCTGCGTCGTGTGCTGGTCGATGAGGTGGTTGAGGGCGGATTCGGTGAGGTGGCGGGCGTGGGCGATGCGCGGGACCTGGTAGTAGGCTGCGGCAGGCGTGATGTCGGGATCGAGGCCTGAGCCGGAGGTGGTGACGAGGTCTACGGGGACGGGCGCGGAGCCTGACTGGTTGGCGGTGACGCTGGCCTGGACGCGGTCGATGAGGGCCTTGCTGGTGGAGCCGTAGTTGGAGCCGGAGGAGGAGCCGGCGTCGTAGCCGGTGCCGGCGGCCGAGGGGCGGCTGTTGAAGTAGGTGTCGCCGATGAAGGTCTGGCCGATGAGGTGGGAGCCGATGACGTCGCCGTTATGCGTGAGGAGTTCTCCGTCGGCTTGTTTGGGGAAGAGCACGCGGTCGATGCCGGTGATGAGGAGGGGGTAGCCGATGCCGAGGAGGACGGCGGTGATCAGGGTGTAGAGGGTGGCGGTGATGAGGGTCTTTTTCATGGGGGTGGTCCTTCGGTAGTTCGGTGGTGGTGCGGTGAAGCAGTTCCCGGAGGGAATGACAGCAAGAAAAGCAAGTGCAAGTGCCCAGGGCTAAAGCCCCTTTTCTTCAGTGAGACTTTTCAGGGGGCTGAAGCCCCCTGCTAATCCGGTGGAACGTGCAACGACAAGTGCAACGGCAACTACAGGGGCTCTTCACTTCGTTCAGAATGACGGAATTTTTGGTCGGCTAAATGCATTTGTTCCTTCGTGAAACTTACGCGAGGTGGAGCGCGGTGATGAGCATGTCGATGAGCTTGATGCCGATGAAGGGGGCTACGATACCGCCGATGCCGTAGACGACGAGGTTGCGCTGGAGCAGGGCGGCGGCGGACATGGGGCGGTAGCGGACGCCGCGCAGGGCCAGCGGGATCAGCGCGACGATGATGAGCGCGTTGAAGATTACCGCTGAGAGGATGGCTGACTCCGGGTTGTGGAGGTGCATGATGTTGAGCGCGTTGAGGACGGGGAAGGCTCCGGCGAACATGGCGGGGATGATGGCGAAGTACTTGGCGATGTCGTTGGAGATGGAGAAGGTCGTGAGGGCGCCGCGCGTCATCAAGAGTTGCTTGCCGATGGCTACGATCTCGATGAGCTTGGTGGGGTTGGAGTCGAGGTCGACCATGTTGCCGGCCTCTTTGGCGGCCTGGGTGCCGGAGTTCATGGCAACGCCTACGTCGGCCTGGGCGAGGGCGGGAGCGTCGTTGGTGCCGTCGCCGGTCATGGCGACGAGCTTGCCTTCGGCTTGCTCGCGCTTGATGAGGTCCATCTTGTCCTTGGGCTTGGCTTCGGCGAGGAAGTCGTCTACGCCGGCTTCGCGGGCGATGGCGGCGGCGGTGAGCGGGTTGTCGCCGGTGATCATGATGGTGCGAATGCCCATGGCGCGGAGCTGATCGAAGCGCTCCTTCATGCCGCCCTTGACGATGTCCTTGAGGTGGATGACGCCGAGGGCGCGACCGTTTTCTGCGACTACGAGAGGCGTGCCGCCGGAGCGGGAGATCGCGTCGACGGATTCGCGGACGAGGTCGGGAAGCTTGGAGCCGTGCTCGACGAGGTAGTTGGAGATGGCGTCGACGGAGCCTTTGCGGATGCTGCGGCCATCGACTTCGATACCGGACATGCGGGTGAGGGCGGAGAAGGGAATGAACTCGGCGTTGAGGTGCGCGAGCTCGCGGCCGCGGAGGCCGTACTGCTGCTTGGCGAGGACGACGATGGAGCGGCCTTCGGGGGTCTCGTCGGCGAGGGATGAGAGCTGGGCGGCGTCGGCTAGCTGCTCGCTGGTGATGCCGGGGGCGGTGACGAACTCGGATGCCTCGCGGTTGCCGATGGTGATGGTGCCGGTCTTGTCGAGGAGCAGGGTGTTGACGTCGCCTGCTGCTTCTACGGCACGACCGGAGGTGGCGAGAACGTTGTGTTGGACGAGGCGGTCCATGCCAGCGATACCGATGGCGGAGAGCAGGCCGCCAATGGTTGTGGGGATCAGGCAGACGAGCAGCGAGATGAGAACGAAGACGGTTTGCGGCGCGCCCGAGTAGATGGCGTAGGGCTGCAGGGTGACGACGGCGAGCAGGAAGATGATGGTGAGGCCGGCGAGAAGGATGTTGAGGGCGATCTCGTTGGGAGTCTTCTGGCGCTCAGCACCTTCGACGAGAGCGATCATTCGGTCGAGGAAGGTTTCGCCGGGGTTGGAGGTGATGCGGACGGTGATCTCGTCGGAGAGGACGCGGGTGCCACCGGTGACGGCGGAACGGTCGCCGCCGGCTTCGCGGATGACGGGAGCGGACTCGCCGGTGATGGCGGACTCGTCGACGGAGGCGACGCCTACGATGACTTCGCCGTCGCCGGGGATCATCTGGCCGGCGATGACTTTGACTACGTCGTCGGCACGGAGTTGGGAGCTGGGGATCTCTTCGATGGCGCCGGACTTCGAGACTTTGTAGGCGGTGGTCTCGGACTTGGCGAGACGGAGGGCGTCGGCCTGGGCCTTGCCTCGTCCTTCGGCCATGGCTTCGGCGAAGTTGGCGAAGAGGACCGTGAACCAGAGCCAGAGGGTGATCTGGAGATCGAAGCTGAAGTGGCCGTGGCCGGTGAAGCGGTCGTAGATGAGCAGGACGGTGGTGAGGACGCTGCCGACTTCGACGACGAACATGACGGGGTTCTTCATCATGGTGGCCGGGGCGAGTTTGACGAGAGCGTCGATGGAGGCGCGGCGCACGATTTTGGAATCGAACAGGCTGCGGCGGCCTTTGGCTTGACTTGCGGTGGACATGGTTTCTCCGAATGCCTAGAAGGTGTGGCCAGCGTGAAGGAGCAGGTGCTCCAGGATGGGGCCGAGGGACAGCGCGGGGAAGAAGGTGAGCGCGCCGACGATGACGATGACCGAGGTGAGCAGGACCGTGAAGAGTGGCGTGGTCACGGGGAAGGTGCCTGCGGTTTCGGGGACGATTTTCTTGCCGGCGAGATTGCCTGCGATCGCGAGCATGGGGATGATCATCATGAAGCGGCCGAAGAACATCGCGAAGCCGAGCGAGTAGTTGTACCAGTGGGTGTTGGCGCTGAGGCCGGCGAAGGCGGAGCCGTTGTTGCCTGTCGCCGAGGCGTAGGCATACAGGATCTCGGAGAGGCCGTGGGGGCCGTGGTTGGTGAGCGCCGAGAGGCCGAGGTTGGGCATGAGCACGGCTACGGCGGCGAATCCGAGGATGATGAGCGGGAAGATGAGGAGGTAGAGCATCGCCATCTGGACGTCGTAGGCTTCGATTTTCTTGCCGAGGTACTCGGGGGTTCGACCGACCATGAGACCGGCGATGAAGACGGAGATGACGACGAAGACGAGCATGCCGTAGAGGCCGGCGCCGACGCCACCGAAGACGATCTCGCCAAGCATGATGTTGGTCAGGGGGACGAGGCCGCCAAGCGGCGTAAACGAATCGTGCATGGCGTTGACAGCGCCGCAGCTGGCGTCGGTGGTGACGGTGGCGAAGAGGGCGGAGTTGGCGATGCCGAAGCGAACCTCTTTGCCTTCCATGTTGCCGCCGGACTGGGTGAGCGAGGCGTGCTGGTCGACGTTATGCATGAGGGGGTTAGGTTGGGATTCTGCGTGGTAGCAGACCAGGACGCCGACGAACCAGAGGATGGTCATGGCGGCGAGGACAGCCCAGCCGTGTTTGGGCGAGCCGACCATGGTGCCGAGGGTGACGGTGAGGCCGGCCGGGATGAGAAAGATGGCGAGCATCTGCAGGAAGTTCGAGAGGGGAGTGGGGTTCTCAAAGGGATGCGCGCTGTTGGTGTTGAAGAAGCCGCCACCGTTGGTGCCGAGCATCTTGATGGCTTCCTGGGAGGCGACGGGGCCCTGGGCGATGGTCTGGGTGGTGACGGTGGTGGTGGTGGACTTGCCGTCGGCACCCGTGGTGGTGACGGTTTGCGGCTGCACGAGTTTGGCGGTGGTGTAGGGATGGAAGTTCTGGATCACGCCCTGCGAGGTGAGGGCGACGGCGAAGACGATGCAGATGGGGAGAAGCACCCAGAGAGTGGCGCGGGTGAGGTCGACCCAGAAGTTGCCGAGGGTCTTCATCTCGCGGCGGGCGATGCCGCGGATAAAGGCGATGGCGAGGGCGATGCCGACGGCGGCGGACCAGAAGTTATGGGTGGCGAGGCCGAACATCTGAGTGAAGTAACTCATCGTCGTCTCAGGGGTGTAGGACTGCCAGTTGGTGTTGGTGGTGAAGGAGACGGCGGTGTTGAAGGCGAGGTCGGGCGCAACGGCGGCGAGATGCTGCGGGTTGAGCGGGAGGACCTGCTGGATGCGCTCGACGACGTAGGTGAGGATGAGGGTCGCGGCGCTGAAGATGAGCATGGCGACGGCGTACTGGGTCCAGCGCATCTCTTCGTCGGGGTTGACGCCGGTGAGGCGATAGAGGAGGCGCTCGCAGGGGACGAGGACGGGGTCGAGCCAGGTGCGGCGACGATCGAAGACGCGGGCCATGTAGCTGCCCATGGGTTTGGCCAGGAGCAGGATGAGCGCGATGAAGAAAGCAATTTGAAGCCAGCCGTTGAGCGACATTAGAACTTCTCCGGACGCAGCAGAGCGTAGACGAGGTAGATAAAAAGCAGGGCGCAGATTACGAGAAGGATGATGTTTTCGATCATGACTGGTTTCCTTGGTTGCGGCTGCCTTTCAGGTGGTCGCAGGCGGTGACGTAAATCAGGGACAGAGGGAAGAGAAGAGCGATGGTGATGATTGCGATGAGGTCAGCCATGGGTACTCCGAACTAGAGGGGAGAAAGGTTGGTTGCCGGGGAGGGCGAAGCCGCGAGGGTTTGCAGCCGGCGCGGGGAGGGGTGCGGAGCGCAAGTCGTCCTGAGAGAGGGTCGCGGGATCGAGATTCAGATCTGCGGAAGTTCCCGAAGGGTCAGCCGGGAAGGCCGCGAAGAGAGACGCGAGGAGGGGTGCAGGAGCTGGGACGCGAGCGCAGAACATTGGACGATTTCACCCTCCCTAGTAGAAGGCTGAAGGCCATGAGAAGTCCGTAGGGAATTCGTTAAGAAGTCATAAGGGCGGAGCGGAGGCGGTAGCCGACCCAGGGCTCGGATTCGATGTAGCGGGAGCTGTCGGCGGGGTCGAGTTTTTTGCGCAGCTGGGCGATGAGGACGCGGAGGTATTCGGGCTGATCTTCGCCGGCGGAGCCCCAGATTTGGCGGAGGAGGAACTTGTGGGTGAGGACGCGGTTGGGGTTGTTGACGAAGAGCAGGAGGAGATCGAACTCCTTGGGGGTGAGGTGGATTTCGGCGCCGCGGACGCGGACGGTGCGGGAGGAGGTGTCGATGTAGAGGTCGCCGACGGTGAGCTCGGCGGGAGCAGGCTCTTCGCGGGCGATTTTGCGGAGGTTGGCGCGGACGCGGGCGAGGAGTTCGGGCATGCTGAAGGGCTTGGTGACGTAGTCGTCGGCGCCTTCGTCGAGTGCGGCGACCTTCATGGTCTCCTGCTCGCGGACGGAGAGGATGATGATGGGGGTTTCGGAGAGGCGGCGGATGGCGCGGGTGAGGTCGATGCCGTCCATCTCGGGCATGGCGAGGTCGGTGATGACGAGATCGGGGGAGACGGAGCGGTAGAGCTCGAAGGCTTCGAGGCCGTTGTTGGCGACAGAGACTTCGTAGCCGGAACTTTGCAGCGAGGTGCGGAGGACGCGGGTGATCTGGCGCTCGTCGTCGACGATGAGGATGCGCATGCTAGTTATCTTTCTGGACTGCGGCGGTAATCATGATCTTTCGGTTCTCTCGTTTTTCTTTGAGAATCTGTGGTGGGGGAGGCGTACCTCAGCGGCTGAAGCCGAATTCATTCTATGGTGTTTTACGGCACGACTAAAGTCGTGCCCCTTCGAGACGGCTTCTTTGCAGTACGACGAACGTCGTGCCCTTGCAGCGCGACTAACGTCGTGCCCTTTCGAGCCGCCTTGTGAGTTTGATGCGGGACGAGAGCTAGCGATCCTCTTGGGTGACGATGTGGAGGTCGACGTGAGGGGCTTCGGACATGAAGCGCTGGATGGCGAAGAAGTAGAGATATTTTTTGAGACCGTGGAGGGCGGAGCGGCCGAAGAGGGCTTGCGTGATGCGCTGCTCGGTGATGTAGGCGGCGGTGGCGGAGGCGATGCGCTTGCCGGTGAGCTGGACGACGTGGGCACCGAGGTTTTCGGCGAACTTGAGGCTGGCTTCGAGGGTTCGCTTGCACTCGGGGGACTGGTCCTTTTGATTCTGGACGTGGAGGACGTAGAGCTCGCCGTTGAGGCCTTCGGCGAGGCGGGCGCCGCGGGCGATGAGGTCACGAGCCTGCGGACGATTGCTGATGCAGACGGCTACTTTTTCGGTGACGGACCAGTGGGGGCCGAGTTGCTTGCGCTTGACGTAGTCGTCGAGGGTGCGATCGACGGCGCGGGTGACGCGGTGGAGCGCCATCTCGCGAAGGGCGATGAGGTTGCCGCGACGGAAGAAGTTGGCGAGGGCGCGCTCGGAGCGGTCGACGGGGTAGATATCGCCGCGGCGCATGCGGGTGACGAGGGCTTCGGGGGTGAGATCGGAGATGACAATCTCGTCGGCGCGATCGAGGACCCAGTCGGGAACGGTCTCGCGGACGGGGATGCCGGTGAGGCTTTGGATGCGGGGGGTGAGGCTTTCGATGTGCTGGACGTTGATGGTGCTAAGGACGTCGATGTTGGCGTCGAGGAGGAGAAAGACGTCTTCGTAGCGCTTGGCGTTGCGGCTGCCAACGATGTTGCTGTGGGCGAGCTCGTCGATGAGGACGACCTGGGGTTTGCGCTCGAGGATGGCGTCGACGTCCATCTCCTGGAAGAGCGTGCCCTTGTAGTCGATCTGGCGGGTGGGAACGTGTTCAAGCTTGGCGGCGAGTTCGGCGGTACCTTTGCGGCCGTGGGTTTCGACGACGCCGATGACGACGTCTTCACTGCGCTGGCGGCGGCGAATGCCTTCCGAGAGCATGCTGAAGGTCTTGCCGACGCCGGGGGCGTAACCGAGAAAGATCTTGAAGCGACCGCGAGTCTTCTCGGGCTCGGCGGACATCAGCCAGTCTTCTGGACTCTTCCGAGGTGTGGAATCGGTCGGCACGTCGTAGTATCTCCTTGTGAACTCACATCGGGTGGTTGAAGTATTCCGGTGGTCGACGGCGGCAGTGGTGCTGACGGGAATTGTAGCCGTATATCACCTTTGGCTGCATGTTAACCCTACGACGGTGGCGTTGACGCTGCTGCTGCTGGTGCTGTTTCTGGCGGCGCGATGGGGTTTGCGGTACGCGGTGGCGACGTCGGTTGCAGCGACGGTGGGGTACAACTTTTATTTTCTGCCGCCGATTGGGACGTTCACGATCAGTGATCCGCAGAACTGGCTGGGGATCTTCGTATTTCTGACGGTGGCGGTGGTGGGCAGCCGGTTGAGCGAGCGGGCGCGCGAAGAGGCAGCGGATGCCCGACGGCGGCAGAGGGAGTTGGAGGTTCTGTATGGGCTGAGCCGCCAGCTGCTGCAGGCTGAAAATGTGGCGGGGCTGCTGAACGCGATCAGTCCGGCGATCATGCTGGTGACGCGGGCGGAAGCGATTGTGCTGTACCTGCTGGACGGCGACCGGCGGTACATGGCGGGCGACGGTGCGGAGATCCAGATGGACGACATTGGGCTGCGGCAACTGGCGCAGACGCTGCCGAGTGCGGAGATGGTGGGGCTGCAGGCGAGGATTCCGCTGCGGGTGGGGGTGAGGCCGCGGGGGCTGCTGGTGATCGATGGATTGAGCGTGGGGGTGAGGCTGTCGACCGAGACGCTGGAGGCGATTGGGGGATTGATTTCGGTGTCGATTGACCGGGCGCAGGCATTGGAGGATGTGACGCGGGGCGAGGCGGCGAAGGAGAGTGAGCGGCTGCGGTCGCTGATGATTGACTCGATTACGCATGAGCTGAGGACGCCGCTGACGGCGATCAAGGCGGCGGCGTCGACGCTGCTGCTGCCGAAGGTGTTGGACCCTGAGGAGCAGCGCGAGTTGCTGACGGTGATTGATGAGGAGAGCGATCGGCTGAATCAACTGGTGTCCGAGGCGGTGGAGATGGCGCAGCTCGATACGCGGGAGGTGCATATGACGTTTGCGCCGACTGCGGTGGGCGCGCTGGTGGAGCAGGCGCTGGCGAACTGCTCGAGTTTGCTGGATAGTCGCGAGGTGAAGGTGGATTTGCCGCCGCTGCCGCTGGTGATGGCCGACGCGGATTTCATCACGAAGGTGCTGACGAATTTAATTGAGAATGCGGCGAAGTACTCGGCGGCCGGGAGCCCGATCAGCATCTCGGCGGAGCGCAAGGACGGGGTGGTGAGTGTGAGCGTGGCGGACCGCGGGATTGGGATTGACCTGTCGGAGCAGACGTTGATCTTTGAGCGATTTTATCGGGCGAGCGTGCCGAGCCAGCAGACGTGGGGAACGGGGATGGGGCTGGCGATCAGCCGGGCAATCATCGATGCGCATCATGGGACGCTGTCGGTGACGAGCCAGCTGGGCGAGGGGTCGGTGTTTAGTTTTACGCTGCCGGTGGTGGAGTAGAGCAGGGGATAGCGGGTAGGGGATAGAGGATAGGGTTGGAGTGGGAATAGACTGGTAGGGTGAATGCTGCTACGTCATTGATCAGTGAGATTCGAGCGAAGGTGCAGAGCCGTGGGCGGGTGACGGCGGATGAGGCCTTGTGGCTGTGGAAGAATGCCAGCGATGAAGAGATGCGCGAGCTGGCGCAGATGGTGCGGTCGCGCTATGTGAAGCCGAATGCCTGCACGTACATGCTGATGCGCATTATCAACTACACGAATGTGTGCGTGGCGCAGTGCGACTACTGCGCGTTTTATACGCTGCCCGGGGGCGAGGGCGGGTACGTTCTGACGCAGGAGCAGGTGTTTGCGAAGATCGATGAGTTGATTGCGCTGGGTGGGGACCTGGTGGGGTTCAACGGGGGATTCAATCCGGCGCTGGCGCTGGAGTACTACTGCGATTTGTTCCGTGCGGTGCGCGAGCGGTACGGCGACACGATGGAGTTTTATGCGCTGACGATCGCGGAGTTCATGTACCTGGCCGACCACGCGAAGCTGGACTACGCGACGACGGCGCGGCGGTTCAAGGACGCGGGCGTGCGCTGGATTACGGGCGGGGGATCGGAGATTCTTACCGAGGATTTCCGGCGGCGGCACAGCAAGTTCAAGTACACCGTCGCGCAATATTTCGATGCACAGAGGGCGATTGTGGAGGCGGGGCTGAACACGTCGGCGACGATGGTGATTGGGTTCGACGAGACGATTGAGGAGCGGATTGAGCACCTGGAGCGCACGCGGCAGTTCCAGGATGAAGTGGGCGGGCTGGGTAGCTTTCTTTGCTGGACGTTCAAGCCGTACTTCACGCCGCTGGGGGACCAGTTGGGCGGGATCGAGATCAGCACGGGCGAATATCTGCGGCACCTGGCGTTGAGCCGGATTTATTTGGATAATGTGCCGCGGATTCGGACGTCGGTGCTGACGCAGAATGAGCGCGCGCTGGAGGGGTTGCTGTATGGCGCCGATGATTTCGATCTGCCGATTGAAGATGAGGTGACGCAGAAGGCGGGGGCGACGATCAGTCTGCAGTTCGACAAGATTTTGGCGTTTGCGCGGAGTCTGGGATATGTGCCTGCGTACCGGAGTGTTGCGCGGGCTCGGACGGCGCCTGTGCCTGCGGTTTAGTTGGGATAAGGGGCAGGGGCAAGAACAGGAGAAAGCAGGTTCGCTCGCTGCGCTCGGAATGACAATTTCTTTTAGAAGTTGTCAAAGAAGGGCAAAGGCAACAGCAGGAGCAAACGGCCAATAGGGGACTAGCGCTTGCGCGGCTTGTTGGCGGGCATCTGGGGAAGATCCTGAAGGGTATTGCGGGGGAGGCCGGTGGTCTGGCGCACAATGAGGCGCGTGCTGATCTTGGTGACGGATTCGGCGTTGTTGTCGATTGGCTTGAGACGTGAGAGCAGGTTGTCGATGGCCTTGGTGGCGAGATCTCTGCAAGACATGCGGACCGTGGTGAGGGGCGGGATGGTGTATTCGGCGAGGTGGATGTCGTCGAAGCCGATGAGGGAGAAGTCGTCGGGGACGCGGAGGTTGGCTTCGAAGAGGGCGTGCTGGACGCCGATGGCGGTCATGTCGTTGGAGCACATGACGGCGGTTGGCCAGTTGGGCAGCGCGAGGATCTTCTGCATGGCATCGCGGCCGCCGTCGAGGGCGTGATTGCCTTCGATGAGCCAGTCGGGATTGGGCTTGATGCCGGTGGACTGGAGGCAGCTGAGGAAGGCGGCCTTGCGGCTCTGCGCGGAGCGGCGGGTGAGCGGTCCGCTGATGAAGCCGATGTTGCGGTGGCCGAGGACTGCGAGGTGCTGGACGCCCTCGTAGATGCCGGCGCGATAGTCGACGGCGAGAACGCTGTTGAGGGGGCGTGAGGGCGCGGGGTCGATGAAGACGAAGGGGATGTTGTCGGCGGCGAAGCGATCGAGGAGAAAGTCTTCGATGCCGAAGGTCATGATGGCGACGCCGTCGACCTGGCGCTCGAGCATGCGGCGGGCGCAGAGCTCCATGGTCTTGGTCTCGTAGTTGGTGGAGCCGATGAGGATTTCGTAGCCGCGGGCGACGGCAATCTGTTCGAACTCCTGGATGAGCTCGGGGAAGAAGGGGTTGGTGATTTCGGAGACGACCAGACCGAGCAGGCGGCTTTTGCCGGAGACGAGGGCGCGGGCCTGGGTGTTGGGGAAGTAGTTGAGATCGGTAACAGCTTTCCAGACGCGGGCAGCGAGCACGGGGTCGACGGTGGGGACGTGATTGATGGTGCGAGAGACGGTGGCGATGGACACGCGGGCAAGCGAGGCGACGCCGCGGATGTCGATCTTGGGGGGCGTGGTCAGGTCATTGGGCTTGCGGGTTCGTTTCACGGGGAGGCACCCTGGTTTTGTGGATCAGCATACGCGAGCATGCGGGTGGAAGGGAACGGAGGGGACGGGATTGACTAGGGAGGGGACACACAGGTATCGTACCCCACGGAAAACGTTTACACTAGGCATTATTTCATCTGAGGGTGACTTGCGAACCGGCGAAGGTACGCGAGGGTACGGGAAGGGTTGAGAGGATCGCATGGCCATTGTTGCAGGTGTGGATTTTGGAACGCTGAGTGTTCGGGTGACGTTGCTGGATAGTGAGCGAGGCAGGTTGGGGACGGCTTCGGCAGGGTATCCGTTGCACCGGAAGCAGGAAGATCCGGACTTCGCGACGCAGTCGCACGAGGACCAGATGACGGCGCTGGTGGAGGCGGTGCGTGCGGTGGTGCGGGACACGGGCGTGGATGCGAAGGAGATTGTGGCGCTGGCGCTGGATACGACGGGGTCGAGTGTGATTCCTGTTGACGCGCAGCTGCAGCCGCTGGATGAGTACATGCTGTGGTGTGACCACAGGGCGCATAAGGAGGCGCAGCAGATTACAGAGCTCGCGCATGAGGTGGGGTTGGAAGCGATTGACTGGTGCGGTGGGGTGTACTCGCATGAGTGGGGATTTGCGAAGCTGCTGTATTGGCTGCGGAATCATCCTGAGAAGCGCGAGAGGTTTGCGACGGCGCTGGAACACTGCGACATGGTGGCGGCGACGCTGATCGGGATTACGGAGGCGGCGAAGGCTCCGCGCAGTGTGTGCGCGATGGGGCATAAGTGGATGTGGAATCCGAAGTGGGGAGGGCTGCCGTCGCAGGAGTTTTTGTCGCAGCTGGATCCGGTCTTCGATGGGGTGAGGGAGAAGCTGGGTGGGGAGTACCGCACGTCGGATGCGATTGCGGGTGGGCTGAGCGAGCGGTGGGCGAAGGAGATGGGACTGCCTGCGGGGATTCCGATTCCGGTGGGGGCGTTCGATGCGCATTGGGATGCGATTGGCGCGGGGTGCAAAGAGGGCGACGTGGTGAATGTGGTGGGGACGTCGACTTGCATTATTGCGATGAGCAGCGAAACGCGGCTGGTGCCGGGGGTTTGCGGCGTGGTGCCGGGCAGTGTGCATCCAGCGTATACGGGGATCGAGGCGGGGCTTTCGGCGACGGGAGATATCTTTGAGGCGATTGCGCGGCGGGCGGGGACGAATGTCAAGGCGCTGAGTGAGGGGCTGACGGAGTACAGGCCCGGGCAGACGGGTTTGCTGCGGCTGAGCTGGGATAACGGCGATCGGACGGTGCTGGTGAATCCTGAACTGGGCGGGATGACGCTGGGATGGAACCTGATTCATACGGCGAAGGATGAGCTGTTCGCGGCGATTGAAGGGACCGCGTTTCATACGCGGATTATTCTGGAGCGGATGGCGGAGCATGGCGTGCCGGTGCATCGCGTGATTAACGCGGGAGGGATTCCGCAGAATAACGCGGTGCTGAACCAGGTGTATGCGAACGTGCTGGGCAAGCCGGTGCTGGTGCCGGATGGAGTGCCGACGAGTCTGGGGTCGGGGATCTTTGCGCTGGTGGCAGCGGGCGTATTCAAGACGATCGAGGAGGCGCAGGCGAAGATGTGTCTGCCGTTCAAGACGTATGAACCGGAGGTTGGTGCGGTGGCGTTGTATGACGAGTTGTTTGCGCTGTATCGCAAGGTTTACTTTGCGTTTGGATCGCGGCGGAGTGAGGCGGCGTTGATGGGGGATGTGTTGCCGGAGTTGCGGAGGATTGCGGCTGAGGTTTGGCGCGGGTAGAGGCAACGCAAGGGCAAAGGGCGCGAAGGGAGCGGCGTTTCGCCACGTAGAACGAGGAGAGGCAAACGCAGAACGGACTGCCCGAGGGAATCACCGAAAGAAACGCAAGAACCTAAGTGAGGTGTTGGAAATGTTATTGAAGAGGCTGAGGGAAGAGGTTCTGGAGGCCAACCTGGAGTTGGTGCGCAAGGGGCTGGTGCTGTATACGTTCGGGAATGCTTCGGGGGTGGATCGGGAACAGGGGCTGGTGGTGATCAAGCCGTCGGGCGTGGATTACGACGTGCTGAAGGCCGCGGACATGGTGGTGACCGATCTCGACGGAAAGATTGTGGAGGGAAAGCTGAAGCCGTCGTCGGATCTGGATACGCACACGCTGCTGTATCGGGAGTTTACGGAGATTGGCGCGGTGGTGCATACGCACTCGGAGTTTGCGACGAGTTTTGCGCAGGCGGGGCTGGCGATTCCTGCGTTCGGGACCACGCACGCGGATTACTTTCATGGGCCCGTGCCGGTGAGTTTGCCGTTGAGCGATGAGGCGATCCAGGGGAGGTATGTGCACGAGACAGGGCTCGCGATTGTGGCGCGGTTCAAGGGGATTCCGGCGATCGATCCGATGGCAGTGCCGGCTTGCCTGGTGGCGGGACATGCTCCATTTGTGTGGGGAAAGAATGCTGCGGATGCGGCGCACAATGCGGTGGTGCTGGAGGCGGTGGCGAAGATGGCGTACCGGACGCTGACGCTGAAGGCGAGCGCGGAGGAGGTGTCGCAGGCGCTGCTGGACAGGCACTACCTGAGGAAGCATGGAGCGGGCGCGACCTATGGACAAGGCTGATGTCCTGGGTGGACAAGGGTGGTGAGCGTGGTAAAGAATGATGCGGCGATAATTAATTAAAGCGATTGAAGTCGAAGGAGATTGGATGACGTTCAAGCAGGCAGTGGCTGGAGTTGCGGTGATGTTGATGAGTTCGCTGGCGCAGGCGGGTGTGACGAAGGCGGATTGGGGGAAGACGGCTGCTGGAACGCCGGTGCAGATTTATACGCTCAGCGATAACGATTTGAAGGTGCGGATTACGACCTTCGGCGCGCGCGTGGTGAGCATTGAGGCTCCGGATCGCAAGGGGAAGATGGGCGATGTGGTGCTGGGATATGACAACGTCGCCGCGTATGAAGCGGACAAGAGCACGTACTTCGGGGCGATTGTCGGGCGGTACGGGAATCGAATTGCGAAGGGCACGTTCACCATTGATGGCACGACGTATCACGTGCCGTTGAACAACAATGGCAACGCGTTGCATGGCGGACCTGCGGGTTTCAGCGGAAAGGTCTGGGTCGGAAAGGAAATTCCGGATGGCGTGGAGATGACGCTGGTGAGTCCGGATGGCGATATGGGGTTTCCTGGTGCGCTGACCGTGCGGGTGCGTTATACCGTGGAGGGCAAGTCGCTGATGATTAATTACATTGCGACGACGACCAAGCCGACGGTGGTGAACCTTACCAACCACAGCTACTTTAACCTGGCGGGGGATGGCAAGCGAACGATCCTTGCTCATGTGTTGATGATGCCGGCGAACTTCTATACCCCTGTGGACGCGACACAGATTCCTACGGGTGAACTGGCGCCTGTGGAGGGAACGCCGTTTGATTTCCGCACGCCGGTCGCGATCGGTGCGCGCATCAACGATGGGAACGAGCAGCTGAAGATTGGCGGCGGCTACGACCATAACTGGGCGCTGAATGGTAAGGGCGATGGGCTACATGTCGCCGCGAAGGTGTATGAGGCGAGCAGCGGACGGACTCTGACCGTGACGACGACGCAGCCGGGCGTGCAGTTTTATTCCGGCAATTTTCTGGATGGAACGAAGACCGGAAAGTTGGGCGTGACGTATCAGAAGTATGCGGGCTTTTGCCTGGAGACGCAGCACTTTCCGGATGCGCCGAATCATCCGAAGTTTGCGTCGACACTGCTGAAGCCGGGCGAGACGATGCACTCGGAGACGGTGTTCACGTTTGGCGTGCAGAAATAGCTTGCGGCGACTTCAAGGAAGAAGCGGTAGTGCGTGTGTGCGCACTACCGCTTGCCTTCGTCTGGCAGCTTTTGTTCGACCTGGGGCGTGACGGGTTCGGGGGGACCTAGCTGGAGTTGAACGCCGACGTAGGCGATCCAGCTAGGCTGGCTGTTGTGGTCTGAGATGGTTTGGAAGCTGCGTCCGGCCATGAGCAATAGGTTGAGCGTCTTGGAGTGGTTGAGCGCCTGGCGGCCGCCGAGGCCGAGCGTGGTCTGACGCTGTTTGGAAGAGCCGGTGGCGAATTGGCCTATGCCCTGGCCGGCGGGAATCCGGTTGGCGTCCTGCTGATCGTAGAGTTCAATGTAGGCTTCGGTGCGATCGGTGAACTCGTGGCCAACGAGCAGACCGCGGCCCCAGCTCTGGGGCAGGGCGTGGTTGCCGAAGTTATAGCCGACTTCGCCATCGAGACGGATGGGACCGATGCGGCCGTTGACCTCGATGGGAAGGAAAAAGTTTGGCCCGGGCGCGACGACACCGCGAGGGACCGAGGAGGTGGGGTTGTCGAGAAAGAGTTGCGGGTAGGTGGAGACGCTGAAGTTGGTGACGGGCTCGGACGCATTGGCGGCGAGGTCCTCTGGATCGGTGGGTTGCGACGGTGGGTGGTGGCCGAAGACGCCGAGCAGGCCTGTGCCGAAGCCATTCTTTAGCCACGGGTCGTTGGCGTGATGTTCGTAGAAGCGCCACTTGATGCCGAGCAGGCTTTCGCCGAGGCCACCGAGGACTTGGCCGGGAATTGCAGGCTGGGAGGATGTGGCTGGCTGGGCGCGCGTCTCTTCGATGGCGATGGGGAGCTCGTACTTGAGCTGGAGGCGGTCGCCGAGGCCGTAGTTGAAATCGAAGTCGGGCACCTGGTAGGCGCCGGCCTGGGGATTGCGATCGCCGATCCAGCCGAAGTTAATCTCCCAATGCTTGTTGCCGGGGGTATCGGGATCGTCGGTACGGAAGGGAGGGCCACCTTGCGCGTGAGCCGTGGTGGCGAGGGCGGAGGCAAGGAGTAGAAGCAACAGAACCAGGCGGCCGGGCCATTGAAGGTGCTGTCTTTTTTGAAGAGGTAAGCTCAAGGCCCTGAGCCTATCGAGGTTCATGTACCTATAGTAAGCAATCCCGCTGAGGACTTCGGTGATTTCCGTGATGCGTGTTGCGGAACGGGTGTCGTTTGTTCATTAAGGGGTGCTGGTGCGGGCGCGCCAGAGGGCGCCGGCGATGGGATCAATGACGCCGTCGAGGGTGTGGAGGGTGGGGAACTCGGTGCGTACGGAAGCGATGAGAGCGTCGCGCACGGGCTGAACTTTTTCCATGATGGAGCCGGTGAAGGCGAGACTTGGGAGCGTGCTGTTGGCTGGGGCTGCGGCTTGGATGCGGCGGAGGACGACGCGGGCGAGATGGGCGAGATCTTCGCCCTCGCGGCGAAGGACTTCGGCGGCTACGGTGTCGCCCTGGTTGGCGCAGCGAAGGATGACTTCGGTGAGGCGGGAGAAGTCGGGGGCGGGGCGGGAGTTGGCGTACTCGACGAGTAGATCGATGGAGGCGAGTTGCCAGAAGTCGAGGACGGCGTCGAGGAGAAGGGTGGGGCGTTGTTCGTCGCGGGCGAGGAAGGCAGCGCGCAGGCCTTCGCGGCCGATCTTGTGGCCGGAGCCCTGGTCGGCGAGCTCGGGGCCCCAGCCGCCGGCGGTGACGAGGGTGCCGTCGGACATGCGGCCGGCGACGTTGGATCCGGTGCCGGCCATGGCGAGCACGCCAATGCCGCCTTGGAAGGCTGCATCGAGCGCAATCTCGACGTCGCCAAGAAGGAGGAGGTCGCCGGAGACGCGGGCGGCGAAGGCTTCGCGCAGCCAGGTGGTGACGAGCGGGACAGTCTCGCCGGCGGTGCCGATGCAGGTGCGGGTGATGGCTTGCGGCGAGATGCCGGTGAGGGTGGTGAGTTGGGTGAGGGCTTGATCGAGATTGGCGGCTGCGGTGGAGGCGTCGGTGCGCATGCGCTTGATGGTGCCGGTGCGGACGCGGGCTAGTTCGCGGGTCTCGTCGGCGAGCAGGTAGTCGGTCTTGGTGCCGCCGATGTCGAGGGCCAGGAAGTACGCCATGAGGTGAGCTGCTCCGCGCGAAATTAACTGGCCGGAGTTACTCAGCCAGTACAGCCTTGGTCAGGTTCCGGGGATGGTCGACGTCGATGCCGTTGTTGATGGCCATCCAGTAGGAGAGAAGCTGCAAGGGAATCGTCTCACAGATGGCGAGGAGAGGTTCGCGCATCTCGACGACATAGACGACGTGGTCGGCGAGGGCGCTTACGGTTTCGTCGCCGGTGTTGGCGATGGCGAGGATGCTGGCATGCTGCTCGCGCATGTCGCGCATGAGCTGAACGACTTTCTCGTAGCGCTGGACGGAGTCGGGATCGGAGTGGTCGACTGTGGCGATCATGACGAGGGGTGTGCCTTCGGCGACGAGCGCGTTGGGGCCGTGCTTGAGCTCACCGCTGGGATAGCCCTCGGCGTGGAGGTAGGCGGACTCCTTGAGCTTGAGGGCGCCTTCGCGGGCGATGGGATAGTGAATGCCGCGGCCGAGGAAGAGGAAGTTCTTGGCTTCGCGGTACTGGTAGGCGATGCGGTGCATGGCCTCTTCCCAGTTGCGGAGCTGGCTCTCGATCTGGCCGGGGAGAGCGGCTACTTCGGCGAGACGCTGCTTGAGCTCGGCGGCGTCCATGAGGTCGCGCGAGACGGCGCTCATGAGGGCGAGGAGATAGAGGTTGAGGAGCTGCGCGGTGAAGCTCTTGGTGGCGGGGATGGCGCGCTCGCGGCCGGCGATGGTGGGGAAGGAGACGGTGGCTTCGCGCTCCATGGTGGAGTCGTCGACGTTGGTGATGGCGAGGGTTTCGTTGCCGAGGCCGTTGGCTTTGCGGAGTGCGGCGAGGGTGTCGGCGGTCTCGCCGGATTGGGAGATGACCATGACGGCGGAGTTGGTGAGGGCCTTCTCGGAGCGGTAGGAATATTCGCTGGCGTACTCGACGTCGACGGGGATGCCGCTGAGGTCTTCGATGATGAGCTCGGCGAGCAGGCCGGCGTGGCGGCTGGAGCCGCTGGCGGCGATGACGATTTTGTTGTGCACGCGCTTGAGCCACTCGAGGAGCGGGGCACAGGAATCGGAGCAGAGCTGGTCGCCATTGACGTAGCGGGCTACGGTCGCCTCCAGAGTGGCGGGCTGTTCGAAGATCTCGCGCAGCATCCAGTGAGCGAAGGGGGAGGGTTTGGTTGATGTGGGCACGGAGTGGCTATCCTTCGTCGGAAATGATCATTTAAGCTCTATACGATCAGAATAGGGCACGTTTCGGGAAGCTGCAAGAAAAATATTTACTTGGCAGTGAGCATTGTGGCGCTACACTCATCTAGATTCAAATCGTATGTCAACCAAGACGGATGTTCGCGGCGATCGTATTATGAAGGCCTTGCTTCGGGCGGGGGACATCTCCGTTCAGGAGTTGGTGGACCAGGTGGGGACGTCGGCCCCGAGCATTCGGCGGGATTTGGCGCGGCTGGAAAAGCGGGGGCTGGTATTGCGCACGCATGGTGGCGCGACGCTGGTGGAACCGCTGTTGTATGAGCCGTTTCGGCACGATACTTCGTTTCAGGCAAGAGAGCTGCGGTCGGCGGACGCGAAGCGGCGGATCGGCGTGGCGGCCAGCGAGTTGATTGGCGAGAGCGAGACGATTGGGCTGACGGCCGGAACGACGACGACGCAGATTGGGCGGTCGCTGCGGCATCGGCGCGGGATTTCGGTGATCACCAATGCGGTTAATATCGGGATGGAGCTTTGCAATCAGCCGGCGATCAAGACGATGCTGACGGGCGGAACGCTGGCGTGGGCGTGGACGTTTGCGCTGGCAGGGCAGCCGGCCTTGAATTTTCTCCGCGATGTGTATCTGGACAAGGCATTTATCAGCATCACGGGGTTTGATATGGAGCGCGGGATTACGACGCTGGAGTCGGAAGAGGCGGCGGTCTCGCTGGCGTTCATTCGGAATGCGAAGAAGGTGATTGTGGTGGCAGATAGCAAGAAGATGGGGCAGGTGAGTCCTGCACTCATCTGCCCCATATCGGCGATCCATGTTCTGGTTACAGACTCGGATCTGCCGAAGTCGATCCATGAAGAGCTGACGGCGCGGGGTATTGAGGTGATTCTCGCGTAGCTCCTGCGGAAGGTTGGTCAGGCGGGAAGTCTCGCGCCGATGTAGCCGGCCGCATTGAGCGCGAGAGGGTAACCCCGGTTACAGAGCACCGCCGTGATATAGCCCTGTTGGGGATAGAGGGTGAGGTCGCCGTTGACGCCGGGGGCGCTGCCTCCGTGTCCGTAGCAGGGAATGCCGTTGCGCGAGGAGACGGCGAGGCCAAGCGAATAGGAGCCATTGCCGGTATCGACCTTGCCTGTGGTCAGCAGAGCGGTGTGTTTTGGATCGAGAAGGCGATTGGACTGGATCGCGCGTGCAAAGGCAAAGAAGTCGTCCACCGTGGAATAGCCACCTCCGGCTGGAGTTCCGTAATACGGTGGGAGCGGTTTGAGGCCGGTGGCCAAGGATCCGGTATAGGCGATGGCAGTCTTATCTTCGGGCGAGGGCAGTTGTGAGGTGGAGTGCATGCCCGCGACGCGGAAGATGTTTTCGGCGTAATAGGTGTCGAAGGGCTGGCCGGTAACGCTCTCGAGGATGGCGCCGAGAAGCACGTATCCATAGTTGCTGTAATACCACTTCGATCCGGGCTCGAAGGCGAGATCGCGAGCGCCGTAGAGAGCGATGAATTTGGCGGGGGAACTGAAGTCGGCGGAGTGGCCGTCATACTTGGGGCCGAAGATGTCGCCGGTGCCTGCGGTATGGGTGAGGAGCTGCTCGATGGTGACCTTCCTGGCCAAAGAGGCGTTGGGGTAACCGGGCAGATGGCGTGCGATGGTGTCGTTGAGGGCGAGTTTCTTTTGCTGCACTAACTGAAGGATTGCTACGGCGGTAAACATCTTTCCCATGGATCCGATGCAGAATCGTGTGTGCGGATTGATGGGTGCCTTGTGGGCGAGATTCGCCATTCCAAATCCGTGCCGGAAAAGAATGCGATCTTTGTGAGCGACCAGGACGGCGCCTGAGAATCGTCCAGCGGCGGTTTCGGTTTGCAGCCTGGAGCCGAAGTCCCTCAAGGCATCCGGCTGCGTCAGGCGCGCGATGGAGAAGTTGGCAGGAACCGGTGCACCACGAAATCCAATGTCGGAAAGATGCTCGGAATCTTTGGCGGTTAGCATGACCCGGGAGAAACGATCCCAGCTGCGGTCCTTTACCCAGCCGGTGATTTGGTTCGGCGACGTGATCTCCGTGCGCAGAAGCTGAAGGCCGCCGGAGACGTCGCGCATGGCGAGATCGTCGTCGATGTAGGGCAATCCATCGGGCAGATATTTCGCGATGAAGGCGCGATAGGACGTGGCGTTGTCGGCGTTGAAGGCATCGAGCCAACTCTGGAGCCAGGCGGTAAGTTGCGCGTCTGAAAGTTGCTGATCGTGCCAGAGGCCGGGCGACCTGGCGAAGGCCGTGCGCGGGAGCAAGATCGATGGCGCTGCAAGCAACGCGGAGACAGCCATGAATTTGCGTCGGTTCATATCAGACTCAGGGCTTTGCGGTGGGGGCGGGGATTCCGACCTGGGTTGATGGTGGAAGGGTGCGGGTGGTGTAGAAGTTGTCGATGAGGGTGTCGATGTCCTGGCCGCGCTTTTGCCAGAGTTGCGTTTGCAGGTCGTAGCGGACGAGGACGTTGTCGAGCCAGTAGGGACGGTTCTCGGCGAGCCAGCTTTCACGGTAGAGATTCTTGAGCAGGGAGAAGCCGTCGCGGAGATCCTGGCAGCGACCGTTCATGCTGCTGATGTTGTAGAGCAGGTTTTCGGTGGTGGAATCTTTCTTGCGATCGTGCTGGAGGTCGTAGGCCTGGGCGTAGAGGTCGCGCATCTCGTCGGAGAGTTGGAACTTGAGGCCGATGAAGTCGATGCGGCGGGCGCCTAGCTCCATGGCGCGGAGGGCGTCTTTTTCGCGGAGAGTGGGGTCGGTGGTGAGCGCGGTTTCGATGAGCTCGATGGCATGCTCCGCATGGAGGCGAGCGGCGGAGAGGTTGGGGCGGAGCTTGTCGGCCTTGGCGATGCCGGCGGGGCTCCAGGGGTCGACCCAGAAGGTTTCGTCGCTGACGTCGATGAGATCTTCGGCGGCCATGATCTCGGCCATGGCCTGATTTACGCGCCCTGAGTGATCTCCGTAAAAGCTGGGGCCGAAGGATGCCTCGTAGGGTGCGGCTTCTGCCTTGCCCGACTGCCATCCTGCGGCGGCGCCGAAGAGCGTGCCAAACCAATCCTGGTTGTAGAGGCCTTCGCCGTCGTCGTTCCAGATTGTGGTGAGCTCGCCGGTGCTGCCGAGACGCTGGCCGGCGGCGATGAAGCCGGAGATGTTATCGAGCGCGGTTTTCTCGACGGGGTAGACCTGGCGCCAGTTGGCATCGCCGGGCGCGACCCAGGTTTCGAGGCCCTGTTTCTTGAAGGGGAGAATGTCGTTGTCGTAGCTGTCTTTGTGGCCGTAGACCCAGGGGACGGCGATCATGTCTTTGGGGATGCCGGGGATGGCGGATGGGTCGGAGTCGCCGATGTCGCCCCAGAAGATGAGGCGGCGATGGAGGGGGGCGAGGGCGGTGTGGATGTTGCTGAGGAAGTCGGCGTAGACGGGGCCGAGGCCGCGCCTGGCAACATCCGGCTGAGTACGGCCGAGGCCGAGGTCGAAGGTTTCGTCGGCACCGATGTGCAGGAAGGGGCTGGGGAAATCGGCGGCGATCTGGGTGAACCAGCTGACGATGAGCGGGAGCGAGCCGGGCTGGCCGGGGGCGATGACGTTGCCGTGCGGCGTCTCGGCGACGTTGGCATACTTCTCGTATTCGAGAACGTGGTGTACGTGGCCGAAGGCTTCCTGCTCGGGAACGATCATGATGTGGAGAGGCGTGGCGAAGGCGACGAGCTCCCTGGCTTCGTCGCGGGTGAGGGCGCCGCCGGGAGGCGCGGCGAGGGGGTCGGCGGGGTACTCGAGATTGCTTTCGAAGTAGGGGGAGTAGAGATTGATTTTGTGCGCGGCGAAGACTTCCAGCTGATGCTTCTGGAAGGCGAGGGTTGGGAAGGGGCCGCGGGAGAGGTCGTCATGCTGGCCGCGATACTTCATGGCCGGCCAGTCGCGGATGGTGGCGGACCAGATCTGCGGGCCGGTGGGGGAGGGCTCGATTAATTGCTTGAGGGTTTGTGCGCCGTAGAAGATGCCGGCGGAGGTTTGGGCGATGATGTCGACGGTCTCGCCGCCGGAGGGATTTTTTTGCGAGAGGAGGATGTAGCCTTCGTCGTGCATGGGGGTGTCGAAGGCGAGGTGGCTGGCGGAGAAAAGCTGGCGGGCTTGCGGGGAGTCGGCGCGCAGGAGGGCGACGGTGAGGTCGGCGGTCGTGTCGGCGCGGGCGATGCGGAGGCCGCTTTGGGTGAGGGATTGGGTGAGGTTTTGTGCGGCGAAGAGGTCGTCGGGATCGCCGCCGGGAGCGAGGACGGAGGCGGAATGAATGGAGATGAGCGCGCCGGGCTGGATCTCCTTTGGCTGCGGAGAGAGCGCGGGAGCGGCAGGCGGGAAGGATTGCGCCGAGATAGTAAGAGATGCCGCGAACAACACGCAGAAGACGCCGGCCGCAGACAAACTGGACCGGAAGCCGCAGGAGCGGCAGGTTGGTCGGATGGGATCGATCAAATAAGTGGACATTCTACCGCCAAAGTGATTGTTTTCTATTGAAGTGCGCAAACTTCTGAGCTATCGTGTACTACAAGAACACACTCTGTCTGGTGTGGGCAAGAACTTTTTATTCGCGGCGACCGTTCGGGAAGCTGCGGCGGGCCCGTCTGCGCTTTATGAGGAAGGTAATGCCGATGTGTAGCCGAGGGCATCTGTGCGGCGTGCATCACATGATTCTGAAGGGCTTCGTGATGGTACTGTGCAGTCCGCCCTGGGTGTGATTGGCTGCTACGAAGAAGGCAATGGATCGGGCTTGAGCAGGGCAAGTATTCAGAAGAATGGAAACCGATGCTGACGACAATTACTGCACGAAGATTGATCACCGACACGGGCGAGATGGAATACCCGGTGGTTTCGGTGGAGGACGGCCACATCGTTCGCATCGAGCCAGGTGATGCGAATGGATCGACAGAAACGCTGACAGCAGCATTCTTCGATATTCATGTGCATGGAGCGCGATCGTTTGACTTCATGGCGTCGGACGCGGCTGGCATTGCTGAGGTGGGCCGGTTCCTGGTGACGCGCGGAGTTGCTCATTACTTACCGACGACCGTGACGGCGCCGCTGGAACTGACGCTCAAGGCGCTGGAGCGACTGGCCGATGCGATTGAGCGGGCATCCAACGGCCACACGGGACATGCTGTTGCGGTGCCGGTGGGTATCCACCTGGAAGGGCCGTTCGTGTCGCATGGAAAACGTGGCGTGCATCCCGAGGTCAGCATTCGCGAACCGAGCATCGAGTTGTTTGATCGGTTGCAGGCGGCAGCGCGAGGGCACATACGCTTGATGACGCTGGCGCCCGAACTGCCGCACGCGTTGGAACTGATTCAGCACGCGACGGCTGCCGGCGTGCGCGTGACGATGGGACATAGCACGGCGACGTCCGAGCAAACGCTGGCGTCGATTGCGGCGGGAGCAACGAGTTCCACGCATCTGTTCAATGCGATGCGGCCGGTGGATCATCGCGAGCCGGGAATTGTGGGAACGATTTTGGATCGCGATGATATTTACGCTGAGGCGATCTGCGATGGGGTGCATGTGCATCCGGCGATCATTCGGCTGTGGCTGAAGGTGAAGGGGGAAGAGCGAGGGATTCTGGTGACCGATGGGATGTCGGCGACGGGCGTGCCGGATGGAACGTACACGCTGGGAGATTTCGAGGTGGTGGTGAAGGACGGTGTGTGCCTGTCGGGCGAGACGCTGGCTGGCAGCGTGTTGACGATGGACCAGGCGGTTGCGAACGTGCAGAAGTTTACGGGAACGTCGCTGGGGGCGGCGGTTCGGCTGGCTTCGCGGAACCCGGCGCGGATGATGGGGATGTCACAGCTGTCGACGATGGCGCCGGGCACGCCTGCGAACTTCAACGTGTTCGACGAGGCTGGCGATCACACCGGGACTATCTTCCGCGGACGGTTGGTGGAGTAGTTCGCGAACTGTTGATGAAGGAAAGCCCTCTCGCGTGAGAGGGTTTTTTCGTGTGTGAAGTTTTGGGGGTTAGCGCTTGGCTGGGATCGCATCCCAGATTGCCGGGTCTTCTTCGCCTAGGACCCAGGCGCAGACGCCTTGCAGGCCAGACGTTTTTGCGAGGTCGAAGCGATCCATGAAGGCGCGCTTGTCGGTGTAGAAGAACCACTCGCGCATCTGATCGCGGTTGATGAAGAACCAGGGAGTGTGCTCTTCGTCGTCCCACTGGGTCTTGCCGCCGTAGGTGTCGCGGAGATAGATGGTGTTGGCGTAGGAGATGTAGTCGGCGGTGGGGTGAGGGGTGCGGTCCTTGCCGTCGTAGCCGGGCTCGCCGGTGTACCAGTGGTATCCATAGAACGCGATGCCGAGGGAGAGCTTGGTTTTGGGCACGAACTTGAGCGCGTAGTCGAGGTTCTGATTGGTCCACACCCAGCCGTCGACGGGACCGGGAACTGTCCAGCGAGTGCTCTGGTCGTAGGTCATGAGGCAGATGAGGTCGACCGCATCGGCGAGGGCTTTGAGGTCGTAGGCTCCGCGCCACTCCTGAAACATCCAGGTGCTGAAGGCGGTCTCGCCGGAATGTCCGGGCGCGTTGGGGACAACGTCGATTTGAACTTGCAGGTGCTGTTGGTGGAGGGAGTCGGCGATTTTCTTCACGAGTGCGGAGAGGCCATCGCGATCGGTCCACATGACGTCTTCGATGTCGAGATTGACGCCGTCGTAGCCGTTCTCTTTGCACTCGCGGAGGAGGGAAGCGATGAGCGCGTCCTGGGCCTTGGGGTCGTTGAAGAGGGCATGAGCCTTGTCGGGATTGAAGAGGGCGAAGAGCGGGATGATGGTGAGATGCGCGTCCTTGGCAGTCTTCAGGACGACGGGTTGCGGCTCGCCGCTGACAAAGCCGTTCTGATCGATCTGGTACCAGGTGGGGGAGATGATGTCGATCTTATCTTTGTGCGCCAGGAAGGAGGCGACGGAGGTGGCGCCGTTGCTCATCCAGAACTCAGTTTTCTGCGCGTGTGCGGTTGGGATCAGGCCCATACAGGTGGTTAGGATTAATGCGTGAATCGAATGCTTCATTGAAAACCTCAGTAATCCAAATGTACCCGAAGAGAAATTTCCGGTTGGCGTTAAGAACAAATGCCACCCCGGCGTGGGGTGGCATCTGGGTGAGGGTTGAGGGTTAGAAGCTGAGCCGGAGGGAGAACTCAACTTGTCGACCGGGATTGGTTCCGTCGACGAGGCCGAAGAGACCTGTTGTACCTGAGCCGCCGCCGAGTGGGCCGGTAGTGCGAACGCCGTTGCAAGCTGCGCAAGAGCTGTACTGACCCCACCAGCTGGCCGGCACGCTGAAGATCGGCGTGTTGGTCAGGTTGAGGAACTGTGCAGAGAACGCGGCGTTGAACGTATCGGTGAAGTAGACCATCTTGGTGATGTTCAGATCTCCCGTCTTGAGGCCGGGTCCACGGAGGGCGCCGTTCTGGCAGTTTCCGAACGTTCCACCGTCGGCCACATTGGCAACTTCAGTTACCGACTTAGGATTGAGGTTGGTTCTGCCAATGCTTCCGCCGATCTGCACGGTCTGCATGGGTTGATTGTTTAGCATGCCTTGAACGCAATCGGGACGTGGCTGATAAGAACCGGTGAGCGTGGATGCAGAGTTCGGATTCTGGTCACCCGCGTATTGGCCGGCGAACGGCGTGATGCCGAAGCCGGAGTGCATGGAGATGTCTCCAGCAATCTTCCAGCCGCCGATGATTGCATTGACGGGCCGGCTGACGTTGGTGCCGATCAGCTTTCCGCGGCCGAAGGGCAAGTCATACACGCCGTAGGCTACGAAGTACTGCGCGACGTCGATGGTGCAGCGACCGTAGTCAGCCTTTGGATCGTACTCGTTCTGGAAGAAGTTCTGGGTAGCCTGCGTTTGCGATTCGCCGGCACCTTCTTCATCACCGTAGGATCCGAAGTAACCGAGGGAGTTGGCCTGGCACTTCGACCAGGTATAGCTGACCTGGAGGTCCAGACCGTGGTAGTTCTTCTGGGAAAACAGCATCTCCAATGCGTTATAGCGGGAGATGCCGTCGGACGCGTTGTAACGCGCCTGAGCTCCTGCGTTCACGATGGGCTGCATGTAAGGACCGGGAACGACCTCGCCCGCAGAGTTGATCTGCTTCTGGTTGTAGAGGTAGATGTCGGACATGTGGTCGTCCTTATTGCCGACCCAGCCGATGGTGATGGAGGTATTTGCGGCGAACTGCTGCTGAACGGCGAGGCTAAACTGCTGATCGACAGCGGGACGCAGATTCGGATTGGTAGCGTGCACCTGTCCGCTGGCAAAGCACTCTGATGCAAACTCCTGCAAGAGTGCCGGAGTGCAGGCAGCCGATTCGAAGGGCAGATAGCCTTCATCCAGTGTGGTGGTTGGGTACTGGAGCGCGGCGCCTGAGATGTTTTGCTCATTATGCAGTTCGACATTGGGAGGATTGACGACCGCCATATTGTTGACGCCGTTGCCTTCCATGTAGGTGGAGATATCGTACGCGCCACGAACGACGAAGCGCGGGATCCAGCTTGGCTGCCAGGCGAAGCCGATGCGCGGCTGCCAGTTTCCGATACCGGTATAGGTGTTGTAGTTGGTTCCGATCTGTGGCGTTCCGGTTAGGAGATCGAAGTTGACGTTGTTTTGGTGATCCTTGTCGCCGCGGTCAGTCGTGAGTTCGTAGCGAAGACCGAGGTTGAGGGTGAGGGTGGGGGAAACCGTCCAATTGTCCTGCACGAAGCCAGCGAACAGGCTGTTGCGAAGATGAAAGTTGAAGGGTTCGCCCTGCTGAACACCCTGGGGCAGACCGAGGAGGAAGTCGGCGAACGCGCTGCCGGATATGGCCGTTTTGGTGCCCGGGACGAGCCCGTTGCCAGTGTATTGCCCGTTGAAGTTGAATGCACCGGAAGCGCCCTGGTTGCCGGCGTAGACATCGTTCATGATGTAGTGGTAGTACTCAAACCCGCCGTGAATGGAGTGCCTGCCATGTACCCAGGTAAGCGAATCCTCCGCTTCGATGGTGGTGTCGTGGAAGATCTCCACTCCGTTCTGGCTACCCACTTGTCCGTAACCAAAACTCATGGCAGGCAGGATGGTTCCCTGGACGCCGGGGAGCCCAAACACCTCAGGCAGATTCTGGTTGGTTGCGTTGGTGTAGATCTGATCGTTGGCCGGGAAGATCTGCATACCTGCACGAACTTCGTTTACCAGCGAGGGGGTGATCTGACGATCCCAGTTGGCGACGAAGTTCTTGAGCGGATATTCGCGGGTAAGGTTGGGCGTCAGGACGTTGGTTCCGTTGCTGCTCTCGTTGATCGTGTACGCCTGGGTGTAACGGCCGTTGATGTGATCCTTGGGGCTGGCCTGCCAGTCGATCTTGAGATCACCCTGGTAGCTATGCACATAACCGCTGGTGTAGTAGGTGGGCTGCTCGAACTGCTCCTTGAAGAGCGAGGACGAGACCATGTTTTGCGCTACGGTGCTGTTGATAGGAACCTGGTTGTTCAGGAAGGGCTGACGTGCACCGACAGGGGCAATCTGGCCGGCGTTTTCGCCAGTGAGATAGACAGGGCTATACAGTTGCAAGGCTGGGTTGGAGCAGAGACCACCGACAAAGGAAGCGCCCTGGCTGGTACAAAGAGCACTCATATCGCCGCCGAGAAAGGCCGTTGGAATGACTTGATTATTTTGCGCCGTTCTGGGGGTGTTGTTAATCGCAGAGCTAAAGTCAGCGAAGAAGAACAGCTTGTCCTTGATGATCGGTCCACCTACAGCGCCACCAAAGTTGTTCCACTGCAGAACGGCGCGAGGATTTGCTGGTCCAGTGAAGTAGCCGCCATCACCGTTTGTGTCGGGGATGAGGAGGAAGGCCTGGGCTTTGTTCTGCCATGAGTTGGCATTGAGGTCGGTGTTGCGGAAGTACTCGTAGACGGTTCCATGGAAGTGGTTGGTGCCGGACTTGGTGGTCTCGACGAGTACACCGCCGATGTAGTTGCCGTAATCGGCCGGCGCATTGCTGGTGATGAGTTGGAAGTTTCCGATGGCATCGGGGCTGGCGACATAGGCGGCGTCGTTATTGTCGGGCTGGTTGATGTCCATGCCGTCGAGGCTGGCGTTGTTGTCCTGCTCACGCGCGCCGTTGACGTACGGACGGCCGGTACCGAAGGTGTTCTGCGAGGATTGGAAGGCGAAGATGTTGGGGCTGATTGCGCCCGGAACCAGGAGGGTGAGTTGGTTGATGTTGCGCGAGGCCATCGGGAGGTTTCCAACCGTGTTGGCGTCGAGGACGGTGCTGACCTCCGTGGAGACGGTCTGGAGGAGGGGAGGAGCTGCGGTCACATCAACGACAGAGTTGAGCGCGCCGACCTGCATCTTGAAGTCAATCGCAGCGACCTGGTTCACGGACAGCGAGAAGGCGTTGCGGACCTCCTTGCTGAAGCCGGAGGCGTCGACGCTGACGACCACGTTGCCTTCGGGAATCTGCGGGAAGTTGTAGAGGCCGGCGCTGCTGGTCTTGGTGGTCCAGACGGTGCCACGATCGACGTCGCGGACGGTGACGGTTGCATTCGGAATAGCGCCGCCGCTCGAATCAACGACGGTTCCGGTAATGGAGCCAGCGGCTTGCTGGGCCCAGGCAGGCGATGACGCTCCAAAGACGAGCGTGCCCAAACAGATGGCTATCACCATCATTAACGTTGAATAACATTTCAGCTTCACTGGGATCTCCTTATGCAATGCAAATTCGCGTGTCATGTCTGCTCTCTCTTGAAGCCTTTTTGCGAACCTTGTGCGATACGTCACACATGAGTTAATGGCCCGTGACTCAAACTGCTGCTCTAGCTTGCTTCGAACACTATTTTGTTCAAATGGGGCCGAGTTGCTCAAAAGTGTGACGATTTAGTGAAATCTACCTTGTCTGGATGTGGTTTGCAAGAACGAAATTAGAATTAAGTCAAAAAAACTGGTGCGGGAGGGGGAAATGGCGATTTTTGGACAGAATCCGAGCCTATTTCTAGCCGAATCGGGGGGAACCGGCGGGCGAAATCGGCGTTTGGGGCGGAAGTGATCGGCAGGTGGAGGGCGGGCGGATCAAGAAGTGCGGCGTCCAGGCTCGGATGGGAGCGGCCGTAGCGACCCTCATGGTTCCGTTGGCGCACTCTCAAGGTGCGGGCGATGGGGCTCAATCGCGTGACCGTAACTGTGTTCTGGAGTCGCGAGATCGAGGTGACGGATGTCGACGGCGGTGCGACGGCGTCGCTGAGCGCGGACAGTCATCCCGCGAAGCTTCAGCCTAAGAAGCAGCCGGCGAACTAGATCTCTACCGGGGGGACGTAGTTGGGCAGGGAATCGAAACGCGGCTGGCGAATCTTGTAGCCGCTGGTGGAGAAGAAGACCAGGTAGGCGTAGCAGAGCAGCACCATGACGAAGCTGTGCTGGTAACCGAGCTTGTCGGCGAGGAAGCCTTGAAGGACAGGCACAATGGCGCCGCCGACCACCATGGTGATCAGGATGCCCGAACCCTGGCTGGTGAACTTGCCGAGCCCCCTGACCGCGATCGGAAAGATGCATGGCCACATGACGGAGTTGAAGAGGCCGCAGCTGACGATGGCCCACTTGGCGACAGAGCCATGGCCGAAGATGGTGATGAGCACCATGAGGGCGGCGAGGCTGGCTACGGCGAAGAGGGCGTGTTGGGCTTTGACCTTGAGCAAGGCGACGGAGCCGATGATGCGGCCGGCCATGGCGCCTCCCCAATAAAAGGAGACGAAGGTGGCGGCGGCGGCGTGGGTGTAACCGCCCATGGAAGGTTGGCCGAGGAAGTTGATGAGGATGCTGCCGATGGCGACTTCGGAACCGACCGACGAGAAGATGGCGAGTGCGCCGAAACGCAGGTGCGTGAAGCTCCAGGCGCTGCCGTCGGCCTTGGTGGTGGCGGCGTTGGAGTTGGTTTCGATCAGTGAGGGAAGCGGCACGCTGGCGGTGATGAGGGCGACCAGAAGGGCGAAGCTTCCGAGGATGACATAGGGCATGCGCACCGAGTGGGCGAGTTGCGCGGTGGTGGCTCCGGCGGCGATGAAGATGAAGATGGCGCCAACGCGCGGAGCAATGGTGGTGGCAGAGGAGTTGAAGATGCCGCAGAGGTTGATGCGCCAGGCGCCCTTCTCGGCTGGGCCGAGGACGCTGACGTAGGGATTGATCGCGACCTGCAGCAGCGCGAGTCCGCTGCCGACGACGAAGAGCGCGAAGAGGAACAGCGGATAGGAGATCGCGATGGAGGCGGGGACGAAGAGAAAGAGGCCTGCCGACATGACGCAAAGGGCGGTAATGATGCTGGGCTTGTAGCCGATGCGGCCCACGATCCAGCCGCAGGGCAGCGACATGACGAAGTAGGCGCCGAAGAAGCAGAACTGCACCAGGAGGGCGAGGACGTTGGTGAGATGGAAGAGGTCTTTGAAGTGCGGAATCAGGATGTCGTTGAGCGCGGTGATGAAGCCGATGCTGAAATAGAGTGCCACCATCAGAACCATCGGCAGCACGTAGCTCCCCGACGCTTCGTTGCGAATGGATGTACCTGCATTTCCGGTGGTTCCAACAGCCATGCGCGTCTCCTGTGTGTCGTACCTGAAGAACTTAATATGCGAAGTCCTGATACATCGTCGCCCGTCGGCTATCTCTTATTGACTGCTCTTGAAGAGGTAAAGGCTGGGCCTGATTTGATTGTTTGGCGTCGATATGCTCAGTTAGAGTGACGATACCACAGAGAATATAGGTCAGGGGAATCTGTCGGAGCGAGTCGTCCAGTAGGTCGGTGGTGCTACGGGCGAGGTTACAATCGAGTCTTTGAAGCGACTCAACATGCATGTTCCTTCCGCAGATGCCGGTAGCAGGTCAAACGAATGCAACAGGTGATCTTTGAACTCTGCGCCGAGACGATCGACGCGTGCCTTGCGGCGCGAGAGGGCGGAGCGCACCGAATCGAACTATGCTCCGGGCTTAGCGAGGGTGGGATTACTCCGAGCCACGGACTGATTCTGGATGCGGTGGAGCGGAGCGGACTTCCCGTGCATGTACTGGTGCGGCCGCGTGGTGGGGATTTTGTATATTCAGCGTCGGAAGTTGATGTGATGCGGCGAGACATTCTGCATGCCAAGGAGCTTGGTGCGGCGGGCGCGGTCTTTGGGATGCTGCGGCCGGATGGGCGGGTCGATGTTGAGGGCGCGCGTGCGCTGGTTGAACTTGCACGGCCGCTGGAGGTGACGTTTCATCGCGCATTTGATACGACCCCATCGCTGCCGCAAGCGCTCGAAGACGTGATCGCCACTGGAGCGGATCGGCTGCTCACCTCGGGGGGACAGCCTGACGTAGTTGCCGGAGCCGCGGCGCTCGCCGAGTTGGTTCGGCTGGCAGGCGATCGGATCGACATTGCGGTCGGGGGTGGACTGCGGTTGCAGAATGGTGCATCGGTGGCGAGGGCTACGCGGGCCAAGCACTTTCACGGATCGCTCCGGCGAAGGGTGAAAGGTCCTGATTCGGCTGCGGTGAGTGCGGGCGAGTCGCTGTCGATGGGACCTCAATATGTTGTGGATGCCGATGACGTTCGAACGCTTGTCCGTTGCCTCGAGACCGCCTGAACATCGGGGCGGCACGATTGCAGGGCCATTTCGTCATAGCCCGTCATGGCAACGATGGTCTGATCGAAACCAGTGGGCGCGGCTGGAAGATCAGAGTCCCGAAGCGTGAATGACGTTCAGGATCTGGTTGAGGATCAAGTCCGGGGCACAACCCAGGGCGACGACGCCGGCTGCAAGCAATCCAATCACTAGCTGCATTAGCACTGGAGCCGGAACTTTTGCGGCGTCGACCGGTGGATCGGCGACGAATGCGCTCTTGAGCACTCGTAGATAGTAGTAGAGCGACACCGCGCTCATGCCGATCGCGAAGATGATAAGGCCGATCAGGAGCTTCGAACCCGAGCTTACCGCCAGCACCGCGGAGAAGAGCAGGAACTTCGCGAAGAATCCGGAAAGCGGGGGAATTCCTGCAAGCGAGAGCACGAAGATGAAGAGGCAGGCAGAGAGGAAGGGCGCGCGGCGGCTGAGGCCGGCAAGGCCCGAGATCTTGTCATTGCCAAGGTGCTTCTCTGTGACGGCGAGAATGCCAAAGATGCCTAGCGTGGCCAGCGCGTACGTCGCGACGTAATACAAAAGTGCCGCCAGGCTTTGTTCCGAGTGAGCTACGAAGGCAAGCAGCATGTAGCCGGCGTGGGCAACGGCAGAATAGGCGAGCAACCGGCGCAGGCTGGTTTGCGTGATTGCGACCAGATTTCCCAGCAGCATCGAGACGACCGCAACCGCGACAATCACCGGCACCCATCCGCTTTGGAAGTGGTGCAAGGTCGCGCTACCTTCGGCGCCGGCGAAGCCTATCACCAGAACCTGGAAGAAGATGAAAAAGCTTGCCACCTTTGAACCGGAGGCGATGAAGGCAGCACTCGGTGTGGGCGCTCCCTGGTAGACGTCGGGTGCCCAGAAGTGGAACGGCGCGGCGGCGATCTTGAATCCGAAGCCGATCACGGTTGTCACGATCGCAAGGATCACAAGGGGATTGAGCGGCACGCCGTGAATGGCATTGGCGATCTGGACGAGGTTGGTTGAATTCGAGAATCCATACAGAAGGCTGAAGCCAAACAGCATGAAGGCGGCAGACATTCCACCGAAGAGGAAGTACTTGAGAGCAGCTTCGGAAGAACGAGGGCTTCGCTTATCGAACCCTGCAAGAATGTAGACCGACAGGCTCAGCAGTTCCAGCGAGATGAAGATGACGAGCAGGTCCTGCGAGGCAACGAGGAACATCATGCCAGTGGTCGCGAGCAGGATCAGGAGAACGAATTCACCTACGTGATCGGTGAAGGCCGAGTCTACCGAGAGGAAGAGCGTGAGGATCGCGATCACGAGCAGCGCGATCTGAACCAGATGCGTGGCCGGATTGGAGAGCAATACGCCGCCGAGAAGCGCGCCCTCGCTTGAGCCCGGCAACAATTTGAAGATCGCAGCAATGCAGCCAATGGAGGCGATGCTTGCGGCGACTAGAAAGCGGACGTGCGAAGGGGACCGTCGAAGGAAGAGCAGGTCGGCAGCCAGAGCGATCAGGGCCGCGATGGTAAGGATGATCTCTGGCCAGGCGAGTTGCAGCAGTTGTCCGTAGTGGATCGCGTTCATTACCAGCCTCCCTTCCGCAGGCCCTGGAAGAGCGGCGAGTTCAAGGCTGGATGAATCACGCTAAGAAAGACCTGGGGGAAGGTTCCGACGATCACGCTGGAGCAGATGAGGATGCCTGCACCTAGTTTTTCGGGGAAGGTGATGGGGGGAAGGGGATGTTCGGGCTCAAGGGCCGGTGCGCTGGTTCCCGCGAAGAAGGCCTGTTGCATGGCGCGCCAGATATAGGCGACTCCAGCGATGAGGCCTATGCCGACAAAGAGAATGAGCGTCGGATACGAATGCCAAACCCCAATCAAGATCATCAACTCCGCAGCGAATCCGCTGAAACCGGGTAGACCCATGCTCGCCATACCGGCAACGACGAAGGTGAAGGCGGCAAACGGCAGCAGCTTGCTCAGGTGCATCGGTCCAAGGGCGGGCAGGTCGCGCGTGTGGGTGCGGGCGTAGACCATGCGTCCGACGACAGCGAAGAGCAGGCCCGCGAGAATGCCGTGCGAGACCATCTGCACGACGGCGCCGGATAGGCCGATCTGGTTGAGGGTCATGAGGCCGAGCAGGATGAAGCCCATGTGGCTGATGCTCGAGTAGCCGATGACGAACTTGAAGTCTTTCTGCACCAGAGCGACGAGTGCGCCATAGAGAATGCCGATGACGGCGAGCACTGCAAAGACGTCGCGCCAGGAGCCGACGCCGAGGACATGAAAGCCCCAGGGAGCGAGGCCGAGCGGGAACAAGGTCATCGCCACGCGCAGGCAGCCATAGGCGCCCAGCTTCATGACAACGCCGGCGAGCAACATGGAAGCAGCCGTCGGCGCCGCGACGTGGCCGGTCGGCGCCCAGGTGTGGAAGGGCCAGAGGCCGGCGAGAATACCGAATCCGACGAAGACCAGCGGGAACGCCCACATCTGGAAGTGAGGCGGATAGGGATAACCGGCAAGGTCGCCGAGAGACATGCTATGGGAACCTGCAACCACGTAGGCCGCGATGAGGCCAACCAGAACCATGGCGCTGCCAATGAAGGAGTACAGAACGAGCTTCATGGCCGCATACTCACGGCGCGTCGAACCCCAGATGGCGATGAGGAAGTACTTGGGGATCACGACGATTTCGTAGAAGACGAAGAGGAGGAACAGGTCGAAGCTGAGAAAGACGCCATAGACTGCGCCGATGAGGACCAGGTAGAACGCGAAGAACTCCTTGATGCGATGGTCAACATCCCACGAGAAGAGGACCCCGCAGACTCCGATGACGCCGGTGAGAAGGAGCAAGGTTAAGCTGATGCCATCGGCCTTGAGGCTGAAGTGAATGCCCATGGAGGAGATCCAGGGATAGTCGACGACGGTGAACATCTCTCCCGAACGATGCTGGAGGAATGCAGTCAGCGTGATGGCAAAGGTGACCAGAGTGGTCGTAAGCGCAAGGACGCGTACCAACGCCGCGCTGCGACTTGGCAGCAGGAGGAGCACCAGAGCTCCGAGAAACGAGATATAGATCGTCCAAGCAAGCATAATCAGAAGTTCCGCAGATGGATTGCCATCTGTATGGCGGTATGGTTGACGACGCCGAGAATGAGCTGGGGATAAAGACCCAGAGCGAACATAAGTCCAATGACGGGCACGAGCGTCAGCCGCTCGCCGAGCGAGAGGTCAGGTAGCTGTCCCCACTTCTCCTTGAGCGGTCCGGAGAAGACGCGCTGGATGACGCCGAGGATAAAGATGGCTGTGATCAGCAGACCGATCACGGACAGAGAGGTGGCCCAGGTTACGAGCGGGAACGATCCCTTAAAGATCAGGAATTCGCCGATGAATCCGTTCAGCCCGGGCAGGCCGAGCGAAGAGAAGAGCGCGATCCCCATCAAGCCGGTAAAGACTGGAATGACTTTGCGCAGGCCGCCGAAGTCGTCCAGGCCGCGCGCGCCGCCGGTCCGTTTTTCCAGCATGGCGATAAACCAGAAGAGCGTCGCCGCTGTGAGGCCGTGGTTGAACATCTGGAGAAATACGCCGTTCATCGCTGCGAACTTCTGGGTGGTAAGCACTGCATCCCCGCTGGTGAACTTGGCCACCGCGAAGATCGCAAGCAGGCAATAGCCCAGGTGATTGATCGAGGAATAGGCAAAGATGCGCTTGAGGTCCTTCTGGGCCATGGCGGTGTAGGCGGACAGGACGACGGTCGCCACCGCGAGCCAAAGAAGGAGGGTGAGGACCTTTTGCATCTCCGGGCTGAAGATGGGTAGCAGGATGCGAAGAAAACCGTACACGCCCATCTTGGACATCGCACCGGTTAAGAGGACGGTCGTTCCGCTGGGCGCTTCCGCATAGGTTGAGGGCAGCCAGGTGTGGAAAGGGAAGAGGGGAACCTTCACCGCGAAGCCAAGGAATGCGCCAAAGAAGATGACCAGGGCAACGTGTTCTGGTGTCAGCAGGTGCCAGCCCAGTTTCGCGACCACTGCTGGCATCAGGGTGCCGTTCTGTCCCATGGTTGCGATTTCAGAGAAATCAAATGTGTTGGTCGAGAGAAAGATCGCCAGGAAGGATAGCAGCATCGCGACGCTGCCCACCATCGTATAGACGAGGAACTGCATCGCGGCTTTGGCGCTGCCGGAGCCGCCCCAGAGTCTGACCAGGAAGAATGCGGGGATCAGCGCCAGCTCCCAGAAGATGAACCAGTGGAAAAAGTTCAAGGCCGTGAAGGTGCCGACGAGACATGTCTGCAACGTAAGAACCAGCGCGAAGTACAGCGGAACTCGCTCTTCAATTTGCCAGGAGGCGAGCATGCCAATCGGCACGACAATCGCGGTGAGCAGGAGCATGAGCAGACCGAGGCCATCAATTCCAAGGCGATAGCTCACGTTGAGCGACGGAATCCAAGGGTGCAGCTCCTGGAATTGGAAGCCGTCGGCGGCGCTGTTGAAGCTGTGCCAGAGGATCAGCGTGATGAGCAGGGAGATGGCGCTGAAGGCAAGAGCTGTCCAGCGTACCAGCACCTTGTTCCTGCCACCCAGCGCGAGCACCGCAAGGGCGCCGACGAGCGGCACTGCAGTTAGGATCGTGAGCCATGGGAAGGAGTTCATATCCTGAGTCATGCCCGGGCCTTCCATAGCAGCAGGATCGTGAAGACGATGAGCGCGCCTGCCACGATCTTGAGATATCCCTGGACGCGGCCAGCTTGCAGCCGTGAAAGGACCTGGCCGCTGAGTGAGACGCCTTCGCATCCTTCGTCAAAGCCTGAGTTCACTACGTGCGTGTCTAAGAAGTTGTCCAAGTGAGCGAATCCAAATACGAGGGAAGTGATCGTCTTGACGGCGCCGTTCCAGACCCAGCGGTCGAGCCAATCGGAGATCTTCGAAAGCAGCGTGTTCAGTCGAATGAAGGTCGCAGCGTACAGGGCGTCGAAGTAGAACGCGTGGCCCAGGACGGTGAAGATTGAGGGCGAGAGTTTGCCGACGGCGTCCGGAGCTTCGGCGCTGACGATCGGGCGGCGGCCGTAGAAGTACCAGCCGAGGCCAAGGCCGAGGAATACGATGAGGGACGAGATCAGCATCACCGGCAGAATTCCGCCTTCGCCGAACGCGCCGAAGTTGACCGCCAGGGGCGAGTCATCGAGGAACGACTGGAACCACGGCCACGCTGGGGTTCCGAAGAAGCCGAGCAGCAGGGCAAAGACGGACAGCAGAGCGAGGGGCACGGTCATGACCGCTGGGCTCTCATGAATTGCGCCGGAGCCGTGATGGTGGTCAGCTGCGTGTGCATGCGGGTCGGTGTGTGAGGCGTCGGTGGTCTCCTGGGTCAGTCGCGAGCGGCCGGCGAAGACGTAGAAGACCTGGCGGGTCATGTAGAACGCAGTGAGCAGCGCGGCAAAGGCGCCCATGTAGTACGGCAGCTGCGAGATGTTCCAGTGATGCGCGGCGTGCAGAATCTCGTCCTTGCTCCAGAAGCCGGAGAACAAGGGAAAGCCGCACAGCGCGAGCATCGCGATGGCGTAAGTCGCGAAGGTGATGGGCATCAGCTTTCGTATTCCGCCCATCTTGCGAATGTCCTGCTCGCCCGAGCAGCCGTGAATGATCGAGCCGGCGCCGAGGAAGAGCAGCGCCTTGAAGAACGCGTGCGTGATGAGGTGGAACATGCCGACGGCCACGCCACCGACGCCCAGGCCCATCATCATGTAGCCCAGCTGAGACACGGTCGAGTAGGCCAGGATGCGCTTGATGTCGAACTGCGCGACGGCGACCAGGGATCCAAACAGCGCGGTGATCGCCCCGATCCAGGTCACAGCCTGTAGCGCAGTCGAGGTTGTCAGCACGCCGGCGACGCCATTGTGCGCGCTCATCAGCGGATAAACCCGGGCGACGAGGAATACGCCGGCCGCGACCATCGTTGCGGCATGAATCAGCGCGCTGACGGGGGTGGGGCCTTCCATGGCGTCGGGAAGCCATACGTGCAGGGGGAACTGGCCGGACTTGCCAATCGCTCCGCAGAAGATCAGCAGCGCGATTCCCGTGGCGACGCACATGCCGGTGGCGGTGGTCTGTGACAGGAGGTGCGTGATGGCGGCGGGCTCGAGGGCGCCGGCTCCGTTGTTGTAGAACAGCAGCGTCCCGGTCTGCGAGTACAGCCAGACGATCCCAAGGAAGAAGGGAAGGTCGCCGATGCGGGTGGTGATGAAGGCCTTCTTGGCGGCCGCCGCGGCGCTTGGCTTGAAGTACCAGAAGCCGATCAGCAGGTAGGACGTGAGGCCGACAATCTCCCAGCACATGAAGAGCAGCAGCAGGCTGTTGGAGATGATCACGCCCAGCATGGCGCTCGCGAACAGTGCCAGGAAGCAGAAGAAGCGCGTGAAGTTCTCGTCGTGCTCCATGTAGCCGACGCTGAAGATGAAGATGAGCAGGCCAACGAAGGTGACCATCACCAGCATCACGGCGGTCAGAGGATTCAGCACCCATCCCAGCGACAGCCAGTCATTGCCGAACTGAAACCAGGGAAAGTTGAAGAACTGCTGGGTCGCTTGCCCGCTGCTGCGTAACGCGAGCACGTGAGCGAAGGCGCAGAGGGCAAGGAGGAAAGAGATGCCCATCGAGCCGATGGCAAGCGATGCGGCGAGTTTGCGGCCCTTCTGTTTCGTGAGGGCGCTGATTCCTGCTGCAAACAGGGGCAGCGCGGGAATCAGCCAGAGGTTTTCTACGATCCAGTTCATGTGCCGCTTAGCCCTTCATCGAGTTCAGCTTGTCAAGGTCCGTTGTCCTGGAGTGCCGATAGACGGCGAGGATGATGCTGAGGCCAACGGCAGCCTCTGCCGCGGCTACGCTGATGGAGAAGATCGCGAACATGACGCCGGTCAAGGCTTCGGGGTGCGGGCCGTAACGCCAGAAGGCGATGAAGTTCAGGTTGGCCGCGTTCAACATCAACTCGATGCCAATCAGTACCAGGATCGCGTTGCGGCGGGTGAGAGCGCCAGCGAGGCCGATCGAAAACAGGAAGGCAGAGAGCAGTAGATAGCCGGAGAGCTGGCTCATCGAGTCCCCCGATTCTGATTTCCCCGATGTTCATCCATCGCGAGGATGCCCGCACCGATGAGTGCGGCCGTGAGCAGCAGGCCGATTACCTCCAGCGGAAGGACGAAGCGATGCATCAGCGCTGCGCCCACCTGGCCGACCGAGCTTTCGGGGGCTGCGGTGAGGATCGGCTGCGCCGAGGTTCCGGAGATGGTGGCCCAGGCCAGCACCGCAAAGACCAGAATGGCGATCAGCGCGCCGGATGCTCGAAAGGAGGAGACAACGTGCGAGACGGCCGGATCGGCGCTGCGCGTCATCATGATGGCAAAGGCCGCCAGGATGGCGACGGCGCCAACGTACACCAGGATCTGCGTGAACCCCACGAACTGGGCGCCGAGTTGCATGTACAACGCCGCTAATCCGACCAGTCCAAGCGATAGCGCCAGAACACAGTGCACCAGATTTTTCAGAGTCATCGCCGCAGCGGTTCCGATGATCGTGATCGCGGCGAGCAGCAAAAAGGAAATAGTCATCTTGAAACGATTCCAGCCCTGCAAAGGAAGTAGATACAGATGAACATACGGAACCCGACTACCCTGTGATGATCATCACAGGTCTAACTTGCGAAGCGATACGTACGCACATGAAACCACTTGTTGCGCCGCAGGCCGCGACTCAAGAGAACACACGACAGAGCGAGGAGCAAGCTGACAACTCCCCACCGCGTAAATCCGGCAGGCATAAAGTGCCAGATGCCGGCGCCAACAATATTGATCAGCGACAGGGGCAGCATGAACTTCCAGGCGAAGTTCATCAGCTGGTCCATGCGCAGACGCGGAAGCGTGCCGCGAACCCAGATGAAGGCGCAGATGATCGTCAGCAGCTTTGCGAAGAACCAGAAGTAAGACGGGATCCAGGTGAGGAACGAGAAGGGTGCCGACCAGCCGCCGAGGAAGAAGGTAATCGCCATGGCGCTGGTCGCGAACATGCCGAGATACTCAGCGAGGAAGAACAGCGCAAACTTGAAGCCGGAGTATTCGATGAAATAGCCGGCGATAATCTCCGATTCGCCTTCGGGCATATCGAAGGGGCAGCGGTTCGACTCCGCGGTCGCGGCAATCATGAAGATGACGAATCCGATGATGCCCCACGGCGTAAATAGGTACCAGTGCGGCCAGATGCCGGTGTAGCCTGCCTGCATGTTCACGATCGTCACGGTTGAGAGCGAGCCGGCTGCCATGATCACGACCACCGATGCGAGGACCAGCGGCATCTCGTAGCTGATCATCTGGGCGATGGCGCGCATCGCTCCCAGCAGGGAGTACTTGCTGTGGCTCGACCAGCCTGCCATGAATACCGACAGTTCCACCATGGAGCCGATCGCGAAGAAAAACAGCACGCCGGCATTCAGATCGGCGATGACCATGTTCCTGCCGATGGGCACGACGGCGTACACCAGGAACGAAGCAATCACCATCACGACGGGCGCCAGGAAGTGCACCAACTGGTCGGCCGTCTTCGGAACGATGTCTTCCTTGGTGAGAGATTTAATGCCGTCGGCCATGGGCTGCAGAATGCCGAACCAGCCTGCGCGATTTGGGCCGTAGCGGTTCTGCATTCTTCCCAAGCCCTTGCGCTCGAGAACCGTTGTAATCGCGAACAGCAGGGGAAAGGCGATGACTACGGGCACAACCGAGAGGATCGCGGAGCTGATGGGCTGGAGCGCGCCTGGGACAAAGCCTAGAAGCCAGTGTTTGATGACGACGAAGATTTGATCGAGCGTAACTAGGTGGCCGGTCACTTGGTTTCTCCAACTGCCGAGGTAACGGCGGGGGCCGGCGTCTCAGCAGGCGCTGGCGTGGCCGCTGGGGCAGGAGCTGCCGCTGGGGCAGCAGCTTTTGCCGCAGCAATCTCCGCGTCCTTCTTTGCCTTCGCCTCTGCTGCGAGCTTTGCCTTTGCGCGCTCTTCGGCGAGGGCCGCGTCCACGGCGCCAGCTTCGGTGGGATGAATCTTGTTGTAGTACTCGTTCGATTTGGCTAGCTTGTACTTGTCCAGCAGCAGGCCGCCAAAGCGGTCCTCGGAGCTCATCTCGAACTCCACGTCCATCTTGATGGCGTCGAACGGGCAGACCTCGACGCAGATCTGGCAGCTCATGCAGACGGAGATATCAATATCGAATTGCGCCGGATAAAACTGCGCTTTCCCGGTCGCGTCCGGCTTCTTGTCCGCGCTCTTGACGATGTAAATGCACTTGGGCGGGCACTCTTTTTCACAGATCTGGCAGGCCACGCAACGCAATCCGGGTTCGGGATCGGCGCCGTCGTAGACCAGGAAAGGGAAGTCGCGCGTCGCCTCGATCTGGGGCAGCCGCTCTTCTGGAAATTGAACTGTCGTGAGCCGTTCTTTGTTGACGTAACTGCCGAAGAAGTTGCGTGCCGTCTCGGCCAGGCCCTTCACAATACCTTCACCTAGCAAAGCGAACCCCCTGCGGTGCGGAAGATGGCGTCATGTGTTTACAGGAACTCAACGGTCCACCTCGCCCAGAACGATGTCGATGCTCCCCAGGATGATGACGATGTCGGCGACGTTATGTCCCAGGCACATGTCCTCCAGCAGCGTGAGGTTGATGAGTGTGGGCGGACGGACGCGATAGCGGTAGGGGTTCGGCGATCCATCGCTGATGAGGTAGAAGCCGAGCTCACCCTTGGGGCCCTCGATGCGCCCATAGGCTTCGCCAGCCTTGGGACGGAAGCCGCGGATCTTGGTGCCGGGGTCCATGATGGGGCCTTCCGGAAGATCGCGGATTGCCTGCTTGAGGATCTCGATCGACTCGCGCATCTCCAGGACGCGCAGCATGTAGCGGTCGTACACGTCGCCAATCTCGCCCAGCGGAACGCGAAAGCTGAAACGCTCGTAGATGCCGTACTTGTCCACCTTGCGCAGGTCGTAATCGACGCCCGAGGCTCTTGCCATCGGACCGCTCAGCCCGGCGTTGATGGCCTGCGCCTTGGTCACGATGCCGACACCCTGGGTCCGGGCCATCAGAATCTCGTTGGTCTTCAGCAGGCTTTCAAACTCGTCGAGGAATCGGGGGAAGCCTTCGACAACTTTTTTTGCGCCGTCCAGCCAGCCCGCGGGCAGGTCGCAGCGACAGCCGCCGAAGCGCATGTAGTTGCACATCATGCGCGCGCCAGTGAGGGCCTCGAACAAGTCCAGCACTTTTTCGCGCTCGCGGAAGGCATACATCAGCGGTGTTCCGCTGGCACCCATGTCCTGCATCAGGAAGCCGATCAGGCCAGCGTGATTCTGCAGCCGGGTGAGCTCGCCGGTGATGACGCGGAGGTACTCCGCTCGCTCAGGCACCTTGATGCCGGCCAGAGTCTCGACCGCCAGCGCATAGGCCCAGTTGTTAGTGATCGAGCAGATGTAGTCCAGGCGGTCGGTATAGGGCATGCAGCCGAGGTAGCTTTCGGTCTCGGCAATCTTTTCATGATTGCGATGGAGATAGCCGAAGACGGGCTTGAGCTTCACGACCTGCTCGCCGTCCAGCGTGACGTTCATGCGAAAGACGCCGTGCGTGGAAGGGTGCTGCGGCCCCATCGAGATCTCGAGCAGATCGCCGGTGAGATGGTCGGTTTCGTCCCTGGAGATCGTATCGACGGAAGCGTCGGTCAGGATGCTCATAGACCTCCCTCCTGGGCGGGGCGATGCGCCTGGGCCCGCTTCAATACGTCGTCGTGGGCTGTCGGCTCATACTCGTAGTCGTCGGGATCCACGTAATCTCTGCGCATGGGATAGTCTTCAAAGCCTTCCCACATCAACAGCCTGCGCAGGTCTGGGTGCCCATCGAACAGGATTCCGAAGAGGTCATAGGCTTCGCGCTCCTGAAACTCGGCGCTGCGCCAGATGGGAGTCAGCGAGGGAACATGTACCCGCTCGGCCCGGTCTTCGGTGCGCATACGCAGAACCACCGGGCCTTCGCGCTGCTCGACGGAATACAGGTGGTAGACAGCTTCCAGATAGCCACCAGTCTGAGTCTTGACGACCTCGTCCACTTCTTTCTCCACGCCGTCGACCAGCTTCTTGACCTTGGTCTTGGTGGAGACTTCCTTGACCGGCCAGTCGATGCCGGTGACGTTGGAGCAGAAGTCGAAACGCGGGGTGGCGCCATCGCGCAGGAAGGTGGCCACGGCAAATCCGTGGTCCACATCCACCAGCAGGGAATGCTGACCGGAAGGGCTGCCATTGGGGATGATCTCCAGGCGGCAACCGGAAACGTTCGCTTCGATTTGGGACTTAATCTCTTCCAGGTTCATTCTTGCCTGCATTCGAAATGTTAACCAGCGGAACGCTCCAGACTTCGCTGTTGCTTGTGGGAACCAGGTCGTGCGCGCCGAACTCCGGCACCACAAACTCGCTTGGCGTTTCAGCGTCGAGGTGACGCGGGCGGCCGGGCCCGGTCAGATACTGTGCGTCGATCTTTCGTTGCAACATCATGAAGGCGTCGATCAGCGCTTCGGGACGCGGCGGGCAGCCGGGGATATAGACATCCACCGGAATGTAGCGGTCGATTCCCTTGAGCACGTTGTAGCCCTGCTTGAAGGGGCCGCCGGATATCGCACAGGCTCCCATGGAGATCACGTACTTGGGTTCCGGCATCTGGTTATAGAGGCGGACGACTTGCGGGGCCATCTTCTTGGTCACGGTTCCGGCGACGATCATGAGGTCGGCCTGGCGGGGAGAGGGGCGAAACACCTCGGCGCCGAAGCGGGCAAGATCGTAGCGCGCCATGGTGGCGGCGATCATCTCGATGGCACAGCAGGCGAGGCCGAAGTTCAACGGCCAAACCGAACTCTTGCGGCCCCAGTTGTAGAGCTCCTGAAGAGACGTTGCCACCACACCTTGCCGTCTCAACTCGCTCTTTAGCTGCTCATCCATTTCCACAAAACCTTCTCACGTCAGGGTTCAATCGGTTTATTCGGGCCAAACCAACGCTTTTCTTAGTCTACTCCGCGTTGGGCTAGCTCCAGGACAGCACATCTTTCCGGCAGGCCCAGACCAGGCCACCCACCAGCAAGGCTACGAACACCAGCATCTCGATGGCTTCGCCGGCGGTAAAGCCACCAAACGACACCGCGAACGGCAAGAGGAAGATCGCCTCTACGTCAAAGATAAGAAAGACGATGGCGTAAATGTAGTAGCCGGGCTTGAACTTGATCCAGGCATCGCCGTCGGACTCCAGACCGCACTCGTAGATGGAGTTCTTGCTGGGACCGGATTTTTGTGGCGAAAACTTCTTGGCCCACAGCCACGCCAAGGCCAGCGGACCGACCGCAAATCCGGCGCCTCCAATCAACAGGACGATAACCGGCAGATAGATATGAGTTGTCATACGTTCTTTCTACAACATATCAGACCCCGAAAAACAGCCTTGTGATAATCATCACAACCGCTCATCGGCTGCAAGCTCAAAATGAGATTGCACCGATTGGAGCATCTCCTTGATCGATCAACACATTGCAATTCTTGATGGAAATGAAGCCGCCGCCCAGGTGGCGTACCGGTTGGCACAGGTCATCGCGATCTACCCGATTACGCCGTCGTCCACCATGGCCGAATGGGCCGACCAGTGGAAGGAAGAAGGCCGCAAGAACATCTGGGGCACCATTCCGCTTATCGCCGAGATGGAGAGTGAGGGCGGAGCCGCTGGCGCGATGCACGGCGCCTTGCAGGCCGGCGCGTTCAGCACCACCTTCACGGCCTCGCAGGGCCTCCTATTAATGATCCCCAACCTGTTCAAGATTGCGGGCGAGCTTACGTCGAACGTCATTCACGTCACGGCGCGCTCGATTGCGACGCACGCCCTGTCGATCTTTGGCGACCACTCGGATGTCATGGCCTGCCGGTCTACCGGGTATGCGATGCTGGCGTCGAACTCCGTGCAGGAGGCGGCCGACATGGCTTTGATCGCGCACATCGCCACCCTTGAAGCGCGCATCCCGTTCATGCATTTTTTCGACGGCTTCCGCACATCGCACGAGATCAACAAGGCCTCGACTATTTCGGACGAGACCATCCGTGCCTTGCTCGACGAGAAGCTGGTGCGCGCGCACCGCGAGCGTGCCCTCAGCCCCGATCACCCCATCCTTCGCGGGACTGCGCAAAATCCCGACGTCTTCTTCCAGGCGCGCGAGGCCTGCAATCCGTTCTACCTTGCATGCCCGACCATCGTGCAGAACGTGATGGACAAGTTTGCAACCCTCACGGGCCGCGCCTACCAGCTATTCGATTACGTGGGCGCGCCGGATGCCGAGCGCGTGATCATCATCATGGGATCGGGTGCCGGCGCGGTTGAAGAAGCTATCAGCCATCTGAACGCGCGGGGAGAGAAGCTGGGGCTGCTGAAGGTGCATCTCTACCGTCCGTTCGCGATCGAAGCCTTCATGGCCGCGCTGCCGGTAACCGTTAAATCCATTGCCGTGCTGGACCGTACCAAGGAGCCCGGCTCGCTCGGCGAGCCTCTCTACCAGGATGTCGTTACGGCGCTCAGTGAATTCTTTGCCAGCCCCGCTCTATCCTTCCTTCACTCCCCACGCGTGATTGGGGGACGCTATGGCCTCTCCTCCAAGGAGTTCACTCCCGCGATGGTGAAGGGCATCTTCGACGAGCTCAAGAAGCCGCAGCCGAAGAACCACTTCACGATCGGCATCGCGGACGACGTGACCCACACCAGCCTCGACTACGATCCAGCCTTCTCCACCGAAGATCCCCGCACCATCCGCGCGCTCTTCTACGGCCTTGGCTCGGACGGCACGGTCGGCGCGAATAAGAACTCCATCAAGATCATCGGGTCGGGCACGGAGAACTATGTGCAGGGCTACTTTGTCTACGACTCCAAGAAGAGCGGCTCCGTGACAACCTCGCATCTGCGCTTTGGTCCGGAGCCCATTCGCTCGACGTATCTCATCACGGAAGCCAACTTCATCGCGTGTCACAACTTTTCCTTTCTCGAGCGCATGGATATTCTCGCCGCGGCCGCTCCCGGCGCTGTGTTTCTGCTGAACTCACCTTACGGCGCCGACGAGGTTTGGCAGCATCTGCCGCGCAAGACGCAGGAGACCATCCTCGCGCGCAAGCTGCAGTTTTATGTGATCGACGGCTACAGCGTGGCGCACGATGCCGGCATGGGCAATCGCATCAACACCATCATGCAGACATGCTTCTTCGCCATCAGCGGGGTCCTTCCGCGCGACGAAGCGATCGTCCAGATTAAGCAGGCGATCAAGAAGACCTATGGCAAGCGCGGTGACGTGGTGCTGCAGAACTACGCAGCTGTTGACGCAGCACTCGCGCACCTGCATCGGGTCACGCCGCCAGAACACGTCAGCGCTACCTTTGACCTTCTGCCCATGTTCCCGCGCGAGGCGCCGAGCTTCGTAACCAACGTGCTGGGCGAGATCGCTGCCGGCCGCGGCGATGTGCTGCCGGTCAGCGCCCTGCCGCCCGGAGGAACCTTCCCGACCGGCACCGCGCACTGGGAGAAGCGCAACATCGCGCACGAGATTCCGGTGTGGGACACCGACCTGTGCATACAGTGCGGCAAGTGTGTGCTGGTCTGCCCACACGCTGTGATCCGCGCCAAGGTATTTGACTCGACCCTGCTCGCTACCGCGCCGGAGACTTTCAAGACGGCCAAGCCGAAGTGGCGCGGCATGGAGGAGGAGCGCTACTCGCTGCAGGTTGCGCCCGAGGACTGCACCGGCTGCCATCTCTGCGTGGAGATCTGCCCCGCCATGAGCAAGTCCGAGCCGAAGCACAAGGCGCTGCAGATGGTGCCGCAAGCTCGGCTTCGTGAAGAGGAAGCAAAGAACTGGACGTTCTTCGAGGCGCTGCCCTCGGTGGATCGCAATCGCCTCTCGCACAACCAGGTCAAGGACATCCAGCTGCTCGATCCGCTCTTCGAGTTCTCGGGAGCGTGCGCTGGCTGCGGGGAAACGCCTTATATCAAGCTGCTCACCCAGCTCTTCGGCGATCGCCTGTTCATCGCCAACGCCACCGGCTGCTCGTCGATCTACGGGGGCAGCCTTCCGACCACACCTTACAGCGTGAACAAAAGCGGGCGCGGACCCACGTGGTCCAACTCGCTGTTCGAAGACAACGCGGAGTTCGGTCTGGGCATTCGTCTCGCGCTCGATCAGCAGAAGGAGTATGCCGAAGTTCTGCTGCAGACCTTTGCATCGACGCTCGGCGGCGAGCTCGTCACGGCCATCCTCACTGCTGACCAATGCAGCGAGGTCGGTATCGAAGCCCAGCGCAGGCGCATCCTGCTGGTCCGCGCGAAGCTGGCCGGCGTTGACTCGCCCGAAGCCCGCACCCTGCTTACCGTGGCCGACTCGCTGGCCCGCAAGAGCGTCTGGCTGGTGGGCGGCGATGGCTGGGCCTACGACATCGGCTTCGGCGGCCTCGACCACGTGCTCGGCTCCGGCGAGAACGTCAAGGTCCTCGTGCTCGATACCGAAACGTACTCCAACACCGGCGGGCAGATGTCGAAGTCGACGCCGCGCGGGGCAGTCGCCAAGTTCGCCGCCGGCGGCAAGCTCACGGGCAAGAAGGATCTGGCGATGGAGGCCGTCAGCTACGGGTCGGTCTATGTCGCGCGGGTTGCCATGGGCGGCAGCGACGCCCAGACCGTGAAGGCCTTCCAGGAGGCTGAGGCTTACGACGGTCCCGCGCTCATCATCGCGTACAGCCATTGCATCGCCCACGGCTACGACCTCGCGCAGGGCATGGAGCAGCAGAAGAAGGCGGTCCTCTCCGGCTACTGGCCGCTGATGCGCTACAACCCGTCGCTGCGCGCGGAGGGCAAGAATCCCTTCCAGCTCGACTCGCGTCCACCGTCGATTCCGCTGAAAGACTACAGCTACAACGAGGCGCGCTATACGATGCTCGCGCGCAGCCATCCGGACGTCGCCGCCAAGCTGCTGGCAGAGGCCCAGGAGGATGTGGACCGCGAGTGGCGCGTGTACTCCGCACGCGCTGCCGTCGCTGGCCACGCAGACCTCCAAACGACGCTCGCAGCGGAACCACAAAAGGCACCTGTCTCCAGCACGGCGGCGAGCGCAGAATGATAATCGCACCAAATATCGCCTTTACCGGTAGCTGTGGGATTGATTCGCCACGTGACCTGGCAAACAACAACGAAGGCCTTGTCGAACAAGGGGTTTCGCTCGTCGCTCCACTTAGAAAATGCAACCTCGCCGTAAGGCATGACTACGCAGAAAGGCTTTCAATACTGGGTTTTCGTCACTATGCTGACACCTCATCGCGTGGCGAGTCGTTACGCGGAAGGTCTACAATTCCGATGACATAACCCAGGTGGCCGCTAAACGGCCGCAACGGATTATGTCCGCAACGACGCACAGATTCCCCAAGATTTTTCTGCATAACGCTCTCGACGCACCCACGGATGGAAGGATTGTTAAATGGCTACCAGTAATCTCGAACTTCAGAGTCTTCCCGTTGCAGACTCGACCGTTCTCCCCAAAAAGGTGGTGAACGATTTCGCAATCAACGTCGCAACGGTCAACGGCTCTGGATCGCAATCGGCGAACAGCATTCTTCTGCGCAGCATCTTCAGCATGGGGGTGCCGGTGTCGGGCAAGAATCTCTTTCCGTCGAACATCGCCGGTCTGCCTACCTGGTATCTCATTCGTGCCAGCCGCGACGGCTGGGTCGCGCGCAAGAGCGAAAACGACCTCCTGATCGCGATGAATCCCGAGACGGTTCACGAAGACATACGCAAGCTCGCGCCGGGTCGCGCGGTGATCTTCGACGAGGCCTTCAATCTCACCGAACGCCGTGATGACGTCATCTACTATCCGGTGCCGTTCGACAGCCTCGTCGCCTCCACCGGCGCCGAGATGAAGGTCCGCAAGCTGATCAAGAACATGGTGTACGTCGGAGTCGCGGCGCAGCTGCTCTCCATCGATCTGAAGGGCCTTGAGATTATCGTGCGCAAGCAGTTTGCCAAGAAGGTCGCAGTCGCCGACCTCAACTGGAAGGCGGTGCAGCTGGGTTACGACTACGCCGCCAGCACGCTCACCAAGCAGGACGGTCTGGTGGTCGAGCCGATGAGCGCCACCCGGGGCAAGATCATCATCGATGGCAACGCGGCTGCCGCCATGGGTGCCATGTTTGCCGGCGTCACCGTGGTCGCGTGGTATCCCATCACGCCGTCCACGAGCATTGTTGAAGACCTCATCAAGTACATGAAGACCTACCGCGTAGAGGAAGATGGAAAAGCTAGTTTCGCCATCGTCCAGGCGGAGGACGAACTTGCAGCCATCGGCATGGTGCTGGGCGCAGGATGGGCTGGGGCTCGGTCTATGACCGCAACCTCCGGGCCCGGCATCTCGCTCATGGCGGAGTTCGCCGGCCTCGGCTACTTCGCCGAAATCCCCGGAGTCATCTTCGATGTGCAGCGCACCGGGCCTTCCACCGGGCTGCCCACCCGCACCGCGCAGGGAGACCTCGCGTTCATCTCCGGCCTTTCCCACGGTGACACCAAGCAAGTCATGTTGTTCCCGGGATCGGTCAGGGAGTGCTTCGAGTTCGCGACCCAGGCCTTCGATCTTGCGGAGACGCTGCAGACGCCGGTCTTCGTGCTCTCCGATCTCGACCTTGGCATGAACAACTGGATGTCCGAGCCCTTCGACTATCCAGAAAAGCCCATGACGCGCGGCAAGATCCTCAACGCCCAGCAGCTTGAAGAGGCCGGCGGCTTTGCCCGTTACAAGGATGTTGACGGCGATGCGATTCCATACCGCACATTGCCCGGCACGCCACATCCGAAAGCGGCGTACTTCACGCGTGGCAGCGGCAAGAATGAAAAGGCTCAATACACCGAGCGGCCAGAGGATTACGAGTACAACATGCAGCGCCTCGCGCGTAAGTTCGAGACGGCCAAGAGCTACGTTCCCAAGCCGGTTCTCGAAGCGGCAGGGAACCATAAGGTGGGCATCATCGCGTACGGGAGCACCCACGTGGCCGTGATGGAGAGCCGCGATCAGCTCGCGCGCGAGTCGAAGATCGAGACTGACTACCTGCGCGTGCGCGCCTACCCGCTGACGAAGGAGGTCGAAGACTTCGTCGCCAGCCACGAGATCATCTACGTGGTCGAACAGAACCGCGACGGACAGCTTCTGAACCTCATGAAGGTCGACCTGGATCCGTCGCTCGCCGCCAGGCTGCACTCCGTTGTCTACTTTGGCGGCCTGCCGCTCGACGCCCGCACCGTTACCGAGGCCATCGCCTCACATCAAGGAGCAAACAAGTAATCATGGCGACCTCACCTGTTGTCCCAACACCAAAAACCAACCCCATTGGGCTCGAGATCCTCGACTATCGCGGCGGCAAATCAACCCTTTGCGCGGGCTGCGGACATAATGCGATCTCCGAGCGCATCCTCGAAGCCTATTACGAGATGGGCATTCAGCCCGAGACGGTGATGAAGATGAGCGGCATCGGCTGCTCGTCGAAGTCGCCCGCGTACTTCATGTCGCGCTCCTTCAGCTTCAACTCGGTGCACGGGCGCATGCCGTCGGTGGCTACCGGCGCGATCCTCGCGAACAAGACCATGCGCTCGATCGGCATCAGCGGTGATGGCGACACGGCCTCCATCGGCGTCGGCCAGTTCGTGCACCTACTCCGCCGCAATCTTCCGATCATCTACATCATCGAGGACAACGGCGTGTACGGCCTCACCAAGGGCCAGTTTTCCGCGACTGCCGACATCGGCTCCAAGCTGAAGACCGGCGTGGTCAACGATATGCCGCCTATCGATGTCTGCGCGCTGGCCATCCAGCTGGGCGCAACCTTCGTGGGCCGCTCGTTCTCGGGCGACAAGAAGCAGCTGTCGGCAATGTTGAAGGCGGCGATTGCGCACAAGGGGACGGTGCTGCTGGACATCATCTCGCCCTGCGTCACGTTCAACGATCATGAAGGCTCGACCAAGAGCTACAAGTACATGAAGGAGCATGACGAGCTGGTCAACGAAACGGGCTTCATCGCGCAGTTCGAGAACATCGTGGTCGACTACGATCCAGATACCACGGTCGACGTCGAGCTGCATGACGGCTCTCACCTCCGGCTCCGCAAGCTGCATGAGGATTACACACCCACCAGCAAGACGGGCGCGGTCAACATGCTCATGGAAGCCCACGAAAAAGGTGACGTCCTCACCGGCGTCTTCTACATCAACACCGAAGAACTCGATTTCGCCAGCCGGCTCAACCTGGTCGACGAGCCGCTGGCAACGCTACCGGAGGATCGGGTTCGCCCCAGCCGCGAGGTCTTCGCGGAGCTCATGCGGGCCCACGCATAACGGGACTCGATCCAGGCAATGGCTCGGACCCGAAGGGGTCGGAGCCATTGCTTTTTAACTTTGAACCGGAACGCGTGACCTTCGTCACATGAGAGCATTGCCCTCCGATGCTACTGTTGCAGCTTGGCGGGAGATTGCCTTCCCTCAAATGCGGCGGTCCATCCTGCGACCGGTCTCGTAACGCATCCGCATTTCGCCGCACCCTTCGAGAGCCTGAAGAGGTCAGCGACCCACACGATCGTGATCTCCCGCCAAGTTTCTCAGGCCAGCGCCGCTAGCGCGGTCCGAATCGGAACGCCAGCCCTGTCGTCACGCGAAGATCATTCTGATGATCGTTGACGGCGTTCGGAAGACGCGAGTAGATGTAGTCCACCTCGACGATGTTCCACGCAAGACGCCGGTTCAGCACGCGGCTCACACCGCCGCCGCCGCTCACCGCAAAGGCCTGGCGGTTGCGCACGAATGCATAGGTCGAGAGCTCGTTGGACCCTCCCAGCAACACCTGCGCGTAAGGCGTAAACCGGCTGCCCGAGCGATAGGAATACCGCGGCCCGAATAGATAGTCGAACACCGTAATGCTTTGCGTCGTGCCATTGAGATTGTTGGCGTGGGTGGCCTGCAAGTCGGCAACGAGGCTCAGGCCATGCCGCATATTCACTACCAGGTTGCCGCCTCCGCCATTCATCGAAAAACATCCGCAGGCCGCGGGCGGCGCATTGGCACGGACATACGCATAATTCATGCCAACGTCCAGCGCACTGGTCTGTCCCGGCTCCAATCCAAACACCGTCGCCGGTTGCACCTGCGCTCGACCGTGAAAGGGAAGCGCGACCACTGCCAGCGCGGCGATTCCCTTGATCGCCGCTGCACCTGCCGCTGAAAAGGTTCTATCCAATCGCATCGCGTCTCTCCTACTGAACCGTCAGCGTGACGGTGGTGGAATGTTGAGTGGAACCGCTCGTGCCGGTCACGGTGACGGTGTATGTCTGTGCCGGAGCCCGCGAGTAATACCCGCCGCCGCAACCGGTCAGCATCGCCGCCCCCACACCAAGCAGCAGGCACAGAAGGCCGCAGCCCAGCCGCCAGATTCGCTCTCTGCTTCTCCACCACAGCAGCGGAATGCAAAACGCCAGCGTCACGCCCGGCAGCCAGCGCCAGCCGTTCTGCGCATGGGCCTGCGCGGTGAGCGACGCTGTCTGGATCGTCAGCACGCTCCCCGAGCTCTCGCTGCCCGGTGTTACTGAGGCGGGCGTAAACGTAGCCATCGCCCCCGTTGGCAAGCCCGTGGCACTCAGCGCAACCGTGCCGCTGAAGTCCCCGTTGATCTCACCGACGGTCACCTGGTAGGTCGCCACGCCGCCCAAGCTCACCGTCTCGGCAGCCGGCGTCGCGCTCACCGTAAAGTCAGGTGCCGCAATTCCTGCGCCGGTTAAGGAAGTGGTCTGTGGCGATCCCGCGGCATTGTCTGCCACAGAAATCGTTGCCGAGAAGTTCGCTACCGCGCCCGGCGTGAACGTTACCGCAATGGTGCACGACGCGCCCGCCGCCAGCGACTCACCGCAAGTGGTCGTGTCGGCAAAGTCCGTCGCGTTGGTCCCGCCAATCGTGATGCCCGAGATCGACAGCGCCGCATTGCCCGTATTCGACAGCGTCACCGTCTGGGCGGTCGCGGTCGCGCCCGTAACCAGGCTCCCGAAGCTCACGGTGCTCGGCGAAAGAGCGGCAACTGGCGCGGCAGGAACCGTTCCCGATCCCGTCAGCGCCGCAGTCTGCGGCGAGCCCGTTGCGTTATCCGCCACAGAAACCATTGCCGCGAAGCTCGCAGCCGATCCCGGCGCGAAGGTCACCGAGATCGTGCAGGTAGCTGCCGCAGCGAGTGACGCCCCGCAAGTATTTGTCTCGGCAAAGTCAGTCGGATTCGTACCGCCAATGGTGATGCCAGAGATCGTCAGTGCGGCGTTGCCTGTATTCGACAGCGTCAGCATCTGCGCCGCCGAGGTCACTCCGGTGTTCACACTTCCGAAGCTCAACGCCCCCGGAGAAAGGGTCGCTGTTGGCGCTCCCGCAGCTGTGCCCGTGCCTTGCAGCGTAATGCTCGAAGGACTCGCCGTGGCGTTGCTCGCCACGCTGATCGAACCTGTCGCTGCGCCCGTTGTTGTCGGTGTAAACGTTACGATCAGGGTGCAGGTTTCGCTCGGACTATAGCCGCCATCCGTCGCTTGTTCGCAGGTTCCGCCCGTTACGCTGAAGGGCCCCGTCGCGGTGAAGTTGAGGTTATTGAAGTTCAAAAAGTTGTTGCCGGTATTCTCAAGGACGATCGTGAGCGGCGCACTCGTCGTGCCCGTGGCCTGGTTGCCAAACTGCAGCAGTCCCGTCGGTCCGGCGGACAGCACCTGCGGTGTTCCTGTCACCGGAATCAGCACGTTGCCATTGTTATCGATGCCCGGCTGCCCAACGCCGGACAGCGCCGCTGCCGTTGCCGCACCGCCCAGGCCGCCCGTTCCGCCGCCCGCAAACGTCGAGATGTACCCCTGGTTGCTGACCTTCCGGAGCGTCGTTCCATCGGAGACGAAGATGTCACCCGCCTGGTTGAGCGCGATCGACAGAGGCGTGATCTCCGCGCTCGTTGACACACCGCCATCTCCCGTATCACCCTTGGTCCCATCGCCGGCGGCCGTTGAGATTTGTCCAGCTACGGCATTCTCATTCACGTACCGAATGCGGTAGTTCAGCGAATCGGCAATATAGATATTGCCGCTCCGGTCGACGGCAACACTGGTGGGTTGATTCAACTCCGCGGTCTTCGCCTGGATGTTGTCGCCGTTGTATCCGGCGATGCCCGCGCCGCCGGATGCCTGAACGCCAGCGAAGACACTCGCCACGCCTGCCGGCGTTACCTCCACCACAATCTGCTGCGTTGGTTCGGCGACGTAAAGATTCCCGGACGGATCAAGAGCAATGCCTGCAGGCGCGAGCACGACAGCCGTTCCAGTTCCATCGTTGAAGTAGGTCCCACTGCCTCCTCCGACGAACGTGGTGATCGTTCCTGTCGCGGCGTTCACCTCACGAACGCGGCCATTGCCGGAGTCCGAGATAAAGACGTCTCCCAACCCATCGATTGCGAGCCCCGCGGGCGCGTTCAGATGGGCGGATTTCGCCGGACCGTTATCACCGCTGAAGCTGCCAGCGCTGCCTTGCACACCTGCAAAGACGGTGATATTTCCGCTGGTATCCATCTTCAGGACGACGTTTTCGGTCTGTTCCGCGATGTATGCATTCCCGCTATAGTCGACGGCAACAGAGGTCGGTGCGCAGAGCTGTGTCTGCAACGCCGGCCCTGGCTCGGCTGGGTTCACGCAGTTCGCCGGCATGATGCCTGTTCCTGCAATCGCGCTCAGGATGGTGGGGGTGAATTGGACTTGAGGTTCGGCGACCGGCTGTCCTATGCCGCTCAGGGTAATCGTCTGGGGCGAGCCGCTGGCGTCATCCGCTACCGACAGCGTTGCCAAAAAACCGCCCGCAGCTGATGGATAGAAGTTCATCAAATACGTGCAGCTGGCGCCCGCTGCCAGTGTGCTTCCGCAAGTCGTTGTTGGATAGATCTTGAACGCACTCGCGCCTGTTCCTGTGATGGTGGCTACGATGTTGGTCAGCGCCGCATTGCCAGTATTGGTCAGCGTGGCTGTGCCTTGCGAGTAGTTGTTCACGGTGACGGCAGGGAACACGAGCGTAGCCGGCGACAGGCCTGCAATCGGCGCAGAGGCTGAGGTGCCGTTGCCTGAGAGGCTGAAGGTGACCGATGGTGCAGAGCCAAACCCCACGGCGGTCACGCCTATCGTGCCGGTCTCGCTGTAAGTCTGCACGGCCGTTGGCGCAAAGGTGACGTCCACAGTGCAGGTCGCGTTTACAGCAACGCTGGCACAGCCACTGCCCAGGGTCGCGGTGAAGGCTGAATTTGTCGTGGTGGCACTGTACGCATCCGCCGCGAAACCGTATCCCTGGTTGGTGAGCGTGATCGACTGAGCGGTGCTCGTCGTGCCATCTGTCTGCGATCCAAAGTTCAGCGATGTGGGCGATGCGACCAGGTAGGCTCCGTTGATATATGCGGAGATGGCCACCGTTTGCGTGCTGGCCGTCTGATTCAGAGAGTTCGTGGTGAACGTCAGCGTGGCCATATAGTTTCCGGGGTTCGCCGCCTTGAATCCCAATTGGACCTGGCACAGCGCGCCGGGAGCGATGGTCGTCGACGAGGTACAGTTTCCCGAAGGCAGCGTGCCGATGGTGAAGGTTGCAGACCCGCTCAAGCCAAGAGCTGAAATCGTGAGGGGCTCATTGCCGCCGTTGTACAACGTAATCGTCTGTGGCGTCGCTGCTGTGCCGGGCTGCTGCGATCCAAACGCAGCGGTGCCCGAAGAGCGATCGACGATGTCCAGGTTGGTGTAGTTGCCGACGAACACCGTGCCGTCCGGTCCCACCGAAGTTCCCAGCGGGGACGCGGCGGTATCCAACGATGCTTCCGCAGTTCCATAACCCGACGCCGGAAGTTCTGCTACGCCGCCACCGGTATAGCGTGTCGCATACAGCGTGTCCGCAGCGTCGGTTGCCAGACCTTCACCGGCGCCGACGGTGTTGATCTCCGTCTGTGTACCGCCGGGTGTCAGTTCATTGATCGTGTAGCCGCCGATGAACAGGTTGTCCCCGCTGTCGAGCGCCAGCGCCGAGGGCTGCGTGATGGCGGGATTGATCGCCACGGTGCTCTGGTCACCTGGCGTTATGAAGATATAGATGTTGGAGTAATCAGCCTCATAAACGGTGCCCGTATTACCCACCGTAACCGTCTGGATGTAGGCAGGGTCGGAGGAAGGGAAGGGGAAGCTGCCCTGGGTTCCCTGCACCGTGTCGTAAGTCGTGATCGACGAAAAGGGCTTCTGGTCGGCAATATAAAGGACGCCTGCGCCGTCGATGCCAATCGACCGGGGAGAATTGAGGCCCGTGATCGGGAGTGCCGTGATCACTCCCGCCTTGGTCCGCTGCAGTACCGTGTTCACCTCAGTTTCCAGGAGGTAGAGCACGCCATTCTCATCCACGATCGATTGGTAGAGATAGCCAGACTCCGGAACCGATGTGCTGAACACTCCCGGTTGCAGCAGCGCCAATGGGCTCTCACCGATGCCGTACACCAGCACCGTCGCCAGTCGCGTCGTACCATTCATCAGGAACAGCGCGTCTCTCCGCCCGCCGGGCAAGGTAGGCGTAAACTTCACCGACACGCTGCAGCTCTGGTTGCCCAGCGACCCCGTGCAGCTCACCGCCCCCGCCGTGTAGGACAGGCCATAGTGCATTGCCGCCGTTGGCGTGATCAGGCTGGCGAAGCCTGTGACTGTGAATGTCTCGGTAAGACTCTCGGCGGTGCCGGCGGAGATACCCACCTGCGCCGAGGTGAAGGTCAGGCTGGTGGTCGCTGGCGTCACCGTTTGGGCAGATCCTGGGATGGCCATCCCCAGGAGAACGAGTGCTACCCCAATCCGGGCTAAGGACGTCGATTTGAGACGCGAAACCGGGCTAAGTATGTCGTAAATTGAACCGCTCACCGGAGCCTCCTTATGTTCTCGCTCTGCCGCGAGCTCTTCACTTCGCCTTTTCGTTTGGGCCCGGGGCACGTCCCCTGGCCGTCTCGATGTCCAAGCTTCAGTTCCTGCGCCTTCTCTTCGGATAGGGGCTCCGGCACTGGAAACATTGGGTTTCCGCACAAAGGACACGTCTTTGGCCCGCCCCAGGACGTCCCTTCGAGGACCAGGGTTTGCTCTCTCTCGTGCACCGTGACTTCAGTGCGCACGCTGCGCCGTGCTCCATCGTCCTGCGACTCGACACGAAAGAGCATTGCCCGTTCCCTCAACCATTGATAAAGTCGTGTCACAAGTTCCTCGAAATTCAGCGTGCGCGAATTGTGCGGACGGAGCTGCAAAAACGCCAGTGACCCATTCTGACCACGACTGACAAGTTGTGAGCGGCGATAAGTTCAATGAAATGAGCGAGATATTCCAGTTCGGCGAGTTCCGGATTGATCCCCTCGAGCGCACCTTGCGGCGCAATGAAAGCGCTGTGACGCTGCAGCGCCGCGCATTTGACGTGCTGCTGTATCTCGTCCAGAACCCCGGAAGGGTGGTCACCAAGGATGAATTGTTAAAGAATGTCTGGCCGGATGCATTCGTGGACGAAAACAATCTCACCCAAAGCATCTCGGTACTGCGAAAAGCTCTCGATCAACGCCCCGGAGACATCAACTACATTGCGACGCTCCCTGGCCGAGGCTATCAGTTTGTTATTCCAGTACAGGTCCTGGGCCAATCGGAAGGGGCTGAGCGACGACGAAGGCTCGGAGACGCGGCGCAGGGTGGAAGCCTGTTGTTGCAGCAACGCACGGTGACCACCAGCATCATCACAGAAGAGCGGCACACGCGGAAATCCAACTCCATTTCGCGCTGGGGTGTACTCGCAACGCTCATCGCGGGGCTGTTTGCGATCAGCTTTGCCGGCGTTACGGCATGGAAACGCCTTCGGCCAAAGCCATCGGTATCCGCCCTCGTGCTGACGGATTTTGTTAATTCGACGGGAGATATGACGTTTGACCACACTCTCAAGCGGGCCCTGGAGATCGATCTGGAGCAGTCTCCCTACATGAATGTTTTGAGCGAGCGTGCTGGAGTGAGCACGCTTCTCTTCATGGGACGCAAGAGCGACACGCCGATTACCGCGGACATCGGCCAGGAGATTTGTGAGCGGACGAACCGTCAAGCGTTGCTGACGGGCACGATATCGACGATTGGGAACAAATACCTCGTAACCTTGGAGGCTTCCTCCTGCACTACCGGGAAGCAACTGGCAAGCGCGAAGGCGGAGGCGAAAAGCAAAGAGCAGGTTCTCGAGGCATTGGACACCGTTGCTGAACGCGTTCGCAGAGGGTTGAATGAGTCCGCCGAATCTGTTGAAAGCTATGAGGTGCCACTGCGGGTTGCGACGACGCCATCCTTAGAGGCGTTGAGAGCCTATTCGATTGGGAAGTACCTCCAATCGCAGGGTAGGAGCCGAAGCGACATCATTGCTGCGTATCAGCAGGCGGTCGAACTGGATCCCCAATTTGCGATGGCTTACCGCGAACTTGCGGTTGAAAATATAAACAGCGGCCAAAACGCTATTGGCGCCGAGTACTACAAAAAAGCTTTCGATTTGAGCGACCATATCAGCGCGTACGAGCAGCTTGTGATTCGGGCTGGATATTACGCCTACGGGCAGCATGATCTGATTGCAGGAATTAAGGCATACCAGGTATTGGCCTCGGCCTATCCGCAAGACGTCGTTGGACCAATCAATATCATCGATGAATACATGAAGTTGGGGCAGTATGTTCCTGCGATCGCTACCGGCGAGCGAGGCATAAAGCAATTCCCAACGAACGCGTTGATGTATGAGAACCTGGCCGAGGCCTACAAGGACGTAAACCGTTTCGAAGACTGTAAGCGAGCAACTTTGATGGCGGCGCGAGTCGGGAGGGGCGATACAGGCCTGCACCTTAACCTGTTTGAGATCGCATTGGCAGCAGACGACGAAGATTCGCTTGCGCGAGAGACGAAGTGGTTTGAGACTCACGAGGATGGGACGAGCGTATGGTATTTCCCATCGTTTCGCGGCGGAGCGGCTGCCGTGCAGGGGAGATATCGTGAAGCGCGCGATCTCTTTCAAGGTGCATATCAAAGTGCTGAACGAGTGAAGTTGCCGGAGACGGCAGACAAAATATTGATCGATGAGGCCCTGGTCGAGTTGAGGCTTGGATTGCCTGAAGCATCTCGAATGACGCTGGATCGAATTCGTCCGGCTGATTCTGGGACTCCAGATTATGCGCAGCTCCGAGCAGAGTTGGGAGATCCATCGGCTGCGCAGGCATTCCTTGCCGCGCATAACAGTCCCTCGCCGGATACATTGCTGACCTACGTAGACGTGCCGCGGATCCGCGCGGTGTTGGCATTGGAACAAGGGAAACCCTTGGATGCGATTGCCGCGCTCGAACTGGCGAGGCCTTATGAAATGCGCGATTACAACGTGCTGTCGCTTCGGGCCGAGGCCTTGCTGAGAGCCGGCCACCCCGGCAAGGCAATGGACGAATACACGAAGATTCTTGGGAATCGGGGGATAGACCCGACGTCGGTTCTGTATCCATTGGCCTATTTAGGCAGGGCCCGGTCGTACGCAGCACTTGGAAACACGAAGGCGAGTCGAGGCCAATATGAGGCATTTCTTAGCGCATGGAAAAACGCGGACCATGATCTTCCAGTTCTCAAGGATGCAAATACAGAGCTGGCGATGCTATGAACCTGGTGGATTCTGAGTCCTTGCCACTGGACGGTTTGATTTTCGCATAGAGGGCCTTCGCGCCGAGCGGGTTCGTGCCCTGCGGTGTTGCATCTAATCTGCAGCACCATAGAAGATGGGTGCGGAGCGCGATCAAGTGGCTGGACGCAAACCGACTGCAGGGAAGACGAGAAATTCGCCGGGCAGGGCGAGCGCTGCCGCATCCGCCGGTGGCAGCGATGTGCTCGATCTTTTTCATCCGATCACCGCCGAATGGTTTCGTGCAGTCTTCGAAGATGCCACGGCACCGCAGCGTGAAGGCTGGCCCGCGATCTCCCGTGGAGAGTCCACGCTCATTCTCGCGCCGACTGGAACGGGAAAGACGCTGACGGCCTTCCTCTGGTGTCTCGACAAGCTGATGCTGCGCGAGCCCGCAACGGAGAAGGGATGCCGCGTTCTCTACATTTCGCCGCTCAAGGCGCTGGCTGTTGACGTGGAGCGGAATCTTCGCTCGCCGCTCGCGGGCATTGCGAATATGGCGCAGCGCAGAGGTGCCCCGGTGCACATGCCGGAGATCAGCGTCCGTACTGGCGACACGTCGCCGAAAGATCGCGCGCGGTTTAAGAATCATCCTGGTGAGATTTTAATCACCACGCCAGAGTCTCTTTATCTTCTGCTGACCTCGGACGCCGGAGAGGCGCTTCGCTCGGTCGAGACAGTGATCCTCGATGAAATTCATGCGCTGGTGCCGACGAAGCGAGGTGCGCACATGGCGCTCTCGCTCGAACGGCTTGAGGCGCTCGCGGGTCGACCGATCCAGCGTATCGGGCTGAGCGCGACGCAGCGTCCGCTGGAGGAGGTCGCTCGTTTTCTCGGTGGAGCGCTCGGCGTTGGCACGGAACCGAGAGGGAAGAGCCTCTCGATGGAGACCATCGAGAGCGAGATCAGCGTGGATGGGGTTTTGAAGGAAGAGGATGATGGCGAGGTGCGGCTGGTAGAGGGCGAAGCAGCCGGGCCGCGGTATCGTCCAGTCACAATCGTGAATGCGGGTGCGCGCAAGACGCTGGAGCTGACAGTTGAAGTCCCGGTGGAAGATATGGCAAAGCTTGGGGAGATTGACGAGCTGCCCAGCGGGCCGGCTTCGCAAGGCCCCAAGCGCACCAGCATCTGGCAGAGCATTCATCCACGTTTGCTCGAGATCGTCCGAGGGCGGACTTCCACGCTTATTTTCGTCAATGCGCGGCGTGTGGCTGAGCGGCTTGCCGGTGCGTTGAACGAGCTGGCCGGCGAGCCCATTGCCCGCGCGCATCATGGATCGCTTGCTGCTGCGCAGCGCAGTGACATCGAAGAGATGCTGAAGGCAGGCAGGATCAAGGCGCTGGTTTGTACGTCGTCGCTGGAGCTTGGCATTGATATGGGTGCGGTGGACCTGGTGGTCCAGATTGAGGCGCCGCCGAGCGTCGCCAGCGGCATGCAGCGCATTGGCCGCGCAGGTCACCAGGTAGGCGCGCCTTCAGTCGGGATTATTTTTCCAAAGTACCGCGCGGACCTGGTTGCCTGCGCCGCCGTGACGCAGGCGATGCATGAAGGGCACGTGGAGTCGACTCGCTTTCTGCGCAACCCGCTCGACGTACTGGCGCAGCAGATGGTTGCGGTCATCGCGCATCCACCGCTTCCCGCCGTCGAGGTCGAACGCCGTCGGAAGCGCAAGCCGAGCGACGAAGAAGAATCGCCGGGAATTTCTTACGAAGCGCTGCTTGCGCTCGTGCGCAGCGCCGCGCCCTTCGCGGGATTGAGCGTTCCGGTGTTTGATGGCGTGCTGGACATGCTGGCCGGACGCTATCCTTCCGACGAGTTTGCTGAGCTACGACCACGCATCACCTGGGACCGCACGCGCAATTGGATTACTCCACGGCAGGGTGTGAAGCGTATCGCTATTCTGAACGGAGGTACGATCCCGGATCGTGGCCTGTATGGCGTATTCCTCAGTGGATCCAGCAAGCCGATGCGCGTAGGTGAGCTGGACGAAGAGATGGTCTTCGAAGCGCGCGCGGGGGAGACCTTCGTGCTCGGCGCCTCAACGTGGCGGATCGATGAGATCACGCAGGACCGCGTCCTCGTTAGCCCGGCACCCGGCGAGCCTGGCAAGATGCCGTTTTGGCATGGAGACCGGCCAGGAAGGCCGATCGAGTTCGGCCGTCGCATTGGCGCGTTGATGCGCGAGCTGCGCGGGATGCCTCGTAGCGCAGCGGTCACCAAGCTGACGAGGGAGCACGATCTCGATCCCCAGGCTGCAGAGAACGTGCTGCGCTTTCTCGTCGACCAGGAGCTCGCAACTACGGAAGTTCCGGATGATCGCACGATCGTAATCGAACGCGTCCGCGATGAGCTTGGTGACTGGCGCGTGTGCGTTCTTACGCCGCTTGGCAGCCGGATCCATGCACCCTGGGCGATGGCTGTAACTGCCAGGCTGAAGGCTGCGGGGATGGACGTTGAAACCATGTGGAGTGAAGATGGTTTCGTGCTTCGCTTCCCGGAGACGGATACGCCGCCCGAGGTCGACGCGCTGCTGATGGAGCCGGAAGAGGCCGCGCAGCTCGTGATGCAGCAACTGGGTTCCACGGCACTGTTTGCGGCGAAATTTCGGGAAGCCGCGTCCCGCGCCCTGCTTCTGCCGCGACGCCGCGCCGACGGCCGCACGCCGCTGTGGCAGCAGCGCAAGCGTGCCTACGATCTGTTGAGCGTCGCTTCGCGCTATGCCAGCTTTCCCATATTGCTTGAAGCCTATCGCGAGTGTCTCCGCGATGTTTTCGACATGCCCGCGCTGATGGAGACTCTCCACGCGATCGCCAGCCGTTCCATCCGCGTTCACCTCACGGACTCGCGAACCCCGTCACCGTTCGCCGCATCGTTGCTCTTCAGCTATGTCGCGAACTACATCTATGACGGTGATGCGCCACTGGCCGAGCGGCGCGCGCAGGCGTTAAGTATTGACCAGGACCAGCTGCGCGAGCTGCTCGGGGACGCGGACCTGCGGGAGCTGCTCGACATCGGCGCCATCGAGGAGGTCGAAGAGCAACTGCAGTGCGTGGTCGATTCCTACAAGGCACGGTCGATGGATGGCGTACACGATCTGCTTCTGCGACTCGGCGATATGACGCGCGCCGAGATCGCTGCGCGGAGTGCCAGCGGAGACGTAGCAGAGAGTGTGGATCGTCTGATCAAAGCCCGCCGGGCGCTGGAACTGAGGGTCGCCGGCGAAAAGCGCGTTCTCGCGGTGGAAGATAGTGCCCGGTTCCGCGATGCGCTTGGCCTGCCGCTCCCACCGGGTCTTCCTGCGGCATTTCTGGAGCCGGCTCCAGATGCGCTGCTCGATATTGTTCGCCGTTATGCCCGCACGCACGGCCCGTTTACCACGAACGATCTGGTTCATCGATACTCGCTTTCTAAGGGTTCTGTAGAAGCCGCGTTACAACGTCTTGTCGGCATGGGCCGCGTTGCAGAAGGTGGATTCCGTCCTGGCGGCGTCAATCGCGAATGGGTTGACGTCGAGGTGCTGCGCTCGATCCGCCGCAAGTCGCTGGCCAAGCTGCGCAAGGAAGTCGAGCCGGTCGAGCAGCGCACACTGGCGCGACTATTAACGCGTTGGCAGGGAGTGGTGCAGCCTCGTCGCGGACTGGACGCGCTGCTGGACGTGATTGAAAATCTGCAAGGCGCGCCGCTTCCTGCGAGCCTGCTGGAGACCGAGATTCTGCCCGCGCGCATGGCGGACTATAAGCCAGCAGATCTTGACACGCTCATTGCCGCCGGCGAGGTGGTCTGGGTTGGGCTTGAACCTTTGGGTGAACGCGATGGGCGAGTCGGTCTCTACCTCGCCGAAAAGCTGCCGTTGCTCTGGCCTATAAAGCCCGCCGACAGCGAGCACCCTCTGAGCGAACGCGAGCTGACGATCGTTGACTATCTGCAGCGCAATGGGGCATCGTTCTTCCAGCCGCTGCACGATAGTACCGGTGGCGGCTATCCGGGTGAGACGCTGGAGGCAATGTGGTCGCTGGTCTGGCGCGGTCTGCTTACCAACGACGCGCTGCACGCCTTGCGAGCCTACTGCGAGAAGCCTGCGGGGACCGGTCGAAATGGCAGACCTGCGCGGCGCGTGCACAATCAAAGCAGCTTCCGCAGCCGCCGCACTACGCCCCCGACGGCACAGGGCCGCTGGAGTCTGAACGACGTTGCGTTCGAGGCCGCGCGCAACAGCTCCGCAGGCCAGACAGCGTGGAGTCATGCGATCGCGCAGCAGTTGCTCACGCGCTACGGAGTTGTCTTCCGCGAGACGGCACATGCCGAGAATCTTCCCGGCGGATTTTCAGCGGTGTACGACGTGCTCAAGGCATTGGAAGAAAGTGGCCGCGTGCGTCGTGGATACTTCGCCGCCGACCTCGGCGCTACCCAGTTCGCCATGCCGGCTGCTGTCGATCTACTTCGCTCACTCCGCATCACACAGCAGGAGCACCGTGAAGTGGTGATGCTTGCCGCGACGGACCCGGCAAACCCTTATGGTGCGCTACTGCGCTGGCCTACGACGCCTGAAGAAGGTTCTTCCCTTACCCGCAGCGTAGGCGCGCGGGTGGTTCTCGTCGAGGGTGCTCTCGCGGCGTACATCCGGCGTGGCAATCCAAACGTCCAGATATGGCTGCCCGAAGAAGAGCCGCAGCGTTCGCAGACGGCGCGAGAGCTCGCCGAGTTTCTGGTGCAGTATGTTCAGCGTGGCAGTAACCCGGATGGCCGCGGACGAACCAGCATGCTCATTACCGGGGTAAACGGCGTTCCTGTCGCCGAACATCCGCTGGCCCGCTTCCTGCTCGATGCAGGCTTCCAGGCCGCTCCACTTGGTTTTAATGTGCGGCGCAACCTGCCTTCGCTTCCAGGTCGCGTTGCAGAAGCGAGGCCCGATGCCTGAAGGCGACACAATTTACCGTGCGGCCCGCACCCTTCAGAAGGCTCTCGGCGGCAAAGTTGTCAATGCGTTTGAAACGGGCTTGGCGAAACTTGCGCGCGTCAACGATGAAACGCCCGTAGCTGGCCGTACCGTCGAGAAGGTCGAAGCTGTGGGCAAGGTGTGCCTCATCTTCTTTTCGGGCAATCTGATTCTCCTCACGCACATGCGCATGAGCGGCACGTGGCACATTTATAGGACCGGCGAGAAGTGGTGGCAGCCAAAGAACCGCATGCGAGTGGCGATCACCTGCGGGGATTACCAGGCCGTCGCGTTCAACGTCCAGATCGCCGAGTTTTATACGGCCAGTTCCCTTGAACGCAACTCGCAAATCTCCAAGCTCGGTCCGGATGTGCTGGCTGATGAGTTCTCCATCGAAGCGGGAGTTCGGGCATTGCGCGAGCGCGCTGCTTCCCATCCCACGGACGAGGTCGCCGTGGTGCTACTGAACCAGCGCGTGGTCGCAGGTCTTGGCAATGTGTACAAGAGCGAAGTCGCCTTTGCTGCTGGTGTAAATCCGTTCCGTCAAATGAGCACCATCACCGAACGCGAAATGATGGCGATGATGGACGCCTCGCAGAGATATATGAAGGCGAATGTGCTCGATGGCTCTGGCGGCGGCATTGTCACCTACAGGGGGAACCGTCGGACGACACACTCCGTGGATTCAAGTGAGAGGCTGTGGGTTTACGGACGCCAGGGGAAGGAGTGCCGCCGCTGCGGCGCCAGCATCCTGATGCGTAAACAGGGCGAACAGGCACGCTCCACCTACTGGTGCCCGAATTGCCAGCCCTGGCGCGGGGCTGAAGGGCAACAGGAGAAATCTCCCGTTGCATTCCTCGCTGCACTACGGTCAGTTGCGAAGAGATAAGCCCTGGGTATATCGCTTCGGCGAGCTCGCCCGCTTCCCAGGGGTTTCTCCGAACCACGTACGGCGCTAGCGGGCAACAATTCTCAGCGTAAGGAGTCCGCATCCGACCTGCAGTGTCGAAATCCGGACACGGGTCAACTGTTCGTCACGCGGCAGGGGCAGACGGGTGGGTGAGTATCCAAGATTCATCTAATTTCTCAGCGACTTGTAACGGATAGAGAGCGGCGATTCCTTTGGCCCGCATCTTGCTTACAGAGGTCAGGTTGCGACGACGCGGATGTCTTTGCCGCCCCACGCGAAACTACCTGCGTCGCACTTGGGTCACCTGGTGCGGCTGTTGCATTGAAAACGGCTGTCGATCGCACCAGTCTCAACGCTGAACCCGTAAGGCCAAGAAGCTCTTTGACTCGAGCAAGATCAATCAGGAGGAACTGCAATGCAAACTACCGAACTTCGTCTCGCATCGGGTGTAACTATCCCTGACAGCAAACTGGCTCGTGAAGTCACCGAATTGGTGCGCGATACAGAGAGCTCATTGCTATTCAACCATTCAAGCCGTGTCTACTGCTTCGCCGCTGCAACCGGGAAACGGAAAGCTCTCGCCTTCGATCCGGAGTTGCTCTATGTGAGTGCGATGTTCCATGACATGGGTCTCACTCCGAAATACAGTAGCGCGGCAGACCGTTTCGAGGTTGACGGCGCCAACGCTGCTCGCGAGTTTCTTCGTCAGCACAATATCCCGCAACAAGACATCGACACAGTGTGGACTTCGATTGCGCTTCACACCACACCCGGTGTCCCGCAGTACATGCATCCGGTGATTGCGCTACTGACCAATGGGGTCGAGATGGATGTTCTGGGAATCGCCTACTCGGAATTCTCCGACGCCGATCGCGAAGCAATTGTTGCTGCCTATCCGCGCACCATGCACTTCAAAGACGACATCATTCAGGCCTTTTACGACGGCATCAAGCGCAAGCCTGCGACGACATTCGGCAACGTGAAGGCAGATGTGCTGGCCGATAAGGATCCAAAGTTCCAACGCGCGAACTTCTGCAGTATCATCCGCGGCTCGCAGTGGAAAGGCTAAGAGTTCTCCAGGAAGGTGCACGCAACATTCAATTCAACTCATCAACTGCAATACAAAATCTTCGGAACTGAGGACTCATCATGTCGAAGCCAAAGCCCTTTACGAATGCAACCGGCGCTCCTGTAGCGAACAATACCAATATTGCGACCGCGGGGCGTCGCGGGCCTGCGCTGCTCCAGGACATCTGGCTGATCGAGAAGCTCGCGCACTTTGATCGCGAAGTAATTCCTGAACGCAGAATGCATGCCAAAGGCTGGGGCGCGTACGGGACCTTTACGGCCACGCACGACATCACGAAGTACACCAAGGCAGCAATCTTCTCGACGATTGGAAAGCAGACGCCCATGTTCGCCCGCTTTTCGACCGTGGCGGGGGAGCGCGGGGCAGCAGATGCGGAGCGCGATATTCGCGGCACGGCTTTGAAGTTCTACACCGAGGAAGGGAACTGGGACATCGTCGGAAACAACACTCCGGTGTTTTTCTTCCGCGATCCTCTGCGTTTTCCTGACCTCAACCACGCGATCAAGCGCGATCCCCGCACAGGCCTTCGCAGCGCGCAGAACAACTGGGACTTCTGGACGCTTCTTCCGGAGGCGCTCCACCAGGTCACCGTCGTTATGTCCGACCGTGGAATTCCAAGGTCCTTTCGGCATATGCATCTCTTCGGAAGCCACACCTTCTCGATGATCAATGCCGAGAACAAGCGCACCTGGGTAAAATTCCACTTCCGCACACAGCAAGGTATTGAAAATCTTACGGACGAAGCAGCGGCTGCGGTTGTGGCAACCGATCGGGAGAGCCATGGCCGGGATCTATTGGAGGCAATCGAGCGGAAGGATTTTCCGCGCTGGACGCTCTTCATCCAGGTGATGACCGAGGAACAGGCAAAGACCCACAAACACAATCCGTTTGATCTGACGAAAGTGTGGCCCAAGGCGAACTATCCGCTAATTGAAGTTGGCGTCATGGAGCTCAATCGTTATCCCGAAAACTATTTCGCAGAGGTGGAGCAGGCCGCCTTCTCGCCTGCGAATGTGGTTCCCGGGATCAGTTTTTCTCCCGACAAGATGTTGCAGGGCCGGCTGTTCTCATATGGAGATACGCAGCGCTATCGGCTCGGGATTAATTTCAATCACATCCCGGTGAATGCGCCGCAGTGCCCGTTCCATTCCTATCATCGCGATGGCAGGATGCGCACCGACGGAAATCTTGGAGCGACGACGACCTATAACCCGAACAGCCAGGGATTGTGGGACGACCAGTCGGGGTATGCTGACCCGCCGCTCGCGCTTGAAGGCGATGCGGATCACTATGACCACAGGTTAGAAGATGATCACTGGGAGCAACCAGGCAATCTCTTCCGGCAGATGTCTTCCGAGCAAAAGCAATTGCTCTTCGACAACACGGCTCGCGCGATGCAAGGCGCCTCTCGGGAGATCATGGAGCGGCATGTAGCGAACTGCCGGCGAGCCGATGCTGCCTATGGAGATGGTGTTGCACGAGCGCTAAAGCTCTGACGGTTAGAGGTCACCATCGGCGGTATGGGCGTGTCCGGCGGCAGCGGCGAACAGGATGACGCCGTTTCAGATGCTGGTGCCTCAGCGCTGACGTCCGAGACACCTCATGTCGCGCTCATCTCCGTCCTCGACGACGCGCCGCAGGGCTACAAGGACTTTGACAAGGGAGCCGCGAAGAAGTTCGTCATCGCACAGAGAGCTTTCGACGAGAAGTGCAGGTCTCGTTCCACACGAGGCCTTTGGCGGAGTCTCTTTTAGGTTTGTCCATAAACTATTCAAAATAAAATGGTGGAGGCGGCGGGAGTCGAACCCGCGTCCGAAAAAACTGTCAACAGAGAGCGTTCATGCTTTTTCCGTTCGCATTTGTCTCGTAGTGAATGCTTGCAACGGACGAAGACGCATTCACCACCAGCCTGATTGATCTCGTCCTTGGCGTACAGGCGGAACCCCGCGGACCAGCCTACTGTGCGACGATCGGTACAAGCCCGTAGGCGAAGCCTGAGCGATCGGCTACTTAATTATTAAGCAGCAAGCGCGAATTGAGGTTCGGCACTTATAGTTTTGTGAGCGATTACGGGTGTTCACACCCCGGCATGCCTCTCTGCCGCAAGCAATCCCGTCGAAGCCGTGACGCCCCCATTTGGAGCTGGCACCAACATTGCATTGGGCACTCAAAGAACTAATAGCAGTATACGACGTCGGTCAAGCAAGACTTACATCTCAGGCGAATGCCAGCACCAGTGCTCCCGTGGTGACTAAGGCAGCACCGGCGATCTTTGCCGGGGACATGCTTTCGCCAAAGAATAGCCAGCCTGCGACGATCACGACGGCGACGCTGAGTTTGTCGATCGGCGCGACTCCGCTGACCGGGCCAATCTGCAAAGCGCGAAAATAGCACAGCCAGGACAGCCCCGTGCAAAGTCCGGAAAGAAGCAGGAACACCCAGCTTCTGCGACCAATCAGACCAATACCATGATGTGCGTTCAGGCTCAGCGCGATAGCCCAGGTGAAGATCAGGACGACAGTTGTTCGGATGGCCGTGGCCAGGTTGCTGTCGATGCCTTCGACTCCAACCTTCGCAAGTAACGCGGTGGCCGCCGCAAATATGGCTGAAAGTATCGCCCAAAAGATCCAAGTCATCGTATGCCCCGTGGGTAGTGTGATCCCTATGTGATTACATAGGCTCTGGTTTTGGTATACAGCCAGAATGCAACGTTTTGTCTTCGCTCCGGCAAAGGTGGATCGGAACCACGACACGGCTCAAGTGGCTTGATCCAACCAGCCATTCGGAGATCACTCTTGCAAATTCAATGGTTTGTGATAGATAGAAGTTAGGCCCCGGTCGAAAAAGCAAAAAAAAGGCGGCACGAACGGTGCTTTGTTCGTGCCGGGAGGCCAGTGACGCAACTTGCTCTCGAGTGGTTGGCAGCGCTCGAGAAAACCTTCGCGAGATATGCTCTTTGGGAGAAATCTACGCTAAAAAGAATATAGCACATGTCGTCGGCGAAATGTCTAGTCTTGCAGAAGCATTTCGTAACTCTTTTTTGCGATTTCGTGCGCCATACTAATATCGTTTTGGGTAATGCCGCCTGCATCGTGGGTTACCAGCGCCAGGCGAACCTTGTTATAGCGGATGTCGATATCGGGATGATGACCGGCTTTCTCGGCGAGACCCGCGACGTGGTTCACAAATTTCATCGCTTGCAGGAAGTCATTGAATGTAAGGGTTCGAACCAATTCGCCTCGTTCGAGTTTCCATTCGGGGAGGCTCGCGAGGGACGTTTGAATTTGAGTTGGGTCTAAAATCCTGGTCATAAAAACCTGCTATCTCATTGTTGTGATGTGGTTTATGTTGCTTTAGTCGCAGGACTGCAGTCGACTGCGTTTGCGATTGGAGACCCAGCCGGGCTTGGTGATCTGGCGACTGCGACCTAGAGCCAGGGCATCGGCAGGGACATCCTGTGTGATGCAGGAGGCAGCGGCGATGTAGGCCTCATCGCCAATGCTTATAGGGGCTACGAGGGTGGAGTTGGAGCCTATGAAGGCGTTGTTGCCGATCTTTGTTTGGTGTTTGTTGGTGCCGTCGTAGTTGCAGGTGATGGTGCCGGCACCTATGTTTACGCCCGAGCCAATGGTGCTATCTCCAAGATAAGAAAGGTGGTTGGCCTTGGAGCCGCGGCCGATTTTCACTTTTTTTGTTTCGACGAAGTTGCCGATGTGAGCTTCTTCGCCGATTTCGCTTTCCGGGCGCAAGTGGGCGTAAGGGCCTAATTTTGCACCACTTCCGATGGTGGATTGGGCGATGATGCAGCCGTTGCGGAGGAGCACATTCGCGCCGATTTGTGCGTCTTGAACCACGGTATAGGACGCAAATCGACAGTCTGAGCCCACTTTCGTGCTGCCGAGGATTTGGACGTAGGGTTCGATGACGGTGTCGGGGCCGATCTCGACCTGGGCGTCGATGACACAGGTCTCAGGGCGGAAGATGGTGACGCCCTGGGCCATGAGGCGGCGGGCGGTGGCGAGGCGCATGGCGGCATCGAGGTGCATCATTTCCTCGATGGTGTTGGCGCCGAGGACCTCGTCGACGGAGCCGGAGGTTTTGAGGGCGACGACGCGCTGCTTGTCGGCGACGAGGAGGGCGGCGACGTCGGTGAGGTAAAACTCGCCGTGGGCGTTGTTGGTGGAGAGGGAATCGAGGTGGGTGAAGAGGGCGGAGGTCTGGAAGCAATAGATGCCGGAGTTGATTTCCGGGGCGTTGAGCTGGTCGGGCTTGAGGGATTTTTGCTCGACGATCGCCGTCACTTCGGGGGAAGCGTCGGAGCTGCGGAGGACGCGGCCATAGCCGTTGGGGTTCGGGGGGACGGCAGTGAGGATGGTCATGGCGGCGTGCTGGGCGAGGTGGAAGGCGCAGAGTTCGTCGAGGGTGGAGGGTTTGATGAGGGGGACGTCGCCGGAGAGGACGAGGAGATTTTCCGGAGGCGTCTGGCCGGTGGCGGTGAAGTGCGCCTTGAGTTCTTGAAGGGCGTGGCCGGTGCCGCGCTGTTCGGCCTGGAGAACGAACGAGACGCAGGTGGAGGCGACGGCGGCGCGGACCTGGTCGGCTTGGTGGCCGATGATGCAGTAGATCTGGTCGGCGGGTGCGATAGTCTTGGCTGCGGCGATGACGTGCAGCAGCAGGGCCTGGCCGCCGATTTCGTGAAGGACTTTGGGGCGGCGAGACTTGAGGCGCGTGCCTTTGCCTGCGGCCATGATGGCGATTCCAAAGGATGAGGTTTCCATACGGTGATTATCGTCTCATAGCGGCTGAGGAGAGTGTGGGAGATGGATTCTTTGTGGATCATCCGTGATTCAGAAGCGAATGCCACACGGGCGTCGAGGCTTGCTCTCGCCTAGTTGCCTGCGCTCGATATCGCAGGGGTGGCTGCCAGTCGCGGAAGAGTGAGGACGTGGTAGATCGGAACACAGAGCAAGAGAGCAACCACGATGGTTAGTCCGACGCGCACCGAGTGCACTTTGAAACGCTGCCCTATGGATGTAAGGAGGAGCAAGGTGGCGAGCGTTACGGTGATGCGCACGTACTGGTCTGAGTGCTCGCGCGCGACGTTCCCCTGCTCGAAGGTAGAGGTGGCCTGCTCATCTAATTTGGCAGCCTCACTCATTTTGGAGGAGTGAAATGCGGTCATGAGCTGAGGGCCTGCGGGGGCGTTGGGATTGGTGAGCGGGTCGGTCTGCTTCCATGCTTCGAAGGCTGGACGGAACTCGGGAAGAAGACGCCGCTCGAAGAGGTCCGCAAGCTTTTGTTGCCCTTGCGCCTCGGCCTTGATCCACTCTACGACGGTTGCGGAGTTGTACAGGCGTTCCTGGTTGGCGGTGGTAACGGCTCCCTCGGCCTGCACGCGCAGTTTTCCGGCGACGCTATACATTTCGGCCTGACGCCCACTCCAGAGGGCAGCCTGATAGCCGCTCCAGGCGGTGAGGATGGCAACGATGGCCAATACGATCGCCTCAACTGTCTCCAATCTTCTGTGTTCGGTAGACGGAGCGTGGTGCGCGCTGAGATGATGTGCGATTTCGATGTTTGAGTTTCCACCTTCGGGCATGCAAAAGCCTCCCTCGACGTAATGATCTGAGATTCAAGTGGTTGTTATCGATGACTGGGAGACAGTGAGGCTGCGGGGCATCTGTCGAGTATAGGAGGCGGACCGCGCTTTCGGAAAGTTCGTCCAAGACGTTGAAGATGCCGCAAATGCCGGCGGGCTCGACCGGTCGACTTTTCAGGAAACTACAACTCTTAGTTGTTGCGAACAGACCGAGTCGCGTTGGAAGGAACAAGGTCGAGGTGTTCTGCTAGTGCTGGCGCGCGGCAGTCGATTTGGAAGGTGAGTCGGCCGAGAGCCGTTTCCTGTCTCGTGGGACTTGCAGTGACGTTTGCCTTATGCGGTCAGGGCTTGGTGACGTCGATGGTGTTGTCGTCGGGGATGCGGTCGATGAGCTTGTTGATGGGGTCGATGCCGGCGCGGGTTGGAAGCTGATCGACGATGATCTCGAAGGTGTTCTTCTCCTGCGTGATCTTTTCCTTCTTGAGGTAGAGCGCCTTTTCGTGGTCCTTCTTGCCGGAGAAGACGCCGATGTCGACGTAGTCGGCGAGGGGCATGGGGGTTTCGTTCCCGGAGCCGTCGGACTTGAATTTCCTGGCCTGAACGGTGAGGGTCACCTTGTACTTCTTGTCGGGGGTCTGGACGTAGGTGGCGGTGAGGGCCTTGTTGTCGTAGAGGACGATATTCTCGAAGGCATCGGTGATGTAGTACTGATACTCGGGCGGGGTCTGGGCGCGGAGAGCGGCTACGAACTGGCGCGTGTCGGGGTAGGGCTCGTCCTGGTTGTCGGTGGCGTTGGCGTAGCGATACTGCATAAGGAAGTTGTGCAGGGCGAGGTTGAGCTTGTCTTCGCCGATGTAGTCGGAGAGGCCGTAGAGGAGGAGTGAGCCCTTCTGGTACCAGACGTAAGCTTCGCGCTGGACGAGGACGAGGGGCGGCTCGTGGCGGCTTTCGTTGGCGCGACCGCGGAGGTAGCTGTCGAGCTCATGCTTGAGGAACTTGTGCATCTGGTTGTCTCCGTATTTCTTCTGGGCGAAGGACTGCGCGAAGTTTCGGTAGCGCGGGAACTCGAGG
>DATHQT010000006.1:0-187980 GCA_035482415.1 Acidobacteriaceae bacterium | reverse complement strand
GCGTGGGGTCGAGGGGGCCGAAGCCGGTCTGGGCGTGGGCGGTCGCGGTGGTGAGGAGGAGGGCGAGGGTGAGGAGACGGGCCATGGTTCGTGTTCAGGATAACGAATGGGCGAGATGAAGAGATGTGCGGCGCGGTTGCGTGGTGCACTCCAAGGGATCAGGCCGACAGAGGGAGAAGCAGATTCCCAGAGGGAATGACAGAAAGAAAAGCAAGGGCAACGACTGTGCCGGTGGGCACCCGGATGCGTTGGCAGGTGGGCGTAAACTGGCGCGATGAGATTGAGAACAATTGTTGCGGCGAGTTTATTCGTGGGGATGGTCTGGGCGGCAGGTGGACAGACGGTGGCGGCGAAGAGGCCGATGACGTTTGCGGATTTGATGGCGATGAAGCGGGTGAGCGATCCGCAGGTGTCGGTGAGTGGAAAGTGGGTGCTGTTTTCGGTTACGGATGTTTCGCTGGAGAAAAATACGAAGGTGAATCATCTGTGGGTTGTGCCTTTAGAGGCGGGGATTAAGGAACAGGGATCAGGGATTAAGGAAAGGCAGGTGACATCGGGTGGTGGGGAGAGTGGGGGGCGGTTTTCGCCGGATGGGAAGTCGGTGATGTATTCGGCGGAGGGGCAGTTGGTGGTGGCGGGGTGGGATGATGCGGCGGGGACGGTTGGGGTGGGGAGGGCGGTGACTTCGCTCGAGACGGGGGCCGATGGGGGTGTTTGGGCTCCGGATTCGAAGCATTTTTTGTTTGTTTCGGATGTGTATCCGGGGTGCGAGGCTGCGGCGGGTGCGGGGCGGGCTGAGGCTGAGGCGAAGTGTAATGCGGAGAAGGATGCAGCGGCGGCGAAGAGTCCGGTGAAGGCGCTCATTTTTACGGACTTGCTGTATCGGCATTGGGATCATTATTTGGGGGAGAAGCGGTCGCATATTTTTTGGGGGAGCGTGGAGGGGGCTTCGATTCCAGAAGACCTGACGCCGGCTAGTGTGGTGGGGGATCATGAGGCGCCTACGTTTTCGTTGAGTGCGCCGGTGGGGTATGCGATTTCTCCGGATGGGAAGGAGATTGCGTATGTGGTGAATTTGGAGAGGGTGCCGGCGGAGAGTACGAACAATGATGTGTTTGTGCTGGCGGTGGGGGCGGCGCCTTCTACTGCTAAGAAGGTGTCGACTAGCGCGGGGAGTGATGATGGGCCGGCTTATTCGCCGGATGGGAAGTGGTTGGCTTGGCGGTCGCAGAAGACGAATGGGTTTGAGAGCGACAAGTTTGATTTGGTGGTGATGGATCGTGGGACGGGGAAGATTCGGGATCTATCAGAGAAGGTTGCCGGTTGGATCGACGAATTCATTTGGCAGGATCCGACTACCATCATCTTCGCTTCCAGTCTGAAGGGCGAAGAGCCACTCTTCTCGATTGCGGTCGACGGCCATTGGCTTATTCAAATCACGGGGGAAGGTGAATACTCTTCAATCACCGGAAGTCCTCGAGAAAGCAACATTATCGTCGCTACAAAGATGGGTGTTACCTCACCCTCATCCGTCGTCGTGCTCAAGGAAAAGACGGCGATAGATAAGTCGGAGCCACGAACATCTTCACTTGATCCGCACGTCGTTTTAGAGCGATTCGATGAAGCGACGCTTGCACAACTCAATGTTTCTCTCCTCTCGCAGCTTGATTTGCCGAAGATGGAGCCGTATTGGTTCGCCGGAGCGGGTGGGACGAATGTGGAGGGGTTTGTGGTGCGGCCGCCTCATTTTGATCCGGCGAAGAAATATCCGGTGAAGTTTTTGATGCATGGGGGGCCGCAGGGGAGTTGGGGGGATGCCTGGTCGTACCGGTGGAATCCGGAGCTGTTTGCGGCTAGCGGGTATGTGGTGGTGATGGTGAATCCGCGGGGGTCGACGGGGTATGGGCAGCAGTTTGTGGATGAGGTGTCGGGGGATTGGGGTGGGCGGCCTTATGTGGATTTGATGAAGGGGCTGGATGCGGCGGAGGCTCAGTTTGCGTTCATCGACAAGACAAGGGAGTGTGCGCTGGGGGCTAGCTATGGCGGGTTCATGGCCAATTGGGTGCTCACGCATACGGACCGGTTCAAGTGCATTGTGACGCATGATGGGATGGTTGACCCGGTGAGTGCGTTTGGGGCGACCGAGGAGTTGTGGTTTAACGAGTGGGAGTTTCGGCCGCTGGAGGCAGGAAGTACGAAGGAGGAAGTAGGAAGTAGGAAGAGGGGCGACGATGTTGTGGAGCAGGGGAAGGCGGCGCGGCCCTGGGATTTTTATGGGAAGCCGGCGGGGGAGGATCCGTTTCGGAAGTGGTCGCCGATGATGTTTATTAAGGATGCGCGGACGCCTACGCTGGTGGTGCATTCGCAGAGGGATTACCGGTTGGATGTTAGCCAGGGGTTGCAGTTGTTTACGGCGTTGCAGTTGCTGGGTGTGCCGTCGAAGATGCTGTACTTTCCCGATGAAGGGCATTGGGTGTTGAAGCCGCAGAATGCGCAGTTGTGGTGGGAGACGGTCGATGACTGGTGCGATCGGTGGACGGGGATGGGCAAGTATAAGGGGGTTGGGCCGGAGAAGAATCCGATGATGAGTGTTGCGCGATGACGTTTGCGAAGAAGAGCTATGGCGGGGCGGGAGGGTTCAAGCCGAAGAAGCCGAAGCCTCCGCTGGATGTGACGGGGTTGCTGGAGTTTGCGGTGCGGTCGCTGAGCTCGCAGATGAAGAGTGTGCGGGATCTGCGGCGGAAGATGAGTACGCGTGCGGAGCCGGGAGAGGAGGGGGAGGCTGCGATGGATGCGGTCATCATCAAGCTGAAAGAGCTTGGGTACCTTTCAGACGAGAGGTTTGCGGCAGACTACACGCGGTTGCGGAAGGAGAATGAGAAGTATGGCAAGCGGCGGGTGCAGCAGGGGTTGATGCAGAAGGGGATTGCGCAGGAGCTGACGCAGTCGACCTTGGCTACTGCGTATGACGAGGTGGACGAGGTGGCGCTGGCGAGGGAGTATGTCGCGCGGAAGAGGATGAAGAAGCCGGGGGGCGAGAAGGAGATTGCGCGCGCGATGCGGAGGCTGATGGGGGCGGGGTTTTCTACGAAGACGATCTGGAAGGTGCTGCGGGGGTGGGGAGCGGAGGTGGAGGAGGTGGATGTGGAGGGTGATGGCGAATAGTTGCTGCCTCGACGACAGAATGCGGGGGTCCTTCGCCTGCGGCTCAGGATGACGACGAAAAACAAACAACAACGAGTTCAGCCGCGACCGGAATGGGTGCAGCGGGTGGTGGGGATTGACTGGTCGGGGAGGGTGGATGCGGCGGGGCAGCGGCGGCATATCTGGGCGGGGGTTTGGACGCGCGATGCTGCGGGGAAGGTGAGCGTTCGGCTTGAGTCTGGGAGGACGCGCGCGGAGGTGGCGGAGTGGCTGATCGAGATGGCGAAGGAGACTCCGCGGATGGTGGTGGGGTTCGATTTTTGCTTCAGCTTTCCCGCCTGGTTTGTGCGGGACGAGCATGGGATGAAGAGTGCGCCTGAGTTTTGGAGGCGTGTCGTGGATGACGGGCATGCGGAGAGATGGTTGATGCGCGGGGCGGAGGATCGTAGGTTCTGGGGGAAACCACATAAACGGCCCGCGGAGTTTTCGGGGGAGTATTTGCATCGGATGCTGCGGGCTACGGATATTGATTGCAAGATTGCTTCACTGATTCCGGAGGCGGAACGGCAGGCTCGGGTGCGGGGGATTACGCCGAAGAGCGTGTTCCAGGTGGGTGGCGCGGGGAGCGTGGGGACGGCTTCGCTGCGGGGGTTTGCGGTGTTGTTGAGGCTGAGGGAGGCTGGGTTCCGGGTGTGGCCGTTTGATGCGCCTGCGCTGGTTGGGGCTTCGCCCCGTCCGTTGGTGGTGGAGATGTATACGCGGCTGAATACGGGGGCGGTGCGGAAGTCGAATGCGGAGGCGCGGGTGGCTTACTTGTTGCGGAAGCGTCGCGAGGATGCGGGGTATGCGGGGTTATCGCGTGGGGTGTTGGCGAAGGCGCGTGCGGGGGAGGATGCGTTTGATGCGCTGGTCAGCACGATGGTGATGGCGGAGCGGCGAGACACGTTTGCGACGTTGCCGATGCCGCGGGATCCGTTGTGTGGGATTGAGGGATGGACTTGGGCGCCGGAGGTTTTGGGGGCGGGGCTCAGTTAAGGACAGGCAACGGCTTTGACGCGAAGGGCGCTACGTTTCACCATGTAAAACGGACGAACGCAAAGGAAGAAGCAGATTCCCGGAGGGAATGACAGAAAGAGAGGCAAGGGCAAGAACGGGAGACAGCAGGTTCGCTCGCTGCGCTCGGAATGACAATTTCTTTTAGAAATTGTCGAAGAAGGGCAAGGGCAAGGGCAAGGGCAACAGCAACAGCAAAGACAAATACGGGGATCCTTCGCTTCGCTCAGGATGACGGCGAAAAACGAACAACGGCAAGGGCAACCGCAACCGCAACCGCAACAGCAAGGGCAACCGCAACAGCAAGGGCAACAGCAACCGCAACGCACAGGGGTCCGTCCCCTTCGCTGCGCTCGAGGGTCAGGATGACGGCGAAAAACGAACAACGGCAAGGGCAACCGCAACAGTAAGGGCAACCGCAACCGCAACGCACAGGGGTTCTTCCCCTTCGCTGCGCTCGAGGGTCGGGATGACGGCGAAAAACAAACAACGGCGAGGGCAACGGCAGTTGCGACTGCAAAGGCGGGGAGACTAGGGGGTTAGGAGATTTAGGGTGGGGAGGGGTGGCAGGGCGTTGATGCTGGCCGCGAGGTTGCGGAAGAGTTCTATGGCGCGGAGGCAGTCGGGGTCTAGCGTGTAGTGGATGTTGTCGCGGAGGTAGGTGCGGATGGTGTTGGGGGAGAGAGCTAGTTTGGGGGCCCACTCGGTGACTAGTTGCTCGGTGTGGGCGAGGCCGGCGTCGCGACTGGCCGTTAGGTCAGTGATGAGTTGCTGAGGCGTGAGGCCGGATGGGGCAAGCGATTCGGGGCGGACGGCCCAGACGGCGGCTACCCAGGGGAGGCCGGTGAGCTCGCGCCAGAGGTGGGCGAGGTCGAGCCAGAGGAGAGGAGTTTTGGTGGCGGCGTCGATGGCGGGGCGCTGCTCGCGGGCGAGGAGTGCGGGGTCGCCGATGAGGAGGGCGGCGTCGGAGGCTGGGAGCATGGTGGCGGGGCCGCCGGGGAGGTCTGCTCTCTGTTCTGCGAAGGTGGGGTAGGTGTGGTGGAAGTGCTCGAAGAGGATGCGGGTGTAGGCGACGGAGCTGCGGCTGGCGGTGTCGGTTGCGACGGTGCGGACTTGTTTGAGGGCTTCTGTGGGAGAGAGCCAGCCGGGATTTTTGACGAGGAGGAGGATGCTGCGAACTTCGTCGAGCGAGGCGATGGCGCAGCCGGGAACGATGGCGAGCTCGGGGGTGAGGGAGGCGATGGGGATGAGGCCGAGGTCGGCGGTGCCGGAGTTGAGCTCGGCGGCGCAGATGGAGGGCGAGGTGTAGTGGACGTCGTAGTGCTCGCGAAGAGTGGAGGCGGTGGGTTCGTGCTCGAAGTTGTAGAGCAGTGGGGCTGGATTTAGGAAAGCGATGGTGGAGACGCTTAGAGGCACAGTTTGATTTTAGAAGAAGCGCGCGACACAGCGTCTGGGGGCGCGGTTGGTATACGATGCGAGCACGACGCAGCTGAGAGGTACGCGCGATGATCACTGAATTGGAAGAGCGGGCCGACGCAGCAGTGCAAGAGGCGAGGCTGGGGTGGCTGGCCTTGACGCTGACGCCGGGGATGGGGCCGACGCGGTGTGGGCGAGCGGCGCGCAAGTTGGGCGGCGCGGGGCGGGTGTTTCATGCGAGCCTGACCGAGCTTGAGGGTGTGGGGATGCCGGCGGAGTCGGCGCAATTTTGTTTTGATGGGCGGGCGCGGGCTGCGGCGGTTGAGGAAGCGGCGCGTGTGGAGGAGCAGCAGGGATGTTTTCTGACGCCGGAGGATGACGCGTATCCGGATAGGCTGATGGAGATTTATGATCCGCCGACGGTGCTTTGGGTGCGGGGTAATGTAACGCTGCTGAGTCGTGCGGGGATTGCGGTGGTGGGAACGCGGCAGCCTACTCCTTATGGCGCGGGCATGGCGGAGATGCTGAGTCGCGACCTGGCGCGGCGGGGGATGGTGATCATGAGTGGGATGGCGCGGGGCGTCGATACGTGTGCGCACAAGGGAGCGCTGGAGGCGGGTGGCGCGACGGTTGCGGTTTGGGGGACGGGGATTGACGTGATATATCCGAAGGAAAACAAGAAGCTGGCCGAGCAGATTGTGGCGCAGGGTGGAGCGATTGTGAGCGAGTTTCCGCTGGGGACGTTTCCGGCGCCGCAGAATTTTCCGATTCGCAATCGGACGCTGAGCGGGATGAGTGTGGGCGTGCTGGTGGTAGAGGGTGGGGAGTACTCGGGCACAAGGATTACGGCGCGCTGTGCGCTGGACCAGGGGCGCGATGTGTATGCGGTGCCGGGAAATGCGACGAATAAAAATGCGTGGGGGCCGAATACGCTGATCAAGCAGGGAGCGAAGTTGACGGCGACCTGGGAGGATGTGTGGGAAGATCTGCCATCGCAGGTGCGGATGGAGTTGGAGGCGGCGGCGGCGGCGCAGGCGGGGCGGAATGAATCTTCTGGAGCGGGGAGCGCATCTTTATTTAACGACCACCCGACAACTCCGCCGATGAGTGAGCATGAACGACTGGTGATGCAGGAGTTACGGCAGGATGAGACGCTGCAACTGGATGAGCTGATTGAGCGGTTGGAGCTGAAGATGGTGTCGGGTGAGATATTTACCGCATTGTTCGAATTGGAACTTAGCGGTAGAGTGAAGCAGATGCCAGGGAAACAATATGTGAGGTGTTTCTGAGCAGACGGCGGCGTGTCGCGCTCACTCTAAGCGGCATGGGTTGTGGCTATTCCAGCGGACCTGTTGGTTCTGCCAGTTGCAATGCTTTCGATGTGGAAGCAAGAATTTGGCGGTAGGCCTGCGGTGATTGCTGAAAATGTTTGGGTTAGGATTTGAGGATTTCTCATGCTTTCACAGGCCAACTGAAAGCAGGATTGAGAGTCTATCGGTGTAAGCTCGTCCACTGGACGGGTTTCGGATGTCGAGGGTCGGTTTGACTTGACCTTGGCAAAACGTGATAGGTTGCATAGGAATTGGAAGCGAAGACGCGGCTTCGGCCGGCCGTCTTTGAATGGGTGTGTGGTATGGCAAAGAATCTGGTGATCGTGGAGTCGCCGGCGAAGGCGAAGACGATCGGTAAGTATCTCGGCAGCGACTACGTGGTGGAGGCCTCGATTGGTCACATCATGGACCTGCCCAAGAACGATATTGGGGTGGAGCTGAAGCATCGGACGTTTGAGCCGACGCTGATCGTGTCTCCGGGCAAGGAGAAGGTGGTGGACCGGCTGAAGAAGCTGGCGGCGAAGAGTGACTTTGTGTTCCTGGCGGCCGATCCGGATCGCGAGGGAGAGGCGATTGCTGCGCACCTGAAGTTTCAGCTGCTGCCTTCGATCAAGGTGAAGAGCAACATGCGGCGGGTGACGTTCAACGAGATTACGAAGAAGGCGGTTACCGCGGCGTTCGGGCATACGCGGGATGTGGATGAAAATCTCGTGGATGCTCAGCAGACGCGGCGGGTGCTGGACCGGCTGGTGGGATATCAGATATCTCCGCTGCTTTGGGATAAGGTGAAGCGCGGATTGAGTGCGGGGCGCGTGCAGACGGTGGCGCTGCGGCTGATCGTGGAGCGCGAGCGGGAGATTAATGCGTTCCAGGCGGTGGAGTACTGGAATATAGATGCGGTGCTTTCTCCGTCGAAAGGCGGGCAGGAGTTTACGGCGCGGATGACGGGCGTGCAGGGGTTGCCGATTCGCGTGTCGAATGGAACGGATGCGGATGGGAAGGAGGTGTTCTTGTCGAATGCGCTGCCGGATAAGGGCGCGGTCGATGAGGTGATGGAGCAGCTGGAGCGGGCGACGTGGCGGGTGAAGTCGATTGAGAAGAAGGAGCGGCGGCAGAACCCGCGGGCTCCTTTTACGACGAGCCAGTTGCAGCAGCAGGCGGCGGGACGGCTGGGGTTCAATGTGCGGCGAACGATGGGCGTGGCGCAGCGGCTGTATGAAGGCATCGAGCTGGGGAGCGAAGGTACGGTGGGACTTATCACGTACATGCGAACTGACTCGACGAATATGAGCGCGGATGCGGTGAAGGAGATTCGCGAGTGGGTGGATAAGAAGTTTGGCGGGAAGTATCTGCCGGAGAAGGCGAACGTTTACAAGAGCAAGAAGGACGCGCAGGAGGCGCATGAGGCGATTCGTCCGACGAATGTGGGGTATGTGCCGGATGAGGTGCGACGGTATCTTTCGGATGAACAATATCGGTTGTACAAGCTGATCTGGGAGCGCGCGGTGACGAGCCAGATGACGGCTGCGGTGTTCGACCAGACGACGGTGGAGATTGAGGCGAAGGCCGAGGCGACGTATGACTTCCGGACGACGGGAAGCATTCTGAAGTTCGATGGCTGGCTGCGATTTGAGGAAGAGACGAAGAAGGCGAAGGCGGCGCGGGCGGCGGCGGAGGTCGCAGAGAAGAAGCAGATTTCTCAGAGTGCCGATGCGGAGGATGCTGAGGGCGCGAAGGATTCAACCTCGGAGGAGAGCTCGGCGGATAGAAGGCTGCCTGAGTTAAAGGATGGGCAGGGTTTGGAGAAGGTGCGGCTGGATCCGCAGCAGAAGTTTACCCAGCCACCGCCGCGGTTCAACGAGGCGAGTTTGGTGAAGACGCTGGAGGAGAAGGGGATTGGGCGGCCTTCGACGTATGCGTCCATTATCAATACGATCCAGGAGCGCGATTATGTGAAGAAGCTCGCGCAGAAGCTGGTGCCGACCGAGATTGGGATGGTCGTGACCGAGCTGCTGGTAAAGAACTTCCCGTACATCTTCGAGACTGGGTACACGGCCCAGCTGGAGAGCGAGCTGGATGCGGTGGAAGAGGGAACGGAGAAGTGGACGGACCTGCTGAACGGGTTCTATACGCACTTTGAGAAGGAGCTGAAGGTCGCCGAGACGGGGATGGAAGACATCAAGGCGATGGAGCAGGCTACCGAGGAGATCTGCGAGAAGTGCGGGGCTCCGTTGATTTTGAAGTGGGGCAAGTTTGGGAGCTTCTATTCGTGCTCGAACTTTACCAAGGTGAAGCCGATTACCGTGGCGCAGGGGCCGCTGAAGAAAGACCCCAAGGCAGCGGTGAAGAAGGTGCTGGATACCTTCGAGTTCCCGATGTATGTGAAGGCAATGAATGAGGACACGACAGAGTCCAGCACGAAGGTGGGGGACAAGACGGCGCTGATTGAGGCGCTGGTTGCGGCTGCGGGCCAGGGAAACAAGCTGGTGGTGGAGCCGGAGAGCTGCGACTTTACCAAGGAGAACTTTGCGGCCAAGCCGGATTTGAACTCGCCGGAAGCGCAGGATGCGGAGGCGGAGGACGAGTTCTGCGACAACTGCGGGCGGACGATGGTGCTGCGGAATGGGCCGTGGGGGCCGTTTATGGCTTGCCCTGGGTACAACGAGGATCCGCCGTGCAAGACGATCCGGAAGTTGACGCAGAAGGTGCAGTCGAAGCCGCCGGTGGTGCTGGAAGAGCCTTGTCCGAAGTGCGGGAAGCCGTTGCTGCAACGGGATGGGCAGTATGGAGAGTTCATTGCGTGCTCCGGGTATCCGAAGTGCAAGTATGTGAAACAAGAGCTGTTAGAGGTACCCTGTCCGAAGTGCGGAGGGGAGGTGGCGGTGCGCAAGAACAAGCGCGGCGACACGTTCTATGGGTGCACGCGGTATCCGAAGTGCGACTTTACGAGCAATCAGAAACTGGTGAATGAGACGTGCCCGAAGTGCGATTCGGCGTATTTGGTGGAATATGCGAATGCTGACGGGACGTTTCTGATCTGCCCGAACAATCGGGAGGCGTTGCCGAAGCGGCGGCCGCGCAAGGGGGTCAAGGAGGAGGAGGTGGTGACGGCTCCTGAGTGCAGCTATGAGAAGAAGATAGGGCCTCCGAAGGTGAAGGAGGAGGTAACGGAGCGGCGGCGTCCAGACCCGGAGAAGACGCGTGCGGTGGTGGAGGCGGTGGCGTAACCGTTTTGCGGGCAAAGGTATATGGGGTTCTGGAGGAACCGTAGCGAGGACTTCCCATTTCCAATAGGTTTATGGTATAAGGGTAGAGGCACGCGGCTCCAACTGCGGCATGGACGCTTTCTACTGCCTCGCAAGTGCGGGGACGTCTGGTCGCTGCAACTGACTGAAACTATTGGAAGGGCGTATATGGCAAAGGCGATTTGGAACGGACAGACGATTGCTGAGAGCGACAAGGTAGAGACCATTGAGGGGAACATTTATTTCCCCGAAGAGACTGTAAACAGGGCGTTTCTGCGTCCCAGTTCGACGAGTTCGAACTGCCCATGGAAGGGTATGGCACGGTATTACACGGTGCTTGTGGATGGACAGGAAAACCCGGATGCGGCCTGGTATTACCCGAATCCAAAGTCTGCGGCAAAGACCGTCAAGCATCATGTGGCGTTCTGGCGCGGAGTTGAGATTATCCCCAGTTAGTTGGTGAGTCGGTAGCGAAGATTATTCTGGACTGGCTGTACAAAGATCGCCCCCTGCATGGGGGCGATTTTTTGCGCGGGGAGTTGGCGCGGCTTAGGTGGGTTTCGGGTTGCGCATCGACTGCTTGAGCGTGGTTTCGGGTTGTGGATTTTGATGGTTTTTCGAGGGTGACGTCAAGTGTTCTTGAGAGGGTCGTTGGGCGACGGGAAAGCGTCGCATCGGGATGCGATCGGGATGCAAATGTGGGCGGCGCCTGGTTTCGGGCGTGCTAGTCTTGGGTTGCGCTAAGGGCGCATCCGGTCCGCGGGAAGGACAGAAGTCCACCTGGTTGTTTCGCAGTGCGTCGTTTTACGAACTCACTTTCTGCCCAACGCAAAGCGGACCCGGGCGAGCGAAAGGAAGTTCGTTATGCCGGTACGGGTTCTCCCTCCGAAGCCAAACCTCGAACATCTGAAACATCAAGCCAAGGATTTGTTGAAGCAGCGCGCTGCGCGGATGCCGGAAGCAGCGCAGACGATTCGCGAGTTTCATCCGCGCTTCGGGCATGCCGGTGATGCTGAAGTTTTCGGTGCGGGGTTTCGCTTGAGTGACGCGCAGCTTACGGTGGCGCGATCACATGGATTCGCGAGTTGGGCGCGGATGAAGCGGCATGTGGAGAGGCCGACGCTGGCGGACCGGCTCGACTTGCCACATCATGAGCGGATAGAGGATCCGACGTTTCGCCGTGCGGTGGATCTGCTCGATGCTGGCGATGCGGAGGGGCTGCGACGGCTGTTGCAGGATCATCCGCAGCTGGTGAAGCAACACGTGCTGTTTGAGGGGAAGAATTATTTTCGGTCGCCAACGCTGCTGGAGTTTGTGGCGGAGAATCCGGTGCGGCATGGCAGGTTGCCGGCGAATGTTGTCGAGGTTGCGAGGGTGATTCTGGAGGCGGGGCCGGAGAAGGAATCGCGCGATGAAGCGTTGATGCTGGTGGCGACGGGCAGCGTGGCGCGGGAGTGTGGGATGACGCGCCCGTTGATCGCGCTGTTCTGTGCGTATGGAGCGGATCCGGACAAGGCGATTCGGCCGGCTGCGGTGCTCGACGAACATGATGCGGTGCTGGCGCTGATTGACGAAGGGGCGAAGGTGGATGTGGCGGTTGCGGCTGCGCTGGGGCGAGTAGATGAGTTTCGCCGGCTACTTAAGAAAGCGACGGCGAATGATCGATGGCTGGCGATGGCGGTGGCTGCGCAGTTTGGTCATGCGGAGATTGTGCTGGCGCTGCTGGATGCGGGGGAAGATCCGAATCGCTACAATCCGCCGGGAGGGCATGCTCATGCGACGCCGTTGCACCAGGCAGCGCTGGCCGGGCATGGGGCGGTGGTGCGGCTGCTGGTGGAGCGCGGTGCCCGGGTGGATTTGAAGGACACGATGTTTGGTGGGACTGCTGCGGAGTGGGCGGCCTATGCGGGGAAGGTGGAGGTGGAACGATATCTGTCCTGCGGTCCTGCGCGGACGGCGGGAATTTTGTCGGAGTAGAAGCTTCTAGCTTTTAGCAACGGCAACGGCAACGGCAACTGCAACGATGGGTTGTGTTCATGCTCTGCGGGGTGCGGTGGCCAGGCGTAGGCCGGCGGCGAGGAGGAGGAGCGCTGCGAGCTTGGGGAACCAGGTGCCGTAGCGATCGAAGAGGGTGCGGTCGTGATGCAGGGGGACGTTTACGAGGAGGGTCGCGAAGGGTGCGGTGTTGGTGCGAGTTTCGCCGAGGATGCGGCCGCGGTCGTCGGTGACGGTGAGGAAGCCGCTCTTGGCGGCGTGGGCGATGGCATATCCGCCCTCGACGCCGCGCATGATGGCGATGTGGCCGTGCCAGGTGCGGTCGAGGGTGAAGTCCCAGGCGGGATCGAGGAGGAGGTCGATGCCGGCGCGGCCGTAGTCGAGTGCGGGGTGGATGAAGTCCATGTCTTTGCAGATGGCGACGCCGATGGGGGCGGGTGATTTCGAGAGCAGCGTGAGCGCGGTGCCGGGGGTGAGGTCGGATTCGAAGGGCGGGAGCATGTGCTGCTTGTCGTAGGTGGCGATGGGCTGGAGGGGCGTGTAGATGCGGGCCTCGTTGAAGGAAGCTGGAGCGACTACGTGGAGGACGCCGAGGATGAGGGTCGCGCCGGTGCGGTCGGCTACTGACTGCAGAATGGGGTCGATGGTTTGCGTGTTGGTGGTGAGTAGCAGGCCGGTCTTCTCGGGCATGACGATGAGGGTAGCGCCGCGGCGGGCGAGGGTCTCGGCTTGCTGGGCGTAGGTTTGGATGAGGTGCTGCATTTCGGTGGGTTGTTGCGCGAAGACTACGGTGTCGGTGTCTAGAAGGCCGATGGTTACGGTGTGCGGCGAGGTGGGTGCGGCCAGGCGGAGGGTGCCGAAGAGGATGGCCGCGGCGAGAAGGGCGAGGGCGGAGGCGAGGATGAGGGTTGCGTGGGGGAGATTTCTGCGGCGGAGATACAGCGTGGCGGCGAGTGCGGTTGGGAAGAGCAGCAGAAGGAACGTGATGCCCCAGGGGCCGGTAAGCGACGCGACTTGCAGGATGGGGAGAAAGCTCTGCTGCGTGTAGGCGAGGCTGCCGGCGGTGCCGTTGGCGGGGACGAAGCTGGCGAGGTATTCGACGACCGACCAGAAGGCGGGAAGGGCGATGACCGAGCTGAAGACGGCTCCGCGATGGAGGAGTGCGCGGAAGAGAAGAGTGCCTGCGGCGAAGAGCAGCGAGGCGATTGAAAACGGAATGAGCCACGCGGTGATGGGAAGACGCAGAACGAAGTGGAGGTAGTAGAGCATGGTGAGGCTGCCGAGCAGCATGGAGAGCGCGGCGGCTGAAGCGGCGAGGAGCCACGAGGTTGTCTCCGCGGCGAAGAGCAGGATGGGGAGGAAGGCGATCCACATCACGGGCCAGACGGGGTTCATGCCGTTGCCGGCGAGGAGTAGCGCGGCGGTGGCGAGGACGGCGAGGGTTGCGGCGAGGATCGGGTGCTTCTCAACGAAGGCCATTGAGGTATCTCCTGAAGGAACGCTGGTAGAGGGAGCGGAATTGCTTTTCGGTCTGGGCGACGCGGCCGCCGAGATAGAGCACGAGGAGGCCGTGGGAGAGGGCGCTAAGCTCGAAGGCGATTTCGATCGGGTCGTCGGGTTGCAGTTCGCCGGCACGCATGGCGTTCTCGAGAATGGTTACGGTGGGATTGAAGGTGGGGGAGCGGCGGGCTTTGAAGTCACGGGGATAGACGCGGGCGCCCTCGCGGGGGACGAGGAACATGAGTTCGTAGAGGTTGGGGGATTCGAGCGCGGCGTCGAGGAAGACGTCGCCGACCTGCAGGAGGCGGTGCTCGACGTTGCCCTTGAGGTGGATGGACTGGAGCTGTGCGGCGAGGTCCTGGAAGCCTGCGTTGGCGACGGCGTTGAGCAGGCTGTCGCGGTCGGCGAAGTGGCGATAGATGGCCATGGGGGTGATGCCGACTTTTTCGGCGACGGGGCGCATGGCGACGGCGGCGTGGCCCTGGCGGTCGAGGAGGTCACGCGCGGCTGCGAGGATGGAGGCGGCGGTGGTGGGCTTGGGGGCGGCGGGTTTGGGGGATCGGCTCATAGGTATACGTCGTATACGTACACAGGTATACACCGTATACCTGGCGCTTGGCAAGCGGGAGGCTGTACGGTGGCGGGTGGCGGGCCGTAGAATTCCGGGGTAGCGGCGGTTGAGGGAGTTGCGATGAGAGCGGAGTTGCTGACATTGGACGGGACGGTGGAGCGCGATGCGGCGATTGATGCGTGGTTCGAAGCGCGCGCGGGCGAGCTGGGGGAGATGGCGCGGCAATGGTTCGAGGTGATGCGGGGATGCGGGGACGAGGTGCGGGAGGTGCTGCATGATGGATGTCCGGTGGCGTGTCTGGGGGATGTGCCGTTTGGGTATGTGAATGTGTTTACGGCGCATGTGAACGTGGGATTCTTTCAGGGCGCGGGGCTGAAGGATCCGGATGGATTGTTGCAGGGGACGGGGAAGTTCATGCGGCATGTGAAGCTGCGGGTGCGGGGCGAGGCGCACGAGGATGCGCTGAGGGGGCTGATTGAGGCGGCGTACGCGGATATGAAGGCGCGGGTGGAGAACGGCTAGGGGTGGGATTTTGCGAGGCGGGCGTGGGGGCTGCGGAGGGCGCGTTGTGCAAAGTGCACGTACGGATGGGGCACACGGCAAGGTGAGGTAAAGAAGTTTTCCGCTGCGAGGCGGGGGATGATACGTTTGCGGGGTGGGAGCGTGCTGCTTCCCCGGGCCACTAGTTGCTATCTGGAGGGCTTGCAGATGGGTACAGAGGTTCTGGGAGCGGTAGTGGTGCGGCGGGTTAAGCCGGGGCATAGGACACAAGAACGCGTGTTTTTTTGCGTGATGACGCTGCTGATGATGGCGACGATCCTGCTGGGATTTCGGAAGTTTTATTTTCCGCTGGGTGCGAAGCCTGCCGCGCTTTCAAGTGGGGTTATTATTGCGCACGGGATTGTGTTTTCGGTGTTCCTGGCGCTGTTCGGGGTGCAGGTGGCGCTGATTGCGGCGCGGCGCGTTGCGCTGCACATGACGCTGGGGCTCACGGTTTATGGGCTGGCGGTGTTGATGATTCCGCTGGGCGTGGTGTCGGCTGCGGATGAGATTCGACGGGACCTGATTATGCCGAGTGCGTTTCCGGTGGCGGATCCTTATACGTTCTCGCTGGTGTCGGTGATGGGGATGGTGATGTTCGGGACGCTGCTGGGGATGTCGTATGTGTGGCGACGGCGGCCGGAGATGCATAAGCGGCTGGCGCTGTATGCGGTGCTCTCGATGATGGATGCGGGGATTGACCGGTGGCCGTGGGCGGCGTGGGGGTTGAGCCAGGGCTGGTCGCACTGGGCGTATACGGGGCTGCTGTTGCTGCCGGTGATGTATGACTTGCTGAGCCAGGGAAGGGTGATGACGGTGACCATGGTGGCGGCGCCGTTTGTGTGGGCGATGGAGCGGCTGGAGATTCCGCTGGGAGATACACGGGCGTGGCACTGGGTGGCGCACTGGATGCTGAAGCACCTGACGTAGGGTCCTACGCGGACGGCGCGGACGGCGAGGGTTTTGTGTGGTGGGTGCTGCTAGGCGGAGGGGTGGCGGCTGGCGTGGAGCATGGCCCAGCAGCCGGCGAGAACGAGGGTGGTGCAGGCGACGGCTAGCGCGAGGGTGGTGGGGTTGAGGGTGGGGAGGGTGTGTGGCGCGAATCGGTAGGCTAACCAGGCGGCGGCGAAGATTGCGGAGACGATGCTGAGGGTCTGCATGATGAGCAGGGGGCGCTCGGCGCGCTGGATGGCGAGGCGGCGGCGGCGGCGCTCGACGCGGAAGAGGATGGCGGCTGCGGGCGGTGGGGTGTGCTCGGCGGCGAGGGTGGCGGCGTAGGTGCGGAGGGCGCGGCGGAGTTGGTTTTCGGGGAGGTGGTCTCCGGGGAGGTTTGTGGAAACCCATGTCTCAGAAGCGAGACGTGGGGCACCCGGTTTCGTGGTGGTTGGGTTTGTGGTGGGGTCGGTGGGGGTCATCGAGAACCTTCTGCGGGGGTTAGGAATTGTTTGGCTTTGTGGCGGGCGCGGAAGAGGAGGGTGCGGACGCTGAGGCGGTTGAGGCCGGTAGCGGCGGAGATTTCTGCGTGGTCCATGCCTTCGACGTAGGCGAGCCAGAGGAGCTCGCGCTCGCGAGGCTTGAGGGCGCTGAGCATGCGGGCGATGTCGAGGGTGGTGTCGGGAGTGGGGTGCGTGGCGGGCTCGGGCGGGTCGGCGAAGGGAGTGGTGTCGCCGGAGCGGTGGCGGTCGCGGAGGAGGTTGGTGGCGATGCGGAAGAGGTAGCGGCGGAGCTCGAGAGCGTCGAGATGCGCGGTGGATTTGGGGTGGAGGAGGAGACGGCAGAAGGTTTCCTGCAGAAGGTCGTCGGCAACATCGCGGCGGGCGGAGACGGCGAGGAGGTAGCTGTGGATGTTGGTGGCGTTGGCGTCGTAGAGGCGCTGAAAGGCCAGCTCGCTGAGCACGGCTGCGGTGGAGGCAGCGTGGTCGAGCGAGCTGGGCATGGCCGCGGTGGTGGGATCAGCCGCGCGATTCACTGGGGATGAGCCCGAGCTTGCGGGACATGAGGAGGCTGGCAGCCGATGCAGTGAGAAAGCCGAGTCCAAGGCCGATGCCTCCAGTGCCTACGATGATAAAGCCTCCGTTGGGATCGTAGATATGGCGGTGGAGGGTGAGGATGGCGAGGCCGAAGCAGAGGAGGACGAGGCCAGCCTGGATGCCGAAGAGGATGCGGCCGGAGGGGGAGACGGGCTGGGAGTCTTCGACGGTGATGGACTCGAGGAAGTGGCGGCCGGAGTCGTTGGCGGCGAGGGTTGCGAGGGCGTCGGAGGAGGTGATGCGCTCGAGGATTTTTTCCTGGAGGCGGGCTTTGGTTTTCGCGATGAGGTAGCGGCGGAGAGAGGTGAAGACCACCCAGACGATCCAACCAATGGTGGAACCGACGATGGCGTCTTCTAAGACGGACCAGGGACTCATGATGCTCCTTGTCTAACCGTTGAGGTTGGTGTTCACCTGGTACAACGGTTGGCGAGGGGTTTGGTTAACAGTCCTGGCTGGTGGGGAGCTTTTAGCTTTTAGCTACAGGCAAGGACGGGCGCTTGCTGCGCGAGCGAAGGGCGGGTGCCTCGTACTCGGGCTCGCGCAGGTCGGATGACGGCTGGAGGTAAAGGAAGAAGAAGCAGATTCCCGAAGGGAATGACAGAAAGAAAGGCAACGGCAAGGGCAAAGGCCCGGGGCTGAAGCCCGCTTCTGGGTGGGGGCTATTCAGGGGGCTGAAGCCCCCTGCTAATCCGGTGGAACAGGCAACGGCAAATGCAACGACAACGGCAACAGCAACAGCAACAGCAACAGCAACTGCAACAGAAGAAGCAGATCCGTGCGGGATGACAGAAAGAAAAACAACTGCAAAAACGTATTGGGTGGGGTCAGGGTTGGGGCTGGAGGGATTTGATTACTTCGAAGAGGTCGGGGGTGACGGTGCGGGTTTTGGCGATGGCGTCGGCGATGGGGATGGTGGAGATTTGGGTGCCCTTGAGGACTACGAGCTGGCCAAAGTTTCCGGCGTGGACGAGGTCGATGGCGGCTACGCCGTAGCGGGTGGCTAGCATGCGGTCGTAGGCCGTGGGGGTGCCTCCGCGCTGGGTGTGGCCGAGGTTGACGCTGCGGGTTTCGTAGCCGGTGCGCTTTTCGATCTCTTCGGCGAGGACCTGGCCGATGCCGGAGAGGCGGACGTGGCCGAAGGAGTCTAGTTTCGTTCCGACAGATGTCTGGCCAGTATGCTCGGGGAGCTTGGCGCCTTCGGCTACGACGACGATGGCGAAGCGCTTGCCGGATTCCCAGCGGGCGCGGAGGAGACGGACTACGTCGTCGATGTCGATGGGATGTTCGGGGGCGAGGATGACGTCGGCGCCGCCGGCGATGCCGGAGGTGACGGCGATCCAGCCGGCATCGCGGCCCATGACTTCGACGACCTGGACGCGGGAGTGGGCTTCGGTGGTGGAGTGGAGGCGGTCGATGGCTTCGGTGGCGATGGTGACGGCGGTGTCGAAGCCGAAGCAGGCGTCGGTGCCGGAGAGGTCGTTGTCGATGGTTTTGGGAACGCCGACTACGTTGATGTTGCGCTTGGCAAGTTCGACGGAGATGGATTGCGTGTCGTCGCCGCCCATGGCGATGAGGGCGTCGAGTTTGTGAGAGGAGATGACTTCGAGACAGCGCTCGAAGCCGCCTTCGATCTTCTTGACGTTGGTGCGGGAGGAGCGAAGGATGGTGCCGCCGCGCTGCAGGATGCCGGTGGTGGTGACGAGGTCGAGAGGCATGGTGCGGTCGTCGAGGACGCCGCGCCAGCCTTCGAGGAAGCCGAGGAATTCGTCGTTGTAGTGGAGGACGCCTTTGCGCACGACGGCGCGGATGACGGCGTTGAGTCCGGGACAATCTCCACCACCGGTGAGCATTCCAATACGCATTGCGGGCCTCCAGATCTCCTTGTGCATGATATCGCTTCAGAGATGCGAGATGCGAGGCTATGCGCGCTCGGCGATGGAGCGTCAGGCGTTGGTTCCTCCGTCGACGGTGAGACTGGCTCCGGTGATGTAGGAGGCTTCGGGACTGGCGACGAAGGCTACCAGCGCGGCTACTTCATCGACGGTGCCGTAGCGTTTGAGCGCGGTGGCTGCTATTTGGGGCGCTGCCCAATCGCCCGCGGCGGGATTGAGGTCGGTGTCGATTGGCCCTGGCTGAACGTTGTTGACGGTGATGCCGCGCTCGCCAACTTCCCGGGACAAGCCCTGGGTAAAGAGTTTGACGGCGGCCTTGGTGGCGGCGTAGACAGCGAGGCCGGGCGTCATCTCGCGCTCGCCGACGCAGGAGCCGATGGTGATGATGCGACCACCTTTCTTAATGTGCTTCAAGGCGGCCTGGGTGGTAATGAGTACGCCGCGAATGTTGAGGTTGAGCATGTGATCGAACTCATCGACGGTGGTGTTTTCGAAGAGCTTGGGGATCGCGGTGCCGGCGTTGTTGATGAGGATGTCGAGCGCGCCGAAGGTGGCGACGGTTTTCTCGACCGCAGCTTTGATGGCATCGGCATCGATCGCGTCGGCCTGGATGGCGAGGGCCTTGGCGCCTGCCTGTTCGGCGGCTTTGACGACGGCGGAAGCTGCGGTGGCATCCTTTGCGTAGGTGATGGCTACGGAAGCACCGTCGGCGGCGAGACGTTTTGCGATGGCGGCACCGATGCCGCGGGATCCTCCCGTTACGAGTGCCACTTTTCCTTTTAATGAGTGAGGCATGAGTATTCCCCTTTCCGCCGGGCGACGGCGTCGATGAAGCGAAGAGTTAGATGAGGCAAAAGGCAGGAACGCCTGTTTAGGTGGTTCTGAGGCGACGAACTGTATTACTGACCATAACCTCGAAAGGTCATGAATAGAATTACTTTCTATGCAGAGGGGTATGCTTTTCAGGCAGAGGTGATTTTTGGAGCTCAGGCATCTTCGTTACTTTGTGGCTGTTGCCGAAGCGCGGAGCCTCAAGCTGGCCGCGGAGGAGAGGTTGCATATCACGCAGCCGTCTTTGAGTCGCCAGATTCGGGATCTAGAGGATGAAGTGGGTACGTCGCTTTTCATAAGGGGAGCAAAGGGTGTCGAATTGACGCCGTCGGGTCGCGTGTTCCTGGACCATGCACGCGTGATGCTTTCCCAGGCAGAGGTAGCAGTGCAGTCTGCCCGGCGGACGGCCTTCCCAACGAAGCCTTCGTTTGCTTTGGGCTTCATGATCGGGCATGACACCACGTGGCTTCCTGAAGCGTTGAAGCTTCTTCGAAACGAATTGCCGAATATTCACGTGGTGATTTCGACTCAGAACTCTCCGCAGCTTGCCGAGGCTCTGCTGCATGGTGGAATTGATGTGGCGTTTCTGCGCAGGGAAGATGGAAGCGGCGACCTGGAGTACAGGCCTCTTGTGGAAGAAACGTTCGAGGTGTTCCTGCCTTCCGATCATCCCTTCGCTGTTAAGACTGCGATCGATGTGCGTGAGATTGTCGGTGAGACATTCATCAGCGTTTCTGGAACGGCGCTCAGCATTTCAGGGAAACAGCCGGCGCTGCGGCGGGCGATCGATCGATATCTCAAAGGCAATGGCATCGAAATTAAACCGAGCCATGAGGTCGACAACCTGGGGGGCGTCATGTCCCTGATTGCGTCTACGCGAGGCATTGCTCTGCTGCCTCGTTATGCGAAGACGTTTCTTCCAGCCTCTGTGACCACTCGGCCACTGGGGGGCGCTGGGCCGACGATTGATTTGTCTGTGGGGTATCGCAGGGCCAATGCTTCTCCGATACTGAAGCTGTTTCTTTCGCGCGTGGGTGAACTGGCAGAAAGCTTGCCGGAGCAGTAGGCGCGGACGGCGAGGGTTGGGTGTGGGTGATTGCGTTGAAGTGGCTATTTGCTCGCTGGCGGGGGCGTGAGGGCTAGGTATTCGTGGATGAAGGCGATCGACATGCTGCCTTCCCCTACGCTGCTGGCGACGCGCTTGACGGAGCCGTGACGAACGTCGCCGGCGCAGAAGATGCCGGGGATGCTGGTTTCCAGGGCGAAGGGCTCGCGGTCGAGGGCCCAGGTGGTGAGGTCGCGACCGGTGCAGATGTAGCCGTTGGCGTCGCGCTCGAGGGCGGGGGGCAGCCATTGGGTTTTGGCGACAGCACCGATCATGATGAAGAGGGCCCGGGCGTCGCGGGTGGAGGTGGATTCGGGGCCGCTGGGTGGGCAATGGGTGGTGGTGATCTGCTCGAGATAGTTTTGGCCGTGGACGGCAGAGACCTGGGTATAGGGTTCGACGCGGATGTTGGCCTTATCGCGGATCTGCTGGATGAGGTACTGCGACATGGTTTGGGCGAGGCCGGCGCCGCGGACGAGCATGATGACTTCGGCGGCATAGCCGGAGTAGAAGACGGCGGCTTGTCCAGCGGAGTTGCCGCCGCCGACGATGAAGATCCGCTTGCCGGTGACGGCAACACCGTCGAAACGAGAGGCGCCATAAAGGATGCCGCGGCCGAAGAAATCGTCATGGCCTTCGAAGTCGAGGCGATGCCAGGAGACGCCGGTGGTGAGAAGGAGGACGGAGGCGGTGATCTGGTCGCCGCCGTCGAGGGTGACGCAGTGGCCGCCCGTGAGCGATTGGACTTCGTCGATATTGCGTTTGACGAGCATCTCGACCCCGAAATGTTTGATCTGCTTGAGGGCGCGTTCGGTGAGTTCGTCCCCGGAGATGCCGCCGGGAAAGCCGAGGTAGTTTTCGATGCGCGCGGAGGTGCCGGCCTGGCCGCCTGCGGCGAAGCGTTCGACCAGCAGAACCTTGAGGCCTTCCGACGCGCTATAGACAGCGGCGGCCAGGCCGGCAGGACCGGCGCCGGCGATGATGATGTCGTACTGCTGGTGTTTGGGAACGGTCTGGAAGCCCAGGGCTTCGGCAACGTGGCGGACAGAGGGATCCTCGATTGGCGTGCCCTCGACCGAAATGGTGATGCCGTCGGGCGGATCTGTCATGTTCGGATGCCAATCGTACTGAACACGATTGGCAGAGAGAAACGCCCGGACAGCGCGGCAATTGAGGTCGTACTTGGATCCGGAGATGTCGACGCGTGCGGAGGGAGTGTCGCGAGCGAGAGTCTGCGCCCTGGCGAAGCGAGATGTCATGGTGGAGAAGACGATTTCGGCGGCGGAGGGGCTATCGCGGACGAGCTCCTGGAGCTGCTGGCGGTCGAAGCGAGCGACGCGGCATTTGGTGACGGCACGAATGGAGACGATGTTGGCGGTGCCCATGAAGATGGGCGTTTCACCCGTGAACTCACCGGCGACCGTGCGGCCGCGCACGCGACGCTGGCCCATGATGTCTTTGGCCGCTTCGAGCTCGCCGGCGAGGACGACAAAGAAGCGCGGCTCCTCGCCTTCGCGAACGAGCCACTCGCCCGGCTCGAGGTGAATGTCGGCAGCATGGCGGGCGAGGCGTTGCCGTTCCTGTTCTTCAACGTCTGCAAAGAGTGGGATTTTTTCGAGTTCTGGGGAAGTAATCATAGGTCCCTGGCGGATCGCGAGCGTAAAGAACGCGTGCGCTGGTTAGGATTTTAAGTCGAGCACGATTTTGCCGTAGTGGCTGCCGGACTGGAGATAGGACAGAGCCTGGGCGGCCTGGGTGAGGGGGAAGGTGCGGTCGATGACGGGGCGGAGGTGGTTGGTTTCTATGGCGGCGATCATGCGGGCGTACATGGCGCGGCTGCCGACGTAGACGCCTTCGAGGTGGATGGCCTTGGCGAGGATGGGTGTGGGGTCGATGAGCTGGCCTTTGCCGGCGAGGACGCCGATGAGGTAGATGTAGCCGCCGGGGGTTACGGCTTTGAGGGAGAGAGGGAGGGTGCCGGCTCCGCCGACTTCTACGATGTGGTCGACGCCGCGGTTGGTGGTGAGGCGGAAGACTTCGCGGTCCCAGTCGGGGGTGGTGCGGTAGTTGATGGTTTCGTCGGCGCCGAGGGTGCGGGCGCGGGCTAGTTTTTCGTCGGAGGAGCTGGTGATGAGTACGCGGGCGCCGTGGGCCTTGGCGAACTGGAGGGCGAAGAGCGAGACGCCGCCGGTGCCGAGGAGGAGGACGGTCTGGCCGGCGTGGAGGTGGCCGCGCTCGACGAGGGCGTTCCAGGCGGTGAGGGCAGAGCAGGGGAGGGTGGCGGCTTCGGCGTGAGAGTAGCCAGAGGGGGCGTGGATGAGGCCGGTCTCGGGGAAGAGGTGCTGAGTGGAGAAGACGCCGTCGATGGGGCCGCCGAGGGCGGACTTGCCGGTGGTGGGTTGGATGGGGCCGTCGAGCCAGTCCTGGAAGAAGAGGCTGGTGACGTGGTCGCCTACCTTGAAGCGGGTGACGGCGGAGCCGATGGCGGTGACGATACCGGCGGCGTCGGAGCCGGGGATGCGGGGGAGAGTCATCTTCGGGTTGTAGGTGCCGAGGATGACCATGAGGTCGCGGTAGTTGAGGCTGGCGGCGTGGAGGTCGACGAGGACTTCGGTGGGGCCGGGGTCGGGGAGGGTGAGGGGTTCGAGGGATAGATGGTCGAGACCGAAGGCGTTGAGGCGGAGGGCGGTGGCGGACATGCGGTACTCCTTACGTCGGGTGGGGCTATTGGGATGAGATGCGCGGGGGTGAGGTGCAGGTGCGAGGGGGAGGACGAGGGTGGAGGGATGGGTGAGGGAGGGGCGGCGGTATTCGGACGGTGTCCATTTCACAAACTGACAGGTGGCCCAATGCAACGTCCAGAGTAGCGTTGGTGTCTGATGGAGGAGAGGGCGTAGTTCGTGTGGGCGCTGATAGGGTTGCGGGATCGGTCCCGTCGAGAGGTGGGTCAAGTGTCCAGAGCCGGCATCAAGAGAGCAAACGTTAGCCAGGAGGATCGCGCCCAGGTGACGCTGGAGTCCATTGGGGATGCGGTGATCAGTACGGACGGGAAGGGCAAGGTTATCTTTCTCAACGGGGCGGCGGAGCGATTGACGGGGTGGGTGGTGGGAAAGGCGCGGGGCCGGTCGATTGACGAGGTGTTCAAGATTCTGGATGCGACGACGCGGGAGAGGGTCACGCGTGCGAGCGCGTTGTCGGTGGGGGAACACCGGCCGGGACATCTGCCGGGGTGTTGCATTCTGATGCGCAAGGATGGGGGGGAGATTTACATAGAGGACTCGACGGCACCGATCCACGGGCGGAATGGGAAGGTGACGGGGTCGGTGATTGTGTTTCGCGATGTGAGCGAGGCGCGGCGCGTGGCGGAAGAGATGATGCATGCGTCGCAGCATGATTTTCTGACGGGGCTGCCGAACCGGCTGCTGTTCGAGGACAGGCTGGGACAGGCGATTGCGCTGGCGGAGAGGCACTCGGGTGAAGTTGCGGTGCTGTATATCGACCTGGACCGGTTCAAGCAGGTGAACGATTCGCTGGGGCACGTGGTGGGGGACAAGCTGCTGCAGTCGGTGGCGGAGCGGCTGGAAGGACAGGTGCGGACGCCGGATACGGTGAGCCGGCAGGGTGGCGATGAGTTCGTGGTGCTGCTGCAAGACGTGAGAACCAGGGGCGACGCGGAGGTGGTGACGGAAAGGATCCTCGAGGCGGTGGCGCGGGTGCACTCGATTGGCGAGGATCGGATTTCTATTTCGGCGAGCATTGGAGTGAGCCGCTATCCAGAGGACGGAGGGGATGCGGAGACGCTGATGCGGCATGCCGATACGGCGCTGTACCAGGCGAAGGCGAGTGGCCGGGGATGCTACAAGTTTTTCAAGCCGGCGATGGATGCACGCGCGCTGTATCGGCGGTCGATGGAGAAGGACCTGCGGCGGGCGCTGGAAGAGAACGAATTTCAGCTGCACTACCAGGCCACGATCGATCTGAAGACAGGAGCGATTGCGGGGGTGGAGGCGCTGCTGCGGTGGACCAGCGCGCCGCGCGGGGCCGTGGCGCCGGAGACGTTTCTTGCGGTGGCGGAAGAGAGTGGGCTGATGTTGCCGATTGGCGCGTGGGTGCTGCGCGAGGCCTGCCGGCAGGCGAAGTGCTGGCTGGAGGAAGGCTTGCCTGCGGTGAGTATGGCGGTGAATGTTTCGGCGATGCAGCTGCAGGATGCGAACTTTCGCAACGAGGTGGTCAGGGTGTTGGAGGACAGCGGGCTGAGTGCTGCGTCGCTGGAGCTGGAACTCACGGAGGCGGTGCTGATGCAACTGCCGGAGCGTGCGCTGGCGGTGCTGCAATCTCTGCGGGGGATGGGGGTGAAGGTGTCGATTGACGATTTCGGCGCGGGCTACTCCAGCCTGAGCCATCTGAAAAAACTGCCAGTGGATATTCTGAAGATTGACCGGTCGTTTCTTCACCCGGTGAAGGAGCAGCTGGACGAGACGTCGATCGCTGTGGCGATCATCCGGATGGGACGGAGCCTGAAGCTGCGGGTGGTGGCGGAGGGCGTTGAGTCTCTCGAGGAGATGAAGTTTTTGCGGGCGCACGGTTGTGATGAGGCGCAGGGGTTTTACTTCGGCCCAGCGGTGCCGGCGGAACAGTTTGCGGCAATGTTGCGGAAGCGGCAGTTTAGCTGGAAGTTGAAAAGCGTGCGGTTGCGGGGGAGTGCGGCGGAGCCGTCGCGAAAGACTGGTTAGAGGTCCTGCGCGGACGACGAGGGTTAAGGTGTGGCGGAAATGAGAAGACCCATGCCTCGGAGAGAGACATGGGTCTTCGGGGGTTGGGGTGGTTGGGGGCCGGTCAGGCTTTGACTACGGCGCCGTCGACTACTTTGACGGGGTCGAGGAAGGGCATGCCGGCGCGGAGTTCGGCGCCAACTTTTTCGATGGGGTGGTTGCGGTCCTGGGCGCGGAAGGCTTCGAACTCCTTGCGGCCGGAGTTCTGGTCGGCGATGAAGCGCTCGGCGAAAGCGCCGGACTGGATGTCGGCGAGGACTTCCTTCATGGCCTGCTTGACGGCGGGGGTGACGATGCGCGGACCGCTGACGTAGTCGCCCCACTCGGCGGTGTCGGAGATGGAGTGGCGCATGTACTCGAGGCCGCCGCGCTGCATGAGGTCGACGATGAGCTTGAGCTCGTGGAGGACTTCGAAGTAGGCGAGCTCGGGTTGGTAGCCGGCTTCGGTGAGGGTCTCAAAGCCAGCCTTGACGAGGGCGGAGGTGCCGCCGCAGAGGACAGCCTGCTCGCCGAAGAGGTCGGTCTCGGTCTCCTCGGTGAAGGTGGTCTGGAGGACGCCGGCGCGGGTGCAGCCGATGCCCTTGGCGTAGGAGAGAGCGAGAGCGAGGGCGGTGCCGCTGACGTCCTGCTCGACGGCTACGAGCGCAGGGACGCCGCCGCCTTCGGTGAAGACTTCGCGGACGCGGTGGCCGGGGGCCTTGGGGGCGACGAGCGAGACGTCGACGGTGGGCGGAGGGGTGATGGTGCGGAAGCGGATGTTGAAGCCGTGCGCGAACATGAGGGTGACGTTGGGCTTCATGTTGGGGGCGATCTCGTCGTGGTAGACGCGGGCGGCGGTCTGGTCGGGGGTGAGGTTCATGATGACGTCGGCCCATGCGGAGACTTCGGCGACGGAGCCGACGTGGAGGCCGGCGAGGGCGGCTTTCTTGGCGTTGGGGGAGTTGGGGCGGAGGCCTACGCGGACGTCGACGCCGGAGTCCTTGAGGTTGAGGGCGTGGGCGTGGCCCTGGGAGCCGTAGCCGATGATGGCGACTTTTTTGGATTGGATGAGGGAGAGGTCTGCGTCTGCGTCGTGGTAGGTCTTTGCCATGGGGGAGTGCCTTTCGGGTTGTCAGTTCTCAGTTGTCAGTTATTAGTTTATGGAAGTTTTGGAAATCGTATCCACGCTTCGAGACAGCTTCCTAGTCCTCGTCGAATTCGGTGGGGAGGATTTCGTCGTCGGTGATGTTGTGGTGGTCCTCCTGCGCGGAGGGCGAGGGTTGGTTGGTGGGGGTGCCGAGGGCCTTGAGGACGCGGGTGGTGTGGTGGCCGCGGCGCATGGCCATGCGGCCGGTGCGGGAGACTTCGAGGACGGTGTAGGAGCTTTCGCGGAGGACCTGGAGGAGGCCTTCGATCTTGCTGGCGCTGCCGGTCATTTCTAACATGATGGACTCGGGGGCGAGGTCGACGACGCGGGCGCGGAAGACTTGCGCGAGCTCGAAGATTTGGGAGCGGGAGTGGAGGCCGTGGGGCTGGTTGGGGCCGGCGGCTACCTTGATGAGGCAGAGCTCGCGGACGACGGCTTCGGAGCGGTTGACTTCGTCGACGTCGATGGTGGTTTCTAGCTTGTAGAGAGAGGCGCGGATGCGGTGCGCGGCGTTCTCGGGTGCGTCGGCGACGATGGTCATGCGCGAGGTGTCGGCGCGCTCGGATTCGCCTACGGTGAGCGAGACGATGTTGATGTTGAGGCGGCGGAAGAGAGAGGCGACGCGGGTGAGGACGCCGGGCTTGTCTTGAACTAGTGCGACGAAGGTGTGGAGCATGTTGGTTGTCCGTTCTCAGTTCTCAGTTGTCAGTTGGTGGAGGAAGCGGCGTAGGGGGTGTTGGTGTTCCAGAGTTCGGTTTGGTGGTCGCCGGTTGCGGTGGGGTGGAGGATGGCGCCGTCGTCCCACTGGTGGTTGGCGCCGCCGCCGAAGGTGTAGTCGCCGGACGCGTTGTAGTGGTCGCCGCAGGGGAGTTTGCCGTCGGCGTATTTTTCGGCGGCGCATTTGCGGCCTCGGTAGATGTGGAACGAGACGATGGGGTCGCGGGCGTCGACTTTGGATTGGGGGATGCCGAGTTTGTCGAAGGTGCGGGTGTGGGCGGCGTCGCGGAGCTGGTAGATGAGGGCGATGATTTGGTCGTCGGTGGCGGCGGGGGTGGTGACGAGGGTGAAGGAGCCGTCGGTGGTTTGGTGGAAGAGGGTGAAGGGTGGCGGGGGGATAGTGGGGCGGGCGGGATAGTGGGTGGTGGCGGCTGGGCTCGCGGTGGGCTTCGGGGCGGCGGTGGAGTTGCAGCCTAGGACAGCCAGCGACGTCGTTATCACCGTCGAAGCTACAAACGTGCAGCGGCGTGTGGCGTGTCCGACGCCCGGTCTTTGATGCATAACACTCGAGAATGTAGGGAGCATATCCGTCCTATTTATGCGTCTTGATTCTTGAACCTATGCCATGTGCCGCAAACAACGGATTCGACGTTTCGACGGGCTTCTGGAATTAGTTTGGCTAGCTCTTCAGCCAAATCATCCTCTTCAAGCACTTCCTGCAAGTCTTCGTATTCGACTACTGTCAGTCCGCAATCTTTCATGACATTTGTTGCCCGAAGGATAAGTTTCTCCGCATCCTCAGCTTGAGCAGCGATCCAAAGCCATGCTCCCGCGTCGCCGTCCAAATGAGCGTTGTCCCGCGGACCACTCACTTGAAACATTCCGATCCAAATGGGATTCACTCGTCCTCCGGGAGTTCCAGGAGGGGGTCGTTGGTGGGGCGGCGGACCATTTCGTGGAGGCCAGAGCCGGGGGTGATCATGGGGTAGACGCCGTCTTCTTTTTCTACCTGGAAGTTGATTAGGTAGGGCTTGCCAGAGGTGCGGGCGCGGGTTGCTGTGGGGGTGACTTCGGCGCGCTTGGTGACGTGCGCTGCGGCGATGCCGTGGGCGTCGGCCAGCTTGACGAAGTCGGGACTGAGGATGGGGGAGGCGGAATAATTTTTATCGTAGAAGGTTTCTTGCCACTGGCGGACCATGCCCAGGAAGCCGTTGTTGATGACGGCGATGTTGATGGCGAGATTTTCTTGCACGATGGTGGAGAGTTCGGCGGCCGTCATCTGGAAGCCTCCGTCGCCGGCGATGACCCAGACGTCTTTGTCGGGGCAGGCGGTCTTGGCGCCGATGGCAGCGGGGAGTGCGAAGCCCATGGTGCCGAGGCCTCCGGAGGTGATGAGCGAGCGGGGGGCTTCGTGCTTGAAGTATTGGGCTTCCCACATCTGGTGCTGGCCTACGTCGGTGACGATGATGGTTTGTTCGAGGCGGCCGGCGGCGGCGGCTTCGTGCCAGATGTCGTTGATGACGTGCGCGGCGTAGAGGTGGCCGTTGTCGGGGAGGTTGATGATGTCGCGGACGGCGGCGGTGCCTTTGGAGGCGTTGATTTCGGCGAGCCAGGATGAGGGGGCGTTGTCCGTTGTCCGTTCTCCGCTCTCCGTTGAGAGAAGAGGTTGGAGGAGGTTGAGGACTTCTTTGAGGTCGCCGATGAGGGCTACGTCTACGCGGACATTTTTGTTGATTTCGGAGGGGTCGATTTCTACGTGGATTTTTTTGGAGTTGGGTGAGTACTTGGTGAGGTTGCCGGTGACGCGGTCGTCGAAGCGCATGCCGAAGGCGAGGAGGAGGTCGGCTTGCTGGATGGCGTTGTTGACCCAGGACTCGCCGTGCATGCCCATCATGCCGAGTTGAAGAGGGTGTGCGGCGGGGATGGCGCCGAGGCCGAGCAGGGTGCTGGCGATGGGGATCTGGTGGGCTTCGGCGAAGGCGATGACTTCTTTTTCGGCGCCGGATTCGACGATGCCGTGGCCGGCGAGGATGACGGGGCGTTGCGATTGCTGGATGAGTTCGACGGCTTCGCGGATGGAGGAGGACTCGGCGCGGAGCATAGGGTGGGGACGGTAGGCGGCGGGGCGTGCGGCGTCGTAGTCGAAGAGGGCGGAGGCTTGTTGGGCGTCCTTGGTGATGTCGACGAGGACGGGGCCGGGGCGGCCGGAGCGGGCGATCTGGAAGGCCTCGCGGACAGAGGGGGCGATGTCTTCGGCGCGGGTGACGAGGAAGTTGTGCTTGGTGATGGGGAGGGTGATGCCAGTGATGTCGATCTCCTGGAAGGCGTCGCTGCCGAGGACTTTGGAGGAGACCTGGCCGGTGATGGCGACGAGGGGGATGCTGTCGAGCATGGCTGTGGCGAGGCCGGTGACGAGGTTGGTGGCGCCGGGGCCGGAGGTGGCCATGCAGACGCCTACGCGGCCGCTGGCGCGGGCGTAGCCGTCGGCCATGTGGGCCGCGCCTTGCTCGTGGCGGACGAGGACGTGGTGGATGGTGGGGAATTTTCTTAGGGCGTCATAGATGGGGAGGATGGCGCCGCCGGGGTAGCCGAAGACGGTGGTGGTGCCTTCGCCGGCCAGGGTGGCCCAGAGGATTTCGGAGCCGGTTAAGGTGGGGTGTGCGTTGGTGTTAGACATGACTACCTCGTGTGGGACGCGGAGTGATTGGTGTGCCGCAGTTCTTGCAGGTCGAGCTATAAAGCTGTCGACCGCGTAGTGAATTACCGCAGTTCGGGCATGGGTACAACGCATACATGAGCCAGGCATAGGCGATGAAGATCATGTACACGATCGCCAAAAAGTAAGCCGGAGTGTATGAGCCAAATATCGCAGGCGAGCCAATGCCGAGTAGAAATCCAAACGGCATCCAGCAAAGTAACAGCACGATGACGCGTGTTTTTACGACTCGATAGTCATGCCACTGTGGTTGGAATTCGTCTGCCAATCAATTACCTCGGGGGCTGAAGCCCGGGTGGTGCGGTGGTGGTGATGGCACGGTTGAAGCCGTGCCCCTTCGATGGTTGCCGGTGCGGGCGAAGAACGGGAGACAGCAGGTTCTTCGCTTCGCTCGGAATGACAACTAGAAAAACAAGTGGAAGTGCAGAAGCAGATTCCCAGAGGGAATGACAGAAAGAAAGGCAAGTGCAACAGCAACGGCAAGAGCGAGTACAGAAGCAGATCCCTACGGGATGACAACCAAAAAAAAACAACTGCAACAGCAAGTGCGGCAACGAGATCTCTAGGTGGTGACGGCGCCTTGGCTGGCGCTGCTTACGGAGTTGGTGTACTTGGCGAAGACGCCTCGTTTGTAGCGGGGGGTTGGGGGTTTGATGGATTTTAAGCGGGCGGCGATTTCTTCGGCGGGGACGTTGAGGGTTAGTTTACGGTTGGGGATGTCGAAGGTGATGGTGTCGCCTTCGTGGACGGCGGCGATGGGACCACCCAGTTGAGCTTCGGGGGCTACGTGGCCGGCCATTAGGCCGTGGGTGGCTCCGCTGAAGCGGCCGTCGGTTAAGAGGGCTACGGTTTTGGAGAGTTCGGGGATACCTTTGATGGCGGCGGTTACGGCTAGCATCTCGCGCATGCCGGGGCCGCCGCGGGGGCCTTCGTAGCGGATGACTAAGACGTCGTCGGGGTTGATGAGGCCGGCTTCTACTGCGTGGAAGCAGGCGTCTTCAGAGTCAAAGACGCGGGCGGTGCCGGTGTGGTGGATGCGCTCGTGGCCGGCTACTTTTACTACGCAGCCTTCGGGGGCGAGATTGCCTTTGAGGATGACCAGGCCGCCGGTGGGCTTGAGGGGGTTGGACCACGGGTGGATGACTTGCTGGCCTGGCGTTTCTACGGCGAGGGCGGCTTCTTCGTGGAGAGTTTTGCCGGAGACGGTGGGGGTGTTGTGGAGCTGGTGTTTGTCGAGGAGGCGCTTGGCCAGGACACGCGAGCCGCCGGCATCTTGATAATCCTTCGCGACAAATTTGCCGCCGGGTTGGAGGTCGCAGATGAAGGGGGTGCGCTCGGAGATGTTGTCGAAGTCGTCGACGGTGAGGGGGATGTCGAGCTCGCTGGCGATGGCGATTAGGTGGAGGACTGCGTTGGTGCTGCCGCCCGACGCGCAGACGGCGGCGATGGCGTTGTCGAGGGATTCGCGCGTCATGATCTGGCGGGGGGTGAGGCCGGAGCGGGCGAGGTCCATGACGAGTTTGCCGGCGGCCTTGGAGGCGGCGTGTTTTTCGGCGGACATGGCGGGGACGCCGGTGAGTTGGATGGGGGAGATGCCGAGGAATTCGCCGGCCATGGCCATGGTGTTGGCGGTGAACTGGCCGCCGCAGGCTCCGGGGCCGGGGCAGGCGGTGGCTTCGGCTTCTTCGAGTTGGGCGTCGGTGATGCGGCCGGCCGCGTGGGAGCCGATGGCTTCGAAGACTTGCTGGATGGTGATGTCGATTGTTTTGGTGGCGGTGGGGTCGGGGGTCTTGTTGTCGGCGCCGACGTGCATGTGGCCGGGGGCGATGGAGCCGCCGTAGAGCATGAGGCCGGGGATGTCGAGGCGGGCGAGGGCCATGATGGCGGCGGGCATATTTTTGTCGCAGCCGGCGATGCAGACCAGGCCGTCGAAGGAGTTGCCGCGGGCGACTAGTTCGATGCTGTCGGCGATGACTTCGCGGGAGATGAGCGAGGCTTTCATGCCTTCGGTGCCCATGGTGATGCCGTCGGAGATGGTGACGGTGTTGAACTCCATGGGGGTGCCGCCGGCTTCGCGGATGCCCTGCTTGACGGCCTCGGCTACATCGCGGAGGTGGAAGTTGCAGGGGCCGATTTCGGTCCAGGTGTTGGCGATGCCGATGATGGGCTTGTGGAGATCTTCTTTGGAGAAGCCGACGCCGCGGAGCATGGCGCGGGCTGCGGCGCGGGAGGGGCCTTCGGTGAGGACGTTGCTGTGGGTCTTGCCGGTGATATTGCTCAACGTGTTTCCTTTCATCTTGCGAAAGCGTGGGAGAGAACTGCGCCTGTTTGCTGGTCGATGCGGACTTGAATCATGCCGCCACCTCTTTGTCCCGCAGGTCGTGGAGGATTGCCGTAGACGGTCCAGATGCCGTTCTCCAACATGGCTTCGAACGGACGGTTACGAGCCGCGCAGCCGTTGCCGCATATCGGAGGTAGGGCGGCTTCCACGATGCGGATTGCCGTTTCTTGGTCGGGGACGAAACCATTCTTGGGTGGCGGCGCTTGCGCTAATAGCGAAGAACTGAAGAGAGCCAATGTGACGATTCGAAATTTCATTGCTGCTCCTTTCTTCGGTTCGCTACGAGCGGCATTGGTAGGGGCCGAAGGTGCCGGTGATGGTGTTGTTTTCGGTGGTGGCGTCGAGGGTGTGGATGGTGTAGGTGTTGCCGCCGGGGGCTACGCGGACTACTACGTGGCCGGTTTGCGATTTCAGTTGAGGGGCGAAGCGGCGGTTGAGGAGAGCGTTGTCGGGGAGCAGTTCGAGGGCGAAGACGTCGTGGGTGGCTTTGCCGTTGTTGTCGTTCCAGGCGCCTAGCATGCGCTGCATCTGGGCGCTGCCGGGGTGGCCGATGTCCCAGGAGGGGATGATGTAGGCCTGGGCGTTGAGTGCCGCGGTGAAGGCGGGGCCGCAGGCGTCGAAGTAACCGTGGTGGTCGGCGACCGCGACTTCGGTGCGGCCGGCGGCGCGGGCTACGGGGGACTCGGTATCGAGGGCGGGCATGCGGCCGTCGAAGGTGTCGCAGTTGAGATCGCCGCCGGTGAAGTAGCTGAAGGCGCCGTAGGTGAAGCGCGTGGCTACGGAGAAGTTGTTCTCGTAGGCGTGGGGGGTGTTGGCGAGATGCGCGTCGATTGCGTTGGTCGTGGGATTCCAGATGTTGCCGTTGGCAGAGAGGATGCGGGCGCTGAAGGTGGGGAATTTTTGCGGGGCGCTGTGCTGGCGAATTTGCGTGGTCGAGCCTACTTGCGCGGCTTCAACTGCCTGGTTGTTGCGGGTGCGCGAGCGGAGATAGGTGAGATAGTTTTGCGCGAAGGGTGCGGTGGCGGGGAGTTGGTTGGGCGCGTAGTTGGGGAAGGCGCGGTCGATGCAGGTGGTGATGGGGACTTGTGCGACTACGTCGGGGAGGCCGTCTATGTGATCGCCGTGGATGTGGGTGGCTAGGAAGTAGTCGAGGGTGGGCTTGGGGGAGTGGGCGAGGATGTAGCGGGCGATCCACTCGCCGGCGCGACGGGAGGCGTTGGGGCGGGCGGGGTTGATGGTGTCGGCGGGCGCGTTGGTGACGTCGCCGGCGTCGATGAGCATGGTGGTGCCGTCGGGGAAGATGAGGAGCGCGGAGTTGCCGCGGGCGGTGTCGATGTGGTGGATGTCGAAGTGGCCTTCGGTCCACGCGGGGAGAGGTTGGTGGAGCTGGTCGTCGCCGAATGCTACGCCGCAGGAGGTTGCTGCCGCTGCGAAGGCTAGCGACTTGAGGAGGGTGCGGCGGTCGAGATGGAGAGGCGTTGGCATTTGTGTTAGGCGATGCGTCTCACTTCATACCTCAGGGGCTAAAGCCCCTTTTGATCTTCCTGCTATTGGCACGGCTGAAGCCGTGCCCCTTCGCTTGTTGCTGGCCGTATATGTCGGGCCTTCAGCCCTTGGTCTGCCTCATTCGTTCTGCCCTAGGGCTTCGCCCTAGGCTGTGATCTTCCGCGCCTTCAGCGCTCGGGGCCGCCGCTGATTTATGCAGTTTGGGATTTTGGGGAGAGCCAGAATTCTTTTTGGTGGTTGGATTCGTAGGCGTTTAGTTTGTCTTCGTGTAAGAGCGTGAGGCCTATGTCGTCGAGGCCGTTGAGGAGGCAGTGCTTGCGGAAGGGGTCCATGTCGAAGTGGGCGTGGAAGCCGTCGGGGTCGGTTACGGTTTGGTCTTCGAGCGAGATGGTTAGTTTGTGTTGCGGGTTGGCGGTGCTGCGCTGGATGAGGGTTTCGACTTCGGCGTCGGTGAGGCGAACGAGGATGATGCCGTTCTTGCCGGCGTTGGAGAAGAAGATGTCGGCGAAGGAGGGGGCGATGACGGCGAGGAAGCCGTACTGGTTGATGGCCCAGGCCGCATGTTCGCGAGAAGAGCCGCAGCCGAAGTTGCGCTCGGCGAGCAGGATTTCGGCGCCCTTGTACTCGGGCTTGTTGAGGACGAAGTCGGGGTTGGGCCTGGTGTTGCCCTTGTCGTCGAAGGTGTAGCGCCAGTCGTAGAAGAGGAAGTCTTCGTAGCCGGTGCGCTCGATGCGTTTGAGGAATTGCTTGGGGATGATTTGGTCCGTGTCGATGTTGGGGAGCGGGAGTGGGGCGGCGGTGGAGGTGAGGGTGTTGATGGGGGTCATAGGAGTTCTCAGTTGTTCGTTCTCAGTTGTCAGTTGAAGGGCTAGGACCTGAACTTCCAGGTGCGGATGTCGGTGAAGTGACCAGTGATGGCGGCGGCTGCGGCCATGGCGGGGCTGAGGAGGTGGGTGCGGCCTCCGCGGCCCTGGCGGCCTTCGAAGTTGCGGTTGCTGGTCGATGCGCAACGCTCTCCTGGAGACAAGATGTCGGGGTTCATGCCTAGACACATGCTGCAGCCGGGCTCGCGCCACTCGAAGCCGGCGGAGGTGAAGATGCGGTCGAGGCCTTCGTCTTCCGCTTGTTTCTTCACTGCTTGACTGCCGGGGACGACCATGGCGCGGACCGTGGTGGCTACGTGGTAGCCGTCGACTACTTTGGCGGCGGCGCGGAGGTCTTCGATGCGGCCGTTGGTGCAGGAGCCGAGGAAGACGGCGTCGACTTTGATGGCTTCGATGGGGGTGCCGGGCTTCAGGTCCATGTACTCGTAGGCGCGGGCGAAGGATTTCTGGTCGGCTTCGGAGCGGGCGTCGGCGAGGGAGGGGACGGTGGCGTCGATGGTGGTGACCATGCCGGGGGAGGTGCCCCAGGTTACGGAGGGGGCGAGGGTGGAGGCGTCGATGTGAAGTTCGCGGTCGAAGGTGGCGTTGGTGTCGGTGACCAGGGCGGACCATTGCTCTACGGCGAGGTTCCACTGGGCTTCGAAGTCGTCGGTGGTCTTGCCGATGTTGTGGGCGGCGTTGAGGTCGGGGCGGCCGTTGAGATTTGTTGGCGGCGTGCCGGGGGAGAAGCGGCGGCCCTTCAGGTAGGCGAAGGTGGTGGCGTCGGGGGCGATCATGCCGGCGCGGGCTCCGGCTTCGATGCTCATGTTGCAGATCGTCATGCGGCCTTCCATGGAGAGGGCGCGGATGGCGGAGCCGGCGTATTCGATGACGTGGCCGGTGGCTCCGTCGGTGCCGATCTTGCCGATAATGGCGAGGATGATGTCCTTGGCGGTGACGCCGGTGGGGAGTTCGCCGTCTACCGTGATGCGGAAGGTCTTGGGCTTATCTTGCGGGAGGGTTTGGGTGGCCATGACGTGCTCGACTTCGCTGGTGCCGATGCCGAACGCGAGGGCTCCGAAGGCTCCGTGGGTGCTGGTGTGCGAGTCGCCGCAGACGATGGTCATGCCGGGCTTGGTGAGGCCTAGCTCGGGGCCGATCATGTGGACGATGCCTTGCTCGGCGTCCTGGACATCGAAGAGCTCGATGCCGTAGTCGGCGCAGTTTTTGCGGAGCGCTTTGATCTGGGCGTCGGCGATCTGGTCGGCGATGACGAGGCGGTCGTGGACGCTGGTGGTGGGGACGTTGTGGTCTACCGTGGCGACGTGGCGCTCTGGGTGGCGCAGCGGACGGTTGGCGAGGCGGAGGCCTTCGAAGGCTTGCGGCGAGGTGACTTCGTGGACCAGCTGGAGGTCGATGTAGAGGATGGTGGGCTCGCCGGCGGGTTCGGTGACGACGTGCTGCTGCCAGACTTTTTCGAAGAGGGTGCGAGGAGTGGATGCGGTCATGGGATTGGTTCTCAGTTGTCAGTTCTTAGTTGTCAGTTGAAGGGCGAACGTCAGTTGGCTGCGGCTTGCGTTGTGGTGTCGGGTTGGGGGGCTATGGTGTTGGCGCCGGCTTGTTCGGGGTTGAGTGCGACGGGGTTGCCGTCGGGCTCGACGAGGAGGGCGTGGGCGATGTGGGGGACGAGGCGGTGCGCGGTGGCCAGGCGGATGTTCCAGTGGGCGATGGCCTGGGTTAATGCCAGCGGAAGTTCGTCGGGGGAGAGTTGGCGGTTGGTGAAGAGCCAGAGGTTGTAGTCGGCCTGGGGTTGGTCAGTGGTGTGGGCCTGGGGGTCCCAGTTGACGGCGGCGAAGACGGCCAGGGGGTGGGGGCGGCCGAGGTCGATCCAGAGGAGGCCAGAGGCGGCGCAGAAGCTGGGGACGCAGCCGTCGATGGTGATGTAGCGGTTGTCGGTCGAAGAGACGGCGCCGTATTGGTCGAGGAAGAGGGGGATGATGGTGGCGAGGGGCTCTTGCGAGTTGGGCGGGCCCCACATGGATTGGGGTTGGGGGAAGGCGTCGCGAAGGAAGGATTGGAAGCGGGCGTCGACGCGGAGGTTGTTGGCTTCGCCGAGGGGGGCGGGGTGGGTGAATTGCCAGAGCCACTGGAGGTTGTCTGCGGGCGCGGGGCGGTGGATGGCGGGGTTGCCGGGTGGGGGGGCGATTAGTTTGTTGGGGTCGGAGACCTGGGCGCGGGTGGTCGTCGCTGCTCCGATACATCCGAGGAGGAGGGTGGCGGCGAGATGGAGGTTTGTGCGCATGGTGGTCGAAAGACAGAAGCAGATCCCTGCGGGATGACAGCCAGAAAGCAAGGTCAAGAAGCAGATTCCCAGAGGGAATGACAGAAAGAAAAGCAAGAGCAAGTGCAACTGCAAGGGCAACTACAAAAGCAAATACGGGGGTCCTTCACTTCGTTCAGGATGACGACGAAAAACAAACAACAGCAAGGGTAACGACAACGGCAACAGCAAGCGCAAAGACAGAAGCAGATCCCTACGGGATGACAACCAGAAAGGCAAAGGCAACGACGGCTCTAGACGGCGTGGAGGGATTGGCTGCGGTCGATGGATTCGGCTAGCGCGCTGTGGACGAGCTTGCCCATCTGGTGGGTGGTGACGGTGGCGGCTGTGTTGCCGCGGGCTATGTCGGCGGTGCGGTGGCCGGCGGTTAGGACTTGCTGGACCGCGGCTTCGATGGCGGCGGCTTCCTGCTCGAGGTTGGCTGAGTGGCGAAGGACCATCGCGGCGGTGAGGATCGCGCCTAGCGGGTTGGCCTTGCCGGTGCCTGCGATGTCGGGCGCGCTGCCGTGGACAGGCTCGTAGAGATTTACTTTGCCGCCGATGGTGGCCGAGGGGAGCATGCCGAGGGAGCCGGTGATGATTCCGGATTCGTCGGAGAGGATGTCGCCGAACAGGTTTTCAGTGAGGACGACGTCGAAGTTGCGGGGGACGTTCATGAGGTGCATGGCCATGGAGTCGACGAGTTGATGCTCGACGGTGATGTCGGGGTAGTCGGACTTGAGGCTGTCGACGGTGGCGCGCCAGAGTTGGGAACATTCGAGGACGTTGGCCTTGTCGACGGAGGTGAGTTTTTTGCGGCGCTTGCCGGCGAGTTCGAAGGCGATGCGGGCTACGCGGACGACTTCGTCGCGGGTGTAGCGCATGGTGTTGATGGCTTCGCCGCCGCCGGGCGCGGACGCGTCCTTGTTCCAGCTGCGGGGTTGGCCGAAGTAGAGGCCGCCGAGGAGCTCGCGGACGAAGAGGATGTCGACGCCCTTGGTGACTTCGGGGCGGAGGGGGGAATTTTCGCTGAGTGCGGGGTAGGCGACTGAGGGGCGGAGGTTGGCGAAGCCGCCGAGGATTTGGCGGATTTGCAGGAGGCCGGACTCGGGGCGCTTGTCGGGGGAGAGCGCGTTGAACTTGTTGTCGCCGACGGCGCCGAGGAGGACCGCGTCGCTGTCGAGAGCGATGTCGATGGTCTCTTGCGGGAGGGGGGTGCCCTTTGTGGTGATGGCCACGCCGCCGAGGAGGGCTTCGGTGAAGGTGAAGTCGTGGCCGCCGGCTTCGGCTACCGCCTGGAGGATGTTAACGGCTTCGTGGGTGACTTCGGGGCCGATGCCGTCGCCGGCTAGGATTGCGATCTTTAGTTTCATGCGTTGCTACTCCAAAGTTGGTTCAGCTTGCGTGACTCGTACGAAGGTTTCGATCAACTGCCTGTCTATTACCTGAAAGCTCTGTCCATCTGCGCTGAAGTCGGGTCGCCAATTCTGATACAGGCTGCCGTCTGCGTTCTTCAGGATGAGCCGATCATTTTGAACTTGATACGTCCCACCCTTTTTCGTTTTGTTTGTGTCGTCAGCAGCAGAACTCCATTTGCCCAAGCGGTCGAAATTGAATTCCAGGCTGCCACGCTTCATTTCAATACATGCGCCCGGCTTACCATGATCATTCATGCATGCCGTTCGGAGTTCCCACGACCCGTTGAGTGTCGGAATCGTTACAGGCTTCGAAATTGCTATCGCTGGCGTAAGGATTGCAACCATAACGATGGAAGCAATGTAGACATAGCGCAAACGCATCGATCAATCCTTACGGGACGTTGGTGACCAGCGGTTCGGTGGTTGGGGTGTGGAGCAGGGCTACTATGTCCTGGTCGTAGAGGAGCTTTTTGCGGTCGGCTAGTTCGGTGAAGCGGTTGTAGACCGCGTTGAGTTCTTCGGTGGAAAGGGTGTGGCCTAGTTCTTTGAGGCGGAACTCGAGGGCTTTGCGGCCGCTGTGTTTGCCCAGGACGATGTTCTGTCCGCTGAAGCCTACGGAGGCTGGGGTCATGATTTCGTAGGTGAGGGGGTTCGAGAGGACGCCGTGCTGGTGGATGCCGGACTCGTGGGCGAAGGCGTTCTTTCCTACTACCGCTTTGTTGGGCGGGCAGGTGAAGCTGATGATCTCGCCGAGCATGTGGGAGGTGGGGTAGAGCTCGGTCATGACGAGGTTGGTCTTGTAGGGGTAGCGGTCGTGGCGGGTGGCGATGGCCGCGGCAATCTCTTCGAGGGCGGCGTTGCCGGCGCGCTCGCCGATGCCGTTGATGGTGCACTCGATCTGGCGGGCTCCACCTTCTACCCCGGCTAACGAGTTGGCTACGGCCATGCCGAGGTCGTCGTGGCAGTGGGTGGAGTAGATGATGCGGTCAGAACCGGGGACGCGGGCGCGGACGGTTTCGAATAGCTGTTTGTACTCGGCGGGCGTGGTGTAGCCGACCGTGTCGGGGATGTTGATGGTGGTGGCGCCGGCCTGGACAGCGACGTTGACCATTTCAACGAGGAAGTTGAGGTCGGAGCGGGTGCCGTCTTCGGTGGAGAACTCGACGTCGTCGGCGAAGGAGCGGGCGAGGGCGACGGCGGTGGCGACGTTGTCGAGGGCCTGGGCGCGGGAGATTTTGAGCTTGGCTTCGAGGTGGAGGTCGGAGCTGGCGAGGAAGACGTGGATGCGGCTCTTGGCGGCGGGCTCGACGGCGCGGGCGGCGGCTTCGATGTCTTCGCGCTTGCAGCGAGCTAGAGAGGCGATGCGGGGGCCGGATACTTCGCGGGCGATGGTCTGGACGGAGTTGAAGTCGCCGTGGGAGGCGATGGCGAAGCCGGCTTCGATGATGTCGACGCCGAGGGCGGCGAGCTGGTGGGCGAAGCGCAGCTTTTCTGCGTGGTGCATGGTGCAGCCGGGAGACTGTTCGCCGTCGCGGAGAGTGGTGTCGAAGATGACGAGCTGGGTATCGGGAGCCATAGAGAGAGGACCTTTCCGTCTGGACAGAATCATAACGTGCTCTTATGCTCAGAACCAGATGTATTGTGTATTCTAATGGGCCTATAGGGTACGGGCCGCAATCGAGTTACAGCAAAGTTACTCCTGAGTTGAAGGTTGGGGCAACGGCAACGGCTTTGAGGCATAGGGCGCCGAGGAAGCGAAGTTTCGCGAAGGAAGGTGGGGGCGCGTGGATTTATTTCAGTTGGAGACGTTTGTGGCGGTTGCGGAGGAGAGAAGTTTCAGCCGGGCGGCGGCACGGTTGCACCGTACGCAGCCGGCGGTGAGCCAGGTGATTGCGAAGCTGGAGGCGGAGCTGGGGGAGACGCTGCTGGAACGGGCGGCGGGACAGCCTACGGATGCGGGCAAGGTGCTGCTGGAGTATGCGCACAAGATGCTGAATTTGAGAAAGGATGCGGGGGCGGCGCTGGTCGATCTCAGGAGTCTGCATCGGGGGCGGCTGGATTTGGCGGCGAATGAGTACACGTGCCTTTATCTGTTACCGGTGCTGGATGCATTTCGGCGGGAGCATCCGCGCATCAAGGTGGCGGTGCAGCGGACGCTGGCGAGCCGGATTGCCGATGAGGTGCAGTCGCACTCGGTGGAGATTGGGGTGGCGAGTTTTCGGCCGGCGGACCCGCAGGTGGTGTCGACGGTGGTGTATACGGATGAGCTGGTGTGCGTGATGAGTCCGGGGCATGCGCTGGCGAAGGCGGGGAAGGCGACGATCGCGAGGCTGGGGCGGGAGCCGTTTGTGGCGCATAATGTGCCGTCGCCGCTGCGGCAGAAGGTGATTGAGACGTTTGCGCGGAGGAAGATTCCGCTGCAGATGGAGGTGGAGCTGCCGTCGCTGGAGGCGATCAAGCGGTTTGTGCAGATGGGCAATGGCGTGGCGCTGGTGCCGCGGTTGACGGTGGAGGGAGAGCTGGAGAGCGGGACGCTGGTGGCGGTGGAGGTTCCCGAGCTGCAGATCGAGCGGAAGCTGCGGCTGGTGCATCGGCGAGGGGCGGCGCTGAGCCATGCGGCGCGGGAGTTTCTGAGGGTGGTGCAGGCGCATGCGGTGGAGCATGGGAAGCCATTTTGTTTTGTGGTGGAGAAGGGGTGAGGCGGGCTGCTAGCTTTTAGCTTCTAGCTTCTAGCTAGGGCAAGAACGGGCGTTGCCTTTGCCTTCGCCCAAGGGCGGAATGACAGGTGGAAAAGCAAGTGCAAAGGCAGAAGCAAATCCCTGCGGGATGACAACTAGAAAAGGATGACAACTAGAAAAGCAAGAGGAGGAGCAAGATGGAGGGAGCGGGGGCGGGGTTAAGACGCGCTGATTTGGGGAAAGTTTCAGCGAAAGAATGTCGAAGAAACAGCAGAACATTTTGTGAGAAATGGCGTCTGTACTGGGTGACAGCAGCGCGGTAAGGCAAGCGCGATGCTTCGAGAGAGAGCAGGGTACAGGCGATGAGTCGATTTGGAAAAAGCAGGATGTTTCGTACAGCAGTAGTGGTGCTGTGTAGTGCCGGGCTGGGTTTGGGCGCGGCGGTAGCGCAACAGGAGACGGCGCCTCCTCCGCCGCCGGATCAACAGCAGCAAGGGCCGCCGCCGAATGGGCAGATGCAGGGCGGACACCGTGGTATGGATCCGGAGAAGCGCGTGGAGATGCTGCAGCGGCGGCTGGATTTGAATGACAGCCAGACGGCGCAGGTGCGGCAGATCTTTACGGAGTCGCACGCGCAGATGGAGACGATACGGTCGAATGCGTCGCTGGCGCCGGAGGATCGGCGGGCGCAGATGATGACGCTGCATCAGGGCGAGCAGGCGAGGATTCGGGCGGTGTTGACGCCGGACCAGCAGGCGAAGTTTGACGCGATGCAGGCGAGGATGCGGGAACGTCGTGGCGATGAGGGAGGGCAGGGCGCGCCTGTGCCTCCTCCACCGTCAGGAAGCCCGCAGCAGTAAGACAGAAGAGAAAGCACGCGAAGAGGCCTCGCTCCGGATGACGGAACGGGGCCTGCTTCGTCTATAGAGAGACCACCAGAACATGATAGAAAGACCACCGGAAGAACCAAGCTAACGAACAAACATAGTAAGGATGCGGGCCAGAATGAGGCGTGATGCGCGTTAGGGCGTCGCGTGCAGGTACAATAAGACGATAGCGCGCCGCGGTTACCGGCTGGACGACCACAACGAGAGACGTGTGGAGTTTTTGGGCCGTGGTGAGCATGCGAAGGGATTTCAGCAAGCATGAAGAAAATGATTTTGCTCGGTGCACTGATGACGTTGTGCGCCGCCGCCGTGGGACACGCACAAGAGAGCCGGCAGGACGCCAGCATCAGCTTATTCGGAGTTTTGGCACCAGACGTTTATGGACTGAATATTCATCCGATGGTGACGACGCACACCGGGGGCTTCCTGGCGAGCTACCGTTATTTGCTGACACCCCGCAGCGCTGTGGAGTTGAACTACAGCTTTTTCCAGAACTCGATTAAGTACAACCCGATTTCGCAGCCCAACAGCCGGGTGCATTCGCGCGGGCAGGAGATCACCGCCGCGTATGTGTACCAGCGGACCTACAAGCGGTGGAACCCGTTCCTGGAAGGCGGCGGTGGCGTGGAGATCTTTACGCCCATCCTGGACAACGGGACGACCCAGAAGGGTCTGAAGCAGGATCTGCAGATCGGCGGTCTGTTTGGCGGTGGAGCGGCGTATGAGCTCAGCCCCAGCTGGGACATCCGGGCAGAGTATCGCGGGTTCATTATGAAGGCACCGACGTTCGGCGCGACGGATGGTCTGTTTACCACCAACCGTTACTACATCTTGATGACGCCGTCGATTGGTGTTGCCTACCACTTCTAGTCCGCAGGATAGGACGCGAACGGCCCAGCCTGATGGCTGGGCCGTTTTGTTTGGTGGGGAGGGAGTGAGGTGCGAGATGCGGGAGGGGAGGGAGGGCAGGACGAGCAGTGGTGGGTAGGGTTGCAAGGGGCTGCGTGGCGGGCAGGGAGCCGCCCTGGCGAGGAGAATGTGGTCTGGGAGGGTGCGTCAGAGGGCGAGCGGTAGGGTGAGGGCGCTGAGAGGTGGAGGTGGGGTGGCGGAGGTTGCTGCGGGCTGGCGCGGCGGGCAGGAGGGAGGATGCGGGCTTGTTGCTGTCGGCCATCGCCTCTCGCGTCTTGGATCTCGCATCCGGGATCTCGGATCTGGGACCTCGCATCTCGGATCTCGCGTCTTGGATCCCGCATCTGGCCTTACCCGCTCTGCAAACAGAAATGCCTGGAGAGTCGGAGGTGGGTGATTTGCGTGGGGTAAGCCCATGCAAATCACCCGTTCCCGCTTTCCAGGCAGATGGGTGAGGGTGCAGTTACTGGATCTTTTCGCTGCCCGTGATGTGATAGGTTACGCCGACCTGGAAGAGGGCGGGGGTAAGGCCGTCGGGGAGGTAGACGTCTTGTCCGGGGCCACCGCTGCCCGGGGGGCCTACGACCGAGCCGGTGAACCAGCGCTGATATTCGGCTCCGGCGCGAATGCCGAGGCGATTGGTCAAGGCGATGTCCACGCCGCCTCCGAAGGATATGAGGTTATAGTCGTCGTCCGTGCCATGTTGGTAGAAAACGGGGGCAAAATTGAATTGACCATAGCCTCCCGAGGCCTTGAGATAGGGGCTGTAACGACCGTAGTCACGGTGGTAACGGACACCATACTCAAACGTCCACTCCTTGGCGGGGGAGTGCTGGAGGATTTCGATGGAATTGAATGCTAATTCGGCGCCCCAGTGGCGGGTGAAGTCCACATCCCCGAAGATGCCATAGCCTATGGCGTTTTGCGGAGTGTAGTCGGGGACGGCGTAGGTAAACAACCCGCCCGCCTGAATATCGATCTTGCGGGTCGCAGCGGGAATAGCCTGTCCGAGAGCAAAAGAAGAGCTAGCAGCCAACATAGCCAGAGTGAGAGCAATTCGTTTCAATGGATGGCCTCCATTGGCCGGGGTATGGGTTCGGTTCGACTTCAGTGTATTTGAAGTTGTGCTGGGAATACCAGCATTATTTGAGGATATCCTCATGATTCCAATAGTTTGGGCGAACCTGATGGAGACAAAATCGTTGTTGATTGATGCTTCTCTTAAGAGCATAAGACGCTCTTAAGGGGAAGAGGGTTGTGGTGATCCTATCGGAAAACGGCACTCACTGGAAGCGTGAGTGCCGTTGGTTGGAGTGACTGATTAGTTACCTGGCCCAAGGCAATGTGGAAGGGATCACGGCTGGGGCTGAGCGGCAGGAGCAGCTCCCGGAGCGGCTGCGCCGGAGGTTGCATCGGGTTCAGGAGCGGGCTTCCAGTAGGCCAGGTTGACCGAGACGGGGGTGATCTCGAAGGGGAGCTTGTCGCGAGCGCTGAGGAGGGGTTCAACGGCTGCATTGAGCTTGATGACCTGGTCGGTCCAGGGATCGTTGCGGAGGAAGGCGTTGAGAGGCTCAGCCGCCTGTTGCTTGAGGTCGGTGTTGTTGAGCTTGGGAGACTTGGAGATGATGGCCTGGAGCCAGAAGGTTCCGTCGGTCTTGACGAGGCTGTCGCCGAGCTGGGGGTTGGTGAGGGCCTTGAGACCCTTCAGGCGAGCCTGCAGCTGTTGCAGGTACAGGCCGAAGTACTGTTGGCCATCCGCGAGGTCCTTGACGCTGAGGAGTTCGAGGGTCTTCTTGGCGGCCTCGAGGTCATCGGCATCGGTATGGGAGAGGGGGAGCTTGGCGAAGGCCGACTCAGGAGGAAAGAGGAGGCGATCGCTGAAGGCGAACTTGGTGTCGATGTGATGCCCGAGGACGACATGGGCGACCTGGAAGGCGAGAAGGGCATTGAGGTTGCCCATCTGCTGGGCACCGTCCGCGGTGACGACGGCGGTGGTGTCGACCAGACCCTTGGAGACCAGAACGGTGTTACCGACGGCTACCGACTCAAGAGGAGCGGTGAGCAGGGTGCGAACGCGGATGGGGCGATCGATGGGGATCTGGTTGTAGGCCAGGATGTTGTTGGCCAGGAGGGCGAGAACCTTGTCGAAGTCGCTGGGGGCGTCGATGAGGCCAGCTGAGAAGAGGCGGTCGATGACGTTGTCTTCAGCCTGCTGAATCCACTGGCGCTGGGCGGCCAGGGGGCTGAGGTTGCCGTTCTGGGCGCTCTCGTCGGTTGCACCCTCGACTTCGATGTCGGCCTGATCCTCTTCCTTGGCAGGAACCTTCAGAGAGTAGCCCCAGATCTGGTTGATGGCCTTGAACTTGAGGCTATGCGAGGGGCTCTTGGGGTCGGTTTCTTCGATATAGGAGGCGGTAGGCAGCCAGAGACCGTCCTGAACGTTGGTGCGGACGGAGTTGAAGTGGAAGTACTGATTGATGTTGTCCTTCTCGCCGCCGGCCAGGTCGCCGTCGTAACGGACGATGTTGCCGCCGTTGCGCTCAACCCAGATACGGCCGAAGAAGCGGCCCGGAACCTTCTTGATGGGTTGGACGTCGAAGACCACGGTGGGGACGGTACCGAGGAAGTCGTTGCGCAGGAAGGCAAACTGATAGTGCTGGCGATCGAAGCCAGTGCTATCGATGACGATCATGCGGACGAAGCCGGCTTCGTTGTAGCGGAGGCCGAGGTCCTTGGAGAGGCCTGTGATGTAGCCGAGGGAGTGCTTGAAGCGGCCTTTCTTCTGGTCGCCGCCTGCGAGGAAGCCGTTTTCGCCGATGACCTTGCCAAAGTCGACGCGAGCCAGGTAGTGGGCATCGCTATCGACGGTCTGACCCATGACGGGGTCGGGACGCATGTTCTGGATATAGGTTTCGACGATGGGGCTGCGCTCGCGGAGGGTCTTGATGATGACGGCCTCGCGGACGATGGCCTTATTGACCAGTTCATTCTGGGCCGGCGTGAGCTTGCGCGCAAAGGGGGAGTCTGCGTCCACCTTCTTATTGGAGAAGGCGGCAGCGGGCAGGGCCGATGCGACCAGGAGAGTGAAAGCCACGGCGGCGGTCAGTTTAGACGGGAGGTTCATAGGATTCGGGGGCTCCTTGGCTAGTGCGGTCACCTCTGTGGGTGACCCTTTCTAAATTCTGGAAAAAGACTACGTTTGGTTACGAACGCCTGTCTGGCTTTATGCTGATATGACTTTAGAATATCCTGAAGTTCCAAAAGCTTGTACCAAATAGTAGCGGCGGCATACGAGTTAGTTATTAATCACGAAGTGAATAATAACGTTGGTGGGGAAGTCGACGGGCTCGGCGGCGGCGTTGAGCGCGGGGTGGAAGCGAATGCCGCGGGCGACCTGGAGGGCGGGATCGTCGAGTCCATGGCCGAGACCGCGAACCAGGCCGATGACTTCGATGCTGCCATTGGCGCGGAAGACGACCTTGACGACGGCATCCCCCTCGATGTGGTGCTCCTTGGCATCCTCGGTATAGACGGGCTCCGGCTTGAAGGTAATCTTGGGCGGAGTTGCGGCCGAGATGGAAGAAGCAGCCATGGAGGGCCGTTCGGCGGCCGCAGGTGGAGGTGTCCCGAGGCCAACGGGCTTGACGGGGGCGTAGTTCTTGGCGGTTGCGGGACCGGTGCCATAGCCGAGCGCGACTCCGCGAACGGGCTGGGCTGCGTTATCCTTACCACCCATCTTGCCGTTGGGGGAGCCGGAACCGAGGTTAACCGCAGTAGCCGGAGGGCCGTTGCCGGTGTTGCCCTTGTTCATGCCCGGCATACCGGCATTGCCGAGGCTGACGTTGGAGACGGCCGGGCCATCGAGGGGCTTGAGCGGGTTGGCAGCGACACCGAGCCGAACAGCGCTGGGGTGAAGGTCATGGTTGGGAACCGAGGCTGCCGAAGCGACGCCGAGGTTAACCTTGACGGGCGCGGGCGGAGGCGTGACGGCCTTGGGGGGCGTCGGCGGAGCGAGAACGGGCTTGGGCTGCGGCGTGGGCAGCGGCTTCATGTCGGGGGGAACCGGCATGGGCGGCGGGGTGGGCAGCTTGATCTTGGGCGGCGGCACCGGCATGGGGGGAACTGGCTTGATCTTGATCGGTGGCGGCTTGGGGATGGGCTTCTCAGGCGGCGGCGGCGGGGGGAGGGTCAGGACAGCGACTTCCTTGGCGACCGTGGGGCTGGTCTTGATGACAATGCCCAAGATGACCACGATGGCCAGGAGGGTAACATTGATCGCAATGGAGGCGGCAGCAGCACCCTTGCTGCGCTGGCCGTCATTAAGAACACCGAAGTCGCGGAACTGGACACTAGGTGGATTGGGATCGTCGCTACGAAGTGGCTTAGCCATTTTAGAATTCAGTCCTCAACTTTGCACTGATAAGGGTGCAGGGGGTAGCACTCATGGGAAAGAGTATCCAGAGCATAACAGAAGAATTTCGCTAACAATCACTGCGAAGATTGAAGATGTGGTGTATGTCGGCACTGTGCATCTTTCTTCTCATTGGCGAGTTAGCTACTAGCGTGAACGCAGCTGATCCAAAAGTAACTTATCGCATACGGAAAGAATCTCGAGGCGAATAAGCAGGATTTAGGTGCTCCGTGGGTCGGAGACTTTACTGGGCTAGCGCGTACGGGAGAAGAAATACAGCAAGTCGAATGGGGAGGTCGGAATGGTTCACAGCCACGATCCCCGTGGCAGTTAGGATAGCACAAAGGTACCCGCAAATTATGCCCGGAGCGGGGCTGAAACGGCCCTGTGGCCATTGGAGATACTCTCGATGCACGAGCTAACGCATACGCTGTCCCACGACATGTTTTCGATGCAACTACCGTTGGTGGAGAAGATTCTTCGTCCGGTAATTGTTTACCTGTTCCTGGTGGTGTTTCTGAGGATCTTCGGGAAGCGCGAGCTGGCGCAGTTGAACCCGTTCGATCTGGTGGTGCTGCTGAGTTTATCCAACACGGTACAGAATGCCATGATCGGGGACGACAACTCGATCACCGGCGGGCTGGTGGGGGCCTTCTCGCTGCTGACGATCAACTGGGTGGTGGCGTGGGTGTTATATCGCGCTCCGAAGGCGACGGAGTTGCTGGCAGGCAAGTCGGCGACATTGATACGCAACGGAGTAGTGGACGAGGCGGAGTTGAAGAACCAGTCGTTGACGCACGAGGATCTGGTGTCGGTGCTGAACAAGAACGGGTTCAACGATCCGGGGGATGTGCAGACGTGCGTGCTGGAGCCGAATGGGACGTTTTTTGTGGAGGGGAAGAAGCTGTCGAGCGATGACCTGCAGCGGCAGGAGATTGTGCGGGCGCTAGCGGAGTTGACGACGGAGGTGCAGACGCTGCGGCGGGAAGTGGCGGCGCGGGGCTAGTTGCGGGCGGGGTGGTCGCTGGGCGGGGCAGCCGTTGGGGTGGGAAGGTATTTGGCGCGGGCGGCGAGGAGACGTTGGGGGGGCGTGGGGAGGAGCGCGTCTTTGATGGCGGCGCGGTAGCCTCCCATGAAGATGGAGTACATGACGGCCAGGGCGCAGCCGACGCCGAAGACGAAGCCGAGGAAGACGCCGATGAGCGCGCTGGAGAAGAAGTCCACGATGATGCCATGGTATGCCCTGTGCTCTGCAGGGGTAGCCTGGTTCGTGCCAGTGGCTGAAGGTTAAGTGATTTCCGGGGAAGTGGGAGGGAGTTTTCTGGGGTAGTTTAAGGATGTTGGGTGCTGTGCCGCGTGTCGCGATCCTGCTCGCGATTCGGACTCTGGAGGGAATGAGACGATGCCGCAGGATGGAGTGACTTTAAATTTAAGTACAGATCTTTTCGAAACGCACATGCACGAGCTGCGGGTGTTTCCGCCGCCGGCCGAATTTGCGGCCAAGGCGCGGTTGGGAAGCATGGCGGCGTATGAGCGGATGTATGCGCGCAGTGTGGACGACCCGGAGGGGTTCTGGGGCGAGGCGGCGGGGGAGCTGGAGTGGTTTGCGCCGTGGCAGCGGGTGCTGGATGAGAGTGGGCCGCACGCGCAGTGGTTTACGGGCGGGAAACTGAACCTGTCGCACAACTGTGTGGATCGGCATGCCAAGGGTGCGCGCAGGGATAAAGTTGCGCTGGTGTGGGAGGGCGAGCCTTGCGACGCGGATGGGGTGCCTGAGGTGCGGCGGCTGAGCTACGCCGAACTGCATGAGCAGGTGCAGGCGTTCGCCAATGTTTTGAAGTCGCTGGGCGCGAAGAAGGGGGATCGCGTCGCCATTTACATGGGGATGTGCCCGGAGCTTGCGATCGCGCTGCTGGCGTGTGCTCGGATTGGGGCGGTGCACCTGGTGGTGTTTGGCGGGTTCGGAGCGCAGGCGCTGACGGATCGGATCAATGATGCGCAGTGCAGGTTGGTGATCAGCCAGGATGGTTTGTATCGTCGCGGAGCTGAGATCAAGTTGAAGGCAATTGTGGATGAGGCCGTCGCGCTGTGTCCGACGGTGGAGAAGATTCTGGTGCATCGGCGGACGGGATCACCGGTTGCGATGCAGCCGACGCGCGACCACTGGCTGGATGCGGAGATGTTGGCGTTCCAGGGAAGCGAGTGTGCGGCGGAGTGGATGGATGCAGAGGATCCGCTGTACATCCTGTACACGAGCGGGACGACGGGTAAGCCGAAGGGGCTGGTGCATACGACGGGTGGATATGCGGTGCAGACGTACCTGACGAGCAAGTATGTCTTCGATCTGCGGGACGAGGATGTGTACTGGTGCACGGCGGATATTGGATGGGTGACGGGACATAGTTACGTGGTGTATGGGCCGCTGCAGAATGGCGCGACGGTGATGATGTTCGAGGGTGCGCCGAACTTTCCGGAGAGAGACCGGTTCTGGAAGATCATTGACCGGCACAAGGTGAGTATTTTTTATACGGCGCCTACGGCGGTGCGGTTGTTCATGAAGTGGGGTACGGACTGGGTGCACAAGCATGATCTGAGCAGCCTGCGGTTGCTGGGGACGGTGGGCGAGCCGATCAATCCCGAGGCGTGGATGTGGTATCGCCGGGAGATTGGCAAGGAGCGCTGCCCGATTGTGGACACGTGGTGGCAGACGGAGACGGGAGCGATCATGATTGCGCCGATTCCGGGAGCGGTGGCGACGAAGCCTGGGTCGGCAACGCGGCCATTCTTTGGGGTGGTGCCGGAGATCGTGTCGCAGACGGGGGAGCCGGTGGAGGCGGGGCATGGAGGGTTGCTGCGGATCACGCGGCCGTGGCCAGCGATAGCGCGAAGCATCTGGGGAAATGCTGCGGGGTATGACGCAACCTACTTCCCAGGAAAGAAGAATGTTTATGTGACGGGCGATGGAGCGCGCTGCGACGAGGACGGGTATTACTGGCTGATGGGGCGGGTGGATGATGTGATCAATGTGAGCGGGCATCGACTGGGGACGGCGGAGATCGAGTCGGCGCTGGTGGGACATGCGGGGGTGGCCGAGGCCGCGGTGGTGGGTCGGCCGGATGAGGCGAAGGGGCAGGCGATTGCTGCGTTTGTGACGCTGGAAGAAAGTCATGCGCCGAGCGAGGAGTTGAAGCAGGAGCTGCGGCAGTGGGTGAGCAAGGAGATTGGGCCGCTGGCGCGACCGGATGATCTGCGATTTATTCAGCGGCTGCCGAAGACGCGGTCGGGGAAGATTATGCGGCGGCTGTTGAGGGAGCTGGCGACGACGGGCGAGGTGAAGGGCGACACGACGACGCTGGAGGACTTCAGCATATTGGCGCAGTTGCGGGAGAGCGACGAGTAGGGTCGCTGAGCTGCGCGGATGTTGACGGTGCGGGGAGAATGAGTTGCGAGGTGGGGTGCGCGGGGTGGTGGCGGAAGGTGAGGTGTTTTCCGTCGAAGCGGATGAAGAGCCACGCGAGGATGAAGATCACGATCAGGGCGACGCCGAAAAGGATGACCACGAGCAGGAAGTTCGGCTGGTTGGGTGGACGCTGCTCGATTTCCATGAGGAATTGGATGCGCGGGGAGGGCGCGTGGGGGCGTTCCTTGATTTTGGGCTTGGATGCGGACGCAACCTGACGGATGATGGATGTAGTTGCACAAGGAGACGGTGATGACAGCAGGAAAGCTTCGGATGGGTTTGATTGCGGCGGGTATGGCGTTGGGGTTGGGTGTTGGAGCGCAGGCGCAGGTTGTGCCGGGACATGCGCACATCTATCCAACGGTGGATGCGGCGCAGGCGGATATTCACGCGGCGCTGGAAGAGGCGCGCAAGACGCATAAGCGGGTGATCCTGGATTTTGGCGGGGACTGGTGCGGGGATTGCCAGGTGCTGAACATTTATTTTCACCAGAGCCCGAACGCGGAGTTGCTGGAGAAGAACTTCATCCTGGTGGATGTGAACATTGGACACATGGATGCGAATTTGGAGATAGCGCATCAGTACGGAGTGCCGGTGTCGAAGGGCGTTCCCGCGCTGTCGGTGCTGGATGCGCATGGCAAGGTGTTGTATGCGCAGACCAATGAGTTTGCGGACATGCGGCACATGGAAGCGTCGTCGGTGACGGAGTTTCTGAACAAGTGGAAGCCGTAAGCGCACGAGGCTCGGATGGACGTTGTAACGGGCGAGAGGTTGGAGCCGCGCGGGTGGAGGGAATGGCCGGGGGCGGCGCTGCGCACGGCGCAGATGGTGCGCCGTGCGGCCCTGGCGGCGGTGGAGCATGATGCACTGACGGTGGCGCAGGCGACTGCGTATTCGGCGATGGTGGCATTGTTTCCGGCGCTGATTGTGGCGGCGGCGTTCATCAGCTTCGTTCCCGATACGACGCCGCTGCGAATGCAGGTGGCGCAGTTCTTCAACCAGGTGTTGCCGCCGGATGTGAGTCCGTTGCTGGGGATTTATTTTTCGCCGGTACGCACGAGCGCGCATACGGTGAGGGCGCTCCTGGTGGATGCGGTGGTGAGCGTGGTTGGTGCGTCGGGCGTGGTGTCGACGCTGATGGAGGGATTTCGGCGGGCGTATGAGCTGCCTTTGACGCGGGCAAGCTTCTGGCCGCGGAGGGTTCGGTCATTGGCGCTGGTACCGCTATCGCTGGTGCCGCTGGCGGCGGCGAGTGCGCTGGTAGTGTTTGGCCATTTCATCTCGCAGTGGCTAGCGGGAGAGGTGACGCCGGCGCTGCGCGTGCCGGTGCTGGTGATCTCGTCCGTGATGCGGTGGACGATTGCGTTTGCGGGCAGTGTGGGGATTATCGCGGTGATCTATCACCTGGGAACGGATCTGACGAAGCACATGCGGGAACACCTGGAGCCGCTGCTGCGCGAGCCGTGGGGGATTCTGCGCAGGGACTGGAGCTGGCGCGCGAGTCTGCCGGGAGCGGCACTGGCGACGGTGTTCTGGCTGGTGACGACGCTGCTGTTTGGGTATTACGTGACGCGCTTTGCGGATTATTCGCGGGTGTATGGATCGCTGGGTGCAGCGATTGCGCTGATGGCGTGGCTGTACATCATTGCACTGAGCGTGTTGCTGGGCGCGGAGTTCAATGCGCAGCGGGCGGCGCAGGGGCCGGGGCGGAGAGATCCGGAGCTTTCGGAGTTCTTGAGCAAGCTGCCGGGACTGCTGCCGCGACTGCACCGGGGTGGTACAGGTAGAATTGCTGACTGACAGAGAGAAAACGTTTGCGGTCTAAGCTTGGAAGTCTGGACTGGGGAGTTGATCTCAGGGGTTGGACTGGAAGGATGATGCAGGAATGGATGTACGGGAAAGATTGACGACGCCGAGCGGCGGACGACGGGCAAAGATTGTGGCAACGCTGGGACCTGCGTCGAACACCGAGGCTACGTTTCGGGAGTTGGTGCGGGCGGGGCTGGATGTGGCGCGGCTGAATTTTTCGCATGGATCGCACGAGCAGAAGACTGAACTGATCGCGATGGTGCGCAAGGTGGCGAAGGAAGAGGGCAAGCCGATCTGCATTCTTGCGGATCTGCAGGGGCCGAAGATTCGGACGGGGAAGCTGGTGGGCAACAAGCCGGTGCTTCTGACGGCGGGCAAGCGGCTGGTGATTACTCCTGAGACGATTGAGGGAACGGTGGAGCGTGTGAGCACGGTGTTCACGACGCTGGCGGAGAATTTAAGGCCGGGCGATCAGATTTTGTTGTCGGATGGATTGATCGAGCTGCGGGTGGTGGAGATCGCGGGCGCTGATGTGGTGACGGAGATCGTCAACGGCGGGATGCTGGGGGAGAACAAGGGGATCAATCTGCCGGGCGTGGCGATCAAGGTGCCGTCGCTGACGGAGAAGGACGAGATTGATCTTGAATTTTGTTTGAAGGCGGGCGCGGACACGGTGGCGGTGTCGTTTGTGCAGACGGCTGAGGATGTGTTGTATGTGAAGCGGCGGATCAAGGAGCTGGGATCGGATGCGTGGGTGATTGCGAAGCTGGAGAAGCCGCAGGCGGTGGACCATCTGGACAGCATCCTGGAAGCGGCCGATGGGATCATGGTGGCGCGCGGGGATTTAGGTGTGGAGGTTCCGCCGGAGCGCGTGCCGGCGATTCAGAAACATATTATTCGGCGCGCGGCGGAGTATCGGAAGCCGGTGATTACGGCGACGCAGATGCTGGAGTCGATGATTGAAAACCCACGGCCGACGCGGGCGGAGACATCGGATGTGGCGAATGCGATCTACGACGGAAGCGATTCGGTGATGCTATCGGCGGAGAGTGCGGCAGGCAAGTATCCAGTGGAAGCTGTGGCGATGATGAGCAAGATCATCGTGGAGACGGAGAAGCAGATGCTGGGGCAGGGGCAGAGGCTTGTCCCGCGCCATGCGGCTGAGGGAAAGCGCACGTTCCTGACGGTGCCGGAGACGATCTGCGAATGCATGGCGCACTCTGCGCAGGATTTGGATCTGGCGGCGATCGCGATCTTTACGGAGAGTGGGAACACGGCGCGGCTGCTGTCGAAGTACAGGCCGGATTCGCCGATCTTTGCGCTGAGCCCGTTTGAGGAAGTGGTGCATCGGTCGATGCTGTTGTGGGGCACGGTGGGGATCCATTGCGAGCGGTTTGTGGGGACGGATACGCTGGTGTCGATGGCGGAAGAGATGCTGGAAGAGCGCGGGTATTTGAAGCCGCAGCAGATTGTGGGGATCGTGGCGGGGACGGCGACCAAGACCGGGGCGACGAACTTTATGAGGTTGCATCGGGCGGGGGATCGATAAGAGATACGAGATCCGGAGATACGGAGATACGAGATTCGAAAGAGCAGAGGCGAGATCTGGGCGCTGAGGTTGCAGCAGGCTGAGGAAACCGTTGCTGCCGCTGCTCGATGAGCGGGTTTTCGAAGCCTTTCTCGCATCTCGAGCCTCGCATCTCGTATCTTGTTGTCATGGGTAAGATACGGGTTCTTTCGGACCAGGTGGCGAACCAGATTGCTGCTGGTGAGGTGGTGGAGCGGCCTGCCTCGGTGGTGAAGGAGTTGCTGGAGAATTCGCTGGACGCGGGGGCTACACGGATTCGGGTGGAGATTGAGGCGGGTGGGCGGAAGCTGATTCGCATCGTTGACAATGGCCACGGAATGGGAAGAGACGATGCGCTGCTGGCGTTTGAGCGGCATGCAACGTCGAAGCTGCGGTCGTCGGATGACTTGTTGAGTATTGCGACGCTGGGGTTTCGCGGGGAGGCGCTGCCTTCGATTGCGAGCGTGGCGCGGGTGAGTCTGGAGACGCGCGCGGCGGAGGATGAAGTGGGCACGGTGCTGGAGATTGCCGGCGGGAATTTGTTGCGCGTGGAGGATGCGGGGCTGCCTGAGGGGACAACGATTGCGGTAAGGGATTTGTTTTTCAATACGCCGGCGCGGCGGAAGTTTTTGCGCGCGGAGCAGACGGAGCTGGGGCATGTGGCTGCGTTGGTGACGCACTATGCGCTGGCGCATCCGACGAAGCACTTTGAGTTGCATTCGGCTACACAGGCGTTGTTGATTGCGCCGGCGGTGGCGAATGCTGGGGAGAGGCTTTATCAAATCTTTGGGCGCGAGACGTTTGAGAGCTTGATCCCGGTGGCGGCAGAGATTGATTTTGCGCGGGCGGGATTGCCGGAGCCTCCGCCGTGGAAGAGGGAGCAGGATTATGCGGCGCCGGAGCCGGGGTTTGTAAGGCTACGTGGTTTTGTGAGTAAGCCGGAGTTGCAGAAGCTGAATCGGAATTCGATTTACGTGTTTGTGAACGGGCGGCTGATTCGCGACAAGCTGATTCTGCATGCGTTCAACGAGGCGTATCGGAATATTATTCCGCCGACATCATTTCCGGTGGTGTTGCTGTTTCTGGAGATGCCGCCGCAGGAGGTAGATGTGAATGTGCATCCGGCGAAGACGGAGGTGCGGTTTCGGCAGGGAAGTTTTGTGCATGATTTTGTGCGGGACTCGGTGCGGACGGCGCTGATGCAGGCACGGCCGGCGGCTAGTTTTTATCAGGCGCTGAGTGGGGGAGCGCGGGCTAGCGAGTCGTTGATGGTGGATGTGAGTCCGCTGCCGGGTGTGGATGGTGCGGTGTTTGAACCGCGCGCGTTGATGGTGGAGGAGAGTGAAGGCGCGATTGAGCCGGGGGATGTGGCTAGCTTTGAGTTGAGGGAGAGGTTGGTGCCTGCGTCGCCGGGGAGGTTGGGGTTTAGTGGGCCGGGGATGGCGGTGGGGTACGAAGATCCTGCGAACCCAGGTCTCGAAAGCAAGACCTGGGGCACCCGGAATGGTGAGGGTGTTGAGGATGGTGGCGGGAACTTGAATGGGTTGGCCTCGTTGAAGCCGTTGGGGCAGTTGAGGGACTCGTTTATTTTGGCGGTGAATGAGGAGGGGCTTTGGATTATCGATCAGCATGTGGCGCATGAGCGGGTGCTGTTTGAGAAGATTCTGCGCGAGCGGCAGGTGGAGGCGGTGCAGCGGCAGCGGCTGTTGATGCCGGTGCTGGTGGAGTTGCTGCCGGAGCAGATGGTGACGTTTGCGGCGATCGCGGAAGAGCTGGAGAGGAATGGGTTTGAGGCCGAGCCGTTTGGGCCTCGGACGCTGGCGGTGAAGGCGACTCCTGTGGGGTTGGAGGGGAAGGAGTTAGAGCGGGTGCTGGAGGAGGTGCTGGGGGTGACGGAGAAGTCGGCGCAGGTGGAGAACGAGGAATTGAGAAGGACGCGGATTGCGGCGTCGATTGCGTGCCATGCGGCGATCAAGGTGAATATGGTGCTGGAGCCGGCGAAGATTGACTGGTTATTGCGGGAATTGGGGAAAACTGAGCATCCGATGAGCTGTCCGCACGGCAGACCGATCGCATTGCGGTATTCTCTAAGAGACATCCAACGGGCGTTTCAGCGTATATAGGCGCTACCAAGCCCGCACTTCACAGGATTTTCTCCGATGACAGCACTGCGAACTGAGGTCTATTCTCTGCGTGGTACCTCGGAAGCTGCGCGTAAAAGGCGTAGCAGAAAACGATAGAGGCGATTTTGAGTACAACACCGGAGTTTAATGACATGCAGCTTGGGGCTGCGCGCGCGGCAGCATGGAAGCAGACGAGCGAGCCGTTGCTGACGCTGGAAGCGGCGCGAGACTGGATCAACGAACGCGGCCTGGTAATGTTTACGCCGCGCGGGTCGCAACTGCCGGTGCCGGCGCCTTCGCTGGTAGAGGCAACGCTGGGCGTGGCGAAGGCTGCTCCTACGTTCGCGGAGACAGAGGCTGCGCGGGGATTGGTGGCGCGGCTGGTGGGCGAGGGATTGGCGCTGCCGCTGAATTTGCTGGGCGTGCCCGGCGATGCGCCGGACTTTGTGGTGAGCGCGCAGGTGTTCAGCTTTGTGTTCACGATGAGGGGCGATAAGGCGTGGAAGCAGCCGCCGTCGACTTCGGGCGCGGTGAAGGTTTCGCCGCTGGGGTTGAAGGTGTATGAGGTGGTGGCGGAACGCGGGCCGGTGTCAGCTGCAGAGGTTGCGCAGGAGTTGGGGCGCGAGGTGACGGAGGCGGCGATTCTGCGTTCGCTGACGGAGCTTTGGTCGCAGCTGCGAGTTATCCCTTTGCTCGCGCAAGGGGAGGGATCGACGTTGTGGGAGCTGACGTCTCGCAGATTCACCAAGGCGATTAAGGCGGGCGCGAATGCGGGGCAGCCTACGGCGCTGTCGGCGCTGGTGTCGCTTTACCTGGCGCAGGTGTTTGCGGCGACGGAAGAAGAGGTGACTACGTTCTTGTCGCCACTGACGGCGCGGTCGCGGGTGCGCGAGGTGCTGCATGCACTGGTGGGTGCGCGGCAGTTGGAGACGGTGGTGATCGAGGGCAAGACGCTGTTGCATATTCCGGGAGGGCTGCCGGTGGCTGCGGCGGCGAGTGCGGATGAGGCTGCGCTGGAGGGCGAGGAGCCGGTTGCGGTGGTGGAGCGTCCGAAGAAGATTGGGACAGGGCGGATCAAGAGCTTTGCGAGCGAAGGCAAGGTTGCGAGCGAGTTCCGTGGGAAGCCTGCGGGGAAGAGCATTGCGGCTGGGCGTGCGGCAGGCGGGTTCGCGGCGAAGCGTCCGGGGGCTGGGCCGGTGAAGCCGTCGGCACGGTTTGGGGCGCGGCTGGATGGGAAGACGGATAAGGATCGGCGGCCGTTCAAGAAGGATGGAGCGGCGCCGGCGCGGGCTGGTGGGGCGAAGAAGACGTTCACCAAGCCGTGGGACGAGGATCGGAAGCCGCGGGCGGCTGCGGCTGGGAGGCCTGGGGCGGCGGCCAAGGCGGATGGGTTTACGAAGTTTCGGCGGCCGGCTCCGGAGGATCGCGCGCCGCTGGGTGCGCGCGAGCAAGCTGGATTGCCGGTAGAACGGCGGACTCCGCCACGGTCGGCGACCAAGTCGTTTGAGAGGCGGCCCTATACGCCTCGGACGGAAGAGGGCGGCGAGCGGGCGACGTTCAAGCCTCGCAGCTTTGAGAGCAAGGATCGGGTCGCGAAGGGCGGCGGGTTCGGAGCGAAGCGGCCGTATGTGAAGCGCGATGCTGAAGGCGGTGCAAAGCCGTTTGCGAAGAGACCATATGCGCCGCGCACGGAGGAGGGTGGGGCCAAGCCGTATGCGAAGCGTCCTTACGCGCCTCGTGGTGCTGAGGGCGGTGAGGGATCGTTTGCGAAGCGGCCGTATACGCCGCGCCCGAGTGAAAGTGGAGCCAAGCCGTATGCGAAGCGTCCTTACACACCGAGGACGGAAGAGGGTGGCGGCGAGCGGGCTGCGTTCAAGCCTCGTGATTTTGCGGCGAAGGGTTTTGCGGGGAAGGAAGGCGGGGGCAAGCCGTTCCCGAAGCGTCCGTATAAGGCGCGTGAGGGCGGGACGCGGCCGTTCATGAAGAAGGCGTATACGCCGCGGGTTGAGGCGGGTGGTGGTGAGTCGACGGTGGAGCGGTCGTTGCCGAAGCGGCCGTATAAGCCGCGGGCTGCGGATGCGCATACGCGTCCATTTACGAAGGAGCCGTGGGTTCCGAAGAGCGAGGGTGATGGGGCGAAGCGGAAGAGCTTTGGCGGCAAGCCGAAGTTTGGTGGCAAGACAGGTGGGTCCGGTGCGAAGCGGAGCGGGCCGGGTGGAGCGAAGCCGTCGTTTCGCAGAAAGCCTGGGGCATAGGAGTTGGAGATGAACGTGCCTTCAACCCCCACGGGAGCCAAGAGTGGATCAGGAACGGAATCGGCCGGCGGCGCGGGCGCTGAGAGCAAGGCACGGCGGGCGCGGCCGGTGATTGCGATTGATGGGCCGGCGGGGGCGGGCAAGAGCACGCTGGCGGCGCACCTGGCGCGACGGTTCGGGTTTCTGAACCTGGAGACCGGGGCGATGTATCGAGCGCTGGCGCTGAAGGCGATCGACCATGATTTGAGTTTTGACGAGGAGCCGGAGTTGCTGGAGCTGGCGGAACGGACGCGCATTGCGCTGAAGCCGCAGCTGGAGGGCAATCTGGTGCTGCTGGATGGAGTGGATGTGTCGCGCAGGGTGCGGGATACCGATGTGACGGCGGCGGCTTCGCGGGTGTCGGTGCATCCGCGGCTGCGGCAGTGGATGGTGGAGCAGCAGCGGTTGCTGGGGGATGCGGGTGGTGTGGTGATGGAGGGCCGCGATATCGGGACGGTGGTGTTTCCGGATGCGGAGGTAAAGATCTTTCTGGATGCGGCGCCGGAGGTGCGGGGGAATCGGCGGTATCGGCAGGGGGTGCCGGCGCAGGCGGAGGTTACGGAGGAGGCAGTGATCCGCGAACTCAAGGAGAGGGATGCGCGTGACCGGAATCGAGCGGAGTCTCCACTGCGGGCGGCGGAGGACGCAGTGATTCTGGATTCGACGGCGATGAGTCTGGAGCAGGTTTTGCGGGCGGCGGAGGAGATTGTTGAAGCTCATTTGGGAGAGCAGAAGGGATAGACTGTGAGAATCGCGCGAATAGTTGCACTGTTCCTAGTGCAAACAACAACCTTTTCGCAATTTTTTCGGTGGAAAATTCGACCTTCGTGCTAACATTTCTCAATCGTTTGAAACAGATTGGTTTCTGCATCAGCGGTAGCCGAATACCCATTTGGATTCAGCGTCAAAGTCAATCACAAGGATTTACGAGACATGGAACAGGGAACAGTGAAGTGGTTCAACGACGCCAAGGGATTTGGCTTCATCAGCCGTCAGAATGGTGAAGACGTGTTCGTGCATTATTCGGCGATCAACTCCAATGGTTTCAAAAGTCTGCAAGAGGGCCAGGCCGTTCAGTTCAACGTAGTAAAGGGACCGAAGGGGTGGCAGGCGTCCGACGTTCAACCTCTCTAAGCTTCGGCTAAGGGGTTTGACCGGTGGGTGAGTTTTGTTCACTGAGCAAAAGGGAAGAGCTGTGCTCTTCTCTTTTGCATTTAAGGCTGTGGGGGCGTGGAGGAGGGTGACGTGGGGTCGGGGAGGCGCTGACCGTCCGGGCCGATGAGGCGGTTGGAGTCGATGACGGTGGATTTGGTGTGGAATTTTCTGTAGTTGGATGCGATGAGGTGGAAGCGTCCGTTGATGCCATCGAAAAGCAGGAGGCGGCCACTGCCCTGGGCGTTGAGGGTGGCGGGTAGCCAGATGTTGTCGGTGATGTGGGTGGCGGCGAAGTCGAAGCTGAAGCCCTGATGTATGTTGAGGACGAGGCCGCCGCCGACTTTGAAGTCGTGGAGGAAGTGGCCCTGACCGCGAACGAGGACGCGGTCCTGTTCGTCGACCCACACGGTGCCGACGAGATCGCGGAAGACCTTCTCGAATTCGTTGTGGGTTTTGGCGTTGGGAGTGCCGGCGTAGTCGAGGACGATGGTGGGGCGGCCGTTGAGATCGATGCGGCGCGGGTTGGAGAGGGTGCCGAGTTCGAGGATGCGGGAGACGGTGAGGAGGTCGTCGCCGTGAGCGTTGGTGGACTTGCCTTCGGTGGCGAGCTTCTCGCGGCGCTGTTTGGCTTTGGCGACCTCTTTATCGATCTTGTCGCTCTCCTTCTGGGTGTCTTGGGGGGAGAGCGGCTTGCCGTCGTGGGCGACGACGCGGTTGACGCGGATGCCGTCGATGGTGAGGCTCTCGGAGTCGGTGGTTTCGGTCTTCTTGATCCTGCCGTTGCGGTCTAATTCCTGCTGCTCGGTGTGGAGGCGGTAGGTGTAGTCCTTGTTGGCAGCCTCGCAGGCTTTCTGATTGCGCTCGACGTCGAGGAGGAGCTGGGTGGTGGGAGGGAGGTCCTGCGCGGGCGGCGAGGGTTTGTCGGGCGTTGACGATGTAGTCTCCTGCGCGAAGGCGCCCGCGCTGGCGAGAAGAAGGAGGAGTGCGCGGCAGCGGTGGCCCATGCTGAAGGATAAACCGAGCGGCGAGGGCGAGAGGAGGGAGGACTGGGTGGCATCATAGAGGTGTGGGCGAAACAGGGCACGTTGATTCAACCGACTTAGCAACAGCGCCGCAGCCGATTCCGGGTGGACCGAATGCATTTGGTCCATTGAAGATTCCGTTGTTCCGGGATCGGTGGGTGGCGTCGACGGTGTCGAGTCTGGGCACGTGGATGCAGGATACGGCGGGCACGTGGTTGATGACAGTGCTGACGACGTCGCCGCTGTTGATTGCGCTGATGCAGACGGCGGCTAGTTTGCCGGTGCTGTTTTTGGGATTGCTGGCGGGAGCGACTGCGGACATTTATGAGCGGCGACGGCTGCTGATCTTCTGGCAGTGCTGGATGCTGGCGAGCGTTGCGGTGCTGGCGGTGCTGACGTTTGTGGGCGTGATTACGCCGGTGACGCTGCTGCTGTTTACGTTTCTGTTGAACATCGGGTCGGCGATGAACAATCCTGCGTGGCAGGCGATTGTTCCGGAGCTGGTGCCGCATGAGGAGATTCCGAATGCGGTGACGTTGAATGCGGCGAGCAATAATATTGCGCGCGCGCTGGGGCCGGCGCTGGGCGGGCTGATGATTGCGGCGTATGCCATCCCTCACAGAGGGGCGGCGTGGGTGTTTGCGCTGAACTCGGCTTCGTTTGCGGGCGTGATCTGGATTCTGTGGCGGTGGAAGCGGCAGCCGATCTTTCAGAGTGCGCTGCCGGCGGAACGGATTGCCGGCTCGGTGCGATCGGGGCTGCGGTATTTGCGCTATGCGCCGGATCTGCAGGGGCCGTTGATTCGCGCGTTTACGTTCACATTTTTTGTGAGTTCGGTGTGGTCGCTGCTGGCGCTGGTGGCGAAGCGAGATATGCACCAGGGGGCGATGGGGTACGGGATTCTGAATGGGTGCCTGGGGGTGGGAGCGGTGGTGGGGGCGACGCTGCTGGGGCGGATTCGGCAGCGGGTGGATGCGGACACGCTGCTGCTGGCAACGGGCGTGTACTACGTGGCGACGATGGTGGTGCTGGCGCTGGTGCCGCTGCCGTGGGTAGCGATAGTGGCGCTGCTGGGCGCGGGATTTGCGTGGACGACGACGATGTCGACGCTGAATGTTAGCGTGCAGTTGAGCGTGCCGGCGTGGGTCTATGCGCGGGCGCTGGGCGTGTACCTGATGGCGTTCCAGGGCGGGCTGGCGCTGGGCAGTGCGCTGTGGGGAGCGGTGGCGCAGCGGACGTCGACCAAGGCTTCGTTGATTTGTGCGGCGGCTGGGTTGGCGGTGAGTCTGCCGTTGACGCGGCGGATTCATATTTTGAAGGGGATGCTGCCGGACCTGACTCCTTACAAGTGGAAGCGGCCGCTGCCGGGGTTTGCGGCTACGCCTGATCCGGACGATGGGCCGGTGAGGATCTCGGTGGACTATAAGGTGGCGGCGGAGGACTATGCGGTGTTTACGCGGGCGGTGCGGGCGCTTGAAGGGGTGCGGTTGCGCGGGGGCGCGGTGCGGTGGGGGATTTACCGGGATGCGGCCGATCCGGAGCATTTGAACGAGACGTTTGTGATGGAGAGCTGGCTGGATTTTCTCAGGTCGCGGGAGCGGATGACGCTGGCGGACCAGGCGATTCGGGAGCAGGTGAATGCGCTGCATCGGGGGACGGAGTCGCCGAAGATTACGTACCAGGTGTGGGCGGGGTCCTACGCGGACGGGTCCTCCGCGGACGGCGGGAGCGCTTCGGTCCTGCGCGGACGGCGGGAGACGTCGCATGGTGGCGGAGAGGCCTGAGCGATTGGTCAACGATTGGTAGGTGCGTCGACTTATAATTCTTCAGCTATGAAAAACTTGTGTACGACCTTCTCCCTTCTTCCCGTGGTTCTTTCGTGTTTGGTTGCAGCGCCTTTGAGTGGGCAGTCGATGAGTGGCATGTCGATGGGTTCTGCCGAGGCGGGGGCGTTGGCTACGCCGGCGCAGATGCAGGAGCGGTTGGGGACCGTGAAGTTTCCGGTGTCTTGCGCGGCGGGGACGCAGGCGGCGTTCGATCGTGGCGTCGCGCTGCTGCATGACTTCTGGTATGCGGAGGCGACGAAACAGTTTGAGCGGATTGAGAAGGCCGATCCCGGGTGTGCGATGGCGCATTGGGGTGTGGCGATGAGCTCGTTCCACCAGATATGGAATCGGCCCAATGCGGAGGCGAGGAAGTTGGGGTGGGAGCAGATGCAGGCGGCCCAGGCGCTGCCGGTGAAGACGCAGCGGGAGAAAGACTACATTGCTGCACTGGCGGAGTTCTTCAAGCCGGGGACGGAGGAGTATCCGGCGCGAATTGCGGCGTACTCGGATGCGATGGGGAAGTTGTATGCGAAGTATCCGGACGACGTGGATGCGGGGGCGTTTTATGCGCTGTCGCTGCTGGCGGCGAAGTCCCCGGATGACTTGACGCAGACGCAGGATCGAAAGGCGATGGCGGTGTTGACGCCGCTGTTTGTGAAGGACCCTGATAACCCCGGAGTCGTGCATTACATCATTCATGCGTGCGATAACCCGGCGATGGCGGCGGAGGGATTGGCGGCGGCGGATCACTATGGCGAGATTGCGCAGTCGGGGCCGCATGCGTTTCATATGCCGGGACACATCTACTCGCGGCTGGGGTTGTGGTCGAAGGATGAGGCGTCGCAGTTGGGTTCGATCGCGGCTTCGCAGGCAGCTGAGAAGCGGGGGGAGAGCGGGCTGATGGATGAGCCGCACTCGTATGACTTTTTGATCTACGCGTATTTGCAGAGCGGGAAAGATGTCCAGGCGAAGAAGGAGCTGGAGGCAAGCAGCGCGCCGCTGGAGATGATCGCGGGTATGGGGGAGAGCGGTTCGGCGCATATGGAGGGAATGGTTCCGTACTACCGGCTGAAGCTGGCGGGGTTTTATGCGCTGGAGATGCATGAGTGGAAGGTAGCGTCGGGGATAGAGCCGGTGGCGGGGACGCGGCCGGCGACGGCAACGCTGGCGTACTGGTTGCGCGCGGTGGCGGATGGGCACTTGAAGGAGCCGGAGAAGGCGCGTGCGGATTTGGCGACGTATGACGCGTTGATGGCGGAGGCGCGCAAGGGCAAAGACGCGTACGAGGTGGAGGGAACGGGCACGAAGATTGAGCGCAACGAGATGGTGGCTTGGGTGGCGTATGCCGAGGGCAAACGGGATGAGGCATTGACGGCGATGCGCGCGGCGGCGGATCTGCAGGACCAGGTGGGACAGGGTGAGGTGGACATTCCGGCGCGCGAGATGCTGGCGGATATGCTGCTGAACTTCGGGAAGCCGAAGGAGGCGCTCGCGGAGTATGAGGTGGCGCTGAAGCTGAGTCCAAACCGGCTGAATGGATTGTTCAATGCGGGGAGGGCGGCGGAGGCTGCTGGCGAGAAGCAGAAGGCGGAGTTTTATTATGCGGCACTGTTGAAGTCGACCGATGGGGGAGCGGGATCGGCGCGGCCGGAGTTTGCGCATGCCAAGAGCTTTGTGGCGGGGACGGAGCGGGCGGGAAATTAGCGGGCTTTGAAGTGCGCATGAGAGCATCCTGCGATCCGGCATCTCAGAATCGAGGTACGGGGCACCCGGATTTGTTGGTGGGTGTTGCGGGTGAGGAGTCAGCGCGTGGTGAAGACCCGGTCGGCTGCGGAGATCTTTGCGGTGAATGAGCGGGTGAACCAGCTGCTGCTGGAGCGGTTGGATGCTGCGGCGTGGAGAGCGAAGCCGGCGGGCGGGGTGCGGACGATTGCGGCGATCGTTACTCATGTGCACAATGTGCGCACGAAGTGGGTGCGGTTGAATGCGCCGCAGGCGGGGGTGCCGGTGCAGTTGAAGTGGGCGAGCTGTACGCAGGAAGAGGCTCGGGTGGGATTGGCGGAGAGTGCTGTTGCCTGTGAGGAGATGCTGACGCTGGTGGATAACGGCGAGGTGAAGGAGTTTCTGCGCGATGGATGGGCGAGGGCGTGGCCGGGGCCAGTGGGGATGGAGATGGTTTGTTACATGGTGGCGCATGAGGCGCATCATCGCGGGCAGGTTTGTATGCTCGCGCACCAGATGGGATTTGCGCTGCCGAAGGATGTGATGAGTGCGATGTGGGGGTGGGAGAGGCTTTGGGTTTAGCGAGCCGACAGCAGCCTGTAGAGCAAGGCGTTGCTCTGCAAACATCGTACAATCCCGCATCTCAGACGCGAGATGCGGGGTACCCGGGATTGTGGGTACGCAGGCCTGGACTGTTTGTCGCATCGAGGGGGTGGGTTGTGCCATCTACTGGATAGAGAGTTTGAGGTGCTTATGGCGTTTCGGATGGAGAAGCTGAAGCAGCTTTGGAGGCTGGTGCGGGAGAGTCATGCGCAGCCGCTCAAGGGGGAGCCGAGGAAGCCGGCGGCGCTAGGGGTTGGGGAGCAGGGGGTTACGTTCATCGGGCACTCGTCGTTCTTGGTGCAGATGAAGGGGCTGGGGGTGTTGATTGATCCGGTTTTTGCTATGCGGCTGATCCTGTTGCGGCGGCAGCGGAGGGCTGGGGTGCGGGTGAAGGATTTGCCGGCGATTGATGTGGTGCTGTTGACGCATGCGCATATGGATCATTTGAATCGGCCATCGCTGAGGGCGGTGGTGAAGGAGATGCGGCGGAGGGGACGTCGGGCGCCAGTAGCGATTGTGCCGAATGGGGTGGGAGACCTGGTGGCGGACCTTGGGTTTTCGAGCGTGCAGGCGTTGCGGTGGTGGGAGTCGGCTGAGGTGGAGGGGCTGAAGGTGACGGCCACGCCGGCGCGGCATTGGGGTGCGCGGATGTTTAGCGATACGCACCGGGGATTCGGTGGGTATGTGCTGGAGGCGGAGGGCGCAGAGAGCGTCTATCATTCGGGCGACACGGCCTACTTTGGCGGGTTCGCGGAGATTGGGCGGAGGTTGAGGCCGAAGATTGCGCTGCTGCCGATTGGGGCGTATTTCCCGGACAGCTATCGGAGCGTGCATACGAGTCCGGAGGAGGCGCTGCGGGCATTTCTGGATGTGGGCGCGGAGACGATGGTGCCGATGCACTACAACACGTTCCGGCTGGGACGAGAGCCGATGGAGGAGCCGCTGGCGCGGTTGTTGACGGCGGCGGAGGGCGCGGGCGTGTTGGAGAAGGTGGACGTGCTGGGAGAGGGGGAGAGGTTGTTGGTGGGGGGTGAGGTGCGGACGGGGGTGGTGCGTGAGGTGGTTGGGGTGGGGTTGCGGGGGAGTGGGGTTTATTCGGTGGGGTAGTGCAACAGCAGATTCCCAAGGGGAATGACAGAAAGAAAAGCAAGGGCAAGGGCTTTGACGCAACGGGCGCGAAGGTTGCTACGCTTCGCTATGTAAGAACGAGCAACGGCAAGAACAACTGCAAAGGCAAATGCGGGGGTCCTTCGGCTGCGCCTCAGGATGACGGCGAAAAACGAACAACTGCAAGAGCCACTGCAAGAGCCACTGCAAGAGCCACTGCAAGGGCCACTGCAAGGGCAACGGCAAGGGCTCCTGCAGGTCTCTCCACTACGCATCACCAAGACAACAGCGTGATGCTTCGGTCGAGAGGACAGATTGATATCGACACGAAGATTTCTCTCGGCGTTGAGTTAGGACTCGTGGCCGAGGGCTAGGTCGACGAGGGTTTTCTCTTCTAGTGCGTGGGCCTTGGCAGAGCCGGTGGCGGGCGAGGCGGCGGCGGTGCGCTTGACGCTGAGGACGGCGCGGTCGCCGGCGAGGCGGCGGAGCAGGGGGAGGACGTAGGAGAGGGCTCCCATGTTGGCGGGCTCTTCCTGGACCCAGACGATCTCGTTGGCGGAGGGGTGCTGGTCGAGGGCCGCTTGCAGCTCGGCTTCGGGGAAGGGATAGAGCTGCTCGAGGAAGATGATGGCAACGTCGGTGAGATTACGCTTGGCTCGTTCGACGCGGAGGTTGTGGCCGATTTTGCCGGTGCAGACGAGCAGCCGGTGGGGGTTGGTAACGGACGAGTCGGGCAGAACGTTTTGGAAGTGGTCGAGCGCGAGGTCGGCGACGGGGGACATGGCGTCGGGGTGGCGCAGCATGGATTTTGGCGTGAAGACAATGAGGGGCTTGCGCCACTTGCGCAGGGATTGGCGGCGGAGGAGATGGAAGAACTGCGCGGCGGTGGAAGGTTGCGCGACTTGGATGTTGTCTTGAGCCGTTAGCTGGAGATAGCGCTCGATGCGGGCGCTGGAGTGCTCAGGGCCCTGGCCTTCGTAGCCGTGGGGGAGGAGCATGACGAGACCGGAGAGCAGGCCCCACTTGGCTTCGCCGGCGGAGAGGAACTGGTCGATGATGATCTGGGCGCCGTTGGCGAAGTCGCCGAACTGGGCCTCCCAGAGGACGAGGGCTTCGGGGTAGTCGCGGGAGAAGCCGTACTCGAAACCGAGGCAGGCGGCCTCGGAGAGGAGGGAGTTGTAGACGGACCAGCGGCCCTGGGTGGGGCCGAAGTTCCAGAGGGGGGAGAAGCGTGTTTCTGTCTCGATGTCGATGAGGACGGAGTGGCGCTGGTTGAAGGTGCCGCGCTGGGAGTCCTGGCCGGAGAGGCGCACGGGGGTGCCGGTCTTGAGGAGAGAGGCGTAGGCGAGGAGTTCGGCCATGCCGTAGTCGATGGGCTTGAGGCCGTTGCCCATCTCGACGCGCTGGGCTAGCAGTTTTTCGAGCTTGGGATGAAGGTGGAAGCCTGCGGGCGCGGTGGTGAGGGCGGTGGTGAGGGAGGCGATTTCGGTCGCGTCGAGACCGGTGCGGGGATTGTCGTCGGGACGGAGGGGGCCGCCGTAGAACGGCTTCCAGTAGTCGCGGATGTCGAATAGTTTGGGCTTGCGGTTGGCGGCGGTAGCGGCTTTCTGTTCTTCGAGGAACTTGCCTTGGGAGTAGGCGATTTCTTCAGAGGGGTCGACGCCAATCTGTTTGGCGTAGAGCTGGTAGAGGGGTGGGTGGTCCTTGATTTTGGCGTAGCGAAGGGGCTGGGTGACGGTGGGGTCGTCGACTTCGGAGTGGCCGTGGCGGCGGTAGCCGATGAGGTCGATGACGACGTCGGAGTGGAAGGTCTGGCGGTACTCGGCGGCGAGGGCTGCGATGCGGACGACGGCCTGGGGGTCTTCGGCGTTGACGTGGAAGATGGGGATGGGGAGGCGCTTGGCGAGGTCGGAGGCGAAGCGCGAGGAGTTGGATTCGGCCGGCAGGGCGGTGAAGCCGAGGAGGTTGTTAACGATGACCTGGATGGTGCCGCCGATGTTGTAGCCGTGCAGGGTGGCGAGGTTGAGGGATTCGGCCCAGATGCCCTGGCCGGCGAAGGCGGCGTCGCCGTGGATGATCATGGGGAGGACCTGGCGGCGGGCTGCGAGGAAGTCTTCCCTGGTACGGTTCCTGGCGAGGCGTTCCTGGTAGGCGCGGGCGCGGCCCATGATGATGGGGTCGGCGGCTTCGAGGTGGCTGGGGTTGGAGGCGAGATGGAGGTGGACGGTTTTGCCGGTGGCCGTGATGAAGTCGCCGGTAGCACCCAGGTGGTATTTGACGTCGCCGCCGCCGAGGGTGCTGCGAGGGTCAACGTCTTCGAACTTGGTGAAGATGTCGCGGGAGGGGCGGTTGATGGTGTTGACCATGACGTTGAGGCGGCCGCGGTGGCTCATGGTGAAGAGTGAGCGGTTGACGCCGAGCTCGGCTGCGGTGGTGAAGAGCTGGTCGAGGAACGGGATGAGGACGGTGAGGCCTTCTAACGAGAAGCGCTTGGTGCCGAGGTAGCGCTGCTGGATCACCTGCTCGAAGAGGTCGGCACGGAGGAGGCCGGTGAGGATGCGGTCATTGGGGATGATGGCGGTGGCGGAAGTGGGCTGCGGGGTTTCGAGGCGCTGCTGGATCCAGGCGCGTTTTTCGGCGGAGGGGATGTGCATGAACTCGGCGCCGATGGAGGAGGCGTAGATGCGGCGGGCTTCCTGGGTGTCGGGGGAGTCTTCGTCGGGCGCGGGCTCGGAGATAGGAAAGGGCGCGGGTGGGAGGAGCTGGCCGAGGGGGTCGAGGGAGGCCTGGAGGTAGCCCCAGCGGCGGAAGAGGTCGAAGGTAGTTTGGCGGGTCGTAGCTTCTTGAGAGGTGGCAGGCATGCACTTATAGGATGGCACGAGGTTGGGTTTGGACGCGAGGTTGGGCCCGGGGGGAGAGAAAGGCTGAGGGTGTGATGTATGTCACAGACGGGTCTGGATGCGAAGCTTCAGGATGAAGTTGTTGGAGGATTCCCAGATGCCATTGAACTCTCTCCCAGGGGCTGTGCAGGAGTCGTTGCCGACACCTTGTTCGTGTGTTGGGCCCTGTGCCGGATATGGAAGTCGAACGGGCTGCCCGTCGTTGCTGGTGCTGGCGACGCTGGTGAAGGCCAGCAAGGAGCTACCTGCCTGCATGCTGGAGGGGGAAGCTGCGTAAGAGATTGATCTTCAAACCAGTGAATATTACTGTCGGCAGGACGGTAACTACTGGTCGCTGAAGCTCTATTCGGGACTCTCTTGGGAGAAAGGGTCTCAGGATAGAGACGTTGCCGCTCGAGGTCCCTCTCGAGCGGCAACTAGATTTAAGGTGTTGGGTGGGTGGGGTCTGGTGGGGGCTGCTAGGGGTATCGGGCTTCGAGGCGGCTGGGGTTGTTGAGGGTCATGCGGTCGTCGTTCTGATCGACGAGGCCCTCGCGGCGGAAGCGGGTGAGGAGGCGGCTGACGGTTTCGCGGGAGAGGCCTGCCATGCTGCCGAGCTCTTCCTGGTTAAGCTGCATGTGGAAGGAAATGGGAATGTTGGCTGGGTTAGGGCAGTTACTGCCGTCGTCTGTGCGGGCCCAGTCGAGAAGGGTGCTGGCGAGTTTTCCGGCGGCGGAGGTGTGGAGAGCGAGGCGACGCGCGGAGAGGAAGGCGCTTTGATACTCGCGCGCGATGGCCAGAGCGGTGATGAGGTTGACCTCGGGGTTGGTTTTCATGGCGCGGATGAAATCGGCGCGGGGGATGGATTTGATGGTGCAAGGGCAGAGCGTCTCGGCAGTGACGCGGTGGGCGGTTTGCTCGTGCAAAGCGGCCAGGCCGAGGATGTCGCCGGGGCCGGCGACGCGGAGCAGGAAGAGACGGCCGTTGCTGGAGGAGGCAGTGACTTTCACGCGTCCGGCGCAAATGAGCAGGAGGTGATCGGCCGGCAAGCCTTCGTGGAAGAGGATGGCGTGAGGTTCGCGATTGCGACAAATTCCGATCGAATCGAGGTCGCGCAGAGCCTTGGAGGAGAGCGTGCCGAAGGTCGGGGTGTCGAGAACCGAACAGTTTGGACAGTTGCGAGGAAGAATGGCTGGCCTCCTGGGAGTCGAGCGCGTGAGGCGAAGGCAGTTCGATGGTCTACCAGAGGGCGGGGGGAGTGCTGTACCGGATTGCTCTAACTGCCAAGAAAGACAGGGGAGCACTGGCTCCGGTTCGAGGGAGCAAGACCTCTATGATGCTGCTAGGGAAGATGCTTCAGCAGTAGCGGGTTTCCATCTGGACGGGGTGGTTGAGGGTCATGCGGTCATGGATCTGGAAGACGTGGCCTTCGCGGCGGAAGCGAGTGAGGAGGCGGCTGACGGTTTCGCGGGAGAGGCCTGCCATGCTGCCGAGATCTTCGTGGGTAAGCGGCATGAGGAAGGAGATGGGGAGATTGGTATGGGCGGGGTGGGAGTCGAGCTCATCCACGCGGGCGAGGTCGAGGAGGGTGCTGGCGAGTTTGCCGGCGGCGGAGGTATGAAGAGCGAGGCGGCGGGCGGTGAGGACGGCGCTGTTGTACTCGCGCGCGAGGGCCAGAGCGGTGATGCGGCTGACATCGGTGTGGGATTCCATGAAGCGAACGAATTCGGCTCGGGGAATGGATTTGATGGTGCAGGGGGAGAGGGTTTGTGCGGTGACGCGATAGAGGGCTTGCTCTTGCAGAGCAGAGAGGCCGAGGATATCGCCGGGGCCGGCGACGCGGAGGAGAAGGAGACGGCCTTCGGTGGAGGCGGCAGTAAGTTTGACGCGGCCGCCGCAGATGATCAGGAAATGGTCGGCGGGAAAGCCTTCGCGGAGGAGGATTTCATGGGCTTCGTAATGGCGGCTAACTCCGATGGAGTGGAAGTCGCGTAGGGCGATGCTCGAAAAGGTGCAAAAACACTGGGAAGTGGGCGGCGAAGTCTTGAGAACACTGCGAGGGAAGATGGCGGGCCTCCTTGAACTCGGCGGAAAGTAGCCTGCACGCTTCCACCATACACACATTCGGCACGGTGCGCTGCCCGCTATTGCTCCCCTTGGAACGAAAGAAGGCTGGAGAGGTTCGGGGGAGGGGCCAGGTGTGGGGGCTGCGTGGTAGTCTGCGGAGCATGTCTGAACACAATGACCGCCAGCGTGGCGGAGATCGCTCGCAGGGTTTCTCGTCCATTCCTTCTACGCAACAACGGCATCCGGAGAGCTCGCATCAGGGATCGCAGCCGACGCATGACGGCCAGGGGGGCGGGGCCCACCCCAACGGACAAAGAACGCCCGTCGGGGGGCATGGGGGGTTTGATTTGGCGCAGTCGGCGCTGGATGACATGCATGAGGCGGGGTTCAAGCCGGAGTTTGGGCCAGGGGTGGATCAGCAGACGGCGGCGATTGAGAAGGCGCTGGCGCAGGTGACGCCGACTGCAGGCGTGGAGGATTTGAGGGGCTTGGGGTGGTCGTCGATCGACAACGATACGTCGAAGGACCTGGACCAGATTGAGGTGGCGGAGCGGGTTGCGGGTGGCGTGAAGCTGCGGGTGGCGATTGGGGATGTCGCGGCGGCGGTGGAAAAGGGAAGCCCGATCGACCAGCATGCGCAGGCGCAGACGCAGACGATTTATACAGCGGTGAAGAATTTCCCAATGCTGCCGTTGGAGTTGTCGACGGGGGTGACGTCACTGAACGAGAGTGGCGACCGGCAGGCGGTGATGATGACGTTTACCGTGGGGCCGCAGGGAGAGATGCTGGACGAGGGAGTGTCGCTGGCGTTGGTGAGGAACCGGGCGCAGCTGGCGTACTCGCGGGTGGGGCCGTGGCTAGAGAATACGGCGGCGGGGGTGGTGGATAACGATGTGATGTCGCTGCGGTCGGATAGTGCGCGAGAACATGATGCGGATGCGAGCCTGGGGGGCGGTAAAGCCCAGGTCCCAGAATCGGGACCTGGGGCGCCCGGATCGTCGCCGGGGTTGGGGGCTGATTGGCTGGTGGAGCAGTTGAAGATGCAGGATGAGGCGGCGCAGGCGCTGCATGCGGCGCGTGTGAAGAATGGGGCGCTGGAGTTTCACAAGTCCGAGGCTGATCCGGTGGTGGTGGATGGGCGCGTGATCTCGGTGCACGAGGCGATTCAGAATCGGGCGATGAATTTGATTGAGGACCTGATGGTGGCGGCGAACGGTGTCATGGCGCGGGCGTTGCGCAAGGGCGGCCGGAGTGGATTGCAGCGGGTGGTGAAGGTGCCGGCGCGGTGGGATCGGATTGTGGCGCTTGCGGCCGAGCATGGGATTACGCTGCCGGCGGTTCCGAACTCGGTGTTGCTGAATGATTTTCTGGAACTGCAGCGGAGGACGGATGAGATTCACTATCCGGATTTAGCGGTTGCGATCATCAAGTTGATGGGGCCGGGCGAGTATATGTTGATGCGGCCGGACGATGACCCGACGGGACACTTTGGATTGGCGGCGCGGGACTACACGCACTCGACTGCACCGAACCGGAGGTTTCCGGATTTGGTGACGCAGAGGGTTCTGCACGCGATGGCGAAAGGAGAGCCGGCGCCTTACAGCGATGCGGAGCTGTCGGCGATTGCGGCGCACTGCAATGATGCGGATAAGGCGCTGCGGAAGATCGAGCGCACTATGCAGAAGCGTGTTGCCGCAGTGGCGATGGCGTCTCATATTGGCGAGGTGTTTGCGGGCGTGGTGACGGGGTCGAGCGACAAGGGCGTGTATGCGCGCGTGATTCAGCCGCCGTTTGAGGGACGCGTGATCCAGGGCGAGCAGGGATTGGATGTGGGCGACAAGGTGAGCGTGAAGCTGCTGCACACGGATCCGGCGCGAGCGTTTATTGATTTTGCGAAGGTGGGCATGCGGTCGGTGACGCCGGCTGCGGGGGCGGGAAAGGCGCCGATCGTTACTGTGGGGCATTGAGGAGTTGGGTTGCGAGATCTTTGCGGGGGAAGCCGTAGGGGTGTTGGTGGAGATAAGCGTTGAGGGATTGCTGGTCTTCGCTGTGGCGCACGTCGCCTTCGCTGGAGTACCGCTGAAGGAGTGCGTGCAGGGCGAGAAGATCGTTGGCGGTTGCGCGACGGATGATGGGCGGGGGAAAACCACTCATGACGATGAGACCGTCATGAATAGGGCACCCAGCGTTAGATTCCGTTGATTCAGGCGCTAGACCCAGTCGCCGTCGCGCATGAGGGGTTCGGCGCGGCCGTCGGCGGAGACGCCGTCGACGTTCATGGTGGGGCCGCCGATCATCCAGTCGACGTGGATGAGGCTGTCGTTGGCGCCGAGAGCGGAGAGTTCTTCCTTGGACATCTTGTCGCCGCCGATGAGGCAGGTGGAGTAGGCCTGGCCGAGGGCGATGTGGGAGGCGGCGTTCTCGTCGAAGAGGGTGTTCCAGAAGAGGATGCCGGATTGCGCGATGGGGGAGTTGTGGGGGACGAGGGCGACTTCGCCGAGCTGGCGCGCGCCTTCGTCGGTGGAGATGAGCTTGTTGATGGCGGCTTCGCCGGCGGTGGCGGTGGCGTTGACGATGCGGCCGTCCTTGAAGGTGCAGCGAATGTTTTCGATGAGCGTGCCCTGGTGGGAGAGCGGCTTGGAAGCGGCTACGTGGCCGTTGACGCGCGCCTTGTGTGGCGTGGTGAAGCACTCTTCGGTGGGTATGTTGGCATTGCAGTAGAAGCCGTTGCTGGCGGTTGAGCCGCCGCCGGCCCAGAGGTGCTGATCGGCGAGGCCGACGGTGAGGTCGGTCGCGTTGTCCGGGGTGAAGAAACGGATGGAGTGGTAGCGCTTGTGGTTGAGGTAGTCGACGCGCAGGGTGAGGTTGGCGTTGTGCTGCTTCCAGTCGGCGATGGGATCGTCGCCGGTGATGCGCGAGGTGTAGAAGATGGCCTCCCAGAGATTGGAGAGGGCGAGCTCGGGAGGATCGTTGGGGAAGACGAGCGCGGCCCAGGCAGGCGTGGCGGCGGCGACGATGGTCCAGTTGATGGCGAAGCGAGTGATGAGCTCCATGGCGGGCTTGTAGGCAACCGACATGGCGGTGTTGGCGCGCGAGACCTTGCTGGGATCCTGGCCGGCGAGCAATGCGGGATTGGCGCCGGTGATGCCCATGCGGGCTGCATTGGATTCATAGGCGGCGGCGAGGGCGTCGTAGTACCAGGTGGGCGCGTAGTCGAAGCTGCGGTCAATCGCGAATTGATAGCGGGCGAGACTGGCGGCGTCGTCGGCATAGAAGGTAGTGACGAGCTTGGCGCCGGCTTTGTAGGCCTGCTCGGTGATGCGGCGGACCAGGGGAGCGGCCTCGATAGGAGCGGTGATGACGAGCTCCTGATCGGGCTGAAGGCCGGCGCCGATGCGGACGGCGACTTCGGCGAGGCGGTCGAGCTTGTTTTCGAAGGGAAGGAGAGCGAAGGGGGCGTGCGCGAGGGCGATTGCAGAACTCATGATGCAAGGGTAGGCGGCGGCGGCGATGTATGCAACTTTGCAGGGTGCGAGCACACTGCAGGTCTCTCCACGCCGCCAAACGATGGGACCGTTTGGCTCCGGTCGAGATGACAGATTCTCATGCGTGACAGATTCTCGTGCGGGGTGGGGGACGGATTCTTTAGAGCTGGGTGAAGACTTCGTGGAAGTCGTGGACGCCGGTGTGGGTGGAGAGCCATTCGGCGGCGCGGACGGCGCCTTCGGCGAAGGGTCGGCGGGATTTGGATTCGTGGGTGAGGAGGAGGCGGTCGCAGGTGCTGGAGGCGATGAGGGTGTGGACGCCTTCGACGTCACCGGTGCGGTTGGCGGTGATGGGGACAGTGGGGTTCTGGCCGGCGTCGGTGGCGCCGAGGGTGCAGAGGACGGCGTCGCGGAGGGTAAGGGCGGTGCCGCTGGGTGCGTCGAGCTTGCTGACGTGGTGGGTCTCGGAGATGGCGAAGGTATAGCCGGCGTCTTTGAGGGTGGAGGTCATCTCCTTGGCGAGCTTGAGCATCATCTGCATGCCGATGGAGAAGTTGGTGCCGTAGAGGAGCGCGGTTTTGTGTTTCTGGGCGAGGGCGCGGAGTTCGGGGAGGTGGTCGTACCAGCCGGTGGTGCCAATGACCATGCGAAGGCCGTGAGGGAGGCAGGCGCGCAGGTTGGCGACGACGGCGGCGGGGGTCGTGAAGTCGATGGCGACGTCGAAGTCTTTGAGGAAGGCGGGGGTGAGAGCGGAGGCGTTGGTGTTTTCGCTGGAGTCGAAGACGCGGACGGTGTGGCTGCGCTCGGCTGCTACTTCTGCGACGAGTCTGCCGGTCTTGCCGGCACCGAGGATGAGGATGCGCATGGGAGTCAGTTCCTTCCGGTGCGACGCGCGGCGGACGGAGCCGCACAGCGACGAGTGAACACGTCCACACTGTTAAGCAATTCTAATGTGCGGCGAGAGAGGGGTGCTGAGGACGCGTGTTGCTTGATGGGACAGTGAGGATTTGGCCTGCAGGCATGGGGGAATTGTTTGGTGGCACGATGGCGACTGCGCGATAAGCGCAAGGGGCGGGTGGGGCGGACATTCTTGATGAAAGTAGGCTTGCGGATTTCTTAGGCGGTGGAGGTGATGGTGCGGGCTTCGATGTCGAAGATGGTGGGGTCGGGGTTGGCGAAGAATTTTTTGTGGAGGGAGCGGAGGGCTTCGTCTACATCTTCTTCATTGACCATGAAGCTCATGTTGATTTCGCTGGCGCCCTGCGAGATCATGCGCACGTTGACGTGGGCGATGGAGGAGAAGACCTGGCCGGAGATGCCTGATTGGCCGCGGATGTCTTCGCCGACCAGGCAGATGAGGGCCTTGTTGCCTTCGTACTTGACGTCGGCGATCTGGCCGAGGTCGGCGCAGATGGCGGGGAGGGCTTCCTTGGAGTCGACGGTGACGGAGACCGAGATCTCGGAGGTCGAGACCATGTCGATGGCGCAGTGGTGCTTGTCGAAGATGGCGAAGACGGCGGCGAGGAAGCCGTGCGCGAGGAGCATGCGGCTGGCGACGATGTCGATGATGGTGAGCTTCTTTTTCGCTGCAATGGACTTGAAGGGGCTGGCGCAGGGCGGAGGCGTCGCCGTGATCTTGGTGCCTTCGTTGTCGGCGTTGCGGGAGTTGAGGACGAAGACGGGGATGTTCTTTTGCACTGCCGGGAGGATGGTCGCAGGGTGCAGGACTTTGGCGCCGAAGTAGGCTAGCTCGGCGGCTTCTTCGAAGGAGATGGTCTTGACGCGCAGGGCTTCGGGGACGATGCGCGGGTCGGTGGTCATGATGCCGTTGACGTCGGTCCAGATTTCAATGGCGCCAGCGTGGAGCGCGCCACCGACGATGGCGGCGGTGTAGTCGGAGCCGCCGCGGCCGAGGGTGGTGGTGATGCCGTTGCACGAACCGATGAAGCCGCCCATGACGGGGACGCGGTTGAGGTCGATGAGGGGGAGGACGTGTTCGGTGAGCGCGGCTTCGATTGCGGACTCGATGGGCGCGGCCTTGCCGTAGTGGTTGTCGGTGAGGATGACGGTGCGGGCGTCTACGTGGGTGCTGGGGATGTTTTGTTGCGCGAAGGCTGCGGTTACTAGAACCGAAGAGAGGCGCTCGCCGAAGCTGACTACATTGTCGGAGGTGCGCGGGGTGAGCTCGCCTACAGCGGAGATGCCGCGGAGGAGGTCGTCGAGGGTGTCGAAGTCGTGGTGGATTGCGAGCTGGAGCGTGGTGAGGCGATCTTCAGATTCGCGGACAAGTTGATCCGCGGTGTTGAGGTGGCGGGTGCGCAGGGTGTCGGAGAGCTTGAGGGCTGCTTCGCGGTCGTTGCGGCCGGCTGCTGCTGCAGCGGCGAGCAGGGTGTCGGTGACTTTGGACATCGCGGAGACGACGACGATGGGGTTGAGGCTTTTGCGCCGGCGCGAGGCGACAATGGAGGCGGTGCGAAGGATGGCGGTTGCGTCCTCTACGGAGGTGCCACCGAACTTCATGACGACGATGTTCGGGCGCGGCGTGCTCATGCAGGCACCAGCGTTGCTGATTTTTCACCAGACGAGATGGGTGGGTACTCGCGGAAGTCGAACTTGCCCATGACGGCGAGGATTTCGGCGTTGAGGAGAGCGGCTCCGGCGGCTCCGCGAATGGTGTTGTGGGAGAGCAGGGTGAACTTCCAGTCGAAGAGAGAGCAGGGGCGGAGACGGCCGACAGTGGTGGCCATGCCGTTGCCGCGCATGAGGTCGAGGCGGGGCTGAGGGCGAGTGTCTTCGGGGGCGTACTCGACTGGATAGAGCGGCGCGGACGGGAGATGCAGGCCGTTGAGACCCTGGCCGTGGAGAGGCTGGAAGTCGGCCCAGGCTTGGAGGATCTCTGCGTGGGTGGCGGGCTTGCGAAGCTTGATGCTGACACACTCGGTGTGGCCGTCGAGTACAGCGACGCGGTTGCAGTGCGCGGAGAGCGTGAGAGGCGCAGGCTGGAAGCCGGAGTTCGAGGCAGTGCCGAGGAGCTTGGCTACTTCTTCCTGGAGCTTCTCTTCTTCGTTCTTGATGTAGGGGATGATGTTGCCGAGGATGTCGAGGGAAGCTACGCCGGGATAGCCAGCGCCGGAGACGGCTTGCAGGGTGGAGACGAAGAGCTTGTCGATGCCGAAGCGGGCCTGGAGAGGAGCGAGAGGAAGAACGAGGCCGATGGCGCAGCAGTTGGGGTTGGTGACAATGTAGCCGCCGGATCGCTTGCGGGTGGGCTGTTGCTCGATGAAGGCGAGGTGGTCGGCGTTGACTTCGGGGACGACGAGAGGGACGTCGGGCGCCATGCGGAAGGCGGAGGAGTTGGAGATGACGGCGCAGCCGGCGGCGGCGAAGAGCGGCTCGAGCTCGCGGGCGATAGGGGCGTCGACGGAGGAGAAGATGATGCGCGGGAGTTCGGTGGTGCAGAGCTCGGGGGTGTTGGGCTGGAGGACCATGCCGGCGATGCGCTCGGGGAGGGGCGTGTCTAGGCGCCAGGCGCAGGCTTCGGCGAAGGTCTTGCCGGCGCTGCGATCGCTGGCGGCGAGCCAGGTGATGTTGAACCAGGGATGGTTTTCGAGAAGCTGAATGAACCGCTGACCGACCATGCCGGTTGCGCCGAGAATGCCTACGTTACGCCGTTCCATCTTGTAAGGATAGCAAGATGGAACGGGCGTGTCAGTGACTTTGCGGGTTAGCGAGTTGGCACATTGGCTGGTTAGTCGACGTAGGTGACGCGGCGGCGGGAATAGACGCGAGAACCGCCGCCACCCCAGGCTGCCAGCAGGCCGATGACGTGGACGAGGAACCAGAGGCCGACGCCTTGATCGCTGTAGATCCAGAAGAGGATCAGGAGGCGCGGGATAAGCAGAGCGACGATGACGGGGATGAGGCCCACGACGGGCGGGATGTACTGCGTCATGCTGTGCTGAAACCACGCGACCACGATGCAGATGCGCGGAAGGAAGAGGGAGAGAACGAGAAACCAAAGGGGGATGCTGTGCGTTGCCAGATCGAGATGGACGTTCATGGGGGTGCTGGCTCCTGGGCGTGCGTCGTGCAGTGCTTGGTTTGGTGATGCTTTTTTGTGTAGTGAAACAGTACTCCCGGTTGGATGCTATTTGGCGGAGAAAGTGAAGCTAGCCTGGGCAGCCGATTTTGCAGGGACGGTGATCTGGATGTCCTGCTCGCCGAGTTTTTCGTGGACCGCCGCGAGGGTGTAGGTGCCGGGTGGTACGCCGGTGATGGTGAATTTGCCGTCGATGCCGGAGATGGCGAACCATGGATTGGGGGCGACGTTGATGAAGGCGCTCATCCAGGGGTGGTTGTTGCAGCGGACCGGGAGCATGATTTCGGGTGTGGAGAAGACCTGGGTGCGGGGAGCGCTGCCAGCGGGTTGAGAGATGTCGATGGAGGTGTTGCCGGGCTGGTGAGGCATGGTGTGGATGTTGTGCACAGTGGCGTCGGAGTTGCTGAACATGACCGAGCCGCCTTGCTGAACGGCAATGACGTGCGGTGAGTAGCGGCAGCCCTTCTGGTTGAGAGGCACGGCCGGAGCCATTGGGACTGCAGTATAACTGGGCGCTCCGGACTTGATGTAGACGTAAACATTGGCCAGGTGCTGGTTGAGGACCATGATCTGCTCGCTGAAATAGGCCAGCTTAGGGAGATTGCAGGCTGGGTCGGCCGACATGTCGATGGGGATGCGCGCGGGGGCTTGGCCGTTGAAGCGGACGACGCCGGAGATGCTGCCGGCGGTTGTGGGGTTGACGGGCGGTGCGACGGGTAGCGCGGGCGAGGCCGCGGTGGTCGAGGCGGCGGGCGCGGAGGCGGTGGGCGCGTGCTTGCAGCCGGTGAGAATGAGCGCGCAGAGAAGGACAGCGGGGGTGCGGGGCATCACCATGCTCCTTTGGATGCTGAGATGAATTTAGCGGGGGTTGGGGCGCTTGTTGCGGGAGTCTTTGCCGCTGAGTAGGCCTTCGAGTTCGATCTTGAATTCGTTGACGTCTTTGAAGTCGCGGTAGACGCTGGCGAAGCGGATGTAGGCGACGGTGTCGATGTCTTTGAGGCGGTGCATGATGAGCTCGCCGATGGAGGAGGTGGAGCGCTCGCGCTCGGGGCTGTCGATGACGAAGGCTTCTACGGCGTCGACGATCTCCTGCATCTGGGTGACGGAGACTTTACGCTTCTGGCAGGAGTGGAGCAGGCCTGCAAGGACTTTCTGGCGGTCGAAGTTTTCGCGGCGGCCGTCTTTCTTGACGACCATGTAGGGGATTTCGTCGAGGCGCTCGTAAGTGGTGAAGCGCTTGTTGCAGCGTTCGCACTCGCGGCGGCGGCGGATGGAGTCGGCTTCCTTGCTCTCGCGGCTGTCGATGACCTTGTCTTCAGTGAAGCCGCAGTACGGACATTTCATAAGAGCTCCATTCTACTGCTGTCCTGCGCGGACGGCGCTGCTACGCGCAGGGCGCTGCTGCACGCAGGGCGAGAGTTGAATGTGGCTAAGGTGCGGGGGCTGTCGCGGCTTCGCGGAGTGTGATGCCTTCGAGGTGGGCGGCGATAAAGCCGCCCGGGATGACGGCGAGGTTTGCTACGAAGAGGAGAACGACGCCACAGGCTGTGGCGGTCTCCAGGGGGACGTTGAAGAAGCCGTGCAGGGCGGCGGCGAGGACGGCGATCTGGGTGAACCAGCCGAGGATCGGCAGCTGGATCAGGGAGCCTCCGAGGCCCGTGGCGAGTAGAAGCATGGTCGCGGCGAAGCTGAGGTTGGCCAGCGAGGGGGTCGCGCGGAAGGCGTGGACGGCCTCGAGGTACATGAAGGCAATGACCAGCCACATGCCGACGGAGATGGCGAGTGCGGAGAAAAACTCGCTGAGGGTGGAGACGATGCGGAGGCCTTGGCTGAACTCGAGGATGCGGGCGGAGGCGGCTTGCGAGAACGTTTCAGACAGGGGGCGAAGCAGGCTGGCGACGATGCGGGCAACGTGGAGGCCAGCGAAACGCAGGGAGAGAGCGAAGACAGCGAGGAAGAGGGTTGCGGCGAGAGAGAGAATTCCTGCGCGGGCGAAGGCCTCGTGGTGGGGCATGTCGCGGGGAGCGAAGGCGAGGGTGGCGGAGAAGATGATGGCGGCGGAGGCGAGGTCGAAGGCGCGCTCGATGGAGTAGACGGCGAGCTGTGTGGCGACGGGGGTTTTGAGGCGGCGAGCGATGAGGTAGGGGCGGCCGAGGTCGGCGAAACGGCCGAAGAGGGCGACGATGGTGAAGCCGATGAACTGAGAAGGCAGCATTTGGAGCGCGGTGGTTTTGTGCAGCGGTTTGAGCAGCACGGCCCAGCGCCAGGCGCGCAGCCAGTAGCCGAAGTAGGTGCAGGCAAAGGCGATGAGGATCAGGACGGGAGAGACGGAACGCAGCTGGTGGCCAAGCGATCTCCAGTCGAAGGAGGCATGGCTGCGGGCAAGCCAGAAGATCAGGACGAGGAGAACCAGCACGACGGGAATCAGGGTGCGGGGGGTGAAGAGGCCTTTTTTTGCGGAGGGCGCTGGAGCGCTGGAGACTTCGGAGGCTGGGGATGCGGGCGGGTTAGGCGAGGGCATCAGTTGGAGCCGAGGGAGGCTGCGGCCAGGGAGGCGGTGGGAGAAAGAGGCTGGTGGGCATGCTCTGTCGCTGCGTGTTCGAGGGCGAGTTTGCGGCGTTTGAACTCGTTCATGACGCGAACGACGTAGGCGCGGGTTTCCCGGAAGGGAGGGACGCCATGATAGCGGTCGACGGCGGCGGGGCCTGCGTTGTAGGCGGCGAGCGCGAGGGCCAGACCGTGGGTGTCGTTATTGGGGTCGTAGCGATCGAGGAGCCGATCGAGGTAGGTGGTGCCCCCGGCAATGTTCTGGTCGGGACGGAAGGCGTCGTTAACGCCGAGCTGCTGGGCGGTGCCAGGCATGAGCTGCATGAGGCCGCGGGCTCCGGTGCGGGAGACGGCGTTGGAGTGGAAGCCACTTTCGGCGCGGATGACGCTGGCAAGGAGGTCGGCATCAATGTGGTGCTGGGCGCCGGCGGCGGTGATGAGCTCGGGAACGTTGGCGGTTGGAGCCGGAGCAGACGCTGGGGATGGGGGAGGGTCGGGAAGGGATTCGATGGTGGCGATGGATTGGCGGGAGAGATCGATGAAGTCTTGAGACTGAACTCCGACGGTCTGGGTGGTGAGGAAAAGACGGATGTGTGAGCTGTCGATGGGCTCGTAGCGGGCGCAGTCGTAGGAGAAGCCATTGCGCAGGGTGACGCGCTGAAAGGCGTGCGCAACGTTGCCCATCAAGGCTGCGAGCAGGAGGGGGGAACCCAGGAAGATACGGCTTGGGCGGTGAATCTGCACTGTTTATGAGACTATCATCGCGTTGATCCGGGTAGCAAAGAGATCGTGACACGCTAGAAGTTTCCATCTGAACTGCCGATGTTGTCCGTGCTGGTTTTGCCAATTGACTTTCAGGAGTGAATCGTTATGCGTTGCCCGAACTGCCACAAGGGCCGTATGTTTCGGTCGAAGCAGACTAGTTTTGAAAGGCTGCTGTACAGCCGACTCGGTTTATATCCGTGGCGCTGTGCTTCGTGCATGAGTCGCAAGAGGTTACGCGTCCGCGAGGAGCAGCAGAGCAAGCCCTCTCCGGTGTGGACCGGCTGAGCGAGGGTTTGGGTCGAGGTTTGGGGGGGAACTGGGGCTAGACGGGAACCTGGCTCAGGACGGATTCAATCGCAACGGCGACACCATCCTCGTCATTCGAGGGGACCATGAGCCATCCGCTGGTGGAGGCGAGCGCTTTGAGGTCGTCGGGAGCGTTGGACATGAGGGCGGCGTGGCCGGCGAGGCGGAGCATGGCGACGTCGTTCCAGTTGTCGCCGATCGCGAGGATGTCGGCAGAGGTGAGGCCGCGGAGCCGGGCGATGTGCTTGAGGGCAGAGGCCTTGGAGCAGCCGGCGGGAAGAATATCCAGCAAGGTGAGGTCAGTGTCGGGATAGGTGGTGCGGTGAAGGGCGACCTCGGCCTGGGGGCTTTCGTGTTCGCCGACCGGGGTTACGAGGGGGTGTTGGACGAGCAGGGCTTCCGCCTCGCGCATGCGATCGATGGGGCCGCAGAGCATCATCTGGATGGGGGGATTGGCGCCGGGGTGGAGGGCGTCTTCGATGCGGGAGACCTGGGCGATGTAGCGTTCATTGGCGCGGATCCAGCGGCCGATACTGGCGTGGAGGTCATCGAGATGCTGGACGATGAGGGCCCCGCGGGAGTCTTCGCCGTCGGGGCCGGTGAGATCGAAGGTGAGGACGAGGGTGTTGCGATAGTCGTTGAGATGGGAGCAGAGCCAGCGGGCGGTGGAGAGCGGCAGGTGGGTGCAATGGATGAGTTCGGAGCCGATGGTGCGGATGACGGTGCCGTTGGAGCTGACGACGGCGGACGCGGGGCGCAGGTTCAGGTCGCGGAGGACGCGCATGGCGAAGCTGTGGCGGCGGCCGGTGGAGATGACGATTTCGATGCCGGATGACTCGGCGAGGCGGAGCGCGGCGAGGTTGCGTGGGCTGACCTGGCCGGAAGAGTTGAGGAGGGTTCCGTCGAGGTCGATGGCGATGAGGCGGGGCAGCATGTGCTTCTAGAGTAGCCGATGGCCGGTAACTGGAGGGTTACGGTGGAAGTTGGGTAGCATGGAGGGTATGCCGAAGATTGCCGCTCTGGAATGCTCGCGTTGCCACCATAGGATTTCTGCTGATACGCCGCAGACGCTTTGCCCGCTGGATGGAGGGGTGCTGTATGTGCGGTATGACATGGAGGCGTTGAAGAAGACGGCAAGGCGAGAGCATGCGGCGGAGCTGGCGGCGGCGTCGAGTAAGAGCCTGGGGATGTGGCGCTATGCGGAGGTGCTGCCGGAGGTGGAGGCGGTGTCGCTGGGCGAGGGATGGACGCCGATGCTGCAGAGTCGCCGGTATGACGGACTGCTGGTGAAGGAAGAGGGAGCGAATCCTACCGGGACGTTCAAGGCGCGGGGGATGTCGATGGCGGTGTCGATGGCGAAGCAATATGGGTTGCGGCATCTGGCGACGCCTTCGGCGGGTAACGCTGCGGGGGCGCTGGCGGCGTATGCGGCGGCGGCGCAGATGAAGGCGCATATTTTTATGCCGAAGGATGTGCCGTTTGCAAACTACCTGGAGGGCGTGGTGTATGGCGCGGACGTGCGGATGGTGGACGGATTGATTTCGGACTGCGCGCGGATGGTGGGCGACGAGATGAAGCGGCAGAAGGAGGCGGGTGTCGCGGCGGAGGATGCCTGGTTTGATATGTCGACGCTGAAGGAGCCGTTCCGCGTGGAAGGCAAGAAGACGATGGGGTATGAGCTGGTAGAGCAGCTGGGGTGGGAGTATCCGGATGCGGTGTTCTATCCGACGGGTGGGGGCGTAGGGCTGATCGGGATGTGGAAGGCGTTTGAGGAGATGGAGCAGCTGGGCTGGGTGACGGGCCGGCGTCCGCGCATGTATGCGCTGCAGGCGGCGGGGTGTGCGCCGGTGGAGCGGGCGTTTGAAGAGGGGAAGGCGTTGAGCGAGTTCTTCGAAGGTGCGGCTACGTTCGCGTCGGGGCTGCGGGTGCCGAAGCCTTATGGGGACAACATCATTTTGGAGATTGTGCGGGAGTCGGGCGGGAAGGTGGTGGCGTCGGATGATGCGGCGATATTGGTTTCGATTCTGGATTGGGCGAAGCAGGAGGGAATCTTCCTGTCACCAGAGGGTGCGGCGGCTACGGCGGCGTATGACGCGCTGCTGGCTGGTGGAGAGATCAAGCCTGGGGAGCGGGTGGTGCTGTTCAATACCGGTGCGGGTTTGAAGTATGCGGATGTGATCGCGGACGCGATGCACTTGCGACGGCCGGGTTCGCTGCCGACGTCGCTGCCGGTGGGTGGAATTATTACGCCGGTGTAGTGGGGGTCAGGGCGGAATTGAGTTCCGCGGCGGTGCGCTCGAGCACGGAAACCTGGCGTTCGATGCGAAGGAGTTGCTCGTCGGCCTGGGGTGGGTCGGTGGGCTGGGAGGATGTGGGGAGGGTGCGGGCTTCGAGAGCCTGGGAGACGGCGTCGAGGCGTGCGGCGAGTTGGGCGATGAGCTCGACGGCGGATGGGGTGGGCGTGCCGATGGCGGCGACGGTGGTGATGGTCTGGGTGAGGCGGCGCACGAAGGTGGTGAAGGTGAGAGCGGCGCGGTTGAGGCTTGCGGTGCGGTCGCGCGTGGCGATGAGCGGGAGATTGGGCTCAAGCAGGGCGTGATCGAGGGTCTCTTCGGCCTGGTTGGCGGCGAGGCCGCAGAGGCGGCGTGCGGGGGCGAGGAGGGTGCGCTCGGCCTGGATGCGGTTGGAGGATTCGGTGTGCCAGAAGGCGATCATAGCGCGGAGGTAGGCGGCGTCGGCTGCGGCGCAGCGGGCGAGCAGGCGGGGGAGCTGGAGGCTCTCGAACTCGGGCCAGAGGAAGAGCATGGCGAGGACGGCAGTAAGCGCGCCGAAGCAGGTCATGCCCATGCGGACGGCGGCGAAGTGCCAGTCGCGGAAGTGGGGAAGGACCATGAGGACGATGGTGGGGGTGAGGAAGAAGCAGTACCAGGCATAGTCGACGGCGTAGAGGGCGAGGGTGAAGAAGGCGCCGATGCTGATGACGGTGAGCAGGCTGAGCTCGGTGTGGATGAAGACGGCGAGGAGCGAGGCGAGGGCGGCTCCGGCGACGGTGCCAAGGACGCGCTCGCCGGAGCGGCGCACGGTTTCGCCGGTGTAGGGCTGGAGGACGATGAGCGAGGTCATGGCGATCCAGTAGCTGTGGGTGATGGGCTGATGGTGAATGCGGATGAGGCCGGCGATGAGGACGTCGAGGGCAACGATGACGGCGAGGCGGAGGGAGTGGCGGAACATGATGGAGCGGAGAGAGAGGTTGGCGCGGAGGGCGTCGAACCAGAGGAGGGGTGGATGAGGGTTGGTGAGGATGGGGGATTCGAGCAGGGTGATGGGAGAGCGGCGCGGCTCGATGCCGGTCCAGATGGCGCGGATGGCTTCGTAGGTGGTCTCGAAGTAGAGGAGGGTGTCGCGGAGGGCGGCGACGAGGTGAGTGGAGGGCTGCTCGGGGGAGATGAGGGCGGCTTCGAGGCGAGGGAGAGAGCGCTGGAGGTTGGTGTAGAGGAAGCCGGTGGGAGCGAAGGAGGCGCCGCGATCGCGGGGGCGCTGACGGAGGGCAGGCTCGATGGGCGCGAGGGAGGCGGTGAGCCAGCCGGCGATCTCGGGGAGCGGGTTGCGCGGGTCGTGGGCGCCTAGCTCGGCGATGCGGAGGAGTCGAGCGAGGAGGAGGTCTGCGGTCTCGGTGAGGACGGTGAGGTTGCGGGCGCGGATGGTGCGCGAGGTCATGCGCGCAGGAGTTGCGGCGAGGGTTTGGTGGGCTGTCTCGGTGCGGAGGCGGAAGAGGTTGAGGGACTCGTTGAAGGCGAGGTGGCCTTCGGGCTCGGTAGTGGAGGGAAGGAGGCGGATGAGCTCGGCGAGGGAGGCGTAGACGTTGGCGACGGCGATGCGGGCGGGACGGAAGGGATCGGCGGGCCAGAAGAGGAGGGACAGTGAGGCAGCCCAGAGGCCTCCGAGGGTGAAGTAGAGGGTGCTCTCGGTAGCGTAGGCGAGAGTGTGAGGCGGAGTGCCGATGGCGACGATGTAGGTGACGAGGACGGTGACGCTGGAGGAGGCGAAGGGTTGCGACATGACGCGTGCGAGCGTCGCGGCGAAGCAGAAGAGGAGGGTCGCGGTGACGGCGATGGGGAGATTGACTCCGGCGAGCAGGCCGAGGAAGACGCCGAGCGAGCCACCGATGAGGATGGTGAGGATGTTGGCGAGGCGCGAGCGGTAAGGACCCCCGTTGTCGACGACGATGACCTGGAAGCCGCCGAGCGCGGCCCAGCCCATGGGCTTGTGGAAGAGGTAGCAGACGAACATGGCGACGCCGACGGCGAGGGCGGCTCGGAGGCCTCGACGCCATTGCATTTTGGCGAGCGCGGAGCGGAGGCCGGTGATGCGGACGATGGCCATCTGGTCAGTGTAGGCGTGCGGCGGGCTGGGACGTTAGACCATCGCGGGGTCTTCGATGGGGGTGTTGGAGCGGGTGGTGAGGGCGATGGCGGCGATGAGGATCATGGCTCCGCCGAGCCAGGCGAGCGGGCCGAGGTGTTCGCTGAGGAGGAAGACGCCTAGGAGAGAGCCGATGAGGGGTTCCATATTGAGCAGGACTCCCGCCTGCGATGCGGGAACCTGGGTCATGCCCCAGTTCCAGAGGAGCGTGGTGGTGGCGGTGCAGAGCAGGCCGCTGGCGGCGAGGGCTAGCCAGGCTTTGAGTGAGACTCCGTGGATGGGTGGTGCGCCGTACGCGATGGGGACGTAGACGGCTAGCATCACGGTGCCGATGGCGATGCCGTAGGCGGTAACGACGATGTGGTTATGACGCTGCATGAGGCGCTGGTTGAAGAGGATCCAGAAGAGGGCGATGAAGAGCGAGAAGACGATGAGGAGGTCGCCGGCGAGGGATGGACCGCCGGCGGTGTGGTGGTGCGTTCCGCCGAGGGCGATGAGGGCTGCTCCAGTGGTGGAGAGGGTGAGAGCGGACCAGCCTAGCTTGCTGAGGCGTTCGTGAGCAAAGATACTTGCGCCGACAGCCAGGATGACGGGCATGGTGCCGACCATGAGCGCGGCGTGCGAGACGGTGGTGAGGGAGAGGCCTTTGAACTGCAGGATGAACTGCAGGGGCACTCCCATGAAAGAGGCGAGGAGGAGCATGCGCCACTCGGCTGCGTTGAAGTTTGGGCGGTGCGTGATGAGCAGAGGTGCAAGGCCGAGGAGGGCGAAGGCGAAGCGATAGAAGACCATGGCGCCGACGCTCATCTCGGCGAGGGCGATTTTTCCGAAGTAGAAGCCGCAGCCCCAGAAGCAGCTGGCGAGGAAGGCGGCGAGGAAGCCGAAGGAGCGGTGTTTTCCTGGTGTCTGCATACCCCCCCCTCCCCCCTCTAAGTCATACTTGTTTGGTAAAGTGTTCTATTCAAATGGCTTACAAGCCAAAGTATGGTAGGACTATCGACGTAAAGTATTGTGTTCAGACACTTTAGGTAGGCAAAGTACCCCCTCCTTGCGGAGGTTGCTGTGGATCTTGAATATGTGGCGCTACTTCAATTGTAGTTGGGTTGGTGGGGTAAGTATGCCAACTTGGTCAGGGAGAAATCGACTGTGGTGGCGCGGGTTTTGTGAGGTTTGGGGTGGGGTGGGGGGTTGACACGCGGGATTTGGGTTGTTTTTGGGGTTTTTATTTTGGGGGTTAAGGGCGGGGTGGGGAGAAGCAGATTCCCGGGGGGAATGACAGAAAGAAAGGCAACGGCAAGGGCGAAAGCAAAGGCCCCGGAGGTTTTGGGCTCCGGGGCTTTGGGTTGAGGGGGTGGGTGGTGGTTACCAGACGCGGCAGCTGTCGGTGGGGACCATGGGGGTGCCTTTTTTGCAGCCGAAGGCTGTGGCGAAGCCGGGTTGGTTGACGATGGCTCCGTTGGCGCGGAAGTGGTCGGGGGAGTGGGGGTCGGTGAGGACTTGCTCGCGGACCGCGTCGGGACGGGTATTTTCGCACCAGTTCTGACCGAAGGCGATGTAGAAGCGCTGGGGGCCGGTGTAGCCGTCGATCTTCTTGTGGATGTCGAGGCCATCTTTCTGGGCGCGATCGAGGTAGGCGAGGTAGGCCAGGACGAGGCCACCGTTGTCGGCGGTGTTCTCGCCGAGGGTGAGCTTGCCGTTGACGTGGACGTCGTCCTTGGAGGTGGCGCCGGGGACAGCGACGAAGTTGCCGTACTGGTTGACGAGGCAGCCAGTCTTGGCTTCGAACCTGGTCGTGTCTTCGGCTGTCCACCAGTCGGCGAGGTTGCCCTTGGCGTCGAACTTCTTGCCTTCGTCGTCGAAGCCGTGAGTGAGCTCATGGCCGATGACGGCGCCGATGTGACCGTAGTTGACGGCGAGATCGGCCTTGGGGTCGTAGAAGGCGGGCTGGAGGATGCCGGCGGGGAAGTTGATGTCGTTCATGCTGGGGTTGTAGTAGGCGTTGACGGTGGGCGGTGTCATGCCCCACTCGTTGTGGTCGACGGGCTTGCCGATTTTGTTGAGCTGGCGATCGTTCTCAAAGGCGGTGGCGCGCTGGGTGTTGCCGAGGGCGTCGTCGGGGGAGATGGTGAGCTTGCTGTAGTCGCGCCACTTATCGGGATAGCCGATTTTGTCGGCGACGGCGTGAAGTTTTTCCTTGGCGCGGACGCGGGTGGCGGGACTCATCCATTCGAGCGTGTCGATGTCCTTGTCCATGGCGGCTTCTATGTCGTGGACCATCTGGAGGGTCTTGGCCTTGCTGTCGCCGGCGAAGTACTGGTCGACGTAGACTTGTCCGAGGGCTTCACCGAGGGCGCCATCGACTGCGGCGGAGCAGCGCTTCCAGCGGGGGCGCTGGGTTGGGACGCCCTCGAGCTGACGGCCGTAGAAGTTGAAGTTTTCCTCGTCAAAGGACTCGGGAAGCTGGGTGGCGAAGGCGGTGAGGAGCTGGAAGCGCATGTAGGCGCGGAGGGTGTCGAGGTCGGTGCCTTGCACGGCATCGACCATGGCGGGAAAGAACCTGGGATTGGCGTTGACGAGGGAGTCGACCTTGGGGGCGTGCACGGCTTCGAAGAAGGGCGTGAAGTCTACGTTTCCGATGCTCTGCTCGAAGGTGTCGAGGGACTGGGGATGATAGATGGCCTCGGGGTCGCGACGCTCGGTGTTGGTCATGGAGGCTTCGGCGAGCTTGGTCTCGAAGGCGAGGATGTTGGTGGCGTCGCGCTGGGCGTCGGCGGCGGATTCACCGGAGAGGGTGAGCATCTTGGCGACGTGAGTTACATATTCGGCGCGGAGCTGTTTGTCCTTGTCGCCGGTGCGGGTGTAGTAGTCGCGCTCGGGGAGGCCGAGACCGCCTTGATCGATGACGGCGACCTGCTTGCTGGAGTCTTTAAAGTCCTGCTCTTCGCCGAAGCCGAGGAAGACGTTGACGTTGTAGCGCTGGAGCTCGCCGGTGAGCGAGAGGAGGTCTACTTTCGAGGCGCTGCTGATTTGGTCGAGGAGAGGCTGGAGGGGAGTGAGGCCCTTCTGGTTGATGAGTGCGGTGTTCATGCAGGCGCCGTAGTAGTCGCCGATCTTCTGCTGGTTGGGTGTGCGGGCGGGGTTAGCGGCGGCGTACTTGGTGAGGATGCCGTTGAGCTCCTGGGTGTTGACGTTGTAGAGGGTGTAGAACTGATCGACGCCGGGCTGGTCGGAGGGGATGGGATTGCTGGCGGCGAAGTTACCGCAGACGTACTTGTAGAAGTCGGTGCAGGGGTCGGCGGCCTTGTTGATGGAGGCAGTGTCGAATGCGGGGGAGGGGAGGTAGTGGGTTTGGGGCGGCGCGGCGGGGGCTTGTGCGAGGGTGGCGAGGGGGGCGGCGGTGAGGGCGGCGCAGAGTGCGAGGGTGCGGTGCAGAGAGGATGCACGACGCGGGAGACGGCGGTCGATCATTGAGAGGACTCCGGTTCGGGTTGGGGTGAGGTGATCAGCGGTGCCGAGGCGGCTGCTGGAGGTTTGGGCGTGGCGGTGCGTGGGCAAAGAATGTCCCTGACAGAGTACTGTACGGCGAGGTGGGGATGCAGGTTCCTGAGGGTTTGGGGAGGGGAAAAGCAAAAGGCCAGCGCGGGGCTGGCCTTTTGGGGAAGCAGGGAAAGTGTTAGGCGGCTTTGGCCTTGGTGACGACAGCCTTGACGCGGGCGTTGAGGCGGCCCTTGTAGCGGCTGGCGGTGTTCTTGTGGAGGACGCCCTTCTGGACGCTCTTGTCGAGGACGGAGACGGTGGAGCGGTAGGTCTCGACGAGGGTGGTCTTGTCGCCGGCGGTGAGGGCCTCGCGCATGAGGCGGAGGGCGCCGCGGAGCTTGGACTTGTTGGCGCGGTTGATGGCGGTCTTGGTGATGGTTTGACGGGCGCGCTTGAGCGAGGAAACGTGATTTGCCATGGTGCGAGACTCTTTTCTTTTCCGGTTGGACTTGATTCCGTCGGAAGGGGGGATGCTGGAGGAGGCTGGTGCTGAACCTAAGCGCAGTGCAGCGGTTCCTCTGCAGGCTTGATTTTACTGGATTTGGGGGCGGAGGGTCAATGAAAGGCGGGTTGGGAGAGGGCGCGGAGGGGAGGGGTACGAGCTTGGTTCGAGATTGGTGGGGAATTTACACAGCGTGGCTTGACGCGCGAGGAGGGGGGCGATTAGGCTCTGGCTCAACATCGATACTCTATTGGCAAACTTCAATCTGGGTAAGGCCAATCCGGTGAATGTACAGCGTGCGATGGATCGCATGGCCGCTGTATCGAACTGGTGCTGCAACCGGCGGTATAGAGTCGCTGTCATTCCCCCAGCATCTAAAAACAGAGAGGTAGCGTCTTATCTCTTCTTGCACTCTCCTGACGGAGGTCAGGCTTCCATTTGGTAAAAAAATCCCTGCATCTCACCCCTGGAATCGAGCCGTTGTATGGCACACGCGACGAGAACCTTCGTCTGATGGAAGATGGGCTGAAAGTCCAGATCGATCTTCGGGCTGACAGTATCCAGTTGATGGGGGAGGCCATGGCGGTCGCCCGGGTAGAGGGAATCTTCTCCGATTTCGAACATCTGCGAAAAGTTGGGGTACATCCGCACAACGGCGAGTTGAATGCGCTGTTGAAGATGGTGGTGTCGGACCCTGCGGTGACGCTGCGCGGATTGGTGGAGAGCGGCAAGCAGCGGGCGATTGGGACCAAGCGGGCGGTGCAGCCGCGGTCGCCGAACCAGCGGAAGTATGTGGAGTCGATCGAGACCAACGACATGGTGTTTGGGATTGGGCCGGCGGGCACGGGCAAGACGTACCTGGCGGTGGCGATGGCGGTGAGCGCGCTGCTGGCGAAAAAGGTGTCGCGGATTATCCTGGTGCGGCCGGCGGTGGAGGCGGGAGAGCGGCTTGGATTCCTGCCGGGATCGTTGCAGGAGAAGGTTGATCCGTATCTAAGGCCGCTGTATGACGCGCTGTATGACTTGCTGGATCCGGTGAAGGTCGACAAGATGCTGGAGACGAATGTGATTGAGGTGGCGCCGCTGGCGTTTATGCGCGGGCGCACGCTCAATGACGCGTTCATCATCATGGATGAGGCGCAGAACACGACCAATGAGCAGATGAAGATGTTTTTGACGCGGCTGGGCAATGCGTCGAAGGCGGTGATCACGGGCGATCTGACGCAGATCGATCTACCGAATCCGAAGAAGAGTGGATTGTTTGAGGCCATGCGCGTGCTGGATGGCGTGGAGGGCATCAAGTTCTGCCACTTTGAAGATGTGGACGTGGTGCGGCATCTGCTGGTGCAGAGGATTGTGCGGGCATATGACACCTATCAGCGGGCCGAGCAGTTGCCGCTGGCGGTGGATGGTGTTCCGCTGACGATCCAGGAGGATGAGACGCGGAAACGGGTGCTGCATCCGCAGTGAGATGGAGAATAGAGGTTCGAGAATAGAGACCTGAGATTCGTGGTTCGTATCCCGCACTTCGTGCAGGGAGTAGTGGGGCACGGGGATGGGATGGGTGCTGTTGCGCTGCTTGTGGGCGTGGGGTTGCGCGACGGCAGGTCGTAAACGATTTGTTTCTAAGGGGTTGAAATCGGATTGGAATGTGATGCGGATCGCTTGCGTTGGAGCGTGGTTGCGGTAGCATCAGAGCACGCATGATGACCTTGGAGCCTCCGCGAACGTTGAGTGGGAATGCTGGGAAGCCTGGGCAGGTTCCGGATGCCGAGGTCTGGCGCGCGTGGGGGCTGTCGCGGTCGGGGCTTAGCCGGTTTCTGGGCACGGCGCAGGCGGCGGTGGGGTTGACGGGCGAGGTGGATGTGCTGCTGGCGGGGGATCGGACGCTGCGGCGGTTGAATCGCGAGTATCGGGGGAAGGACAAGGCTACGGATGTGCTGAGCTTTCCGGCGGCGGAGGAGCTTGTCGGGGCGCATGGTGGGGATTTGGCGATTTCGTTGGAGACGGCGAAGCGACAGGCGGAGGAGCAGGGGCACTCGCTGCGCGATGAGGTGCGGGTGTTGTTACTGCATGGGCTGCTGCACCTTTCCGGGATGGATCATGAGGTGGATGGTGGGGAGATGGCGGAGCGTGAGGGGGAGTTGCGGGAGAGGCTGCGGCTGCCGAATGGGTTGATTGCGCGGGTGGTGGGGGGACGAGCGACGGCAAAGACAACTGCAAGAGCCAATGCGGGGGTCCCTCGCTCCGCTCGGGATGACGGCGAAAAACGGGCAACGGCCAAGACAAAGGCTTTTGACGCAAAGGTCGCGAAGTTTAAACGCGAGGGGCGCAACGTGGGGCGGCGGAGTGGGGGGGCGCGATGATTAGTGGGTATGAGGTCGTTGTGTTTTTGCTGCTTTGCTTGTTGGCGCTGGCGGCTTATGTGGACCGGATTTATTTTGAGATGGGCAAGTTTCTTTCGCGCGAGTACACCGAAAACATTGACGCGTGGGAGCGGTGGGTGGAACCGAAGTTGCGGTTGAGCCGGCAGTCGTCGGCGATGGCTGCGTCGGTGCTGCGGCAGATTGCGCTGGGGGCGCTGATCTTTCTGCTGGCGATTCATCTGCAGGGGAGGCATGGAGAGAGTCCGGTTGAGATTGGGCGGACCGTCTTTGAGCTGTTGCTGGCGATGCTGGTGTTCGATCGGCTGCTGCCGCAGATCTTTTTTACGAAGACAGAGGGTTTGTGGATTGCGCGGATTTCGTTTCTTGTGCGGGTGCTGTTTTACCTGGTGCTGCCGCTGACGCTGACGATTGGGCTGCTGCTCTCGATCGCGGGATTGGCAGAGCCGGAGGCGCAGCAGATGGAGCATCCGGGGGAGGCGATGGATGCGCTGCTGGAGGCGGGGGAAGAGGAAGGGGTTCTGGACGAGGCAGACAGCGAACTGGTGCGGAGCGTGGTGGAGTTCGGCGACAAGGTGGTGCGCGATGTGATGACGCCGCGGCCGGAGATGTTCGCGGTGGCGGGAAAGACGACGCTGGAGACATTTACGGCGGAGGTGAATGCGCATAATTTTTCGCGCGTGCCGGTGTATGGGGAATCGCTGGATCACATTACGGGGATTGCATTTGCGCGGGATCTGCTGGCGGTGAAGGATACCGAGGCGGCGAATAAGACGGTGGCCCAGCTGCAGCGGCCGGCGTTGTTTATTCCGGAGACGAAGAAGGTGAATGAGCTGCTGCGGGAGATGCAGCGGCAGAAGCAGCATATGGGCATCGTGATTGATGAGTATGGCGGGGTGGCGGGGTTGGTGACGATTGAGGATTTGATTGAAGCGATTGTGGGAGAGATTGAGGACGAACACGACACCGACGCGGATGGGGACGCGCCGGTTGCTGAACCGGAGGGGACGTGGGTGGTGCAGGGGAGTTTTGAGGTGGATCGGCTGCGGGAGCTGCTGGAGGAGTCTGGCGAGAGTGCGGAGGTGGGGGAGAGTGTGGGGGAGGACGAGGTCGACGGCGGGGACGACGACGAGAGCCTGGCGCGGCTGCTGAGGAAGTACGAGGCAACGACGGTTGGGGGGTTGGTGAGCGAGATGGCGGGGCATATTCCGCTGCCGGGCGAGGTGGTGGAGGATGGGCCGCTGCGGCTGGAGGTGATTGCGTCGACGGATAGAAGGGTGGAGCGGGTAAGGGTGGGGTTGATGGGGTTTCCGGGTGAGGCGGCGTAGGGCGCGAGACGGTGTCATGATAGAGGGATGGCACTTCGTACTGGTTTCGTTTCGATTATTGGGCGGCCGAATGCGGGTAAGTCGACGCTGTTGAATGCTCTGCTGGGACAGAAGCTGGCGATCGTTACGCATAAGCCGCAGACGACGCGGACGCGCATCCAGGGGGTGCTGGAGCTGCCGGTGCGGAAGAAGGCGAAGGGCGATCCGGGCCGGGCGGCGGCGCAGGTGGTGCTGGTCGATACGCCGGGGGTGCATAAGCCTGAGACGCAGCTGGACAAGCGCATGATGCAGGAGGTGCATGATGCGCTGGAGACTCGGGATGCGGTGATTTTTTTGGTGGATGTGACGCATCGGCTGCCGGTGGCGGAGAAGCCTCGGACGAGTGAAGAGTTTGCGGAGGCGCGGAAGGTGAGGACGCTGGGGCAGCATCGGCGGCTGCTGTCGAAGGCGGAAGATGATTTTTCGCTGCAGCTGGTGAAGAAGTTGGATTGCCCGGTGATTCTGGTCCTGAACAAAATTGATGCGCTGCCGAAGAGTGCGTTGCTGCCGTTGATTGCGCACTGGACGTCGCTGCATACGTTTGCGGATGTGATTCCGATTTCGGCGAAGAAGAAGGAGGGGTTGGAGCTGCTGCTGGATAAGGTGGTGGCGCAGCTGCCGGAGGGGCAAAGGTATTTCCCGAAGAACCAGCTGACCGATCAGCCGGAAAGATTTCTGGCCGCGGAGATTATTCGTGAGAAGATTTTGCTGCTGACCGGAGAAGAGGTTCCTTATGCGGCGGCGGTGGTGATTGAGCGCTGGGAGGAGCCGGAGAGCCTGAAGAAGAGCAAAGCTGGTAAGCTGCCGGTGACCAAGATTACAGCGGCGATCTTCTGCGAACGCGAGGGCCAGAAGGCGATTTTGATTGGGAAACAGGGCGCGATGCTGAAACAGATTGGCACGACGGCGCGTAAGGACATTGAAGGCCTGCTGGGGACGAGGGTGTTCCTGGAGCTGTTTGTGAAGGTGCAGGATGAGTGGAGAAGCTCGCGCGGGTTTGTCGAGGAGCTGGATTGGCGCAGGCAGTTGGAGCAGTTGGCAGAGACACAGCACAGGAATCAGAAATTAGCTGAGAGCCGAAACAAATAGGCGGAGGAAGCAGCGTGATTGATTTTTTGCAGTGGGGAGCCGTGTTCGGCTTGCAAGCCCGAACTGCCCGTGTGCCGGAGTTGAAGGCTGGCAGCCTGCGTTTGGTGGCGATTACGTCCGAGATGCTGACGGCGGAACATAGCGGGGACGCGGTGGGGCTGGGGACACTGCTGCGGGCGAAGCTTACGCGGGAGTGGCCGCCGGTGGATTGGGAGCCGCATGTGTATCGGATCATTCAGAAGCAGTATGACGAGTGGCCGGCGAGTTTTGGATGGCACCGGTACGTGGTGCTGGAGGGTGGATTCGGGAAGGCGCGAACGCTGGTGGGGGCGATTGGGGGATTTCCGCGGGCGCAGGGGGATGTGGAGATAGGGTATTCGACGCTGCCGGGTTTTCAGCGGCGGGGGTATGCGACGGCTTCAGCGCGGACGCTGGTGGAGTGGCTGCTGGGGCTGGAGGGCGTGGAGTCGGTGAGTGCGCAGACGTATCCGCGGCTGCCGGAGTCGATTAAGGTGATGGAGCGGTGCGGGATGAGCTATGTGGGTGAGGGCGACGACGTGGGGACGGTGCGGTATCGTCGGACGCGGTAGTTCCTGGGCTTGGTTCATTGCAAGAGGGATGTGGCTACGGCGGTTATGGATTTGACGCCGGTGGCGAGGGTGGGGTCGGGGAGCGGTTCGAAGCGGCTGGTGTGAAGGCCGGGGAGGGTCTTGCCCTGGGCTTCGGCTGCTGCCAGCTTGGCGGGATCCATGGCGCCGAGGCGGAGATAGACTAGCGGGATTTTCTGGTTGAGGGAGAGGACGCCGACGTCTTCGCTGCCCATCATCTTCTGCACGGTAACGACGTTCGGGACGCCGAGAGTCTTGATGAGGGTGGCCTGGACGTTGGCGGTGAGGGCGGGGTCGTTGATTTGGACGGGGGCGGATTCGTCTTCGAGGACAGTTACGGTGGCGGCTTGGTCGGGGGGCAGGCCGGCGGAGGTTGTGAGGCCGGCGGCCATCTGCTGGAGACCGGTGATGATGGTCTGGCGGGCCTTGGGGGTGAAGGCGCGGGTGGTGAGTTCGAGCTTGACGCTGTCGGGGATGATGTTGCGGCGGGTGCCACCGTGGATGGCGCCGACGGTGACGACGGCGGGGTCCTGGGGATCTTCTTCGCGGCTGACGATGGTTTGGATTTGCGTGATGAAGAGGGCGGCGAGGGTGATGGGGTCGCGGCCGAGCTGGGGTGCGGAGCCGTGGCCGCCGATGCCGTGGATGACGACGTCGATGGAGGTGGAGGAGGCCATGGCGGGGCCGGCGAGGATGCCGACTTTGCCGACGGGGAGGGTGTTGATGTCGTGGAGGCCGATGATGTTGTCGGGGCGGCCGAAGCGCTCGTAGAGGTGGTCGGCGAGGAGGGCCTTGGCGCCGTCGATGGATTCTTCGGAGGGTTGGCCGATGAGCATGAGGGTTCCATGCCATTGCGATTTGGTGGCGGCCAGGGCGCGCGCGGTGCCGATGAGGACGGTGGTGTGGATGTCGTGGCCGCAGGCGTGCATGACGCCGACTTTTTGGCCGGATGCGTTGGTGACGGTGACGTGGCTGGCGTAGGGGAGGCCGGTCTCTTCGACGATGGGAAGGGCGTCCATGTCGGCGCGGATGAGGAGGGTGGGGCCGGGGCCGTTCTTGAGGAGGCCCACGACACCGAAGGCGTGGGTGCCGTCGGGGTAGAGGCCGACGTGGTCGGTGACGGTGTAGCCGGCGTCGCGGAGATTCTGGGCGAGGATGGCGGAGGTGCGCTCTTCGTGGTGGGAGAGTTCGGGGTAGGTGTGGAGGTCTTTGTAGATGTCGATCAGCGGGGCGTTCTTTTGGAGGGCGGCGTTGGGATCCTGCGCGAGTGCGGAGGGGACGAGGCAGAAGATGGAGGCGAGGATGAGCGCGGTGCGGATGGGCAAGAGGGGGCTCCGTTGGTGGGTGGGAGCAGTATAGCGGAGGCGTAGGGTCAGGCGGCTTTGTTGGGTTCGGGTGTGACGGTGAGGCGCAGTCCGAGAGCGCGTGCGACGCGAAGGACGGTGCCGAATTCCGGATTGCCGTCTGGGCTGAGTGCGCGGTAGAGGCTTTCGCGGGAGACGCCGGCTTCGCGGGCGACCTCCGACATGCCGCGAGCGCGGGCGATGACGCCGAGTGCGTCGGCGACGAAGGCGGGGTCGCCGGTTTCGAGGGCTTCGGTCATGTAAGCGGCGATGGAGTCCGGGGTGTCGAGGTACTCGGCCGGGTCGAATGGCTTAGTCTTTGCGGCTGGCTTGATTTTTGCGGCACTCATTGGATGTCCTTTGCGAGTCGTTTCGCGGTTGCGATGTCTTTGGCCTGGGTTGCCTTGTCACCGGCGCAGAGAAGTACGATGACCAAGGTTCCGCGCTGAACGAAATAGACGCGGTAGCCTGCGCCCTCATGGATACGAAGTTCGGTGATGCCTTCGCCGACTGGCTTGACGTCTCCTGGGTTGCCGAAGGCGAGACGTCGAATCCGGGCGGCGATCCTGGCTCTTGCACGATCGTCGCGGAGAGCCTTTAGCCAGCTAGAGAAGGTCTCCGTCTCGCGGATTTCGATCACGAGACGATTGTAGCTTATGAGCTACAGTTGGCGCCAGGGTCGTTTCGCCGTGAGGGTATGGCGACCTGGGCTTAGAACGAGCAAAGGCAACTATAGAAGCAGGCCCTTTCCCTTTGGCAAGCTCAGGGTCAGGATGACAATTCAGGGGAGTCGATTCGTGCGTGCGGGCTAGTGCTGAGGGTTAGTCGTGGGTGCTGATGCCGAGAGCTTTCATTTTGCGGTAGAGGTGCGAGCGCTCGAGGCCGAGGGATTCGGCGGCGCGGGAGACGTTGCCGTGGCAGCGGTCTAGTTCTTTGAGGATGTAGTCGCGCTCGTAGGCTTCGCGGGCCTGGAGGAGGGTGGAGAACTCTTCGCGATGGCCGTTGCCTGCGCGGGTGGTGGTGCCGGATTCGGTGCGCTGCGTTACGCCCTCCGTACGTTGCACGAGCATGGGGAGGTGCCTGGATTCGATGCGCTGGGCTTTCGGATTCAAGATCAGGACGCGCTCGATGACGTTGCGGAGCTCGCGGACGTTGCCGGGCCAGTGATATTGCTTGAGCGCGGTGAGGGCGGCGTCTGCGATCTCGACGTGGGGGCGGCCGTACTGCTGGCCGAACTCGGAGAGGAATTCGCGGGCGAGGAGAGGGATGTCTTCCTTGCGATCGCGGAGGGGCGGGACGTAGAAGGGGATGACGTTGAGGCGGTAGAAGAGGTCTTCGCGGAAGTTGCCGCGGGCGATCTCCTCTTCGAGGTCCTTGTTGGTGGCGGCGATGACGCGGGTGTCGACGTGTACGGGAGTGCTGGCGCCGACGGGGTAGAAGCGCTGCTCGTCTAAAGTACGGAGGACCTTGGCTTGAGTCTTGAGGCTCATGTCGCCTACTTCGTCGAGGAAGAGGGTGCCGCCGTCGGCGCGCTCGAAGGTGCCACGCTTTTCGGTGGGCTGATTGGGGCCACCAGGGCCGGCGCCGTGGCGATAGCCGAAGAGTTCGGTCTCAATAAAGTCTTCGGGGATGGCGGCGCAGTTGAGCTCGACGAAGACGCGGTCGCGGCGGAGGGACTCGGCGTGCATGGAGCGGGCGACGAGTTCTTTGCCGGCACCGGATTCTCCGTAGATGAGGACGCGGCCGTTGGTGGGGGCCATGAGTTTGATCTGCTGGCGGAGGGCTTTGACGGAGATGGATTCGCCGGTGATGGAGCCCTTGGTGAGCTGGCGGGAGAACTCCTGGTTGTCTTCGCGGAGGTGATGCGCCTGGATGGCGTTGCGCAGGACGAGCAGGGTGCGGTCCATGGAGAGAGGCTTTTCGAGGAAGTCGTAGGCGCCGAGCTTGGTGGCGCGGACGGCGGCCTCGATGGTGGCGTGGCCGGAGATCATGATGACCTCGGGGGAGCCGGGGCGGGGAGGGTGGGAGACGTCGCCGCGGATGGCGGCGAGGAGGTCGAGGCCGTCGGGTTCGCCGTTGGCGCCGCCGGGGTCGGAGAGCCAGATGTCGAGCAGGACGGCCTGGTAGTCGGCGTCGCGGAGGAGCTCGAGGGCTTCGGCGGCGGTGCCGGCGGTGGTGATGACGTAGTCTTCCTCGTGAAGGATGGCTTCGAGGGACTCGCGGATGTCGGCTTCGTCGTCGACGATGAGAACGTGGTTCATAGGGGCGGAGTGTAGTGAGTAGTGGGTAGTGAGTAGTGGGTAGTGAGTGCTTGGTGGTTAGGCTAGCTCTTCCTGGGTGCGAAGGGTGTCGGGGGCGGCTGTGGTGTCGGCGGGTTCGTTGGCGGGGCGGAGCTCGAGGATGAAGCGGGCGCCGGTGGGCTGATTCTTTTCGGCGCGGATGGAGCCGTGATGTTCCTGGAGGATTTTGGCGGCGATGGAGAGGCCGAGGCCGGTGCCGCGCTGCTTAGTGGAGAAGTAGGGGAGGAAGAGGCTCTCGCGCATCTCGTCCGTGAGGCCGGGGCCGGTGTCGGCGATGGTGAGCTCGATCATGCCGGAGGGGAGGACGCGGGTGGAGACGGAAAGTTCGCAGAGGAGGCTATGCTGCATGGCTTCGGCGGCGTTGTCGATGAGGTTGGAGAGGGCGCGCTTGAGGGCTTCGGGATCGGCGAGCACGAGCGGGAGGTTGGGCGCGAGGTTTTGGCGGACGCGGATGTTGCCGAGGCGGCCGGCGAAGAGGGCGAGCGAGTTTTCGACGATGGTGTTGAGGTCGGAGGGGTGGGGGCGAGCGGCAGGAAACTCGGCGAGCGAGGAGAACTGATCTACGAGCGATCGCATCGTCTCTACGGACGATGAGATGACTTCGGTGGAGCGCTGGATAACCGCGGGTGAGGGAGATTCGAGGGTGTGCTCGTTGAGCAGCGAAGTGAGGCGGCCGATGTGGCGCTGAATGAGCTCGGCGTTGAGCGAGATGGGGGTGAGGGGGTTCTTGATCTCGTGGGCTACGCGGCGGGCTACTTCTTTCCAGGCACTTTGTTTCTGGGCGCGAAGGAGCTCGGTCGCGTCTTCGAGGACGAGGACGTAGCCGCGATGCTCACGGCTGGCGTCCTCGAAGCCGAGGGCGCCGGGGCCGCTGGCGGGACGGCCTTCGAGGAGGGCGACGGTGGCTGCGAGGTGAAGGATGCCGGCATTGGATTGCATCTGCATCTCGGCCGAAGCAGATCCCATACGGTGGGCGCGGCGGAGGAGGTGATCGAGGGCATCGATGATGTCTTCGGGAAGGACGGAGGAGAGCGACAGGCCGATGAACTGGCGCTGGCCGCCGGGGTCGAGCATTTCAGAGAAGGCGCGGTTGGCGAGGAGGATGCGGCGATCGGCGGAGAGGGTAACGACGCCGGAGGGAATGGTCTCGATGATGGTTTCGAGCTCGGTGCGGCGGACCTGGAGGGCGTGGTTGAGGTCGGAGAGTTGGGCGGTGGATCTTTCGGCGGTGGCGTGGGCGCTCTCGAGATCGGCGGCCATGACGTTGAATCGGTCGACAAGTTCGCCGAGCTCTTCGGTGGAGGACTGGCCGACGCGGTGGGCATAGTCGCCGGCGGCGATGGCCTCCATGGCGTCGGCGAGGGACTCGACTGGACGGGTTACCTGCTTGCTGAGATTGAGGGCGAGCCAGCAGCAGGCGAAGAGGGCCAACGCGGTGGTGAGGAGAAGGAAACCGGTGTAGAGGCTGCGAACTTCTCTGCGTTCGCGGTAGAGCACCCAGTATTTGTCAGCCGACTTGCGGAGACGAAGCGAGGTGGCGGAGATTCCGGCAGGGATGGGAATGCCTGCGACGACGAAGTCACCGCTGGGAAGGCCTGCGGTGGCGAGGGTGTAGTCGCTGCCGGAGAGGGAGTAGAAGGGTTCGTCGGTGTGTTGCGCGGCTTCAAGAATTGCCTGCTCGGTAGGGCCCTCGAGCGGCGCAGAGGTAGCGGCGGGGCTGGGTTCGGCGTTGTCGTCGGTGGAAGGCTCGGCGGGCTTGATGGAGCGGAGCTCCGATTTGCCCGAGGGATTGCGCGGGATGTGCAGCGAGGCGATGGCTTGATGATCACGATAGAGGATGACGAAGCCGCCCTGGAGGGTGACCTCATGGCGCTCGAAGATGCGATTGATGGCGGCGAGCGAGGCGGGGGAGAGTGGCTGCGTGTTTCCGGGGGGCGGGTTGGAGAGATCGAGATTCGAGAGATCGACGGCGATGCTGTTGGCTTCGGAGCGGTCGTTGGCGTCAGCGTACTGGTAGAGCTGGAGCGCCATGGTGTTGGCGTCGTCGCGCATTTGGGTGACGGGCTGGGAGAACCAGCGATCGACCGCGCGGTTCATGAGCAGGTAGCTGAAGGCGAACATGAAGACGAGGGGAACGACGGAGACCAGAACGGCTCCCCAAAGCATGCGGGTGCGCAGGCGAGTGCCGAGCACGCGGCTGCGCTGGTCGGCGTAGAGCTTGAGGACGTTGCGAACGAGCAAGACCAGGACGCCGACGAAGAGCAGGAATCCAATGATGGAAAGGCTGACGAAGACCAGGGTCTGGAGCGGGGAATTGGGATTGAGGAAGTTGGGATTGAAGGCGTTGAGCGCCGCGAGCGAGAGGAAGAGCACAAGGAAGCACACGCCGAGCGCGATGACGAAGGCTCTGCGGCGAAATGTTCCGGCTCCCATGGGAGCAAGTTTACTCGGTCCTGCGCGGACGGCGGGAGTTAAGGTTGAGGCGATGGGGGAATTCTGTGCCCCACTGCATGACGATAGGGCCGTCAAGCATGGGGTACCCGTAGGTTTGGGCGGGTTAGGAGAGCAGGTCGGCTACCGGGGTGAAATCGCGGCTCTGGGCGGTGGCTACGGCCTTGTAGGTGAGGGAGCCGTTGAAGGTGTTGACGCCTTCGGCGATGCCTGCGTTTTCCTTGATGGCAGCATTGGCGCCCAGGCTGGCGAGTTTGAGGACATAGGGGAAGGTGGCGTTGGTGAGGGCGAGGGTGCTGGTATTGGGGACGGCGGCGGGCATGTTGGTGACGCAGTAGTGGACGACGCCGTCGACGAGGTAGCTGGGGTCGGAGTGGGTGGTGGGGCGGGCGGTTTCGATGCAGCCGCCCTGGTCGATGGCGACGTCGACGATGACGGCGCCCTTTTTCATCTTGGCGACCATGGCCTTGGTGACGATCTTGGGGGCGGCGGCACCGGGGATGAGGACGCCGCCGATGACGAGGTCGGCATCGCAGACGGCGCGCTCGACGTTGTAGGAGTTTGAGTAGAGGGTGTAGAGGCGGCCGGAGAAGATGTCGTCGAGCTCGCGGAGGCGGTTGAGGTTGAGGTCGACCAGGGTAACGCGCGCGCCCATGCCCAGCGCGACTTTGGCGGCGTTGATACCGACCACGCCGCCGCCGATGATGCAGACGTTGCCGGGAGGGACGCCGGGGACGCCGCCGAGGAGGACGCCGCGACCGCCGTGCTCCTTCTCGAGGTAGGCGGCACCGACCTGCACGGAGAGGCGGCCGGCGACTTCGGACATGGGGGTGAGGAGGGGCAGGGACCCGGCGCGGTCGCGAACGGTTTCGTAGGCGATGCCGGTGACTTTGTTGGTGAGGAGGGCGTCGGTGAGACCGCGGATGGGGGCGAGGTGGAGGTAGGTGAACAGGACCAGGCCGGGGCGGAAGTAGGGGTACTCCTTTTCCACCGGTTCCTTGACCTTGACGACCATGTGGGCGGGGTTCCAGACGCTGGCGGCGTCGGGTACGATTTGGGCGCCGACGGCGAGGTAGTCTTCATCGGGGAAGGAGGAGAGGGCGCCGGCGTTGTGCTCGATGAGGACGGTATGGCCGGCGTCGACGAGGGCTTTGGCGCCGGCTGGGGTGACGCCGACGCGGCTTTCGTGGTCTTTTACTTCCCTGGGGACGCCGATGATCATGCCTGAATCTCTCCTGCTATGAGCCAAAGTTGCAAACGTCTATAAGTATAGACGCCGGTGCATTGGGGCAGCACGCGGCTCCGCAGGCCGTACAATGGTTGTGCCGGGTCAGCAACCCCAACTTTTTCCATAGGCCTTCTGTGCTTGTGGTGCATAAGTTTTTCTGTGTTTTGTTGCGTACGTTCTGCCGTATTTCTTTGTGCAAGCTTCTCTATTTTTTTGTCGCACAAGTTTTTCTATATTTCTTTATCTTAGGAAACCGATCGGTCTCATGTCCTCGAAAAACTTTCAGATGCGGACCTCGCGTGTGAGCAACATGCGATCCATTTTTTCGCTGTTCTCGAGCGATCTCGCGATCGATCTGGGCACGGCCAATACTCTTGTGTTCGCTCATGGCAAGGGCATCATTGTGAATGAGCCGTCGATCATCGCGGTGAACCGGGTGACGGGCGAAGTGGAGGCTGTAGGCAAAGAGGCCAAGGAGATGCTTGGCCGAACGCCGGGCAACATCATTGCCATCAAGCCCATGAAGGACGGCGTAATTGCCGACTTCAAGCAGACCGAGAAGATGCTGAACTACTTCATCCAGAAGGCGCACAACCGCAAGATGATGGTTCACCCACGCATCGTGATTGGTGTGCCGAGCGAGATTACGCAAGTGGAGAAGCGCGCGGTTATGGACTCGGCGTATCGCGCGAAGGCAAGCGAAGTGCACCTGGTGGAGCAGGCGATGGTGGCGGCGATTGGTGCAGGCTTGCCGATCACCGAGCCGGGCGGCAACATGGTGGTCGATATTGGCGGTGGGACGACGGACATCGCGGTAATTTCGCTGGCGGGCATTGTGTACTCGCGGTCGGTGCGCATGGCGGGCAACCAGATGGACGAAGCCGTGATGACGTATCTGAAGCGGAAGTACAACCTGCTGATCGGCGAGCGGACGGCAGAGCAGATCAAGATCGATATTGGATCGGCGTATCCGCTGGACCGGCCGCTGTCGATGGAGATCAAGGGGCGCAATTTGATTGAAGGCGTGCCGAAGACGATTACGATCGACGACACGGAGATTCGCGAGGCGCTGGCGGAATGCATTGCGACGATTTTGAATGCGATTCGCGTGGCGCTGGAGCGGACGCCGCCGGAGCTGTCGGCGGACATTTCCGATCGCGGGATTGTGCTGACCGGCGGAGGCGCGCTGATCAAGAATCTGGACAAGCGCATTCGCGAGGAGACGGGGCTGCCTGTAACGATTGCCGATGATCCGCTGGCGAGCGTCGTGCTGGGAACCGGGAAGATGCTTTCGGACTTCCGGCTGCTACGGAAGATATCGATCGATTAATGCAGTGAGTAGTGGGTAGTGAGTAATGAAAGCTAAGGCCGCTCGGTTGAGCGGCCTTTTTGCGTGGGGTGGGAGTTATTGCGGGGGGAGTTGGGTGCGGACCCAGCCTCCACCGAGGACCTTGATGAGCAGGACGCTGGCGTCCATGCGGCGGCGGAGGATGTCGATGTCGTTGCGTTGGTTGAGCAGGGCGGAGGTCTGGGCGGTGATGACTTGTAGATAGGTATCGACGCCACCGACGTAGCGGTTGTTGAAGATGCGTTCCGACTCGACGGCGGAGGCGGTGGCTTGACGTTGCTGCTCCTGTTCGTGGGAGAGGACGCGGAGGGCGACGAGGTTGTCCTCGACCTGTTGATAGGCGGTGAGGACGGTTTGGCGGTAGCTGGCGGTGGTGCTGTCGTAGTTGGCGAGGGCTTGTTCGGAGAGGCCACGGCGGCGGCCGCCGTCATAGAAGGTTTGGCCGATGGTGGGGCCGAGCGCGTAGATGAAGCTGGAGGCTTCGAAGAGCGAGGCGAAGCTGGTGCTTTCCTGGCCGGCGGTTAGGCCGAGGGAGAGGGACGGGAAATAGGCGGCGCGTGCGATGCCGATTTGCTCGTTGGCCGCGGCGGTGCGGCGCTCGGCGGCAGCGATGTCGGGACGGCGCTCGAGGAGCTGCGAGGGAAGGCCGGGAGGAATGACTGGCGGCGCAACGGAGAGCGGGAGCGGGGAAGGAGGCAGGCTGAAGGATGCGGGCGGCTTGCCGATGAGGATGGCGATGGCGTGCTCGAATTGCGAACGCGCAATGGCGACGTCGGAGGCCTGCACCTGGGCGTCCTGCAGCTGGGTTTGTGCCTGGGTGAGGTCGGACTTTACGGCAACGCCGCCGAGGTAGCGGTCGTTGGTGATGCGAACGGCTTCGGCGTATTGCGAGACGGTGTCGTTGAGGAGTTTTTGCTGGGCGTCGGCTGCGCGGAGCTCGAAGTAATCCATGGCGACTTCGGCCTGGAGAGAGAGGAGGGCGGTTTCGAGGTCGGCGGCGGTGGCTTGCGACTGCTCGCGGGCTGCTGTGACGTTGCGACGGACGGCTCCCCAGAGGTCGACTTCGTAGCTCAGTTGAAGCGGGAGTTGGAGGTCACCTTCTCCGTTATTGGAGGATGCCACGTTGAAGTAGGGCTGGTTGGCGGAGAGGCGTTCGGCGCCGAGGAAAGGATTGATGCCAACGGTGGGATAGCGGTTGGCATTCTGGACGCGGAGGTTGCCGCGCGCGGCGCGCAGATTGGCTTCCGCGATTTTCAGCGTTTGATTGGCGGCGGCGACTTGCGGTTCGAGGGCGTTGAGGCCGTCGTCCTGGAAGATGGTCCACCAGTCGCCGCGGGGGATGGTGTCCTGCGGTTTGGCGGTCTGCCAGTTGGCGTTCTCTTGGAAGGCGCTGGAGTCGGCGCTGGGGCTGATCTCTTTGAAGCCGGGCGCGGTGGGGACCGAGGGTGTCTTGTACTTCGGGCCGACCATGCATCCGGCAAGCGCGAGGGTGGCGAGGAGGGTTGCGTGGAGGGAGGCGTGGCGACGCGACGATCGTGCCTTCATTGGATCACCGCTGGTTGATTGGCGATGGTAACGGGCTGACCTTCGGCGAGCGAATCGGAAGGAGAGAGGATGACCTTGTCGGTTGCAGAGAGGCCGGTGGCGACTTCTACGGTCTTGCCGTTGTCCTTGCCGATGGTGATGGTTTGCAGGTGCACATGGCCATTGCGCACGACACCGACCTGGAGGCCCTGGGCGCGGAAGATGAGGGCGTCGGCAGGGATAGAAAGCTCGCGGCTTTGGACTGGAATTTTGAAGTGGACGAAGACGTAGGCACCGGGGAGGAGCTTGGCGTTGTGGTTGTTGACGTCGACCTCAACGTTGAGGGTTCGAGAGCTTGGATCGATGGAGCCAGAGTTGCGGGTGACGACGCCGGTGAAGACCTGGTCAGGATATTCATCGAGGGTAAGGGTTGCGGTGTCTCCGTTATGGATGTCTGGAGCATAGACCTCGGGGACGGCGACGAAGACGCGCAACTGGTCGACCGAGGCGATATGGAAGAGCTCCTTGGCGGTGTTGGTGGTGGTGGCCGAGCCGGCGTTGATGAGGTCGCCGATGTCGGTGTTGCGCTGGGTGACGATGCCGGAGTAAGGAGCGTAGATCTTCTCGAAGGACTGGAGTTGCGAGAGGCGGCGGACGTTGGCCTGCGCGGCTTCTACGGCGGCACGTTTGGCGGCCGCGCCGGAGACGGCAACGTCGGTCTCCTGCTGGGAGACGGAGTCGAGCTTGAGGAGATTCGTAAAGCGTTCGGAGGTGGTTGTCGCGAGGTTGAGGTCGGCCTGCGCGCTTTTGAGATCGGCCTGGGCGACCTGGAGCTGCTCGTCGAGCTCGGGGGTTTCGATGGTGGCCATGAGCTCGCCCTTGCTGACGTGCTGACCGATGTCGACGAACCACTGCTTGAGGTAGCCGCTGGTGCGCGCGTAGATGGGCGTGTCGTCGAAGGCCTGGGTGTTGCCGGGCAGCGCGATTTCAGAGGTTGCGCCAGAGACGATGGGGGAGACGACGTCGACGGTTGGGACTGCATCGAGCTTGGTCTGATTGGCGAGATGACGCTCATCGGCTGCGCCGCCGAGGAAGCGATACACGATGCCGGCAAGCAAGAGGAATGCAATCACGATGAGGGTGATGAGGATGCCACCGGGCAGCCGCTGCGGCGAGGGGAGCGCGTGGGCGGGATCGGGGTGCGGAGGGATGGGATGCTCCGATGGAGCGTAGTCCGCAGAGGGAGTCGTCCTGTCGGTGTTGATGTCGGTGTGGGCGTCGGTGTTATGGATGGGCATGGTCCTAATCTCCAGTGGGGCCTTATGCGGACGGGTTACCCGATCGCGACGGTTTCGTGAGAGGACGACACTGGCATGGTATCGGAACGTGGGTCGCGGCCATGCAGAAGGGCGAAGACCGCGGGGACGAAGATGAGGGTGGCGACGGTGGCCAAGCCAAGGCCGCCGATGACGGCACGGCCGAGCGGAGCGTTCTGCTGGCCACCATCGCCCAGGCCGAGCGCCATGGGAACCATGCCGATGATCATGGCGAGGGCTGTCATGCAGACGGGACGGAAGCGCGTGGTGCCGGCTTCGACTGCGGCGAGTAGCGCGTCGCCGCTGAGGCGCAGGCGATCTTTGGCAAAGGAGACGACCAGGATGGAGTTGGCGGTGGCGACGCCCATGCACATGATCGAACCCATGAGAGCGGGCACGGAGAGCGTGGTGTGGGTGAGGAAGAGAAAGACGACGATGCCGGCGATGGCCGCGGGTAGAGCGGTGATGATGATGAAGGGGTCAAGCCAGGACTGAAAGTTGACCACGATGAGCAGGTAGACGAGGACGATGGAGAAGACGAGGCCGAAGAGCAGGCTGATGTAGGAGGTCTGCATGGTTTGGACCTGGCCAGCGATGCGAACGAAGTTGCCGCGGGCGAGAGCGGGGCGATTGCTATCGACGATGCGGGTGACTTGTCGTGCAACGGAACCGAGGTCGCGATCCTGGACGTTGGCGTAGATGTCGAGGGTGCGGCGAGTGTTGTTGTGGGTGATGATGGGCGGCTCGGTGGAGCGGGAGATGCCGGCAACGTCGGCGAGGATTTCGGGAGTCTTCGCGGTGGGGGACGCGAGCGGAATGTTTTCGAGGTCGCGAAGGGATTGGATCTGGTACTGGGGCGTCTCCGCGATGATGCTGTAGAGGATGTGGTTCTTGTCGTCGCCGTTGAGGAAGTACTGGGGCTGGAGCTGGGCGGAGCCGGAGAGGATATTGACGGCGGAGCTGCCAATGTCGCTTTGGGTGTAGCCACCATTGAGCGCCTTGGTGCGGTCGACGGTGACTTTGAGGACGGGGCCGTCGTCTGGCTGCTCAAGACGCAGGTCGACGAGGCCTGGAACCTGGGCTAGCTGCTGCATCATCTTCGAGGCGACGGCGCGGTTGCCAGTATCGTCGGTACCTTCGATCTGGACATCGATGGGCGCGGGGAGGCCGAAGTTGAGGATCTGCGTGACGATGTCGGAGGGAAGGAAGTAGAAGGTGACGCCGGGGAATTCGCGGGGAAGGCGTTCGCGCAGGGTGCGGACGTAGTCGGCTGTGGGGGAGTGGTTTTGCTTGAGCGAGACGAGGATGTCGGCGTCGGCTGCACCGAAGAGGCCGCTGGTGGCATGCTGCGTGTTGAGCGTGGAGTAGGGAAGGCCGATGTTGTCGAGGATGTTGTCCATCTGGTTCTGCGGGACGGTGGAACGAATGGACTGCTCGACCAGGTCGCAGAGACGGGCGGTCTCCTCAATACGGGTACCGGTCTTGGCGCGCACGTGGAGGATGAAGGAACCGTTATCGCTGTTGGGGAAAAAGTTCTGGCCGAGCAGCGGGATCAGCAGCATGCAAATCAGGCAGCCGAGCAGGAAGAGGGGGATGAAGAGTTTGCGCGCGTGGACGAGCTGGGTGAGAAGCGACTCGTAGGCGGAGCGAACGGCTTCGAAGCCGCGCTCGAAGCCGCGCTGGAAGCGGGCGAAGATATTTTGTGAGAGCGGGGCGTGATGGTCGACGGGCTTGAGGAGGTAGAGCGCCATCGTGGGAACGAGGGTTCTGGAGAGGATGTAGGAGGCGAGCATCGCAAAGACGACGGCCTCTGCGAGCGGCATGAAGAGATAGCCGGTGACGCCGGAGAGGAAGAACATGGGCAGAAAGACGATGCAGATGGAGAGCGTGGAAACCAATGCAGGGACGGCGATCTGCGCGGCGCCTTCGAGGATGGCTTCGCGGAGCTGGTGGCCTTCTTCGAGATAGCGGTTGGTGTTTTCGATTTCAACCGTGGCGTCGTCGACCAGGATGCCTACGGCGAGTGCGAGGCCGCCGAGGGTCATGATGTTGATGGTCTGGCCGATGAGCGAGAGAACGATGATGGAGGTGAGGATGGAGAGCGGGATGGATACCGCGATGATGAGGGTGGAGCGCCAGGAGCCGAGGAAGAGAAGGATCATGAGGCCGGTGAGGGTGGCGGCGATGACTCCTTCGCGAATGACGCCGTCGATGGAGGAGCGGACGAAGACGGACTGGTCGCCGATGGGCGTGATCTTGAGTTCTTTGGGGACGGTGGCGGCTACGCGCGGCAGGAGATTCTTGATGCCCTGAACAACGCTGAGGGTGGAGGCGGAGCCGGACTTGAGGATGGTGATGAGGACGCCGCGATGGCCGTCCTGGCGAACGATGTTGGTCTGTGGAATGGAGCCGTCGGTAACGGTGGCGACGTCTTTGAGGTAGACGGTTGCGCCGTTGACCTGCTTGAGCGGGAGATTGGCGAGGCCGGCGAGGGTGGAGGGCGTGCTGTTGAAGCGAACATCGTATTCGGCAGGGCCGATCTTGGCGGTACCACCGGGCTCGACGATGTTTTGATTGCCGACGGCGGTGAGGACTTCGGCGGGTGAAAGACCTTCGGCCTGAAGCTTTTTGGGGTCGAGGTTCACCATGATGGAACGCTGTCTGCCACCGTAAACGGCAGGGATGACGGCACCGGGAACGGTGACCAGTTGCGGTCGAATGATGTTGAGGCCAAAGTCGTTTAATTGCTGCTCGTTGAGGCCTTTGCCGGAGAGGCCGAGCTGGAGGATCGGCACGCTGGACGCGGAGAAGTTGATGATCTGCGGGGGAAGGATGCCGGGCGGAAGGTTCTTGAGCATCTCCTCGGAGGCGGCGGAGACCTGGGCGTTGGCGGTGTCGAGGGAGGCGCCGGGCTGGAGGTAGATCTTGACGATGTCCTCGCCATTGAGGCTGGTGGATTCGATGTGCTGGATGTTGTCGACCAGGGTGGTGAGGGAGCGTTCGTAGGGGCCGGTGATGCGGCCTTCGACCTCTTCAGGGCTGAGGCCGGTATACTGCCAAGCCACGGAGACGACAGGGATATTGATGTTGGGGAAGATGTCGGTGGGGGTGCGCAGGATGAGCACCGGCGCCGCGATGAGGATCAGGATCGCGAGGACAACGAAGGTATACGGCCGGTTAAGCGCAAGCCGGACAATCCACATGAAGCGCTCCCTGAGGACGAAAGTGACTCTTGTATGACTGTAATGGACTAAGGAAAGACGCGCGGAGCGGCCGATAGTCGCACGAAGTGTGCGAAAAACGCAGAGGGCCGGTATGTGATTCGGGGCACCTGCACTGGAGCCTGCGAGGAATCAGTGGGCTGGAAAGAGAATGCGAAGGCCCAGGATCAGGAGCACGACCGGGAAGAGTCTTGTGCCCCATTTGGCAATGGGTGCGCGCAGAGAGCGATGGTGTGCCAACCAGCGAGCGAAGAAGCACCAGGCGGCAGTCATGATTAAGAACACGACGATGAGGACGACGCAATCGCGCCGGGGGCGGGTGGCGAAGAGCGGCAGGTAAACGCCGATGTTGTCTCCTCCACTTGCAATGGTTAACGCAGCTACGCCGAGTACCTGGGAATGCCGCAGGGTTGGCGCGGGAGAGGGTACGGCGGGCTCTCCGGAATGCGTGAACAGCGTGACCAGCTTTTGCAGGCCAAGCGACATGGGTATGAGCCCCAGCCATCGAAGGTAGGATGCCGGGATGGCTACGGCAATGCGAGAGCAAAGCAGGCCCGCGGAGATCAGAGCGATCACACCGAGGTACTGACCAAGGACGATTGCGACCTTGGCTGTTCTCCCCTCGGCGTACCAGCTGAGCAGCAGGAACAGGTCATCAACGTGGGTTGCAATAAAGAGCACGAGGCTCAAGCTAACTAGCGTGATCATTCGTCATCAGGTCAGGTGTTGAGTCAGCTTAGCATCGCAGGCAGCTGGTTTCCGGGCGAAATGTTCAGGTTTTCGCGGCATTGTGACCATCCTTATGGATTCCTTATCTCATTCCATACGGTTTCCTTACGGAGCCTGCTCTACAGTAGAACCACTCCAAGCGATGCCAAGCGTACCGCGGTTGAGGAAATTACATCATGTACGTCAAGGGTTATCGCGGGAAGACCGAGCATAGATGCCGTTAGGTGTAGGACAGCTCCGTACGATTCAACGCCCGAAGATAGCCATCTGGCGCAGGACGAACATGACCGTTTCGAGGGATACCTACATCGAGATACAGGATGGTATTGACCTGAACCGCAATTGATTTGGGGAGGATATGTTGACGGACAAAGCGCATTCAGATGCTGCGCCAGTTAAGCAACGGTACGACCCGGATCAAGGGCCCTGCAGGACATTGCTTGGACAAGAGAGGCCTCAATGAAGAACAAACTATGGATGGCGACGATCGGGTTAGCCATAACGATTCCTATGACATGCCAGGCGCAAGACACGACGCCTGGTGCACAGCAACCGGCGGGATCGGCGCAAACCACGACTCCGCCGCCGGCCAGCACTTCGGCGGCCGAGCAAAACCAGGCGTTACAGCGCGAGCTGGATGAGCTGAAGGCCAGGATCGCGCAAATCGAGGCGGTGCTTAAGGCCCAAGCGGCTGCACAGAATGCTGCTGTCCCAGCGAAGACACCAACTCCTGCGCCGACGACGAAACCAGCCCCTGCCGTGCCTGCAGTAGCCGCAACGCCGGCCGTTGCGCCGGTTGTGGTTGCGGCCGCGCCTGCTGCGGAAATTCCTGCGGAGACGACTACCAAGGAAGCGCCGTTTCCTGGCGACTGGTCGTGGCTGAATGCCCAAGGCCGCGTGGTTGATTTTCCGCTGGCCACAAAATATTTCACGCCTGAGTTTCGGTCGGATGTGAATTACATCCTCGACTTCAACCATCCCGAGGATGACACCATGGGTGGATCGACCGAATCATTTCGCTCGCAGGAATTCCAGTTAGAGCAGTTGAGCTTCGGCGGGGACATTCGTGTTCAAAATGTGCGCGGCCGGTTCCTCACGATGTTTGGCGAGTTTGCCACAACGACTCCGCGCAATGATGCCAGCTATAGCCGCGGCCAATGGGATCTCGCCGATGCGTACCGGTATGTTTCGGAAGCGTGGGGCGGATATCACTGGGACAAGTTGCATGGCGTGAATCTCGATGCCGGAATCTTTGTTTCGTATATCGGGTTGTTCAGCTACTACAACGCCGATAACTGGACCTATCAGCCTTCGTTTGTTTCTTCCAATACACCGTGGTTCTTCACGGGTGTCCGCGGACAGGTCTTTGTGACGAAGAATCTGAAGATCGAACCATGGTTTATCAATGGCTGGCAGTCCTATGCCCGCTCTAACGGAAAGCCGGGATTGGGCGGACAGATTCTCTGGCGTCACGGGGATTGGCTTGACCTTGTCTTCAACAATTACGGCCTGGGAGAAGATGCTCTCGGAGTCCCATACCGCCATCGTTATCACACGGACGACAGTATCCAGGTTAAGTACTACGACAACAAGAGCCACTTCATCGATAAGGCGGCATTTACCTTTACAGCGGACGCCGGTTGCGAAGTGGGTGTAGGAACCAATCCTGTGGACGCGGGCACAAACGTAGCATGCCATGGCGATAAGCCAGCACCGGCATCGGCCGGCGGCGGGACAGCCTATAAGCAATACTTCATCGGCTATATGGAATACAACCGCGTGTGGTGGGACAAGGACAAGTACGCCTTCACCCTGGGCGGCGGTCAAATGAGCAATCCTGGCCGCTACTTGACGTTGTTGCCGCCAATCAACGGAGCGACGGCGACCAGCGGAACACCTTACTTCACGGAGAACCCTGGCGATAAGTACACGGCGTGGGATACCACAGGAACGATCGACTACATGCCGAACCAATACATCACGTTCCGCACCGAGGTAGGGTATCGGCACGCGAGTGTTCCTTACTGGACGGGGCGTGGAGGAATTACGCCTCCAGGCGGAAACAACGGGTCTCCCGCGGATTATGCGTGCATTACCGGTGCATCGTCCGGCGTGAACTTTAGCGGAGGGCTTGCTGCTGCGGAAGCAGCGTGCGGCGGACCTGCTGGGGCTACCACGTCGATCTGGTTCCCCGATCTTCGCAGGGACCAGCTGGCGTGGACTACGGCCATCATGGTGCGGTTCTAACCACAGACCGCAGCAACGTTTCGCCTGTACCTGAGCGGGCAGAGTGACCAGACGCTTTCTTCTGGCACTCTGCCCCTTTAGGAAACCGCGTCGCCAAGCTCCTAGGGGTGAACGCGCATTGCGGCTCCCTTGCTGATCTAACTCTATTCATGAAAGCCACCCTCGTGAGAATTCCAGTTATTGCAATATTTTCCGTGCTGGTGATGGCGGGGTGCCACTCAAAGCCCCCCGATCCAGCGGCCGGTTTACCGCCGGCGGCGAAGGTGACGCAGGCCTATGAGGCGCAGGAGTTTGCTCCCGAACATCCAGAGCAGTTCCCATTGGTCGCCGCAACCGAACATCGTGCTGCCGCACAACTGGCTGTTACCGGAACGATCAATCCTGATGTTTCTCGAACAGTCCCGGTCATTTCGCTGGCGTCAGGCCGCATCGTTGGCATCTACGCGCGGCTTGGTGACGTGGTGAGAAAGGGGCAGCTGCTGCTGCGCGTCCGGAGCGACGATATCTCAGGCGCGTTTGCGAACTATCAGATGGCCGTATCGGACGAAGTGCTGGCAAAGGCGCAGTGGGACCGTGCACAGGATTTGCTCAAACACGGAGCGATTGCCGTTGCCGATCTTGAGGTCGCGAAGGATACGGAAGAAAAAGCTAAAGTCACGATGGATACAGCCGCGGAACATCTGCGGCTGTTGGGAAGCGATGTTAACCATCCAAGCGGCATCGTGGACATCACCGCGCCGGTCTCCGGCGTAATTACGGACCAGGAAGTGACGAACGCCGCCGGTGTGCAGAGTTTGGGGACGAGCCCTTTCACCATCTCGGATCTTTCGACGGTCTGGGTGATTTGCGACGTATACGAGAATGACCTGGCGAATGTGCATGCAGGCGACCCAGCGGAAATTACGCTCAACGCGTATCCGGGGCGCGTCTTCAAGGGAAGAGTCAATGACGTGTTTCCGATACTCGATCCGAACATTCGAACAGGCAAAGTGCGTGTCGAGGTCGCGAATCCGGGAATGATGAAGATCGGCATGTTCGTGACGGCGACGTTTGAAGGGAAAACACCTGAGACATACGCGGCTGTGCCGTCATCGGCCATCTTGCATCTGCATGATCGCGACTGGGTTTATGTGCCGGTGGCAAGCAAGCGATTCAAGCGAATCATGGTCGTTGGAGGAGATCTCTTACCAGGAAACATGCAGGAGGTTCTGTCGGGTCTATCGGTTGGCCAGCAGGTGGTGGTCAATCCACTGCCATTGCAAAACACTGTCGACACGCAGTAACCGCCGTAGAGACCTGAGGGAGAACGTATGATCCGCGCACTCGTAGACTTCGCACTGAACAATCGCATTGTGGTGCTTGCGGTGGCGTTCCTGCTGATTGCGTGGGGAGTGATTTCCTTTCACCAGTTGCCGGTAGAAGCGTATCCAGACATTGCGGACAACTATGTAACCGTCATCACGCAATGGCCAGGCCGATCGGCTGAAGAGGTGGAGCAGCAAGTAACGATCCCGATTGAAGTTCAAATGGCGGGCATGCCGCATATGAGCTTCCTCCGGTCAGAGTCGATCTTCGGTCTGTCGCTGATCACGATGATCTTTGACGACAGCTCGCAGAATGATTGGAATCGTCAGAAGGTGCTGGAGCGCCTCACCCAGGCGAGCTTGCCTGCGGGGCAAAATCTCCAGCCGCAGATCGGCACGGATTGGAGCACGACCGGACAGATTTATTGGTACACGATCAGAAGTACGGATCCCCGCTACGACCTGATGCAGCTACGGTCCATCGAGGATTGGGTACTGCTCAAGGAGTTCAAGTCGGTCTTGAACGTCGTCGATGTTTCCGACTTCGGCGGCACGGTCCGGGAGTACCAGGTGCGAGTGGATCCCGACAAGTTGGTCTCGTACGGGCTTAGTATCGGCCAGGTTGAACAGCAGCTAACGAACAATAACAACAATGCCGGCGGGAGCTTTGTCGAACTCGGCATGCAGCAGATGAATGTTCGGGCGCTTGGTCTGTACAAGAACGTTCAGGACATCGAAAACACGGTGCTGACGACCAAGAATGGTACGGCGCTCCGGGTCAAGGATATTGCCGAGGTTCAACAGGGACCGATGATCCGGCTGGGGCACATGGCCCGTGCCAATCATATGGAAGATGGGCACATCCTGGACGAGCCGGACATCATCCAGGGCGGCGTTTTGATGCGCAAGGGGGCGGAGGAGCAGCCGACGCTGGATGCCATTCACAAGAAGGTTGACCAGCTCAATAACGGGATCCTGCCGCCTGGAGTGAAGATCATTCCCATGCTGGATCGCAGCGACCTGCTGCACTTTACGCTGCACACGGTGATGCACAATCTGACGGAAGGGATGATTTTAGTAAGCATCATTCTTCTCCTGTTCCTGCTGAATGCACGGGCGGCTTTCATCGTTGCGCTGACGATCCCGTTCTCGCTGCTGTTCGCATCGATCTGCCTGCAGTCCGCCCACATTCCGGCCAACCTGCTTTCCCTGGGGGCGCTGGACTTTGGCATGGTGGTTGACGGCGCGGTGGTGATGATGGAGAACATCATTCGGCATCTGGCACATGCGCACGAGCGAGGGCACACGGGACCTCCGAAGACAACCAGCGAGATCATTCGGGACGCCTGCCATGAAGTTCAGCGGCCTGTGTTTTACGCCATCGCGATCATCATCACCGCGTACATGCCGATTTTCACGTTGCAACGCGTGGAAGGAAGACTGTTTCGTCCGATGGCGTGGACGGTTGCGTTTGCTTTGCTAGGAGCGATGTTGTTTTCGATTTTCATCGTTCCTGTGCTGGCTGATCTTCTTTTTCGCTCGGGCTTCAAGGAACGGCGCAACCGGGTGATGGAGTGGCTTACGGAGGGCTATCGCAAGCAGCTGCGCTGGGCGGTCGGACATCGCTGGGTCGTGGTGGGTGTGGCGATTTTGTCGCTGGCGGGAACGATCTATTTAGGATTTGGCGGGGTCATCGGTGCGGAGTTCCTGCCGCACCTGGACGAAGGCGCGATCTGGGCACGCGGCACGCTGGCCAATAGCACCAGCCTCTCAGAGGGCGAGGACTTTGCCGCCAAGGAGCGGTTGGTCTTCGCTGCGTTTCCTGAGGTGAAAACCGTGGTTTCGCAGGCAGGCCGTCCTGACGATGGCACCGACACGGGTGGCTTCGGGAATACGGAATATTTCGTTGATCTCAAGCCGCACGATCAGTGGCGTCCCTTGTTCCATGAGAACAAAGAAGAGCTTATCGCAGCTATGAACCTCGCGGTGCAACGGTATCCGGGCGCGGTGTGGAACTTCTCGCAGCCGATTGAAGATAACGTCGGAGAGACAATGACCGGTACCAAGGGCTCGTTGGCACTCAAGATCTTTGGCGACGATCTCAACGTCCTCGAACAAAAAGGGGAAGAGGTTGCGTCGCTGCTATCTACCATCCCCGGGATGCATGACGTAAAGCTTTTGCGCGATTTTGGTCAACCGAATCTTGATGTGTCGATCGACCGGAAAGTAGCGGCTCGCTATGGAATCAACATGGCCGACATCCAGGACGCCGTGCAGACCGCGGTTGGCGGGAACGCCGTAAGCCAGGTGTTGATCGGCGAACAACGGTATGACTTGACGGTGCGTTACAAGGGTCAATATCGCGACAACCAGCATGCCATTAGCAGCATTCGTTTGCTGGCCCCTTCTGGAGAGCGTGTCTCGCTGGCGCAACTGTGCAAGCTGGAAGTGCGCGATGGGGCATACGACATCTACCGCGAGGGAAACACGCGTTACATCGCCATCACGTTCAATGTACGCGGGAGGGATTTGGGATCCACGGTGGAGGATGCGATCGGGCAGATCAAGAACAAGATCGCGCTGCCTCGTGGCTACAGGGTGGACTGGTCTGGTGAATATGAGAGCGAGAAAAGAGCGGAGGCGCGCCTTGCTCTCATTGTGCCGATTACAATTCTGGTGATCTTCATCATTCTCTTCTCGATGTTCCGGTCGTATAAATGGGCGTTTCTGATTCTTCTTAATGTTGGTATGGCGCGTATCGGTGGGCTATTGGCCTTGCTGATTACGGGAACGTATCTTAGTGTGTCTTCCGGGGTGGGCATGTTGGCACTGTTCGGGGTGTCGGTCCAGACGGGCGTGATCATGGTTGAATACATGAACCAACTGCGAGCTCGCGGCAACACGATTGTGGACTCTGCGGTGGAGGGAGCTGTGCTCAGGCTTCGGCCTATCATGATGACCATGCTGGTGGCGACGCTAGGCTTATTGCCAGCTGCGCTGTCCCACAACATCGGTTCGGACTCTCAGCGGCCGTTTGCGATCGTGATTGTTGGCGGCCTGATCTCCGATTTGATTCTCAGCATTTTCTTGCTGCCGACGTTTTATGTATGGATTGCCAGAGAGGGTGACGCTCTCCCGCTGGCGGAAGCGGCAAATCAGGAATTCTAGTTGGTAACGAACCCGGTCGCTCAAGGCCGAATGGAGGGTAAGTTCATGACGAGAGAAGAGATCACTGGTTGTATCAAGCAAATCGGGATCGTTCCGGGAGTTCGCGTTCCTGAGAAGGAGCTAGCGCTCTTCGCCGCGGAGTCAGTGTACGAAGCGGGAATTCCGATCGTGGAAATAACGATGACGGTTCCAGATGCCATCGATGTAATTTCGCAAATTGTAAAGGCTTATCCGGACTGCATCGTGGGCGGAGGCACGGTCCTGGATGCAGAGACAGCCGAGCGTTGCATCGACGCAGGCGCGCGGTTTGTGACCAGTCCGGGGCTGGTGATGGAAGTACTGGAAGCGACACTGCGCCGGAATGTAGTGGCGATTCCAGGTGCGATGACGCCAAGCGAGGTGATCGCGGCGTGGAAGGCGGGTGGCGACATGGTCAAGATTTTTCCATGCGCTCCCCTCGGCGGCGATGCCTATATTCGGTCGTTGAAGGTGCCCTTGCCGCAGATCCCTTTGATTGCATCGGGAGGAGTGACTCAAATGACGGCGAGAGATTTCATTTATGCGGGCGCCTCGGCACTCGGCATACGGTCTGAGCTAACACCGAGAGCAGCGCTGCAAACGCGTCAGAAGCAGTGGATTTACGAGCTAGCGCGCCGGTTTACAACAATCGTCCGCGAAGCGCGTGCGCAAATGGAGCCAGTTTGAGGTGGTTATGTTATTCAGCAACTTGTCGTCCCATGTTCGTATCTCCATAGCCATTGGCCTGCTCTCGACCGTTTTGACCTCCGCGATGGCACCTGCACAGACGGAAGCACAAGCGCTTACGTGGGATCAGGTGAAGGCAAAGTTTGAGGCGGTGAATCCCGCGTTACGCGCAGACCAAATGGGTGTCGACGAGTTAAAGGCGGCGGAGATCACGGCGTATCTACGTCCGAATCCGCAGTTCACGTTGAGCGCCGATGGCACGCAGATCGCTCCATACCAAGGTCACTGGAAGCCAACGTCTGGTACGGAAGCCGAACCAAACTTCAGCTATCTGCACGAGCGCGAACACAAACGAGAATTGCGGCTGAAGAGTGCACAGGAGGCCACGCAGATTGGCGGTTCGATGCACGAAGACCTCGAGCGCAACATGATGTTCAGCCTGCGTTCGGCGTTTGTGCAAACGCTCCAGGCGAAGGCGGTGCTCGACGTAGCAAGGGCCGACCTTGTGTATTACGACAAGATCATTGATATAAGTCGAGCGCGGTTCAAGGATGGCGGCCTGGCGCAAGTAGATCTCGATCGCATTGAGTTGTTGCGGGTGCAATACGAAGCAGAGATCGAGAATGCGGTGGTGAATCTCCGGACCCAGAAAATCCAGTTGTTGCAGCTTCTGGATGACAGAACACCTGTCGATACATTTGATGTGACCGGCCCTTATGATTTCTCTCCGGATTTGCAGCCACTAGATGACTTTCATAAGATTGCGATTGCTGCGCGGCCTGACTTGCGCGCGGCCCTGCAATCCATCGAGCAGGCAAAGACGAACCACAAGCTTGCGATCGCGAACGGTTCCACAGACCCGACGTTTGGCATTTGGTACACGTACAACCCATCCTTCTCCAATCCTTATGCGCACCAGACGGTTGGCGTGAGTGTCAGCGTGCCGTTGCGAATCTTCGACCGAAACCAGGGAGAGAAGGCGCGCACGTCGATCGACGTTGACCGGAATGTACAACTGACGGAAACGGCGACGGGACAGGTGTTCAGCGACGTGGACTCTGCGTACGAACAGGTGCGCAGCAGCATCGCGTTAGTCGTCCCGTATCGCACAAAGTATATGGACCAAGCCACGAGGGTGCGCGATACCGTGACCTATGCGTACGAACGCGGGGGCGCCTCGTTGATGGATTTCTTAAATGCGCAAAGCGACTATAGGGTTGTGCAGTTGGCATACGTGCAACTGATTGGCTCCTACCTAACTTCTGCGAGCCAACTCAACATGGCTGTGGGCAGGGAAGTCATACCCTAAGAGTTAGGGTGGACCAAAGGCACGCCGTGCCGGCTGATTGCGGGGCGGGAGCGATTCTGTGACGATCAGCCCGGCGAGTACTATGAATAGGAGATGAATCCCATCATGGAGAGCGTCAAGGGCGCGATTGCCAGACGGCCAGATGGCAGGCGGTACTTGCGGGTCTCCGTTAGTCTCTGGACGCTCGTGGGAGTAAGCGCGATTGGGGCAGTTGCGTATTTGTTGCACTTCAATCTTTCCGCAGTCGGCTCTTTGTACCTGGTGCTGGTCGTGCTGATTTCTCTCCGATGGGGATTTGCGCAGGCAACCGTCGCTTCTGTGATGGCGGTGGTTTGTATGAACTACCTGTTCGTGCCGCCTATCTTTGAATTTCAGGTTGCGGATCCTGAGAACTGGATATCCCTGGGCACATTTGAAACGGCAGCGCTGGTGGTGAGCGGCCTTTCGCATAAGGTGTTGGAGCACGCGGCACAGGCCGAGGTTCAGCGTGACCGCACCGCGAAATTATATGAATTGAGCCGAGCGATCTTGTTGATTGACGGGAAACAATCAACGACTGAGCAATTGGCTGCGTTGATTCGTGAAATCGTCCACGTGACGGACGTTGACCTTTGGGTCACGTATGACAATGCGTCGCCATCAAACGGGGCGCAGGCAGCCAGTGTTTCAAGTGGCGCCCTTGAGGCGTTTCGAGCCGATGCGGATGATTTTGATGAAAAGACGAACATAACGCGTCGTGTTCTGAGACTTGGAACAACGCCGGTCGGCGCATTGGTTCTGCGTGGCTGGGAGCATGATTCCTTGCTTGCGGACGCAGTCGCGTCGATAGCGGCTGTCGCCATCGAGCGCGCGCGCGCCATCCAGAAGGAGAATCGTGCGGAGGCCGAGCGGAATACGGAGCAGCTACGGACAGCCGTGCTGGATGGACTGGCGCACGGATTCAAAACGCCGCTAACCGCCATTCAGACGGCCAGCTCTGGATTGCTCGCGATTGAGCATATGACGCCGATTCAAACGGAGCTTGTCACGTTGATTGACGAGGAGGCCACCAAGCTCGCTCAGATGACGACGCGACTCCTGCAAACTGCGGCTCTCGAGTCGCGGGATATTCGCTTGCGGCGGTCGCGCACGTCGATCCGTTCCCTGGTTGAGGATCTGATTGAGGCACAGGAGATCGGCATTCGCTCGAGGCTCAAGCTGGTAGCACCCACGGAAGCAATGTCGATTGATGTGGATGCTCCGATGATGGAGTCGGCGCTTCTTCAGCTGATTGATAACGCAACAAAATACTCCAAGGTAGGAGGAACGATCACCGTCACGATCGACCAGACAGAGAAGGAGACGATCGTGATCGTGGAAAACGTTGGTCCACCCATTCAGGAAGAGGAGCGCTCGCGAATCTTTGAGCGCTTCTATCGAGGGGAAGCCGCGGTACACGGACCATCGGGAACTGGTCTTGGTTTGTCTGTTGCCAAGAAGACAGCAGAAGCGCATGGCGGGCAGGTGTGGGTTGAGTGCACCGAGGAACTTACGCGATTCTTCTTTTCCGTGGAAAACTACAGGGGGACGAAAATTGGATAACTCTGAGGGAGCGGTATTGCTGGTTGAGGACGATGCGTCCATTCGCCATAGCTTGCGCGCCACGCTGTCGGCGTTACGATTCGTAGTCGGGGAGGCCACGACGGGTGAGGAGGCTCTCGCCGCGATGCGGAAGATTGATTACGACGCCGTCCTGATGGATCTGAACATGCCGGGTATGGGCGGAATGATTGCCTGTCAGCGTGTGCGCAAGGAATTCCCGGGAGTGTCGATCCTGGTGGTGACCGTGCGGGACAATGAACGGGACAAGATTGAAGCGCTCGATGCCGGCGCCGATGATTACATCACGAAGCCATTTCGAATAAATGAATTAACCGCTCGGATTCGAGCGGCGGTTCGGCGCCGCCGCATTCCGCAGATCGCGAACACGGAAAATATCCAGATTGGGATTTTTGACCTGGCCCCCACGCGTCGAGTCCTGCTCAAGCGTGGCGTCGAAGTCCATCTCACGCCGACGGAGTTCGACCTGCTCTCTGTCTTGATGACGCAAGCCGGAACGCCAATCCCTCATGCCAAACTCCTGAGTGCCGTCTGGGGCGTCCAGTACGGCGAAGAGAGGGAGTACCTGCGAACGTTTATTCTGCAACTCCGCCGCAAGCTTGAGGACGATCCCGCCACCCCGGCGTATCTCCAAACGGTCAGCTATCTAGGCTACGTCTTCGTCGACCCGTCGGACAGCATCGCCTAGGGTTCCCTCATTATCGATTGCACATTTCTTCCTTATGCCTCCCTCATGCGTTATGGAGCACACTGGCACAGAAGTTAATGCCTTCGTGCGACCCTGCACGCCAGGTTGACGAGAGGGGTTGAGGTTTCCAGTGAATACGCCGCTATTCACTGCTCTTCTTGTCTGCACCGTTTCTCATCGTCGGGGCACTTACATTTTCCCCGGCACTTTCGTTCGGACTGGATCTGAGCACCTGTTGTTGCAGGCGGATAACGCTTCCTGAGGAAGAACATGGCTGGTATTCGTAGACGTTCTATGTGGGACAGCAAGATCATGGGCCGAGCCTTAGGGGACGCAGTGGTGAAGCTGAACCCGGCCACGATGGTGAAGAATCCGGTTATGTTTGTGGTGGAGATTGGCTGTGTGATCACAACCATCTATAGCGTTCGCGATCTCCTGCTGCGGCATCCTACGGTGCGTTTCGACGTACAGATAACGTCCTGGCTTTGGTTTACCGTACTGTTCGCGAACTTTGCCGAGGCGATGGCGGAGGGCCGTGGAAAGGCGCAGGCGGACACGTTGCGCCAAGCGATATCTGAGACGATTGCCGTCCGTCTGCGGGGAGATGGATCCAGCGAAGAAGTCCCGAGCGGAACGCTGCGTGCAGGCGATGTCTGCGTCATCCTGGCGGGCTCGGTGATCCCTGGCGACGGGGAAGTGATGGAAGGGGTGGCTTCTGTGGACGAATCGGCGATCACCGGCGAGTCCGCGCCGGTGATTCGCGAGGCTGGCGGAGACCGCTCGGCGGTGACGGGAGGAACGCGCGTGCTCTCGGACGAGTTGAAGGTGCGCATCACGTCCAATCCGGGCGAAACCTTTCTCGACCGCATGATCGCACTGGTGGAGGGCGCTGAGCGACAGAAGACACCCAACGAGATTGCGCTCAACATTCTGCTTGCCGGCCTTACCATTATTTTTTTGCTGGCCGTAGTTACGCTTCAACCCATGGCGATCTATTCAGTTGCTCCACAGAGCGTGTTCGTGCTGACATCGCTACTTGTCTGCTTGATCCCCACGACTATCGGTGGCCTTCTATCCGCCATAGGTATCGCGGGCATGGACCGTCTGGTTCAGTACAACGTCCTGGCTATGTCGGGGCGTGCTGTCGAAGCGGCAGGCGATGTGAATACGTTGCTGCTCGACAAGACGGGAACCATCACCCTGGGCAACCGGCAAGCGTCGGAGTTCATTGCTGCGCCTGGCATTTCCCAAGCCCAGCTTGCGGATGCTGCGCAACTTTCTTCTCTTCCCGATGAGACGCCGGAGGGTCGAAGCATCGTTGTGCTGGCGAAGGAGCAATACGGATTGCGCGGCCGAGAGTTGCGTGACCTCCAGGCTGAGTTCGTTCCTTTCTCCGCGATGACTCGCATGTCAGGCGTGAATATGGACGGCCGGATGATTCGCAAGGGGGCGGCCGGCGCCATTGCCGAGTTTTTAAGGGAGCACGGACGCATGCTGCCGGAACAGGTGCGGGTCGACGTCGAGGCCGTGGCACGTTCTGGTGGAACTCCGCTTGTCGTCGCAGAAAACGGGCGCGCGATGGGCGTCATCCATCTCAAGGACATCGTCAAAGGCGGCACGAAGGAGCGGTTCAACCAGCTTCGTGCGATGGGAATCCGCACCATTATGATCACCGGGGATAATCCACTGACGGCAGCAGCGATCGCTCGTGAGGCAGGCGTGGATGACTTCCTGGCCGAGGCGAAACCGAAAGACAAGATGGATTTGATTCGGCGCGAACAGGCGGAGGGTAAGCTGGTGGCGATGACGGGTGATGGCACCAACGATGCTCCAGCGCTGGCTCAAGCAGATGTAGGAGTCGCCATGCACTCCGGCACGCAGGCGGCGAAAGAAGCTGGCAATATGGTCGACCTAGACTCCAATCCCACCAAGCTGATTGAGATAGTGGAAATAGGCAAACAACTATTAATGACGCGTGGCGCGCTGACGACTTTCTCGATTGCGAATGATGTTGCCAAGTACTTCGCGATCATTCCGGCCATGTTTGTTGCTAAGTTTCCTGTGCTTGCGGCCCTGAATCTCATGCATTTGAAGACGCCGCAGTCAGCCATTTTATCCGCAGTGATATTCAACGCCATCATCATCGTCGGTCTTATTCCGCTGGCACTGCGTGGGATCGGATACAAGCCGATGTCAGCGGAGGCTTTGCTTCGTCGCAACCTTCTGATCTACGGTGTCGGTGGACTCATCGCCCCCTTCGTTGGAATCAAAATCATCGATCTCATCCTTACGGCTATTCATCTGGCCTAGAGGAATTCCGCGAAGCTATCTAAGCGATTCATTAGAGCTCCGGGCGGGATCGAACCCACGAATGACCAGGCAGGCGACGTCTTGCAATACGGGTGGAGCGTTTGCCAGGCACCCGGCCGTGACCTGCAAGGAGCAGCTGTACCTGAGAGCCGCGTTTGGAACCGAATATCCGGGAGCGATCGACGCCATATTGCGGTAAGGTTCACTTATGAATTGCGGTCCCCTTCCGTGTCCCGAACGTCCACCTCTCCGCGAAGAGGACGGGACACTACGCGGCCGTGACAGGACATGGATCCTTGCCGCCACGATCTTGGGATCGAGCATGGATTTCATCGACGGGACGGTAGTGAACATCGCTCTGCCGAGCCTCCAACGCTCCTTTGTAGCGACAGGCACTCAAGTCCAATGGGTGGTCGAGGCCTATGCACTCTTTCTCGCTTCGCTCTTGCTAGCCGGAGGCTCGCTGGGAGACCGCATTGGTCTAAGACGAGCATTCCTCGCGGGCGTTGTACTCTTCGCATGCGCATCGGTTTGGTGCGGTCTCGCCCCAAGCCTGACGCAACTGTTGATCGCACGATCTATGCAGGGTATCGCCGGCGCGCTGCTGGTACCAAACAGCTTGGCCTTTCTGTCTGCGAGTTACAGTGGAGCGGAGCGGGGCCGAGCGATCGGCACCTGGTCAGGCTTCGCGTCCATGATGACCGCCGTTGGGCCAGTCATTGGTGGGTGGATGGTGCAGCACGGCTCGTGGCGTTGGGTTTTCTTTATCAACCTTCCTATCTCGCTACTCATCCTCTGGATTGTTCTCAGTAAGACGACAAGAGTGGACCCACCCGCTCGATCGAGAGCCGTCGACTGGAAAGGGGCGCTCCTGGGCACCCTGGGGTTGAGCGCACTGACCTTTTCGTTGATGGAATGGGACAGCAGTCACGCTTTGGTGCGTCTAATCGGAATCGTAGGGATTGCGACGTTGGCGGCATTTGTGCTCGTTGAACGTCGCGCGAAACAACCGATGATGCCGATCGAACTTTTTCGGAACCGCACGTTTAGCGGTGCGAATATACTCACATTCTTCCTTTACGCCGCCCTGTCCGGAACGCTCTTTTATCTTCCTCTGGATTTGATCCAGGTTCAGGGATACACCCCTACACAGGCGGGATTGGCCATGCTCCCACTGGTGCTAACGCTATTCCTTCTCTCACGGTGGGCGGGAGGTCTCATCGACCGATACGGCCCGCGGCTGCCCCTTACGATGGGTCCTCTCATCACGGCATGTGGGTATGCGTTGTTCGCAGTTCCGGGGGTTGGTGGGCCCTATTGGAAGACGTATCTTCCAGCGCTGCTGGTGCTCGGGTTTGGGATGGCAATGAGCGTAGCGCCGCTTACGACCACGGTTATGAGTTCGGTTGCGCCCGCTAGATCCGGCGCTGCCTCTGGTATCAATAACGCGATCTCCCAGACGGCGGCCTTATTGGCTATAGCGATCAGTTCACCGCTTTTCTATCACGCGTTTGCGAAGAGTCTCCCGATTCGACTTGGTCAGCATGGAGTCACCCCTAATCTCTCAGCCCAAATCAGCAAGCAATCACGACGGCTTGGTGCGATTGAAACCAGCGATCCGCTCGGACGTCTGGCGGTTGACGAATCCTTTGTGACTGCGTTTCGGTTGATCTCACTGCTCGCGTGCTGCTCAGCAACAGCGGCCGGGATCACAGCCGCCTTTACGGTTAGTAGCCGTCCAAAGCCATATAAAAATATACTATAGGGGACTATAGTATCAGGAGAGGTGATGGATGGCACATACGACCAAAGACAGGAAGAAGCTGCTGTCGCGCATTCGCCGGATCAAGGGGCAAACAGAGGCGATCGAACGAGCCCTGGAGTCAGAGGTTGAGTGCGACGAGATTCTGCAACTGGTCGCCTCGTGCCGTGGTGCTCTTAATGGATTGATGGCGGAGCTGATCGAGGGCCACTTGCGCTTCCATGTTCTCGATCCCGGCGAGAAATCCCGTCGCTCTCAGCTTGAGGCAGCAGACGAATTGATGGCAGTCGTGAGGAGATATCTCAACTAAAGACGGAGACATTATGAGCGCCACCAGTGAGCAGCGCAGCAGTCCCGGCGTTGCCGGTGAAGCCGCTATCCACTCTCATTCATCAGGTGGCTCCTGCGGCGAAGGATAGGCCTCGAACCCGATCATGAAGGACCGCAGAACGTCGTCTGGGTCGCTGGGACGAGATCAAGGCGAACGGGCATTGCGTAGGCCGACTTTGATTAGGCCTGGTCGCAGACGGGAAGAAAGTAGTCCCTACAATTTCCCTACATGCCATTTCCTGGGTAAGAGCAAAAACCTCTAAGTAATCGAATTTATGGAGCACCGGGTGGGAATTGAACCCACGAATACTGGTTTTGCAGACCAGCGCGTTAGCCACTTCGCCACCGGTGCTCATGATTCTGCCGCGCATGCTTGACGATACACGGCAGAAGGTTCTGCGGGGAACTACTGTGGTTGCGCCGTGGTGCGGAGGTAAGGCTTCACGGTTTTGTAGCCGGGGAAAATCCTGTCGGCATCTTCGTTGGAAACGGCGCCGGTGATGATGACATCCTCGCCCTGCTTCCAGTTGGCCGGGGTTGCGACCTTGTGCTTGGCGGTGAGCTGGATGGAGTCGAGCACGCGGAGGACTTCGTCGAAGTTGCGGCCGGTGGTCATGGGGTAAGCAATCTGGAGCTTGATGCGCTTGTCTGGGCCGATGACGAAGACGGTGCGAACGGGGGCGTTGTTGGCGGGTGTGCGGCCTTCGCTGGTCTCGCCGGCATCGGCGGGGAGCATGTCGTAGAGCTTGGCGATGGTGAGGGTGGGGTCGCCGATGAGAGGGTAGTTGACCTTGTGGCCACCGACGTCCTCGATGTCCTGGGCCCACTTGCTGTGGCTATCGACGGGGTCGACGGAGAGGCCGATGACCTTTGCGCCGCGCTGCGCGAACTGGCGTTCGAGGCCTGCGACGGCGCCGAGCTCGGTGGTGCAGACGGGGGTGAAGTCCTTGGGGTGGGAGAAGAGGACGGCCCAGCCGTCTCCGATCCATTCATGGAAGTGTAGGGTGCCCTGGGTGGTGTCGGCCGTGAAATCGGGAGCAATATCGTTGATGCGGAGTGACATTTGTGGTTTCCGTCCTTCTGGGTGATATGCGCTTCGTTGGAGGAGCAGCTCTGGGAATGTTTCGGAAAGCAGAAAACCCACCCGGCTGAGCCTTGGGTGGGTCTTGATGTTCGTTTCTTGACGCCTTGCTATCGTCTCGATTCAATCATCCGCTCACCCGTGTGGGGCCGCAGCAACAGCAGCAGCAACCACAGGAGAAGAGCATCGAGTTGGAGACGGTCAGGGTCATGGTGTTGAGTGCTTCAAAACTTTGTACCGCCGCGGGCGCCTAGCGCCAGCGTGGAAGCAGTTTCGCTTCCCTTGCGGTTGTTTCTACGTTACGGCGGGGAGATTTGGATGTCAAGGTCGGGCCGAGCCTGGAGGCTGGGGCGCGTGAATGTGGGCGTGCGCGCACGTAGGATGGAGGCATGATTCGCACACTCGAGTATACGATCGTCGACGTCTTTGCGGAACGGCCGTTCGAAGGCAATGCGCTGGCTGTGTTTCATGATGCGCGCGGCTTGTCGGACGAGGAGATGCAGACGCTCGCGCGCGAAACAAATCTCTCGGAGACGACGTTCATTCTTCCTGACGAAGCGGAGATTGAAGAGCGAGAGGGAGTGCGGGTACGGATCTTCACGACGCAGGAAGAGCTGCCGTTCGCGGGACATCCGACGCTGGGTACGGCGACGTGGTTGTACTTGAACCATCCGACGCTGCGTGGAGCGGAGAGAATTAAGCTGCGATTGAATGTGGGGAAGATTACCGTTCGCTTCGATGCGCAGCGCGAGGGCGTGGCGGGCGTGCGCGCGACGATGGTGCAGAAGGATCCTGTGTTTGGCGTGGTGCACGATCGAGCAGAGGTCGCGCGCGCGCTTGGATTGAAGGCCGAGGATCTCTCGGCGGAATATCTGCCGCAGACGGTGTCGACGGGTGTGCCGTTCTGCATTGTGTTGCTGCGATCGCTGGAGGTGTCGCAGCGGATGCAGTTGGTGCAACAGGAGGCGCGGGCATGGACTGCGAAGAATGATGCGCAGTTTTTTTATTGCATTGCGCCGTTGGCGAAGAAGGAGGCGGGCGGGGCGGATTGGCATGCGCGCATGCAGTTTTATTCGGGGGAGGATCCTGCGACGGGATCGGCGGCGGGCTGTTGTATTGCGTGGCTGGTGAAGGTGGGGCTGGCAGCATCGGGACGGGAAGTATGGATTGAGCAGGGGATCGAGATGCAGCGGCCGAGTCGGATTGGGGTTCGGGCGAGGCTGGAGGGGGAGAGGGTGCACTCGGTAGAAGTTTCGGGACGCACCATTTCTGTGGCAGAAGGACGGTTTTTCCTGCCCTGAAAACGGGAGTTTTCCACAAGGGGGGAATCGCAAACGCCAACAGGGACGAGCAATGTGTCGCGGCGGTGGAAGCGCCACTCCAAAGTGGCTGGATTTTCGCTAAAAATTCACTGTTGCCATGGGGGGTGCGGCTCCGTATGCTCAGCAAATCGTCAACGAACCCAATGATTCGTAGACGCGATTTTTCGCCTGATTTACCGACAATCTGTGTGATAGCAAAGGCGCCAACAGGTGTTCTCTGCGCTGCGATGAAACCTTCGTAAGGCCGCGCGCTGTAGAGAATCCTGGGGGTGGCCGGGCTATTGCGAGCTACAAACCAGTTCTTTGGGGGAATCCCAACTTGAGCTGTAAAGGGGCACTGCATTCACGAGGGTGGTGATGCGGTGGGGGAGGCTTTTTGCGCCTTTTCCACGGAAATCCACACCATCCACAGCAGACGCACGGTCAGCGCTTCGGCGCGATCGAGGCGGCCTTTTTGCGGGCAAGATGGGGTGACTCCGCGGCCAATTGAAACGCTCAACCCTGAGCGGAGGAAGGATGCGCCTTTTTTGGGCGCAAACGATTCCGCTCGGCTCCCAGCAACGGAAGCACTGCGTCTCGCAAGTCATTGATTTGATTTGAAGAACGCCGCGTAATTTGAACTTTACCAACTAAAAGCCGGGGACCACCGGCATGGAGAGAAACGATGAGACCTCGCAAGACGATTTTGTGTGTGGAAGATAACGAACAGGTGCTTTCGGTGAGGAAGTTTTTGCTGGAGACGCGGGGTTATCGGGTGCTGGCGATGGCGACGGCAGCGGAGGCTTTGGAGCATCTGCAGGGGGCGGCGCAGGGGTCGATTGACCTGTTGATGGCGGATCTGATCATGCCGCAGATGGATGGTAACGAGCTGATTCGAAAGGCGAAGCAGGTTCATCCGGGGCTGCCGACGCTGCTGGTTTCGGGAACGGTGACGAGCTTTGACCGGGCGGCTGCGGCGGACGCATTTCTGCCCAAGGGGGCGTGCACGCCGGCGGAGGTGCTGGACAGGATTCGGATCCTGGTGGCGCGGAAGCGGGGGCCGAAGAAGCAGGTGCAGTCCGTTAGCGTGGAACAGGCGCCGGTGCAGGTGGCAATGGCGAGTTAAGCCCAAAACGGGTGAATTCGGTGTAAGACATAGCCCGGTTTCGGGTACTCACAGACATACTTAGCCTGGTTTCGGGTAGCGGAATCGGGGTTTTTCCTCCGAGCTGTGTCAAGTGGGCTTGACAGGGGTGCAAAGGTGGGTCAAATGACCCACCTTTGACGACGGGACCGCGCGTTCTGCGGAGGCCCCGGTGGAAACCCACATCTCAGAAGCGAGATGTGGGGCACCCGGATTTGTGGTGGGGTGGGCTAGGCTTCGACGAGGCCGTAGCGGCGTTGCCATTGTTGCTTGAGGCGGGACCAGACGGCGTCGATTTCGGGGCGCGGCATGGTGGGGTCTTCCTGCTCGGCGAAGTGGGCGGCTTCAGTGCGGGCTAGTTCGAGGAGGTCGCGGTCGCGGGCGAGGTTGGCTACTCGGAATTCGGGGAGGCCGGCTTGCTTGGTGCCGAAGAATTCTCCGGGGCCTCGCTGCTGGAGGTCTAGTTCGGCTAGCGCGAATCCGTCTTGCGTTTGGACCATGGCGTTGAGGCGTTGGTCGGCTTCGGGGGTGACCGTTGCGGCGGTGATGAGGATGCAGAAACTTTTGGCGGCGCCGCGGCCGACGCGGCCGCGGAGCTGGTGGAGTTGCGCGAGGCCGAAGCGGTCGGCGTGTTCGATGACCATGACGGTGGCGTTGGGGACGTCGACGCCGACTTCGATGACGGTGGTGGAGACGAGGACGTCGAGCTCGCCGCGCTTGAAGCGGGCCATGGTGACTTCCTTGTCGTCGGGGGACATGCGGCCGTGGAGGAGGCCGAGTTTGAGGCCGGCGAGTGGGCCGGATTGGAGGTCGTGGTGCATGTCGGTGGCGGAGCGGAGTTTGGTTTGCGTAGTGCGTTTGGATTTCGGAGTTTTTTGAGAGCCGGATTGGGTCGGGCTTTCAGCCCTCGAGGAATTTTTCAGGGCGGCTGTCCTGGGGCGTTGCCCCAGGCTTTGATGGGAGCGCGCCGTTGGCGCTGCGTCGGTGGGGGGGGCGGGGCTAAAGCCCTCTTTGGGGCGGGGCTTGGACAGGGGGCTGAAGCCCCCTTCTAATCCCAAAGACGAAGGTGCGAGGGACTCGTCGAATTTGGCGAAGTCCAGTTCGGGTTGGTCGTCGGTGGCGCCTTCGATGATGGGGTAGACGATGTAGGCCTGGCGGCCGGCGGCTACTTGCTTGCGAATGAAGTCCCAGACTTCGGCGGCGCGCTCTTCGGGCATGCGGCGGGTTTGGATGGGGGTGCGGCCGGGGGGGAGCTCGTCGATGACGGAGGCTTCGAGGTCGCCGTAGAGGGTGAGGGCGAGAGTGCGGGGGATGGGGGTTGCGGTCATGACGAGGACGTCCGGGTCCTGCGCGGACGGCGGATCGCTTCGCGTGTCATTGACGAGCGATGTGGTGGAACTGCCCGCGCCTGCTTTGCGCGTGAGTTGGAAGCGCTGCTGGACGCCGAAGCGGTGTTGCTCGTCGACGATGACCAGGCCCAGGTTGGCGAAGTCTACTTTCTCTTCTACGAGGGCGTGGGTGCCGATGGCGAGATCGATTTCTCCTCGGAAGATGCGGTTGCGGGTGTCGCGCTTTGTCTTGTCGTCGAGCGAGCCGGTTAGAAGGCCGATGCGGTAGGGACGTTTTGTGCGGGGGGAAATCTTTTCGGAGAGAAGCTTGCGGGCGGAGAGGTAGTGTTGCGTGGCGAGGATTTCTGTGGGCGCCATGAGAGCTACTTGATAGCCGTTCTCGATGGCGATCAGCGCGGCTTGAAAGGCGACGATGGTTTTGCCGGAGCCTACGTCTCCTTGCAGGAGACGGCGCATGGGTTGGGTGCGGCGCATGTCGTGGACGATTTCGCCGAGGACTCGTTTCTGGGCGGCGGTGGGTTTGAAGGGGAGGATTTGTTTGAGGGCTTCGCGGACCTGGTCGTTGGTGACGAAGGCGGTGCCCTGGCGGTTGCGCAGTTTGCGGCGTTTGAGTTCGAGGCCTAGCTCGAGGTAGAAGAACTCCTCGAAGATAAGACGGCGGTGCGCGGGGGTGCGGGCGCTCATGAGGTCCGTCATGGAGGTGCCGGCGGGTGGGAAGTGGAGGTCTCGGAGGGCGGCCATGCGGGTGGGGAATTGCAGGCGGTGGCGGAGGGAGGTGGGGAGGGTTTCGTCCTGCCTGGGTTCGGTGGAAACCCACGTCTCAGAATCGAGACGTGGGGCACCCATTGTTTCGCTGCTTTCGGCGAGGTCTTTGAAGATGGTCCAGAGGATGCGGCGGGTCCAGCGGGAGGTTAGTTTGCTGCCCCACGGAGTTTTGCCGCCCAGCGATTCGTAGACGGGGACGATGCGGCCCATTTCGAGGAGGATGAACTCTGCGTCTTCGCCCGTGGCGTTGCTGTCGGGGAGGATCTCGAAGGTGGGCTGGATCATTTTGAAGCGCGTGGAGCCGGGGACTGCACCAAGGGCGTTGCCGCTGCGGCTGCCTTCCAACTTGCCGTAGAGGGCGATCTTTTGGCCGGCGCGGAATTTGTCTTTGAGGTAGGTGCCGTGGAACCACATGCACTTTACGGTTTCGAGAACGGGGGTGCGCGGGTTGAGGAGACCCGCCATGGAGGGATCAGTGGAAACCCAGGTCTCAGAAGCGAGACCCTTCGGCAGGCTCAGGGCAGGCTCTGGGGCACCCACATCTGGGGCAGGGGGGGTGATGCCTACGGTCATCTCGAAGATGGGGCCGGAGCGGGTGCGGAGGAGGGCGGTGCCGCGGACTTCGCCGATGAGGGAGGCCATGTCGCCGGGATTGTAGGCGGAGAGAGGCTTGGGGTGGAGGCGGTCTTCGTAGCGGAAGGGGAGGTGGTAGAGGAGGTCTTCGATGGTGTGGATGCCGCGATCGGCGAGGCCGGCGGCGATGCGGTCGCCGATGCGCTTGACGAATTTTACGGGCGTGGAGAGATGGAGCGGCACGGGATTGATGGTAGCAGCGGAGGTACCACAGGGCACAGATAGTGAGCGGGAGGGGGCGCACAGATGAAATGATCGGCTAATGAAATAATGGAGGAGCGTGCGGCGAAGGCTGGCTGGGCGCTTGCTGTAGCCACCCCATCGGGCAAAGAACGCCCGCTGGGGACCCCGAATGTCACGATGGACTCATTCTTTTATCGATTTCGAAATCCGCTGGTGTTGATTGCGATCGTTCTGATGCAGGTGATTGCGCTGGCGATGCAGGTGCAGCGGCCGGGCAAGGACGCGGATGTGCCGGCGAGTGCGCGGGCGATGGAAGATGCGGGGTCGGCTCCGGATGGGAAACATGTGTCGTTGCTGCGGCGGTGGATGGTGACGGCGATGACGCCGGTGGAGACGGCGGTGCATGGGTCGAGTGTGAAGGTGCGGGGAGCGTGGGGGAATTACGTGGGCCTGGTGCACACGCGGCAACAGGATGCGCAGTTGAAGCAGGAGGTGGCGCGGCTGCGGGAGGAAGAGGCTTCGTTTGCCGAGGATGCGGCGCAGGGGCGGAGATTGCAGACGCTGCTGGGGTTCAAGGAATCGTACGTGACGAGCACGGTGGCGGCGCAGGTGATTGGGACCAGCGGGTCGGAGCGGTCGCATGTGCTGTATATCGACAAGGGGTCGGAGGATGGGATCAAGCCGGAGATGGCGGTGATTACTCCGGATGGTGTGGTGGGGAAGATTCGGGATGTGTTTCCGCATACGTCGCAGTTGCTGCTGATTAGTGATTCGTCGTCGGGCGCGGGAGTGATTTTAGCGACGACGCGGATACGCGGGATTGTGAAGGGGACCGCGACGGGCCAGGTGGAGATTAATAATCTGACGGCGGATTCCCGGATCAAGGTGGGAGAGCCGGTGGTGACGTCGGGTGGGGACCTGGTGTTTCCGCGGGGGCTGCCGGTGGGGACGATTGAGTCGATTGCGCCGGACCTGCTGCATCAGCCGTACACGGAGATACGGATCAAGACGGCGGCGAATTTGAGCCGGCTGGAAGAGGTGCTGGTGATAACGGGGACGTCGGCGACGTTGCCGCCGATGGCGGCGCAGGATGCGGCGGCGGCGGAGGCTACGCAGGAGGCCAACCAGCGGGCGGCGGATTTGATTGCGGAGAAGCTGCCGAGTTTGCACCCGGAGGGAGAGGCTGCGCCGGGGACTACGGCGGCGGGCGCGGTGGGGGCTGATGGGAAGCCGGTGTCGGATGATCCGGAGAGCCAGGTGGGCGGGGCGGTGGGGTATATCAATTCAGGGCTGCCGCGGCCGAAGCCGGCGGTGCATCCGGACAAATTTACGCCGGGCACGGTGCCGCCGGCGGCGGAGTTGACGCCGGGAGCTCCGGCGACGGCGCCGCAGACACAACAGAAGCCGCAAGAGGAGTAGAGACGGGCGAGGGCGATGGCAGAGCGTAGTTATACAAGCCGCGAAGAGCTGGACCAGTACGGATTCCATCCGGGAGTGACCGTGATGGCGCCGCTGGTCTGCATTCTGCTGCAGGCGATGCTGCCGAAGACGTTTCCGTGGCTGATTCATATTGACCTGCCGCTGATTGCCACGATTTTCTTTGCCGTGTCGCGACGGAGCCCGATTGCGGGTACGGTGACGGGCACGTTGATTGGGTTGTTTCAGGATGGGTTGACGAATCATCCGTTTGGGGTGGATGGGATTGCCAAGGGGGTGGTGGGATATGTCGCCGCCAGCGTTGGGTTTGCGGTGGATGTGGACAACATCGTCAATCGCATTGGGCTGGTGTTTACGCTGAGCATGGCGCAGAGCGGGTTGCTGTATGTGATTGCGCACTGGCTGCTGGGCGATGTGTCGTACCGGTTTCTGCCGGTGGTTGAGTTGATTTCGGCGGCGGCGAATTGCGTGGTGGCGGTTCCTTTGTTTGCGGTGCTGGATCGGTTCCGTCTAAGAGATTAGTTCTCAGTTGTTAGTTCTCAGTTGTCAGTTGTTCGAGCGTAGAGTTTAGAGAGGGAGCGGCGAAGCGGATGGATCTGGGAGGCATCGATCGGCGGGAGAAGTTGTCGGCTACGAAGCTGCATGTGTCGCAGTACGTGGTGGCGGCGGTGCTGGTGGTGCTGGGCTGCTGGTTGTGGCGGCTGCAGATTCTGGGGGCGGATCAGTATCGGGTGCTGGCTGAACAGAATCGGGTGCGCAAGGTTCCGGTGCTGGCGCCGCGGGGACGGATCTTCGATCGGTATGGACGGATCCTGGTGGATAACTATCCGTCGGTAACTTGCTTTTTGGTGCGTGAGCAGCAGAAGCAGCTGGAGACGGATCTGCCGTTGATTTCGCAGGGGCTGCATATACCGCTGGAGCAGATCCAGGCGACGCTGCGGCATTTTCAATATGCGCCGAAGTATCAGCCGATTCCGCTGAAGCAGGATATTACGCCGGATGAGCAGGCGTTCATTGCGGCGCATCGCGACGATCTGCCGGAGTTGGAGACGCTGGACACGGAGCGGCGGCTGTATCCAAAGGATGGATTTGCGGCGCACTTGATTGGGTATGTGGGCGAGGTGAGCGAAGCGGATTTGAACGACGAGAGGTTTGCGGCGTATCAGCCGGGCGATGTGGTGGGTAAGTTCGGCGTGGAAGAGACGTATGACGGGACGCTGCGCGGGGTCGATGGTTCGCGCGACATCATTGTGAACTCGCACGGCAAAGAAGTGGGGCAGATGGGGCAGGAGCTGGCGGTGCCGGGCAAGGACCTGCATTTGACGATTGACCTGGATCTGCAGATCGCGGCGGAGCGAGCGCTGGAGGGGAAGAACGGCGCGATTGTGGCGATGGATCCGCATACGGGCGAGATCCTGGCGATGGCGTCGCGGCCGGCGTTTGATCCGAACCAGTTTTCGGTGCGGCTGACTTCGGCTTACTGGAAGAGCCTGATGGACGACAAAAACCACCCGATGATGAACAAGGCGATCCAGGCGCAGCTGCCGCCGGGGTCGACGTTCAAGGTGGTGATGACGCTGGCGGGGTTGCAGGAGAACGATGCGCAGGATATGCATGTGGTGTGCAACGGCGGCGCGACGTTCTATGGACACTTCTTTGGATGCGACAAGCACCATGGGTCGGTGGACATTCATAATGCGCTGCCTTACTCGTGCGACACGTTTTACTACACGCTGGCGAACAAGCTGGGGATCGAAACGATTGCGAAGTATGCGCACAGCGTGGGGTTTGGGGAGAAGACGGGGATCGATCTGCCGGACGAGCAGGCAGGGATTGTGCCGAGTGAGGAGTGGAAGCTGAAGACGCAGCACGACAAGTGGTATGCGGGCGAGACGATTTCGGTGGGGATTGGGCAGGGAGCGACGCAGGTGACACCGATGCAGGAGGCGCGGGCGCTGAGTGGGATTGCGTCGGGCGGCGTGTTCGTGCGGCCGCATGTGCTGATGCCGGGCCAGATTTCGAGCCAGGAGCAGGCGACGATTGATCAGGAGTTTCCGGGGTCGGGCGTGGCGCATATTTCGATGACGCCGGAGAACTGGGAGACCATCACCGATGACATGGCAAACGTGTTGAGCCCGATTGGGACTGCGGCAGAAGCGCATCTGGATGGCATTGACATTGCGGGGAAGACGGGAACGGCGGACATTGTGGCCGGGCGACAGAAGAACAGCTCGGATAAAGCTACGCTGCCGCATTCGTGGTTTGTGGGGATGACGCCGAGAAGGAATCCGGACATTGTGGTGGCGGTGTTGTGGGAGCACGGGTATTGGGGGAACAACTCGGCGAAGCTGGCGGCACAGGTGATCGATACGTATGTGACGAAGCAACGGAAGGGGAATGGGAATTTGAAGATGGAAGAGGTGGCGGTGCCGAAGGTGGTGGCGCCGAAGACGGGTGGGGATGCGGTTGCGGCGCCTGGTGCGGAGTAGGGTTTGGCTTTTGGCTAAGGCAAGAGCAACAGCAGATCCCTGCGGGATGACAGCCAGAAAAGCAAGAACAAAGGCAAGGGCAACTACAACGGAAGAAGCAGATTCCCGGAGGGAATGACAGCAAGAAAGGCAACGGCAACGACCCGGGGCTAAAGCCCGCCCAACGGTTGGGTTTGATTCAGGGGGCTGAAGCCCCCTGCTCATCCGGAAAGCATTCGTGATGGGGTGGGGTTGTGGGTTGGGTGCTGGGTGGTTGGGATTCGGCGGGGATTGGGTGCGAAACGGTAGACTGGGGACGGAATGATTCGAGCGCGGTTTCGGGATTTCGACTGGATGCTGCTGGGCATTGTGATGGTGCTGTCGGTGGTGAGCGTGCTGGAGATCCGGTCGGCTACCGAGATGACGAAGTTCCATGGGTTCCAGCAGAAACAGCTGGTGTTTCTGGGCGTGGGGTTGGTGGGGATGTTCTGTTTTGCGCTGGTGGATTATCACCGGCTGCTGGGGATTTCGTACTGGGCGTACGGCGTGAGCATCGTGTCACTGCTGGCGGTGAAGGTGGTGGGGACGAAGGTGCTGGGTGCTCGGCGATGGATTAATCTGGGGGGCGGGATTCACTTTCAGCCGTCGGAGTGGGTGCGGCTGATTTTGATATTGGTGGCGGCGCGATTCTTCTGGGATGTCGTGGAGAATGGGCGCGATTTGAGCTGGAAGGATATTGGCAAGGCGTTTCTGCTGATTGGCGTGCCGCTGGTGCTGGTGTTGAAGGAGCCGGACCTGGGGACGTCGCTGACGTATCTGCCGGTGCTGGTGGTGGGGCTGTTTCTGGGCGGGATCAAGTGGAAGCAGGCCGGGATTTTGATTCTGGGGCTGTTGCTGGTGGTGGGCGTGGGGCTGGCGTCGGGGAAGTTGTTGAAGCCTTATCAGAGGCAGCGGCTGACGGCGTTTATGAATCCGGACAGTGATCCGCAGGCTTCGGGGTACCAGATTCGGCAGTCGCTGATTGCGGTGGGGTCGGGTGGGCTTTGGGGTAAGGGGCAGAGTAAGGGGACGCAGACGCAGGGGGATTTTCTGCCGATTCCTTACACGGATTTTATCTTTGCGGCGTTCTGCGAGGAGCACGGGTTTATCGGGGCGATTGGGGTGCTGCTGTTGTACTTTTTGATTCTGGTGCGGCTGATTCAGAATGCGCAGACTGCGGCTGATCCGCCGGGGAGCCTGATCGTGATGGGGATTGTGGGGGTGCTGCTGTTCCAGATTGCGGTGAACATCGGGATGTGCGTTGGGCTGATGCCGGTGACGGGGATTCCGCTGCCGCTGATGAGCTATGGCGGGTCGTCGATTATCTATATGTTTCTGGCGCTGGGGATCGTGATGAATGTGCGGATGCGGCGGTTCGTGAACTAGTGAGTAGTGGGTAGTGGGTAGTGAGTAGTGAGTAGTGGGTAGTGAGTAGTGGGTAGTGAGTAGTGGAAGCGGGCGGGTAGATTTGTTTTCTGTTCGCTTCTGTTTTGGTGCATACTAGAAGCAGACGATCTGCCATAGGGCTGATCGGTTATTGAGGACTGCGGCACGGATGCGATGATTTTCCCGTTGCAGCGGTCTAAAGGTTTTAGCAATAACACTTTAGAAACAAGAATTTGAGAAGGCCGGCCAGGCGCGGATCAACTTCCGATGGCCGGACAGGTTTTGAGAATGAACGTAAACGGACGGTTAACGGCCCCGCCTCAGGTTGAGGTAGTGTTGGTCACAAACTCCGTTGACGGCATGGTGTCGAGGGGCAGAAGCAGTGGGCCCACGACAAGCGGTACAACACTGGCAAAGTTTTCTCCCGGTTCCGGCACGCGGATGCGCGAAGGGCGCAGGATTTCGTGTGTTGGAGGGCGCGCCGTAGCGGGTGCGCAACAGTTTGGGTGGTTCGATCCAGTCTCCGCGACACATGTTTGCATGGCTCAGGGTCTGTCCGTATCGCAGGAGGCTGCTGCAGGGAGCTAACGCAGGGCGTTAGAGCTTGTGCAGCGCGATCTTCGCTTGTTCTGCCAGAGCACGCCGGCTTGAGAGCCGGGTGCGAGGAGAAAGCAGAGCAATGTCGAAAGAAATTTATATATCCAGCACGCCCCATGAGACGCGGCTGGCGATTGTCGAAAAAGAAGAACTCACAGAGATTTATTACGAGCGTGAGAATGAGTACACGCTGGCCGGCTCGATTTATAACGGGCGGGTGACGCGCGTTCTGCCGGGCATGCAGTCGAGCTTTGTGGACATCGGGCTCGAGCGCGATGCGTTCCTTTACATTACGGACTTCATGGAAGAGGCCGGAGACGCTGCGGACTTTGATGGCGCAGCGGCGGGCGGCGAACGTGCGCCGCGCGGCGAGCGGCCTCGGAGTGAGGGGCGTTCGGAAGGACGTGGCGAAGGTCGCGGTGAAGGCCGTGGACGCGGGCGGCGCGATGGGCGCGATCGGGATCGCGATCGGGGGAGCCGTGAGGCGCTGCCGGCGGATCGCGGCGCGGAGAGCCCTGCGGAAGAGGTTCGGAGTTTTGCTCCGGGCAATTATGCTCCTGCTGAGGACGAGGTGCTGGATGCTGCGCCGCGTGCTGGTGGGGATGAGGAAGAGATTGGTGAGGGTGCTCCGGGTGCGGATGGACAGCGCCGGTGGCGGGGACGTCGCGGACGGCGGCGGGGACGTGGCGTTGCAGGCGAGGCTTCGAGTGAGGCGCCGGTTGGGAATGAGGCGGATGAGTTTGGTGTAGAGGCTGCGGCGCCGCGCGAGGTTGCTCCTCGGGAAGAGGTGCGTGCGGCTGAGCGTCGGCCGGAGTCGCGTGAGGGTGGCGCGGATCGCGGCAACGAGCGTGGCGGACGGGATCGCGGTGGTAGAGATCGTGGTGGACGGGATCGCGGTGGGCGTGGCCGTGAGGCCGGTGGTCGCGAGGCGGGTGGCCGTGAGGCGGGTGGGCGCGATTCGCGGCTGGATTCGGTGCGGGAGCGGTTTGCGCCGCGTGGTGCCCGGCCGGGTTCGGCGGATGATGAGGTTGTGGATTTGAATGCGTCTGCGGGATCGACGGTCGAGCCGTTTATTCTGCCGGGCGAGTCGCTGTCGAAGTATCGGCGGGGTGAGAATGGCGCGGCTGCGGAGCCGGCGGCGAAGTCTGCGGGTGCAACGATGGTTGCGAAGCCTTCTACCGAGATTGCACCGCTGGTTGGTTGGGATGGCGGAGCGGTGTTGCCGGGCGAGACGCTGCGGGCTCGTGAGCCGCGTGGTGGTGAGTCGCGTGGTGAATCGTCTTCAAGCGAAAGCCGTGGGGGTGAGCGCGATCGTAACGACCGCGGCGATCGTGGTGGACGCGGGCGGGATCGCCGGCGTGGACGCGATGAGCAGCGCGGGCGTGGTGGCGAACGTACGGACGCGCCGAGAAACGAGGCGCCGCGGACGGAGTACCGTGCGGAGCCGCGCGGGATCGATCCGGCGGAGGCTGTGTTGCCGGCGGTGAGCTCGGGGCATGATGTGGCCGAGCGTGACTATGAGCCGGGCTTTGCGCCGAAATGGGCGGGGCAGACGGAGCCGGTTGAGACGGCGGCGCAGCACGAGGCGGAGTTTGAAGAGGCGATTGCTTCGGTGCATGACGCTGAGCTGCGTGAAGCCGCAGAGTTGCCGGAAGCGGTTGAGCCGGAGCCTGAATTTCATGAGACGACGGCGGAGTACGAGCCAGAGGAGAATGCTTCGGCTTCGTTCCGTGTGGATCCTGCGGGTGCGCGGGAGTTTCGGCAGGGCGGAAATGTGGAAGAGCCGGCGGTTGAGGCTGCGCACGAGCACATTGCTGAGGCGACGCACGAGCCGGAGTTTACGAGTCTGCAGCCGACGGGTGAGCTGATCTCGGAGCTGGCGCATGCGGAGATTGTGCATGCCGATCCGACGGCACCGATTGAGCATGAGGCGGTGGTGCAGTCGGTGCACGCGGCCGAGGCGGAGACGCCGGTGTCGATTGAGGGCGAGCGGGCACATGCGGCGGGCTTCGCGCCGGGCGATGGGCAGCTGGAGGAAGAGCTGCTGGATGAAGAGGACGCTGAAATCGGATCGCTGCATGCGGGCGCGTTTGACGATGATGTCGAGGAAGAGACGCTGGAAGGTGCGGCCGATCTGGGCAGCATGATTCGCGACATGACGATCGACGACATTACGGGTCTTGAGCCGGTTGAGATTGATGAAGAGGACGACGAGGACGAGGACGAGGACTTCGACGACGAAGAAGATTTCGAAGAAGATGAGCTCGCGTCGAATGGCGAAGAGGATTTCGTCGAAGAGGAAGTTTCGGGAAGCCAGATCAGCGAGGCCGAGGAAGAGGAGTATGCGGAGGCCTCGAGCTTTGATGAGAACGGCGAGGCGCGCGCGGCAACGGCGGAAGGTGAGCCGGCGGCGCGTGAAGGCGAGCGTGAGGGTAGCCGCGAAGGCGGACGCGAGGCTGGACGGCGCGGGCGCAGAGATGGACGTCGCGGCGGACGCGATCGTGGAGAGCGCAGCAGCAGTGGAGATCGCGGGGTCGAGCGCAGCGGAGAGCGGAGTTCGCGCGATGGCCGCGGGATGGCGAACTCGCGACCACGGGGCGGGGGGCGCGATCGCGGCGGACGGTCGATGCAGTCGACGAACCTGCCGGCGATCAGCGACCTGCTGAAGCCGGGGCAGGAGGTCCTGGTGCAGATTGCCAAGGAGCCGATTGCGAAAAAGGGTGCGCGCATCACGTCGCACATTGCGCTGCCGGGAAGGTTCCTGGTGTTCATGCCGACGGTGAACCATACGGGCGTATCGCGAAAGATTGAGAGCGACAGCGAGCGGCGGCGGCTGAAGGAGATTTTGCTGAGCGAAAAGGGCGACGCGCAGGGCGGCTTCATTGTGCGCACGGCGGCGGCGGGAGCGAGCGAAGAAGAGCTGCGGAGCGATCTGCGCTTCCTGCTGAATCTTTGGGCCGATATCAAGACGCGGTCAGAGTCGAGCAAGAGCCCGGCGCTGATTTATCACGATTTGAATTTGGTGGAACGGATTCTGCGCGACCAGGTTACGGATAATTTTTCCGCGATCTGGGTGGATACCGAGGACGCGTATGAGCGCGTGCTGCGGTTCCTGCAGAGGTTCCAGCCTGCCCTGATTCGGCGCGTGAAGCTTTATACGAAGGACACGCCGCTGTTTGAGCAGTTCGGAATTACCGAGGAGATCAATACGGCGCTGCGGTCGAAGGTGTGGCTGAAGTCGGGTGGATCGATTGTGATCAACCAGACGGAGGCGCTGGTCGCGATCGATATCAATACGGGCAAGTACGTTGGCAAGACGGCGCGGCTTGAAGACACGATCGTGAAGACGAACCTGGATGCGATCCCTGAGATTGTGCGGCAGATTCGGCTGCGCGACCTGGGCGGCATTATCATCATTGACTTCATCGACATGGATGAGCGCAAGAACCGGAATCGGGTGATGGCGGCGCTGGAAGATGAACTGAAGAAGGATCGGGCTCCGTCGAAGGTGCTGCAGTTCAATGATTTCGGATTGGTTGCGATTACCCGGAAGCGGGTCAAGCAGTCGCTGGAGCGGACGCTTTCAACGACCTGCGGCGTGTGCGCGGGTACAGGCATGGTGAAGTCGCCGGTGACGGTTTGCAACGACATCTATATCGAGATGCGGAAGATGCATAAGCTGATCGAGAAGGGTGACATCATGCTGCGCGTGAATCCGGAGGTAGTGAAGCAGTTGAAGACCGGCGGAGCGAAGTGGCTGCAGGAGATGGAAGAGATGTCGGGCAAGACAATCCTGGTGAAGAGCGATCCTAGCTTGCATCCGGAGCAGTTTGATATCCACTAGAGGCAGTGGGCAGTGGGTAGTGAGTAGTGGGTAGTGAGTAGTGAGTAGTGGGTAGTGAGTCGTGAAAGACGGAAGCGGCGATCCTTGCGGGTCGCCGCTGTTTTTGGTGCGAGGGTGGGGTTAGTGGGTGGGTTTGTAGTCTACGTAGAGTTCGGGGTAGTCGGTTTTGAGGGTTTCGATTTTGGGGTGGTCGCAGACCAGGATGTAGGGGTTGTTGGGATTCTTGAGGGCGTAGTCCTGGTGGTAGTCTTCGCCTGGGTAGAAGGCTTTGAGGGGGGTGACCTCGGTGACGATGGGATGGGGAAAGGCGTGCTCGGCGGTGAGTTGCGCGATGTAGGCTTCGGCGATGCGCTTCTGGTCGGGGGTGCTGAAGAAGATGGCGGAGCGGTAGGAGGTGCCTACGTCGGGGCCTTGACGGTTGAGGGTGGTGGGATCGTGGACGGTGAAGAAGACGCGGAGGAGTTGGCCGTAGGTGATGCGTGAGGGATCGAAGATGACCTCGACGGACTCAGCGTGGTGGGTGGTTTCGGTGGTGACCTGGCCGTAGGTGGCGGTGGAGGCCTCGCCACCAGAGTAGCCGGCAGTGGTTTTGAGGACGCCTTTCACGCGCTCGAATACGGCTTGCGTGCCCCAGAAGCAACCTCCGGCGAAGACGGCTTTTTCTTTGTGCGGTGAGGTTGCAAGGGGGTCATCGATTTTTGGTGGAGGGAGGGGGCCGTGGGTTGCGGCGGCGCAGGCGAAGGAGGGCAGGAGCGTGAGGGTGAGGGCAAGGGGAAGGATGGCGCGGAGTGGGCGGGGTAGCGACATGATGCGGGACCTCGAGATCGTCTAGCTATGAGACGCTTGCGGGGCGGGGATGGATTTAGGCAGGGCAGGGATGGGTGATTGCAGAAACAGTTGTGGCGTGGCGAAGAGAGGTTACTCGGGCTTGGATTTTTCCGTGAGGGCTTGCATGAAGTCGGCTACGGCGGACTTGACGGGGTCGCTGAGGGAGCGGAGGCCCTGGACAACGCCGGCCTGGTCGGCGGCGGAGCGGTTTTGATTGAACTTGTGTTTGCCTTCGATGCGGGTGATGGGGAGCTCGAAGCCGATGATGGCTTTTAGCTGGCCGTCAATGTAGTTGGCGGGAGCGTCGGTGACTTTCCAGGGGGTGGGGAAGGTGGACTCGTGGAGGTTGGTGAGGCGGGTTACGATTTCGCGGAGGCGGGTGGGGTCGTCGAAGAAGGAGATGGCGCCGTAGGCGTGGATGGCAGCGTAGTTCCAGGTGGGGACGACGCGGTGGGTTTCCTGCTTGGCGGGATACCAGTTGGGCGTGACGTAGGTGTCGGGGCCGCTGAAGAGGAGGAGGGCTTCGGTGGCGGGGTTGGAGGTTTGCCACTGGTGGTTGGCGCGGGAGACGTGGCCGAGGATGGTGCCCAGGGGGCCGCGCGTTTCGTCGAGTAAGACGGGGAGGTGGGTGGCGACGAGGCCTGCGGAGGTGAGGGTGACGAGCGCGGCGAAGGAGTTGCGCTGCATGTCGGCGTGGAGGGTGGGGACGTCGTCTGCACGGAAGTCTTCGGGGATGTACATGGGTAGCTCCGTTGGCGATGTACTGGCTTGATGATACTTGGCCACCGCCGGGGGTTGGGAGATCTTGTCAGAAGGCGAAGCGGGAGGTGAAGACGTAGGCGTGGTTGTAGCTGTGGAAGGTGGAGGTGGCGACCTGGAAGCCGGATCCGAAGATGAGGGCGAGGCGGTTGCCGGGGGTGTGGCGGAAGTTGATCTTGCTGACCATGAAGCCGGGCGAGACGAAGGTTTGATTCTTACCGTTGTTGGGACCTTCGTGGTAGTAGTTCGAGTTGAATTCGATTTCGGGCCAGAAGATTTTGGCGACGCGCGCCTGGAGGGTGGTGTTCCAGGTGATAGTGCGGCCGATGGCGGAGGCGTCGCTCTTGGGGAGGATGGCGCCGATGGTGGATTGAATGGCGAAGGGGCCGAAGCCTTTGCCTCCCATGACGGTGGGCGTGACGGTGGAGACGAGGGCGCCGTTCTTGTAGCTGCCGGTGGGAACGGAGACGGCGACCTGGCCGCCGAGGGAGTAGGCGTGATGCTTGTCAGGGCTGGCGAAGGGGCGGTACTTGACGGTGAAGGAGAAGTCGCCGGCGCCGTCGAGGACCTTGGGGTTGTTGTGCTGGATGAAGGGGGGGAGGCAGATGTCGATTTCGGTGTTGGCCCAGGGGATGAGGTTGAGGCCCTTGCTGTTGTCGTAGATGTCGGTGGTGGTGCGCGCGGGGGTGTACTCGTGGACGTAGTCGAAGCGGAAGAGCTGGACCATCTGCGCGGAGGGCGCGATGACGGGGATGGGGTAGGAGGGCTGCCGGGCGAGGGTGGCGCGGACGCGGTTCTCCCAGGCGGAGAAGAAGTTGGTGGAGGTGGTGGTCTGGGCGACGGCGGCGGTGGAGAGAAGTGCGAGAAGGCATAGGGAGAGCGTGCGGCGAACTCGAAGATGCATGCAAGCTTTCTGGCAGCACGACTCCCGGACGATGGCAGGCCGGGAATCGCTCCGCTATGGATAAGTTGGAATTCTGTTTTGAGGTACCGCGCAAGTGTAGGGAATGTGGAGGGCGTTGAACATCCATCATTGGGTGGAGATGGAGATCGAACCAGTGTGGCCGGGGTTAGTGAGCGTGTGGGGTGAAGAGGTGCGTGAGTGTGGCGATGCGGTAGAGGATGATGAGCGTCATGGCGATGAGGTAGACGCGGAGGGTGGTGAGCGCGATGCGCACGGTGGGGGTGAGGTGCATGAGGCCGAGGCCTTCGGAGGTGCACTTCTGCTCGTGGACGTCGTCGAGTGGGTGGATGACGTAGAGGGGTGTGTCGTTGGGGGTGGGTTGGGTTGCGAGGGTGGCCATGGGGTTCTCCTTTCGGTGGCTGGTTAGTTGAAGAGATTGGGGAGGAGGACTTGGGCGGCGAGGATGAGGGAGAGGGTGAAGAGGACTGCGACGATCGACCAGTTGATCCAGTTGTTCCAGGGGCGGTTGACCCAGCGATCGCCGAGGAGGGCGCGGTCGTTGAGGAGGAGTTGGAGGAAGATGATGGCCGAGGGGAGGATGAGGCCGGCGAAGACTTGGACGCTGACGATGACGAGCTGCAGCGGCAGATGCGGGACGAGGACGATGGCTGCCGCGGCGAAGACGCAGAGGGCGTAGACGGCGTAGAAGCCGGGAGCTTCGGTGGGCTTTTTGTGGAGGGAGTGTTGCCAGCCGGCGACTTCTCCATAGGCCCAGGCGCTGGCGAGGGAGATGGCCGTGGTGCCGAGCACTGCGGCGTTGACCATGAGCAGAAGCAATGCGTGGTGCAGGAAGATGCCGCTGCGATGCGGCAGGATGGTGGCGATGGATTGCGCTAGTTGTGCGGGGTCGGTGAAGGGGATGTGGTGGTTGTAGGCGAAGGCTCCGGTGAGCATCATGGCGCCGGCGACGAGGATGGAGAAGATGGCGCCGATGAGGGTGTCGAGGCGGGCCCACTTGAGGTCGGCGAAGCGGAGGCGCTTTTCGGCGACGCAGCTTTGCTGGAAGAAGAGTTGCCACGGGGCGATGGTGGTGCCGACGATCGCGATGATGAGGAAGATGAGATCGCCAGTCTTGCCGGTGTGAGGGAGTGAGGGGATGAAGGTGTTGGTGAGGGCTGCGGACCAGTTGGGATGGAGGAGGGCGGCGGCGAGGAACCAGGTGAGGTCGAGGAGGCAGAGGATGACGACGATGCGCTCCCAACGGCGGTAGCTGCCGGACGCGATGAGGGCGACGAGGGCGATGGCCGCGAGGGGCACGGAGAGGACGGGCGCGACGCCGAGGCCGCGCATGGCGAGCGAGATGGCGGCGAACTCGGTGATGAGGGTGAGGAAGTTGACGGCGAGGAGATCGAAGAGGGAGAAGCGGCCCCAGGCCTTGCCGAAGCGCTCGTAGATCATGGCGGCGTGGCCTTTGCCGGTGGCGATGCCGAGGCGTGCGACCATCTCCTGTACGAAGTAGCAGATGGGGAGCAGCAGAACGAGCACCCAGAGCAGGTGGAGGCCGTATTGGCCTCCAGCCTGCATGTAGGTGGAGACGGCGCCGGCGTCGTTGTCGGCTTCCATGACGATGAGGCCGGGGCCGAAGGCGACGAGGAAGCTGAGGACAGTACGCTGCCAGGGGCGGCGGACGTGGGTCTTGCGGATGGGCGTGACGTGGGACTGGAGGACGGTCATTGGTGTGGACCTCCTTCGGTTGGGGTGTTGGAGTTGGGAGCGACGGTGGGGAGCCAGGTGCTGGTGAGGTGCGTGCCGTTGCTGCGCCAGACGCGAATGAGCGTGGGGCGGCGAGTGGTGATGTGGGTGGTGATGTTGAGGGACATGGGTCCTCCTGACTGCATGCGGCTGCATGCGAGTGGAGGCGACGGAGAAGGCGTGCTTGTGGGCACGTGTTGATTCGCGTCGCGGTGTGCCGTGGTGGGGCACTGCGCGAGCGGGAGGGTGACGCCTTCAGGTGTTGCTATGGCTTGAGGTCAAGCTGGAGAAGGGAGTTACCGCACCTCGCGAACGCAGCGCAGGAGGGGCGTCCGAGGACTCGGAGGTTCCTTTGTGGTTGAGTTCGTCATGAGGTGCTCCAATCGATGGTATGCCGTGGGAGGCATACCCCCCTACGGTATAGGAATTGGATGCGGAATGCAAGGGGAAAGGTGCGTGTGGGTGGCGGAGGCGAAGGGGATTGGGGTACAAGAGTGTTGTGATGATGCGAGCGAGAGTTGGGTGGAGGCTGGTGGCGCTGGTGTGTGTTGGCGTTGCATGCGTGGAGATGGTGAGGGCGCAGGCGCCAGTGACCGTGGATGTGGATTTGGGGAAGACGGTGGGGGTGTGGGAGCCGGCGTATGCGTGGTTTGGGTATGACGAAGGGAACTACTCGACTACGGTGTTGGGGCGGGAGTTGCTGGGGGAGCTGCGGGATTTGAGTGCGGCGCCGGTTTATATTCGGGCGCATCACTTGCTGACGTCGGGGGATGGGGTGCCGGCGTTGAAGTGGAGTTCTACGAATGTGTATAGCGAGGATGCGAACGGGAAGCCGGTGTATGACTTCAAGATCATGGATGGGATCTTCGATGCATATAAGGCCGCGGGCGTGAGACCGGTGGTGGAGCTGGGATTCATGCCGAAGGATTTGGCGGCGGTGTTGCCGGGGAAGCCGGATCAGCCGTACAAGATTTTGTATCCGAAGGACACGCTGGCGGGGGCGTCGAATAACCCGCCGAAGGATTATGCGAAGTGGGAGGAATTGGCGCGGGTGGTGACGGCGCATTTGGTGGAGAGGTATGGGCGCGAGGAAGTGTTGCGGTGGTACTTCGAGGTTTGGAATGAGCCGGACATTGAGTACTTTCATGGGACGGAAGAGGAGTATCTGAAGTTGTATGACTTTGCGGTGGCGGGCGTGCGGGCGGCGTTGCCGGGAGCGCGGGTGGGCGGCCCGGCTACGACGAGTCCGCGGAGTGAGCATGCGTATGGATATCTGCAGAAGTTTTTGGAGCATGTGAATGCGGGGAAGAGCGCGGCAACGGGAGGTGCGGTGCCGCTGGACTTCATCAGCTTTCATGCGAAGGGCCAGCCGGTGATTGAGGGCGGCAAGGTGACGATGGGGATCGATCGCGAGCTGAAGGATGTGGATCGCGGATTTGGGTTGGTGGCTAGCTTTCCGAAGTTTGCGAGGCTGCCAATTTTGTTGAGCGAGGCGGATCCGGAGGGATGTGCGGCTTGCTCGTCGAAGGTGAATCCGGCGAATAATTATCGGAATGGAACGCTGTATCCGGCGTATACGGCTGCGGCTTATGCGCGGCTGCTGGATCTGGCAGCGAAGCATCGGGTGAATTTATTGGGGATGTTGAGTTGGTCGTTTGAGTTTGAGGGGAAGGATTATTTTGAGGGGTTTCGGGACCTGAGTACGAATGGGGTGGATAAGCCGGTGCTGAATGTCTTTCGGATGCTGGGGATGATGGGGGGCGAGCGGGTGGCGGTGGAGAGCTCGGGCGCGGTGCCGTTGGGGACGATGATTGCTGCGGGCGTGCGCGGAGACGCGGATGTGGATGGGCTGGCTACGCGGGAGGGGAAGAGCGCGTCGGTGCTGGTGTGGGATTACCACGATGTCGCGGAGGGTGGTGCGGGCGCGGAGGTGGAGGTGCGAGTGAAGGGGTTGCCGGTGGGGGTGCGGCGGGCGCTGGTGCAGCGGTATCGGTTGGATGAGACGCATAGCAATGCGTACACGGTGTGGAAGGCGATGGGGTCTCCGCAGAGTCCGAGCGCGGAGCAGGTGGCGGCGTTGAAGGCGGCGGGCGGGCTGGAGTTGCTGACGTCGCCGGTGTGGGTGGATGTGGAGGGGGGGAGCGTGCGGGTGAAGACGTCGTTGGGACGGGAGTCGATGGAGTTGGTGCGGATGAGTTGGTGAGGGATGCGGCTACGGGCGCGTTACTTTTTCGAGGGCGCTGCGTAGCGCTGTATCGAAGCCGGAGAGATCACGCTCGGTGATGCCGTGCCACAATCGGCGGTCGAGCGCTTTGGCGAGCTCTCGGGCCTTGACCAGGACTCGCTGGCCCTTGCTGGTCAGCTCGGCGACGAGGACGCGGTGGGTGGCTTCGCTGGGGCGGCGGCGCACCCAGCCCTGGGCCTCCATCATGGCCAGGGTGGCCTGGCCTGACTGGGGGGTGACCGAGCAGAGACGCGCCATCTTTGCGCCGGAGATTCCGGGATTTTCGGCGATGGACCAGAGCATGCGGAGCTGGGAGGTGGTGATGCCGAGGGGCTGCAACTCTTCGTCGAGCACCACCCTGCAGCCCTGGAGGACGGCCTTCATCTTCGAGATGCGCTCGAGGATGGGGCGATTGACCGGGTCGGCGGCTGGTTTCGCTGCGGATTGTTTTTTCGACTTTAAAGAATCCATATCAGCTTCCTGATATTCTATATCAGGAAGCTGATATGGCCTACGACGCAAACTGGAAACCCAAATATAACCCATGGGCCATCGCTCTGACGGTCACGCTCGCGACCTTCATGGAGGTGCTGGACACGTCGATCGCGAACGTGGCGTTGCCGCACATGGCAGGGTCGCTGGGGGCGTCGCAGGACGAGGCGACCTGGGTGCTGACCAGCTATCTTGTGGCCAGCGCGGTGATCCTGCCGATTTCGGGGTGGTTGTCGGACCGGTTTGGGCGCAAGCGGTTCTACATTACGTGCGTGATCATGTTCACGGTCTGCTCGCTGCTGTGCGGCCTGGCGCCGACGCTTCCGTTTCTGATCGTCGCGCGCGTGCTGCAAGGACTGGGCGGCGGCGGGCTGGCACCGTCGGAGCAGGCTATTTTGGCGGATACGTTTCCGGTGGAGAAACGCGGACAGGCGTTCGCGGTTTACGGTATGGCGGTGGTGGTGGCACCGGCGATTGGTCCTACGCTGGGCGGCTGGATCACGGACAACTTCAACTGGCACTGGATCTTTTTTATCAATATACCGATCGGGCTGTTCTCGATCTGGCTGAGCTCGCGGATGGTGGAAGACCCGCCGGCGCTGGTCGAGCGGCGCAAGGCTTCGGTCGGCAAGAAGGTTGATTTCGCCGGCCTCGCGCTGGTTGCAAGCGGCGTTGGCGTGCTGGAGTTCTTCCTGGATAAGGGACAGGAGAAGGACTGGTTCGGGTCTTCGCTTATCAGCACCGCTGCTGTCGTGGCTGCGGTGCTGCTGGTAACGTTTGTATTTTGGGAGTGGAACCACGAGGATCCGATCGTCGATCTCAAGCTGCTGAAGAACCGCAACTTTGGGACCGCGGTTTTCCTGCAGCTTGTGCTGGGGATGGTGCTGTTTGGATCGACCGTGCTGATCCCGCAATACCTGCAGACGTTGTTGGGGTTCACTGCGCAACTTGCAGGTGAAGCGTTGAGCCCCGCGGGCTTCGTGATGATGTTCATGATGTTCGTTGCCGGGCGGCTGATCGGCAAGATGGATCCGCGGCTGCTGGTTTGTATTGGGTACGTGATTACTGCGGTGGGGCTTTATAACCTGACGCGGCTTTCGCTCGACACCAGCTTCGCGACGATTACGCAGTGGCGCATGTTCCAGGTGATTGGCTTGCCGCTGGTGTTCATCCCGATCAGCACACTGAACTATGTGGGTGTGCCTACGACGAAGATGAACCAGATCTCGAGCCTCTCCAACTTCGCGCGTAATCTGGGTGGCAGTGCGGGTACGGCGCTGCTGACGACGTTCCTTGCGCGCACCGCGCAGACGCACCAGATGCAGCTGGCTGCGCACAGCGGAGCCGGCAGAGCAGGCTACGACAACTACATCGCGCACGTTGCGCATGTTGCGCAGTCGCAGGGGATGAGCGCCGCACAGTCGGGGCAGGTTGCTGTGGGGTATGCGTACCAGCAGATGCTTCGGCAGGCGAGCATGCTGAGTTACAAGAATGCGTTCGCGCTGCTGGCAGGGGTGATCCTGTGCCTGACGCCGCTGCCGTTCGTGATGCGGCTGCCGGCGAAGGCGGCTAAGCCTTCACCGGAAGCTATGGGGCACTAGCGCGTTCGGAGTTGCGGTCGCGTCTAGCGTCCGTTATCGATGGGGCCGTCTTTTAGGGGTGCGCCGAAGTTGGGTGTGCCGTCGGGGTTCCAGGTGAAGGGCTGGGCGCGGACTGCGCGGTTGGCGGCGGTGGGGGCGTCCGTCGATTTGGCGGCGTAGAGGAGCCAGTACGTGCCGTCGGCTGCGATGGCGAAGGTTCCGCGACCGGGGCCGTAGATGTTGTTGGCGGGTGAGGCCGAGAAGACGGGCTGCGGGGTCTTCTTCCAGTTGCTGCGCATGAGCGGGTCACCGCCCTGGAAGGTGAGCAGGCCGAGGCAATAGAGAGGGGAGGCCGTGTCGGAGGCGGAGTACACGATGAAGAGTTTGTGGTCGTGGAAGAGGGCGGTGGGGCCTTCGTTTACGGGATAGGTGCGGGTGCTGCCGGCGCCTTTTTCCCAGGGGAACTCGGGCTCGGCGATGAGGGAGGGTGGGCCTGAAGGGTGGAGGGGATCGGCGAGGCGCACGATCTGGATGGCGTTCTCGCCGCGATCGACGGTGACGTACATGAGGTAGTTGACGCCGTTGAGGGTGAGGATGGAGGGGTCGATGGCGGGACGGTTATTGAGATTGAGCGGGCCGCGGAAGGTGTACGCGCCGAGGGGGTCGGCGGTGTCGGATTCGAGGACGTAGATGGCGTGCTGGCCGCCGGGTGGCTGGGCGGTGAAGTAGATCCACCAGTGGTTGCCGATGTGCCAGAGGGTGGGCGACCAGAGTTGTTCGAGGGGGTCGGTTGGGGTGAAGAGGATTTTGGATTCGCTGGAGGCGGTGGGGATGGTGGGGCCGCTCCAGAGGGTGATGTTGTGGCCGGTGGTGGCGAGGAGGAGATAGCGGCCGTTGATTGGGTGGAGGGTGATGAAGGGGTCGGCGTGGGGAAGGATGGGGTTGGCGGGCGCGGGAGGCGAGATGGACTGAGCGACGCAGAGCACAGTGCCCGATAAGAGAGTGCTGGTGAGACTTAGGAGGTGGCGCGCCACGGACTTGAACATGCTCAGAGTGTAACCATCGTTGGTCCGTGAGCAAATCCCCCTTGAGAGACGCCAGCAGCCCGCACGGCTGCCGAGATCGTTGGTGGAAAAGGTTGGAGCGGCGTCGGCTGGGTTGAGACTTTCGGGGTCCTTCGGCTTCGCTGCGCTCCGCTCAGGATGACAAGGTTGAGGGGAGCGCAGCGGCCCGATTAGCGGCCTTGTTCTTCGAGGTATTTTTCTACTTCGAGGGCGGCCATGCAGCCGGTGCCGGCGGCGGTGATGGCCTGGCGGTAGCGGCGGTCCTGAACGTCTCCGCAGGCGTAGACGCCCTGGATGCGCTTGCCCTGGGTGGAGACGAAGACGTTCTCTTCGGTCTTGATGTAGCCGTCGGAGTCGAGATCGAGCTGGCCTTCGAACATGCGGGCGTTGGGAATGTGGCCGATGCCGAGGAACATGAAGCTGACGGGGAGGGTCCAGCGCTCGCCGGTTTTCTTGTTGAAGAGGCGGAGGCCTTTGAGGTCCTTGTCTTCGACGCCGAGGGCTTCTTCGACGAGGGTGTTGTGGAGGAACTCGATTTGAGGGTGGGCTACGGCGCGCTCTAGCATGATTCTTGAGGCGCGGAAGTTTTCAGAGCGGTTGATGAGCGTGACCTTGGTGGCGAAGCGGGTGAGGAAGAGGGCTTCTTCCATGGCGCTGTCGCCGCCGCCGATGACGGCGATCTCTTTGCCGCTGGCGAAGAAGCCGTCGCAGGTAGCGCAGGAGCTGACGCCGAAGCCGATGAGGGCCTGCTCGGAGGGGAGGCCTAACCAGCGGGCGCTCGCTCCGCTCGCGATGATGAGGGAGCGGGTGTGGACGGTGTCCTTGCCGATGCCGAGGGTGAAGGGCGTGGTGGAGAGGTCGACGGTGGTGAGGTGGGCCATGCGGAGCTCGGCACCGAAGCGGGTGGCCTGCTTCTTCATGTTCTCGATGAGCTCGGGACCCTGGACGCCGTCGGGCCAGCCGGGAAAGTTTTCGACCAGGGTGGTGATGGAGAGCTGGCCGCCGGGCTCGTGGCCTTCGAGGACGAGGGGCTTGAGGTTGGAGCGGGCGGCGTAGATGGCGGCAGTGAGGCCGGCACAGCCGGAGCCGAGAATGACAGTGTCGCGGATTTCGTTCGGGGAGGACATAGAGATTTGATTGTAAAGGCTGGGAATCGGTGCAAAGGGCAGGAAGTAGGAAGTAGGGAATAGGAAGTAGGATTAGGGGATGGCTGATCTGGTGTTGGTATACGGTTTACGGCTCTTGCCGGCGGATGAAGTTGAGGCGGTGCAGGCTGCGCCGATCAAGTTGAAGAATGGGCACGATGCGCAGGTGACGATGCATATCGTGGAGGGCAGCCGGGAGCAGATTGAGGCGCAGCTGCGGCATAGCATCGACGCGTTCTTCGATTTTTACCCGGAGATTTAGGCCGGTTATCGGCAGCTTGAGGGCTGTTTCAGGGTAGGACAGGTAAAGGGTTTGGCTTGCTGCGACGAAGTAGGTTGCAGAGGGCTGGCCATGATGCGTGTTCGGTGGTGTGTTCGCGGATGGGTTTGGGGCGTATTGCTGGCGGTGGGTGCGGTGGGCGGAGGGGCCGTTGGAGTCGCCGCACAACAGCAGGACGAGCGGGCTCCGGCGGAGAGTGTGGCGGGCGAGCTGCGCTTGCTGGGATCGCGGGCGGGCGTGGTGTTTGTGGGGCAGGTGCGAAAGATTGAGTCCAAGGACGGGACGGGCGGTGGGACGGACAGTGGGGTGGTGGAGATCACGTTTTCGGTGGAGCAGCCGGTGCTGGGCGTGGTGGGCGGCTCGTACGTGATGCGGGAGTGGGCGGGGCGGTGGACGGGGGGGCAACAGCATCTCCAGGCGGGTCAGCGCGCGATGTTCTTTCTGTATGCGCCTGGTGCGAGCGGGTTGAGCTCCGCGGTGGACGGGATGATGGGCGCGGTGCCGGTGGTGCCGATGGGGGCGAATGGAGCGGCGCTGCTGGATGTGCGCTGGCTGGCGACGCGGGTGCGGCGCGCGGCGGGAGCTTCGCTGGCGGGGGTGACGGGGATTTCGCAGGGTGGGATTGCGCTGGCGGATGGGGTCGCGGTGACGAGGGACTGGAAGACGGGTGGGTTAGCGGAGCCGAAGGGTGTTCGGCTGCCGGAGGGATGGGTGCAGCAGGAAGCTAGTCCCACACAGCAGGGGATGAGGGTGGGGCAGAAGGTGGGAGCGGTCTGGATGAAGGAGGCGGACGATGCCCGGCGCTAGGCAATGGAGACGGGTGATGGTGGTGGCTGGCCTGGCGTTGAGCGCGGCGAGTGGGTGGGCTGGCGGTCCGCGATTTATTACCGGTACCAGTGGCTATGCGACGGCAGGCGTGCCGATGGCCTGGTATACGAACGCGCCGCAGTACTTTACCGACCCGGGCGATTTGAGTGCTGCGGTGACCCATGCGCAGGCGGATGCGATGGTGGCGGCAGCGGCGGCGGTATGGAATATTCCTACGGCGAATGTGACGCTGGCCAAGGGTGGAGAGCTGGTCGAGCATGTTGAGGGCAACGGGACCGATGCGAATGCGTACTTCAATGGAACGGCGATGGTGTTTCCGGCGGATGTGCAGGCGACGAACTATGCGTCGGTGCAGATACCGGTGATCTATGACAGCGACGGCAGCGTGATCGATATGCTGCTGGGGAGTGGGGCGAGCGGTGTGGGGGAGTGCCGGCGGAACGCGGTGGTGGAGAGCGTCGACAGTTTCGGGTCGACTGGAACGATCCAGCATGCGGTGATCCTTCTCGACGGGCTATGCGTGGGTTCGGATCCGGCGCAGCTGACGCAGATGCAGTACCAGTTGACGCGGGTGTTTGGGCGGGTGCTGGGGCTGGCCTGGTCGCAGCTGAACGACAACGTGTTCACGGGCACGCCGGTGGCGACGGCGGCGGAGATGGCGCTATGGCCGCTGATGCATCCGATGGACCTGGTCTGCGGGAACTATGCGTATCAGTGCATGCAGAACCCGTTCACGCTGCGGCCGGATGACATCAACGCCCTGGTGACGCTGTACCCGGTGGCGAGCAGTGGAGGAGGAAAGACGCAGAGCAGCCTGAATTCGGTGGCAGTCAGTGGAACCGTGAAGTTTGGGTCGGGGCAAGGAATGGAGCTGGTGAACGTGGAGGTGTACCGATGGATTATCGGACAGGACAGCACGTGGGAGCAGTATCCGGCGTATTCCAGCACGGTGGGATATTTGTTTCAGCAGAACGGCGGAAATCCTGTAAACGGAGTGGAGCCCGCGAGCGAAAATGCGGGAGCGGATACGGTGGCCGCTGAAAGTGCGTGGAGTGTTCCCTACATTGCGACGGGAGCGCAGGGCGCGGGCCTGTTTTTAAGGATTGAGTCGATCAATCCGTTGTACTGGGGCGATTACGCGGCGGGGGCGTATCAGCGGCCAGTCATCGCGATGTCAGGGTCGGTGGTGGGGTCCGGGGCTGGGTGGGTGAGTTTACCGGCGGGCGCGTCGGGAACGCTGGGGGCGGCGGCGAACAATGCGGCCTTCAACTGGTGCCAGAGTCCGGATGGAACGGAGACGAACCCGGCGACGCCGAGCTCGATGGGATGGTGGAATGGATCGTTATGCGCCGCGGATTACACGGCGTGGCGCAAGACTGCAGTGAACGCGAACACGAGCTGGACGATCGAGGTGACGGCGCTGAATGACGCGGGGGTGGGATCGGTGCAGAAGCTCCAGCCGGTGATCGGGGTATGGAACCAGGCGGATGCGACGGGAACGATGCCCACGGTAGCGAGCCAGGCCGTGGCGATGAATTCGATGGTGCTGGGGATGACGCAGCTGCGGGTGTGGGCGGCGGCGGGTGCGTCGACGTACCGGATTGCGATTGCGGACCAGTTTGGGGCGGGGCGGCCGGACTTCAATTACACGGCGCGGATTCTGTATGCGAGCGGCATATCGCCGGCGACGCTGGGATCCGGGGGCGGGCAGATCACGATCAGTGGAACGGGTTTTCAGGCGGGCAACGAGGTTTTGATCGATGGCGTGAGGGCGACGGTGGCGAGCTGGACGTCGACGCAGATTGTAGCGACAGCTCCGTCGATGGCGACGGTGGGAGCGAACGGCGGGACAGCGGTGGATGTGGAAGTGCTGGACGCAACGACGGGCGGAGTGACGGACATCGCCGCGGCGCTGACGTACAACCAGGGAACGAAGGACGTGGTGGCGCTGGTGTCGGCGCCGGTATCACTGGAGACGGGCAACGTGGCGGCTACGCCGTTTGCGGTGCGGGTGTATGGGGCCGACGGGGTGACGCCGGCGAAGGGCGCGAGCGTGAGTTTTGTGGTGGCGGGCAGTGGGGGAGGGGCAGCTGTGGCGACGGGTTGTGGCGGGGGGACGGGTTGCGTGGTGAAGACGGACGCGGCCGGGCTGGCGCAGACGCCGCTGATGGGAATTGCGCCGGGCAGCGTGACGGTGAGTGGAACGGAGATGAGCGGTGGCGCGTCCGCAAAGGTAACGATTGCCGATGCGAACGCGGTGCAGGCGGCAACGATCGGAGCGGCGACACAGTACCTGGCGGCGGGGGCGGCGGGGAACTGGGGCGTGTCGTTGACGGCAACGCAGGATGGTGCAGCGGCGGCGGGAGTTCCGGTGGCGTGGTCGACGACGGGGAGTGGGTTTACGCTGGCGCCGGTGACTCCGGCGACGCAGGCGAATGGGATGGAGGAGGTAGTGGCGCAAGTAGGTGCGATTGCGAGCGGGTCGACGAACGTGGTGACGGGATGCGCGTGGCCGGGCGTTTGCGCGAACTTTACGGTGTATGGCGTGGCGGCGTCGCAGTGGGCGATTGCGGTGTCGAGTGGCGGCGGGCAGAGCGTGGTGAAGGGCGTGACGCCGGCAGTGGTGACGCTGCTGGTGACCGATGGCGCAGGACATGCTGTGCCGGCGGCTATGGTGAATGTGTATCAGACATCGTATGCGTGGGAGGGTGCGTGCGCGGCGAACGGTGTTTGCGCGTCGGCGCCGGTGATTAAGGTGGCGCGGAGTACGGCGGTGTCGGATGGGAGTGGGATGGTGCAGGTGACCCCGATGGAGGTGCCGGGCGTGGCGCAGGTGGTGAAGATTGCGGCGGCGACGGGGGCGGGCGGGTTCGCTACGACGTCGGTGGTGGTGGCGCCTTGAGGCAGTGAGTAGTGGGTAGTGAGTAGTGAGTAGTGAAGTGCAAATGCAAATGCGGGGATCTCTCCACTTCCCCTTCGCTACGCTCAGGGTTCGGTCGAGATGACGAGGCGTGGAATGGGGGGGCCTGTTGCTTCGAGGATTCGAAGCAACAGGCTGGGTTTGGGTGGGGGAAAGTGGGGTTAGACGGGTTCGACGGGAAGTAGCGAGTTGCGGGCTGCAGGGCGCTTGATGGCTGCGAAGGCAAACCCCGCGATGTAGATGTAACAGATGGCCGGGATGAAGAAGGAGGGGTGCAGGCCGATGTGGTCGGCGACGATGCCCTGCAGTTTGGGGATGATGGCTCCGCCGAGGATGGCGCCGATGAGGATGCTGGAGCCCTTGCTGGTGAGCGGGCCGAGATCCTGGATGCCGAGGGTGAAGATGGAGGGGAACATGATGGAGTTGCAGAAGCCAACCGCAAGCAGGGCGATCATGGCGAGATGGCCATGGGTGAGCAGGGAGATGACGACCAGAGTGAAGGCGCCGACGGCGGCGACGGTGAGGACAGGTCCGGTGCGGACTCTCTGCAGGACAGCGGAGCCGACAAAGCGGCCGAGCATAGCGCCGCCCCAGTAGCACATAAGGAAGTAGCCGGCGATGGATTCGGGCAGGCCCGCGATCTGGGGAAGGCCCATGTAGTTGACCAGCAGGTTGCCGATGCTGACTTCTGCGCCGACGTAGGTGAAGATGCCGAGGGCTCCGAAGAGGACCCACTTGTGTTTCCAGATGCTGGTGGGCGCGGAGAGGGCTTCGGCGAAGGCGCCGGGGCGGAAGTCCTGGGTGAGGTCGGTGTGTCCGGTCTGGGGCTTGAGCTTGATGGCCGCCAGAGCGAGAGCGAGCAGCACCAGGCCAATGGTGATGATGAGGTACGGTGTCTGCACGGAGGAAGCCTGCAGGACGCGGTAGGCCTGACGCTGGACGGCGGACATGGCCAGAAGCTGCTCCCGGGTTGCAGGGGCCATGGTGTTGCGGAGGATGAGGTAGGTGCCGATGAAGGGGGCGATGAACGTTCCGACGGAGTTGAAGGCCTGAGCGAGGTTGAGGCGGCTGGAGGCCGTGGCGGCGGGGCCGATGACGGTGACGTAGGGGTTGATCGCGACCTGCACGACGGTCATGCCTGCGGCCAGGACGACGAGCGCGGTGAGGAAGAGCGCGAAGGTGGCGAGGTGCGCGGCGGGAAGAAAGCCGAGCGCGCCGAGGGCCATGACGAGGAGGCCAACGACCATGGACTTTTTGTAGCCGAAGCGTTCGACGATCTTGCCTGCGGGATAGCTGAAGACAAAGTACGAGGAGAAGAAGAAGAAGGGGATGGACTGCGTCTGGGCGTAATCCAGGGCAAAGATGGATCTCAGGTGGGGGCTGACGATGTCGTTGAGACAGGTGAGAAAGCCGACCATGAAGAAGAGGGCGGTAGCGACCGTCATGGCGCGTGTGTCGGTTTTCATTTGCAGGTCGTCAGAGTAACCTGGGGAGCTTACGTTGCGGATTGGAACGGCCAAGAAGGACTCCTTCGTACGGGTGTGGCGATGTATCCCTTTCAAGAATAATTGTTTTGCGGCGTTCTGGCTTGGGAGAGGTTAGCGGAGAACGATTGTCTGCGGGCTGCCGTTGTCGGGAACGGTGACGGCATAGCCGAGGTTGGTGTGGGTGAGCGGTGTGGTGTGGCCATTGGCCGAGGCCTGGGAGGTGTGGGGCGTGAAGCCTACGGCTTCGATGCGGAACTGGGTCCACCAGGGGTGGAAGTCGCCTTCGCGTGAGGGGATGTTGAGGGTGAGGGCGCCGTCGGGGGCTACCGAGCAGGTGAGGTGGAGGCGGAGGTAGGCGCCGTGGCGGAAGTCGAAGGTGAGGCCGTCGTCGATGTAGAGGTCTCCGCCGCAGGGGGAGGAGGCGTCGGCGGGGACGTAGACGCGGAGGGTCAGGGGGCCGCTGGGCTTCTCGCCGGTGGATTGCACGAGCGGCTGCATGGGGATGATGGCGCCGGCGTGGACGTAGACGGGGAGATCGCCGAGGGCGGGTGTAACCATGATGGGTGGGAGTTGTGGCTTGCTGTTGACGGTGGGATCACGGATTTCCAGGTCGTGGGAGGTCAGGGTTTCGCGACGGTCGAGCTTTGCGCCGGTCCAGTAGTCGTACCAGATGCCGGGGGGAAGGTGGACCTGGTAGGGAGCTACGTCGTCGGGGAGGGGAGAAGCGGCGACGAGGATGGAGGGGCCGAAGAAGAACTCGCCGGGGGCGTCGCTGTCGAGGGGATGGTTGTCGGCGGTGGCGTGAGGGTATTCGAGGAAGAGGGGGCGGATGATGGGGATGCCGGTGCGGGAGGTCTCCTCGGCGGCGGTGTACAAGTAGGGCATGAGGAGATAACGCTCGGCTATATAACGCCGACGAATATTCTCCTGGACAGCGCCGTCGGCCCAGGGCTCGTGGGGGCGGGTGCCTTTGGCGGCGTGGTCGCGGTCGATGGGCTGGAAGGCGGCGAGCATGAGCCACTTGGTGAGGAGGTCGGGGGAGGGGGAGCCGCCGAAGCCACCGACGTCGGCGCCGGAGAGGGAGAAGCCGCTGAGGCCGAGGTTGAGTAGCTGCGGGGTGGTCATGCGGAGGTGGTTCCAGGTGGCGAGGTTGTCGCCGGTCCAGGTGGCGGCGTAGCGCTGGCCTCCGGCGTATGTGGCGCGGGTGAGGACGAAGGGACGGAGGTTGGGCTGGAGGGTGAGGAGGCCTTCCTGGGTGGCGCGGGAGTTTTCCATGCCGTAGACGTTATGGATCTCGGGGTGGAGGGCGGTGCGGGGGGCGAAGCCTTCGGCCTCTTCCCCGCTAATGCGGTGGACGACGTCGTCGGGCATGGTTTTGGAGGGGTAGCTGAAGACGGCGGGCTCGTTCATGTCGTCCCAGAAGCCGGCTACGCCGTCGGCGACGAAGTCTTTGTAGAGGGAGCCGAACCAGGTGCGGGTGGTGGCTTGCGTGAAGTCGGGGAAGAGGGAGGGGCCGGGCCAGACGGGGCCTACGTAGTTTTGACCGTTCAGCTTGACGAACTGGTCAGTGGCGATGCCGCTGTCGTAGGGGTGGTAGTTCTGGTTGGGAGCGTCGGCGATGTGGAGGTCGGCGATGACGATGGTGCGGAAGTGTTGGGCGGCGAGCGTGTGGATGAGGCCGGGGAAGTCAGGGAAGGTGGCGGGATCAACGGTGAAGGGGCGGTTTTTGTATTGGAAGTCGATGTCGAGCCAGATGCCGTCGGCGGGAATCTTGTCGCGGCGGAGGTGGGTGGCAATGTCCTCGACTTCAGAGCGCGGGGTATAGGTGTAGCGCGACTGCTGGTAGCCGAGAGCCCAGAGGGGCGGAAGGGGGGAGGGGCCGGTGAGCCAGGCGTAGGTTTCGACGACGTGTTTGGGCTCGGGGCCGTAGAGGATGTAGTAGTCGAGCGGACCGGAGGGGGCGGAGAAGGTGTATTGGGTGGGGTCGCGGCGGCCAAAGTCGAAGAAGGTGCGGAAGGTGTTGTCGAAGAGGATGCCGAGGGTGCGGCCGTCGTGCATCTCGAGGAAGAAGGGGATGGATTTGTAGATGGGGTCGGTGGACTCCTGCCAGCCGAAGCTGTCGGAGTTCCACATGGTGAAGGCTTCGCCGGCACGATCGAGGGGGCCGGGCTTGTCGCCGAGGCCGAAGAAGTGGTCGTTGGGGGACTTGGCCTTGGCGACGGTGAAGCCGTGCGGGGTCCAGTCGACGGGGAAGGCGTCGGATTGGAGGATGTGGCCGGCGAGATCGGAGATGGTGAGGCGGAGGTCGGGGGTGACGGCGACGCGGAGGTCGGCGGTGGAGAAGCCGTCAGGTTCGGAGGTGAGGGCAGTGCTGGCGGTGCGGGCCGAGGGGAGGACAGCCCAGGAGGCGTCTTCGGGGGCGTGGCCGTTGGGGTACACACGGACGCGGAGGACGTCGGGACGGAGAGCGTCGATGCGGAGGGTGAGGGTGGCGTCGGAGAGAAGGAGGCCGGTGGAGGTGTGGGCGGAGGGCGGAAGGGCGTCGGGCGCCTGAGCGGAGACGAGCGGCGTGAGGGTGGCGCAGAGGAGGGCGAGGAGATGGGCGAGGCGGAAGACAGACCTGTGAGGCTGAGTGAGGGCAGAGGCGGGCACGAGCATATCTCTAGAGAGGACAGGCTTTGCACATTACAAGGCAATGCAGGGACGGCCCAAAGATGTTCATTTGTGCTTCAACGGTTAAAATTTTTGGAATGAGCTAGTTATGGAGTGGTGTTAAGTCAATTTGGGACGGTGGGTTGGATCGCCATCGAGATTTCCGTCGACCCATGTCTCAGATGCGAGACATGGGGCACGCCTGGTGTTGGCGGTTCAGGGCGCTACTTGGGGTCGAGGGAGTAGACGTTTCCGGTGAAGATGCGGGCGCGGATGAGGGGGCGATTGTCCTGGGTGAGGCCGCCGAAGACGTAGTCGACTGCGTCGTGCTCGCGCGAGTCGGCGAGGCGAACGACTTCGTCGACGTGGCCATCGGGGACGGAGACGCGATCGATGGGTTGGGCGGGGTCGAGGGAGGCGTGGAGGAAGAGATAGTGGCTGTCGGGGGACCAGACGGGGTCGGCACCGGAGGGGACAGAGAGGGTGGTCCAGGTGCGGGTGGCGACGGTGTAGAGGCGGACCTGGCGCTGGTCGAGGGTGAGGGCGGCGATGTAGCGGCCATCGGGGGACCAGCGGGGGCTGAAGAGGCCGTTGGAGTTGGGAATCTCCTGGAGAGCGCCGCTGGCGACGTCGACGGTGTCGAGGGTGCGGGCGGAGTTGTCCTTCCCCATGGCGTCGTTGGTGCCGCCGAAGAGGATGGACTTGCCGTCGGGCGACCAGGAGGGATCGGCGGCGTTGCGGGTCTGGTGGAGGAGTGGGGTGAAGTCGCCGCCATTGGCGCTGGTGATGTAGATTTGCCAGGCCTTGCCGGCTTCGCGGGCCATGACGGCGATGTGGGAGCCGTCGGGCGACCAGCGGGCGAGGAAGGGGGTGAGTGTGTCGGGGGTGACCTGGAGTTTTTCGGTGCCGTCGGAGCGGGCGCGCCAGAGCTGGCCGCCGGTGTCGGTCCAGACGACCCACTTGCCGTCACGGGTGTAGTCGACGCGTGCGGCGTTGGAGAGAAAGCCCTTCACGGGGACGAGCTGGCCGGTGGGGGAGACGGATTCGAGCTCGGAACGGGAGTCGGCACCCATGAAGAAGATGCGGCTGCCAGTGCGGGCGGCGACGGGAGATTCGAATTCAAGCGGGCCGTCGGTGAGGCGGGTGGGATTGGAGGTGGAGAGGCCGGAGAGCTCCCAGAGATCGTTATTGCCGCCCTTGGAGGACTGGAAGACGAAGGCTCGACCGTTGGCGGTCCAGACGCCACAACATTCGCCGGCGGGTTGATTGAAGTCGGCCAGGATGCGGTGAGGGGTGCGGTCGGAGGGGGTGATCTGCCAGAGGGAGAGGGTGTGGGAGATGGGATCGAGGACGGTAAAGCGGAGCAGCTTGCCGTTGGGTTCCCAGCGCAGCCAGAAGGCGCGGCCGGGGAGAGAGGCGTAGTGGGAGGGCTGTTGGCGGGAGAGGTGGGTGAGGAAGAGGTCGTTGCCGTTGGCGAAGAGGATGCCGTCGCCGTCGGGCATCCAGCTGGCGTCGTGGGCGAGGACGTCGCCGACGCGGAGGGCGGAGCCGCCGACGGTAGGGACAACCCAGAGGGGCTGTTCGGACTCGGGCGAGAGGTGATCGCGGAGGAGGAGGCGGGAGCCGTCGGGAGAGATGTCGCCGAGCGCGGGGCTGGCGACCTCGGAGGGGATATTGATGGGTTCGACGAGACCGCCGGAGATGGAGATGGCGGAGAGGATGGAGTGGCCGCCGTCGATGGTGGAGGCGTAGAGGTGGACGCCGTCGGTGGCGGCGGCTGCGAGGTTTTCCATGCTGTCGACGCTGGGGGCGAGGTGGCCGTTGTGGGTGATCTGGACGATGTGCGGAGGGTTGGCGACGGTGCGGAAGGACGTTGCCAGATAGTAGCCGCCGGCGGCTGCGGCGAACAACGCCACGACGATGCTGGACCAGAGGAGGAGGCGGCGGGAGGTTCGGGGAGGGTGGGTGGCTGGGCTGACGGTGGTAGGAGAAGAGGCCAGGGTGGGCTGGGCTGCCGGGAAGCCGTTCGAAAGGGGATGGACACGCTGGGCCGGGACCACCAGACGGGTGGTGGATTGGGCGTCCGGGGGGAGTTCGGCGGGGGCGTCGGGCGGGGCCTCGATGACACCGACGGGAGCGATGAAGCGATAGCCGCGACGGGCGAGGGTCTCGATGAAGCGGGGGTTTTCGGCAGAGTCGCCGATGGCTTCGCGGATTTTATTGATGGCGGTGCCGAGGGAGTGGTCGAAGTCGACGACCGTATCTTTGCCCCAGAGGCGGGCCTGGAGCTCCTCGCGGGTAACGACCTGGCCGGGCTTCTCGAGCAGGATGGTGAGGACTTTGAAGGGTTGGCCCTGCAACTTGATGCGGAAGCCGGCTTTCCAGAGCTCTCCGGTGTGCACATCAATCTCATAAAGCCCAAAACTGAGCCGCGCGTTAGTGATCTGGCCTGTCATTTCCATTCAATTATCGCTCTACCGAATTTACCACCTAGTTAGATTAGAGGATGTGATGCAGGTAACCCATTGAGTTGGTAAGACTTAGCAGGAGATGAAAAATTGAGCGACAAAGGGAAGGGAGACGATTGCGTTGACGGACGGTATTTACGCAACGTAGCGAGCGAAACTTCCTCAGGATCTTGTTTGACGTGAACGAAGGCGAACCTGCGACGGGGAAGAACTTTTGGAGGCAATATCATGCAATCGAATTTTAGGACCGGACGTACAGGGCGCAGAATTTTACGCGTACTGATGACGGTTTGCCTGTTGGCGATGTCGTGGACGGTTTTGAAGGCACAGTCCGGTGGCGCGCGCATCACCGGCACAGTCACTGACACGACCGGCGCCATTATCCCCGGAGCCACAATCACGCTGACGGATACCGACACCAACGCTGTGTCCAAGGTGACCAGCAGCAAGAATGGTGACTTCACGGTCGATGCACTGCCGATCGGCAATTATCGCGCCAAGGTGGAGATGGCCGGGTTTGCGAGCCAGGAGCAGGACCTAAAGCTCGACGTGGGAGCGGTACAGACGCTGAACTTCGCGCTCACGGTCGGGTCGGCAGAGACGACGATCAGTGTGACGGGTGCCGCCCCGAACGTCGAGCTGGCGAGCTCGTCCACGGGGGAAGTGATCACCGGACGCGAGTTGTCGGATCTTCCGCTGAACGGCCGCAACTTCACGCAGCTTGCGCTCCTGCAGCCGGGCATTTCGCATGGCCAAAGCAATAATTCGGCTACGGGCTACAACAAGGGGCAGCAGCCTGTTGAAACGCTGCGTTACAACGAGACGGGCGGAGCTTCGCTTTCGGCGAATGGTTTGCGTCCGCAGGCCAACAGCTTCATCCTGGATGGCATCGACGACAACGAATCGCTGGTGAACACGATTGTCTTGTTTCCAGACGTGGAGGCGCTGGCGGAGTTTCGCGCGACCAACTCGCTCGCCCCGGCAGAGTATGGCCGCGTTGGCGGTGTTCTGACCCAGGCAGCTATCAAGAGTGGCACGAACCAGATACACGGCTCCGCGTGGGAGTTCTACCGCGACTCCGCGCTGGGGTCGGCAAACCCCAATTACTTCTCTCCCGGCACGGCGGAGCCCAGCTTCCACCGCAACCAGTTTGGTGCAACCCTGGGCGGACCTATTTGGAAGAACCACCTATTCCTGTTTGGCGATTACCACGGTTCGCGGCAAACCATTCCCAACTCCGGACTATCGATTAACACGGTTCCGACCGTGAAGATGCGTACCGGCGACTTCTCAGAATTGGTTGGGTCGAGCCAGACGAGTGTGCCTGCCTTCTACACCGGCGCCGGATCGTACAGCCCGGATGGCTGCGCTTCGTTCACGACCGTTCACGGCCTGGTTCTGACGCCGACTTCGGGACCCCCGGGAGATCCGAATAACCCAACCGGCCTGCTCAACACCAGCATCGACAACGGCGCCATCTTCAATCCGCTGACGTGCGCCCAGTTCGGTACCATTGCAGCGCCGAACGTGATCCCGACCGCCCAGCTCAACCCGGTGGCGATGAAGTATCTGAATTACTTTCCCGCACCGAACCGCACGCCGATCAACAACGTTATTAACAACTATCAAAACCAGCAGGTTTCGAGGACCACCGACAATGAGTTCGACGCGCGCCTGGACTGGCACATCGGCAACCGCGACAATTTCTTCGTTCGCGGCTCGACCGACAACTACAACCAGGTCCTGACCACCGCGCTGCTCGGGGTGCCTTCGGGATTCGGCGCGGGCAACAACGATACCCACCCACGCCAGTTGGCTGCGGGTGAAACCCACCTCTTCACGCCGCTCATTGTGAACGACGTGCGCTTTGGCTACACACGCGACTACTATTCGTATCTGAATCCGCAGAACGGGACGCCGATCGACACCGAGCTTGGTATTCCGAACGGAAATCGCAATGCGCTGCTGGGTGGCATCTCGCTGATCGGGGATAACAACACGCAGCTCTCGTACACCGGAGACGGCGGCCAGTATTCCGTGCCCCAGTACACCTACGAAGTCAATGATGCTGTGAGCTACATTCATGGGGCGCACAACTTCAAGTTCGGTGCGGACATCATTCACCGTGAAGTGGACTTCTTCCAGGCGGCGTACTCCGCCAAGGGCTTCTTCAACATGTACAACGGCGCCTTCACGGGTTTCGATACCTCCGAGCTGGCAGGCGGGTTCGTCAACAACTATGACATTTCGAACCCTGGTTTTTTCAAAACCATCTCCTGGGAAACTGGCTACTTCGCTCAGGACGATTGGAAAGTGAACCGTCGCCTGGTCTTCAACCTGGGTGTGCGGTATGACCTCTTCACGCATCCGTACGAAGCGAACAATCAACAGTCGAACTACGACATCGCAACCAACACACTCATTGTTGCGGGGCAGAATGGCGCTTCGCGCTCGCTGATCAACACGAACTTCAATAACTTTGCTCCGCGCCTCGGCTTCGCCTATGACGTGTTCGGCGATGGCAAGACGGCATTGCGCGGCGGCTACGGCATTTACTACTTCCTCGATCGCGGTGGTGTTGGCAACCAGTTATCCAACAACCCGGACTTCAACGGCACGTCCGACTACAGCTCGTATTCGGGATATCGCATCAATCTCAGCGGTCAGGCTCCGCCGGTGGCCGATTCAGCCACCAACAGCAATACAACGCCTGGCCCTTACGCCGGAAACAACCCTACCCTGGCAACAGGATCGCTGCCGGCTGCAACACCGACCGTGAGTCTCATCAATCCCCAGAACGTTGCTCTGCTTTCCTACCCGGTCCACAGTCCCACGTCCATGATCCAGGAGTGGAACCTGAGCCTGGAGCAGGCATTTGGCCCGCGGCTATCCATGTCGCTCGCGTATGTTGGCACCAAGAGCGATCACCTGTTGAACTCGGTGAACTACTCTGCAACGCAGCTTGGCAGCAACGTGACTTTCGGACAAAAGTCGGGCCAAACCATCACACTCAACGAGACAAACGGAACCTCGAAATACAACGGTTTGCAGGCTAAACTTGACCGGAAGCTCTCGAACGGGCTGCAGTTTATAGCGGCGTATACGTGGTCTCACACCACGGACGACACCATCGGACCATTCTCTGAAACGGGCGCGAGTTCCGTGCCCACGACCGCTGCGGGACCGCAGTTCCAGTTGAACCGCGGCGACTCCGACAGTGACATCCGCCAAGTTGCGACCTTTGCGATGCTGGCAGAACTGCCGTTCGGCCATAACAAGAGGTTTGGAGGGCGGGTTAATTCAGTCGTCAACGGGTTCATCGGTGGATGGCAAGTCTCTCCCTTCCTGCAGCTCACCAGCGGTTCCCCATTCGACATCAGCATTGCGGGATCGGGTGGTGGACCTTCGGTACGGCCTAATCTGGTGAGTGAGTCCAACCTGCATCTCCATCCGACAGGGGCAAACAACTACGACATCCTGAACCCGTACGATTTTGCGGCTCCTGCAACGAATGCGGGGGGCTTCTACATCGCGCCGGGCAACGTACACAAGAACGAATTCCGCGGATCGAGCTACTCGAATTTGAGTATGTCCGTGTTCAAGGACATTCCGATTCATAAACAGTTCGTGTTGCAAATTCGTGGCCAGTTTTACAACCTATTCAACTCGCCCGCATTCGCACCGCCGTCGAACACGCAGCTTCCTGCTGGGCTCAAACCACCGGCGGCCGGCGCGCCGATCTATACCTTCTCCAACCTCAATTACATTGACTACTTCAGCCAGCGCCTCACGGAGCTTGCCGTGCGCATTCAGTTCTAGCGCGAAGTTGCTGCCTCGACGGCGCTGCAATGCATTTTGCAGCGCCGTATTTCTTCTATTTCTTCATTGCGGGCCGCGGCGGCGGCGGAGCTGCTTCATGTTCTTTTCTTTGTGCGGGCGCTGGTTTTCGCGAGGTGCCGGGCTGCTTCCCATTGCGACCATGTGCCTTGTCTTGTGCGGAGCCACCTGTGCACAGGCAGTGGGCGCGCCTTCCAGCAATGGCGATGTACTTACGATCATCAAAGTGGATCCGCCGAACTGGTGGGCGGCGATGCCGAAGCCGATGCTGCTGGTGCACGGGGAGGGTTTGGATGGGGCGAAGTTTTCGCTGAGTGATGGGGCGCTGAAGATTGAGAAGGTGGTGCCATCGGAGAATGGACACTGGGCGCAGTTGTGGCTGGCGGCGTCGCCGATTGCGGCGGAGACGGTGACGTTGACGGCTAAGGCGGGAGGGGAGAAGGCGGAGACGCGCTACACGTTTGCGGCACGGCGGCCGGCCAGCGATGGGTTTGCGGGGTTCTCGTCGCGCGATGTGATGTACCTGATCATGACCGATCGCTTTGCCGATGGAGATTTGCAGAATGATGGGCTGGATGCGAAGAGTGCGGAGGATAGTGCGGAGGCGGTGGCGGAGCGGGCGAAGGCTCGGGGTTGGCATGGCGGCGATCTGAAGGGGATCGCGCAACACCTCGAGTATCTGCAGGAGCTGGGTGTGACGACGGTGTGGACGACGCCGGTGTATGAGAATCATGAGGCGAATAGTTATCACGGGTATGGGGCCACGAATTTGTATCGCGTGGATGAGCACTATGGGACGCTGGAGGACTTGAAGGCGCTGGCGGCGGCGCTGCATGCGCGCGGGATGAAGCTGGTGCTGGATACGGTGCCGAATCATGTGGGCCCTGGGAATCCCTGGGTGAAGGATGAGCCGGCGCCGGATTGGTTTCATGGGACGGCGGCGAATCATCTGAAGGCGGAGACGGACTTCCAGGCGCTGATCAATCCACATGCGCCGGAGCGGGACAAGGTTGGGACGTTGCAGGGCTGGTTTGCGAATACGCTTCCGGACATGAATACGGATAGCCCGGCGGTGGCACAGTATCTGCGACAGAATGCAGTGTGGTGGATTGAGGAGACGGGCGCGGATGGTTTGCGGATCGATACGTTTCCTTATGTGAATCGGGAGTTTTGGAATGCATTCAATGGGGAGTTGAAGGAGCTGTTTCCGCGTTTGACCGAGGTGGGCGAGGTGTTCAATGGAGATCCGGTGATAACGTCTTCGTTTGCCGATGGGGTGACGCGTGCGGGGATGGACACGAAGCTGTATACGCCATTTGATTTCCCGACATACGTCGCGCTGGGCAACGTGTTTGTGAAGGGTGCGCCGATGAGCGAGTTGGCGAAGGTGCTGGGAGAAGATGCGTTGTATCCGCATCCGGAGAGGCTGGTGCCGTTTATTGGCAATCACGATACGGAGCGTTTTGTTACGGCGGCGGGAAGTGAAGGATCGCTGAAGTTGGCGCTGGCGTATGTGCTGACGACGCGTGGCATGGCGCAGATTTATTCGGGGGATGAGATTGCGATGTCCGGTGCGACCGACCCGGGGAATAGGAATGACTTTCCGGGAGGATTTCCGGGAAGCGCAGAGAATGCGTTTGTTGCTTCCGGGAGGACGCCGGTGCAGCAGGAGACGTTTGACTGGGTGGCGAAGCTGACGGCGGTGAGACGGAAGCATGATGCGCTGGGTTGCGGGGCGGAGCAGGTGCTGGCGAGCAACGACGACTGGATGGTGACGCTGCGCGATGCGGGAAAGGCGGCTGAGGGGACGTGTGGCGCGTCGGGTGAGCGCGTGGTGGTGGCGATTCATCGGGGCGGGAAGACTGGCGGTGTTGCGCCGGCGACGCTGGATGTGAAGCTTGGGATGACGTGGATGGAGGGCTGCAAGCTGGGCGGGGCGGAGATTCAATCTGGTGGCGCGACGGCGGAGGTGCAGGGAGGAACGTTGCATCTGCAGGCTGCGGGTGACGCGGTGTGGGTGGGTAGTTGCGAGTGAGCACGGCGAGGGTGAGGGCGTAGTAGGCTACGGGTGGCGGTGCTGTTCTGCGGCGCCCGTTTACTTATGGAGGATGTTCGCGCATGGCGTTGGAGTTGCGTATGGAGGCGAAGCGGATTGGGCCGGTGTCTTTGCGGCCGATATTTTCGGAGCGGGTGTGGGGAGTGGAGAGGCTGCCGCAGTGGTATGCGCAGCCGGAGGCGGGGAAGCCTGTCGGCGAGGCGTGGCTGACTGCGGAGACTTGTGTTGTCGATGGCGGTGAGTTTGCGGGGACGTCGCTGGCGGAGATGACGCGGAGGTTTCCGGAGGCGTTTGCGGGCGGGGATGCGGCGGAGTTTCCGCTGCTGGTGAAGACGCTGTTTCCGCGCGAGAAGCTTTCGGTGCAGGTGCATCCGAATGATGCGCAGGCGGGGGCGCTGGGATTGGGGCGGGGAAAGACGGAGTGCTGGTATGTGCTGTCGGCTGAGGCGGGAGCGGAGCTGGCGTTGGGGTTTCGTGAGGAGATTTCGGCGGCGGAGGTTCGTGCGGCGATTGCGAATGGGACGCTGGAAGAGAAGCTGAACTACGTGAAGGTGAAGGCCGGGGACATGGTGTTTGTGGATGCGGGGACGGTGCACTCGATTGGGCCGGGGATGGTGATTTTGGAGACGCAGGAGTACAGCGACATTACGTATCGGCTGTATGACTATGGGCGGCCGCGCGAGCTGCATGTGGATGCGGGACTGGCGGTGACGCGGACTTCGAGCAGCGCGGGGTTGGTGGCGCCGGTGGCGATGGATGGGTTCACGCGGCTGGTGGCTTCGGAGTATTTCTTGGTGGATCGGTTTGATGCGAAGGACGCAGCGGTGCGGCTGGGGTTGAGCGGGAAGATGCAGATGTTGTTTGCGCTGGGTGAGGGGGTGTCGGTGGAGAGCGGGGCGGGGAGCGTGGCGCTTGATCCGTGGCGGGTGATGGTGTTGCCGGCGGAGGGCGTGGAGTATTCGGTTCGGGGGGTGGGTAAGGTGATTCGGATCGCGCAGCCGTAGGGGCGCGTGAGGGGCGTGAGGTGGGCACGCGGATTCGTGGAACCCAGGTCTCAGAAGCGAGACCTGGGGCACCCGGATTGTGGGCTCGATACGGCGCGAGATGCTAGCGGGAGTAGCGCTGCTGATGCCAGGCCCAGGCGCTGGCGAGGATGTCGTCGAGGTCGGGGTGTTTGGGTTGCCAGCCTAAGTTGGCCTTGGCTTGTTCGGAGCTGGCTACGAGGCGAGCGGGGTCGCCTGCGCGGCGGGGCTTGATCTCGACGGGGATGGGATGGCCGGTAACGCGGCGGGCGGCTTCGATGACCTGCTTGACGGAGAAGCCGCTGCCGTTGCCGAGGTTGTAGATCATCTTGTCGCGGGTGGCGAGGGCGTTGAGGGCGAGGATGTGGGCGTCGGCCAGGTCGGCGACGTGGATGTAGTCGCGGATGCAGGTGCCGTCGGGGGTGGAGTAGTCGTCGCCGAAGATAAAGATTTTTTCGCGGCGGCCGAGGGCGACGTCGAGGATGAGGGGGATGATGTGGGTCTCGGGCTCGTGGGCTTCGCCGCGGTTGGGGAGGGCGCCGGCTACGTTGAAGTAGCGGAGCGAGGCGTAGCGGAGGCCGTGGATACGGTTGAACCAGCGGAGCATGTGTTCGACGAGGAGTTTGGATTCGCCGTAGGCGTTGGTGGGGGCGAGGGCTGCGGTCTCTTCGATGGGGGTGGATTTGGGTTCGCCGTAGACGGCGGCGGTAGAGGAAAAGACGAGCTGGTTGACGCCGGTGGCGAGCATGGCTTCGAGTAGAGAGAGGGTGGAGGCAGTGTTGTTGCGGAAGTAGAGCTCGGGCTTCTGCATGGACTCGCCGGCTTCGATGAGGGCGGCGAAGTGGAGGACGCCTTCGGGTCTGAGCTCGCGGAGGAGGGACTCGACGCGGGGGCGGTCGGCGATATCGGCTTCGACGAAGGTGGCGCCGGCGGGTACCTCGTGGCGCTTGCTGTGGCAGAGATTGTCGAGGACAGTGACTTGATGGCCGGCCTGCATGAGGAGGGTCGCGACGGTTCCGCCGATGTAGCCGGCGCCGCCGGTGACGAGGACGTTCATGGGTGCTCCAGGGATTCGAGATTCGAGATGCGAGATTTCTGGATTAGAGATTAGAGGCTTGGGATTAGGGCTTGGCGCAGGGTGTCTGCGGCGGATTCGGGAGTGATGTCGCGCTGGGGTGAGCCGAGGAGCTCGAAGCCTACCATGAATTTTCGCACGGTGGCGGAGCGGAGAAGGGGTGGGTAGAAGTGGAGGTGGAGGAGCCACTCGGGGTGGGGCTGGTTGTCGGCGGGTGCGGGGTGAAGGCCCATGGAGTAAGGGAAGGGCGTGTCGAACACGCGGTTGTAGGCGCCGGTGACCTGCTTGAGGAGGGCGGCGAGGCCGTCGCGTTGTGGGTCGGTGAGGGCTTCGACGCGAGCGACGGGATGTTTGGGGAGAAGCAGGAGTTCGAAGGGCCAGACCGCCCAGAAGGGAACGAGGGCGGCCCAGGTTTCGTTCTCGGCGACGATGCGGGTGCGCTGGGAGAGCTCGAGGGTGAGGTAGGAGGAGAGGAGCAGCTGGTGATGCTCGGCGTGGTAGGCGAGCTGGGCGGCCAGCTCGAGGGCGGGCTCGTTGGGGATGTGCTGGGTGGCCCAGATCTGGCCGTGAGGGTGGGGATTGCTGGCGCCCATCATGGCGCCGCGGTTTTCGAAGATCTGGATGTACGCGATGTCGGGGCGCGCGCCGAGTTCTGCGGCCTGGTCGGCCCACATCTCGACGACGCGGCGGATGGCGGGGATATCCATGGTGGCGAGGGTGAGGTCGTGGCGCGGGTCGAAGCAGAGGACGCGGCAGAGGCCGCGCTCGGATTCGGCGCGGATGAGGCCTGCGCTGTCGATGTCCAGCGAGGCGTCGGGAGCGTCGGGTTTGAGGGCGGCGAAGTCATTTTCGAAGACGTAGGTTCCGGTGTACTGCGGATTCTTGTGGCCGCCGGCGCGGGTGTTGCCGGGGCAGAGATAGCAGGTGGGATCGTAGGCGAGCGATGGGGGAGCGGAGGCGGATTCGGTCTGGCCCTGCCACGGGCGCTCGGTGCGGTGTGGCGAGACGATGACCCACTCCTGCTTGAGGGGGTTCCAACGGCGGTGAGGCGACTCCTGAAAGATTTTGGTGATCATGCACGTTCCTTGGTTGCTCGGGTATGGGGGAGTGGTGCATTACGAAGCCAGGCTCCGTCGACTGCGTCGCAGAGATAGGTTTCGGCGGCGATGTTGAGGTGTTGTTTGTATGCGGATTTGAGGGCGGTGGCGAAGGCGTCGGTATGGGTGCGCTTGACGAGGTTGACGGTGCAGCCGCCGAAGCCGCCGCCGGTGAGGCGGGCTCCGAAACAGCCAGGGAGGTGGGTGGCGGTTTCGACGAGGAAGTCGACTTCTTCGCAGCTGGCGGCGAAGTCGTCGCGGTAGCTGGCATGAGCCTGGAGCATCAACTGGCCGAGAGTAGCGGGGTTGCCGGAGAACATGGCGTCGCGGGCAGAGCGGACGCGGGCGTTTTCGGTGACAACGTGGCGGCAGCGGATGAAGGCTTCGTGGGACATCTGCTGCTCGCACTGGATGAGTTGGTCGAGGGAAGCGTCACCGAGGTCGCGGAGGTTGGGGAAGGTGCGGCGCAGGACGGCCTGGCCTTCTTCGAGTTCGCGGCGACGCACACCGTATTCCCCGGTGGCGACGGAGTGTTTGACCATGGAGTTGCAGACGATGATCTGGGTGTCGGCGAGTGCTCCCTTGTTCACGGGGAGATGTTCGTAGGTGAGGTCGCGGGTATTGAGAAGGAGGGCGTGGCCGGCTTTGGCGGCGGTGATGACGAACTGGTCCATGATGCCGCAGGGGGAGTGGACGAAGTCGTTTTCGGCGCGTTGGGAGAGGACGGCGATGTCTTCGATGGAGAGCGAGGCGTGGGTGAAGGCGAGCAGGGCCATGGTGGTGGCGACTTCGACGGAGGCGGAGGAGCTGAGGCCCGCGCCGAAGGGGACGTTGCCGGCGAGATGGAGATCGAAGGCGGGGGGCTCGATGCCGCGTAGCTGGAACTGGCGGAGGACGCCGACGGGATAGTCGGTCCAGGTGTGGCGGGCGGGGGAACGGTCGTTGCGGTCGAGGGTAAGAGTTTCGGGGAAGAGCTCGCTGGTGAAGCCGTAGAGATTGTCGGGGCGGGGAGAGAGGATGGCGTGGGTGGTGAAGGGGATGGCCATGGGGAGGACGAGGCCGCCGGTGTAGTCGGTATGCTCGCCGAGCAGATTAACGCGGGCGGGGGCGACGCAGTGCAGGGGCCGGTTGGGCGCGACGCTGCTTGGCTGAGGGGAAGGGTTGCTGAGGGATGACAAGGAAGTTCTTCTCCGCTGCCATCATAAGGCAACGTTTACTTAATGGCATCCGATGGAGGGGGCAGCTTCCAGATTTTGTGGTTAGGGGGTGAGATTGGAGGCGGACGCGGCGCCTAGTTGATGGATGGCCAGCCAGGTTTGCTGGTAGGCACTAAGGGCGTTGAGGGTGGTGGAGCGGGCGTCGCGGAGGGTGTCGAGATAGTCGATGAGCGCGATGCCGCCGTGCTCAAAGGCGTACTGAGCGATGGAGAGGACATCGTGCGATTCGTCGAGGTAGTGGGTGTTGTAGCGGTCGGAGAGTCGCTTGGCCTGAATGTAGCCGACCCAGGCCTGATCGACGTCGGAGATGACCTGGTAGCGGGCGGCGGTTTCGGTGAGGCGGGAGGCGTCGGCCTGGAAACGGGCGGTCTCCTTATTGCCCTGGTTGCGGTCGAAGATGCGAATGGGAATGTTGAGGGAGAAGCCGGCGGAGTTGTAGGTTCCGCTGCGGTCGTACTCGCCTTCGAGGGTGGGGTCGGCGGTGCCATTGGCGACGGCGAGGCGAGCGTTGGCGTCTGCTGCTGCGACGCCGAAGTGGGCGGCGGCGTAGTCGGGGCGGTTGGTGAGCGCGGCCTGGACCAGCTGGTCTTTCGTTTGGGTGACAATGGGCGGGATGATGTCGCCGGTGATGTCGAAGTCCTCGGAGGGGGATTCGACGCCGATGAGGGTCTGGAGCTGGTCGCTGGCCTGGCGAAGGTTGGTGATGTCGTTGGCTTCGTCGGACTCGTAGTCGCCGAGCTGGAGGTCGAGGCGCTCGAAGTCGAGCTTGCCGAGGTCGCCGGCCTTGAAGCGGTCGTGAGCGATGTCGACCTCGTGGCCGAAGTCCTTGAGGCTGGCGCTGGCGAGCTCGAGAGACTCCTTGGCGATGAGCATGTGGGTGAAGGCGGTCTTGATGGTGAGTTCGGTCTGACGAATGGAGTCATCGAGCTGGGCCTTGGTCTGGCCGGTGGTGGCGCGCGCATCTTCGAGGCGCCACTTGCGCTTGTCGCCGCGTTCGAAGAGGCGTGAGACTTGAACACTGTACTGGTAGGGGTTGGCTGCGCCTTCGGCGGGGAGGGTGACGTTGCTGCCGGTGAAGCCGAAGTTGGGATTCTGGCGGACGCCTGCCTGGAGTTCCTGGGCATGGACGGCCTGGAGGTTTTGTTCGGCGGCGAGGATGGTGGGATTCTTGGTGCGGGCGAGATCGAGGATTTGGGCGAGGGTGAGGGCCCCGGGTTTGGATGTGGGCGAGGTGCGGGGATCGGGAACGGAGTTGACGCCGGCGGCGTACGCGGCAGCGGCGGTCTGGCCGGCGCTGTTGGCCGTGGAACTGGAGCTGGACTGGGATTGATTGGTGTCCTGAGACGGAGCTTGCTGCGCGTGGAGTGCGGAGGCGCCGAGCGTCGCGAAGACGAAGAAGGCTAGAAAAGCGGGTTGGGGTTTGAGGAAGATCTTCATGGTTAGTTCTCGAATTCGGTGTCAGGCGGCGGAAGGATATCCGCGGGGCGCGCGATCCATACATAGAGCGAGGGCAGAAGGTAGACGCCCATGACCAGGGCTCCGACCAGGCCGCCGACGATCACGATGGCGAAGGGGCGCTGCGAGTCTGAGCCGATGCCATGGGAGAGAGCGGCAGGGAGAAGGCCGAGCGTTGCTACGAGCATGGTCATCATGATGGGGCGAAGGCGGAGGACAGCACCCTCCACGGCAGCCTCGCGAACGCCATAGCCTCGGGCGCGAATCTGGTTGATGCATTCGAGCATGATGATGCCTGTCTGCACGGAGACACCGAAGAGAGCGAGGAAGCCGACGCCGGAGGAGACGCTGAAGTGGTTGCCGGTGAGGTAGAGAGCCACCAGGCCGCCAACCGGGGCGATAGCGACATTGGCAAGAACGAGCACGGCCCACTTGAAGGAGTTGAACATGCCGTAAAGGATCATAAAGATGAGAAGGATGGTGATGGGGAGAACCATCATGAGACGGCGGGAGCTGCGCTGCTGGCTGGCGTACTCGCCGGCCCAGTCGAGGTGATAGCCGGGGGGAAGCTTAACTTGCTTACCCACTTTGTCCATGGCTTCGCGGACGGTGCTGCCGAGGTCGCGGCCGCGCACGCTGTACTTGATGGCTACAAAGCGGCTGCCACCTTCGCGGTAGATCTCTTCGGCACCGTCTTCGACCTTGACGTGGGTGAGTTGAGCGAGGGAGACGCGCTCGCCGGAGGGGGACTGTAAGAGGATGCTGGAGATCTCTTCGGGCGTGGAGCGGAAGGCTGGATCGTAGCGCACCATGACGTCGTAGCGCGCTTCGCCGTCGAGGACCTGGGTGACGGGGCCTCCGTTGATGGTGCCGCCGACGGCTCCTTCGATGGCGGCCTGGACATCGGCTACGTTGATGCCGTAACGGTTGGCCGCTGCGCGATCGACGGTGTAGGCGAGGTTGGGCTGGCCGATGACGTGGAACAGGCCGAGATCGGCGACGCCGGGGATGGTGCTCATGACCTGAACGATCTGGTCGCCCTTCGCTTCGAGGGTCTTGAGGTCGGTGCCGTAGAGCTTGACGGCGAGTTCGCCCTTGACGCCGCTGACGGCTTCTTCGACGTTGTCCGAGATGGGCTGAGAGAAGTTCCAGACGGCACCGGGGGTTTTCTCCAACTCGCGATCCATGGCGGCGATGAGCGCGTCCTTGTTCTGATGGAAGGCTGGGCGCCACTTGTCTTTGGGCTTGAGGTCGACGAAGTATTCGGTGTTGAAGAAGCCGGTGGTGTCGGTACCGTCGTCGGGACGGCCGATCTGGCTTACGACCTGGGTGACTTCGGGAAAGCTGGCGAGGGTAAGCCGGGTCTTGTCGGCGATGGCGAGACTTTCGGTGGGGCCGGTGCTTGGCGCGAGCGATCCGCGAACCCAGATGGCGCCTTCGTCGAGATGGGGAAGGAACTCGGAGCCGATGATGCCACTGAACATGAGGAAGATGCCCAGGAGGAGCATGGCCGCAGCCGCAGAAAACGGGACAATCTTGTGGTCGATGCCCCAGGTGATGGTGGCGCGGTAGCGGTCGGTGAGCCAGCGCATGACGGGGTTTTCCCACTCGGTGGTGCCGTGCGGGAAGAGGAAGCTGGCGAGCACCGGTGCGAGCACCATGGAGAAGATCAGGGAGCCGAGCAGGGCAAAGGCTACGGTCCAGGCCATGGGCTTGAAGAGGCGGCCTTCTACCGATTGCAAGGTGAAGATGGGCAGATACGCCGTGATGATGATGGTGATGGCGTAGAAGACGGGACGCTGGACTTCGTGAGCCGATTCGCGGATTTGCGCCATCACGGATTTGTCGGGCTGACGGTGATGACTGAGGTGGCGAACGATGTTTTCCACCATGACGACCGCGCCTTCGACAACCATGCCGAAGTCCAGCGCGCCGAGGCTGAGAAGATTGGCCGGGATGTGGCGGAGGTCGAGACAGATAGAGGCAAAGAGCAGGGAGAAGGGGATGGTGATGGCAACGATGAGGGCGCCGCGCAGATTGCCGAGGAACAGGAAGAGGATGAGCGCGACGAGGAAGATGCCGACGGTGAGGTTGTGGAGCACGGTCTCGGTCGTGAGGCTCAGGAGGTTGCTCCGGTCGAGGAAGGGAACGATCGACACGCCGGGCGGGAGGATGTGCTCGTTGAGGTCCTTGACCTCGGCGTGGATGGCATCGAGGGTGCTGTCGGAGTTATCGCCTTTCTGGAGAAGGACCACCCCTTCCACGACGTCGCTGTCGTCGACAAGCTTGCCATTGTCACGGCGAATCGCATTGCTGCCCTCGTGGCAGGTGCCGTCTTCGGGCTTGCAGGTCTTGCCAATCTGGCCGAGGCGGATCTTGGGTCCCTGCACGACGCGGGCGACGTCCGAGACGCGGATCGGGGTGCCGTTCGAGGTCTTGAGGACGACCTGCTCGATGTCATGGACGTTGGTGAAGAGGCCAACTTCCTGCACGTTGATCTGTTGCGTGCCCTGCTCGATAAAGCTGCCGCCGGCGTTGACGTTATTGGCGGCGATCTGCTGTTGGACCTGCTGGATGGTGAGGCCGTAGCTGATGAGCTTCTGGGGGTCGACGATGACCTGGTACTCGCGGGTGAGACCGCCGAAGCTGGATACGTCGACGACGCCGGGAACGCTGCGGAAGGCTTTCTCGAGCTGCCAGTCCTGGATGCTCTTAAGCTGCATCGTGTCGATGGAGGGGTTGGTGCTCTTGAGGGTGTACCAGTAGATCTGGCCGACGGGGCTCCAGTCGGTGCCGATCTGGGGTTGGAGGCCTGTAGGGAGAGTGACCTGGCTAAGGCGCTCGAGGACCTTCTCGCGGTTCCAGTTGTCTTCGCTATCGTCGTCGAAGATCATGGTGACGCTGGAGAGGCCGGCGAGGGTGGTGGAGCGGAGGTGGGTCATGTGGGGTATGCCCGCCATGCCATTTTCAAGGGGAACGGTGACTTGCTGCTCGACGTCCTCGGCGGAGCGGCCGGGCCACTGGGTGATGACGTTGACGTAGTTATTGGCGACGTCGGGGTAGGCTTCGACGGGAAGATTGTGGAAGGAGATTGCGCCCCACCCGAACAACAACAGCGCCGCAACGAGCACGATGAAGCGGTTGTTCAGTGCGAAATCCACTAAACCCTTGATCATTGCTGCTCCGCCGCGTTCTCCAGGTCGAGCGCGTTACTGACTACCTGGTCGCCGGGCTGGAGGCCTGCGGTGATGACGAGCAAATTGCCAGGAAGGCTATCGCCGGTCTTCACGAGGATGCGCTTGAAGGTTCCGTTCCCAGCGGGCTGGAAGACATAGGAGCGATCGTGCAACTGGAGTACAGCGGTTGCGGGAGCGACGGTGCGCTGTTCAGCGTGAGAGCCTTCGAGGATGGCGGTGGCGAACATTCCGATGCGGAGGAGATGCTGCGGGTTCTCGACCTGGATGCGGACCTTGGCGGTGCGCAGGGATGGGTCGAGTTGGGCGCCGATATCGCTGATGGTGCCGGAGAAGGTTTTGCCGGGGAAGGCGTTGAGGGTGATGTCGGCGTGCTGACCGAGGTGAACGTTGGCGAGATCATTCTCGTAGACGTCGCCGATGACCCAGACGTGGGAGAGGTCGGCGATGGTGAACGAGCCGGCGGCGCCGGCGTAGGTGATGCCTGCGGCACCGGCGGCGGTGACGTTCTGCGCGATGATGACGCCGCTGGCGGGTGCGTAGATCCTCACGTTTTCGCCGGGATGATTTTTGTCGACGCCAAGGATTTTAAGCTGCTGTTCGGCGGCGATGAGGTCGGCCTTGGCATCGTCTTCGCCGTTCTGTGCGGCTTCCTGCTGGGACTTCGGGATGGCACCCTTGTTGAAGAGCAGGTTGTCGCGATCGAGGGTGATGGTGGCGAGGTGCTCGTCGTTGACGGCCTTGAGGTAGGCGTCGAAGGCGGTGGAGACGTCGGGGCTTTGCACTTCCATGACGAGCTGGCCCTTGTGGACGGTATCGCCGAGGGCGACGTGGAGGGCGACCACTCTGCCATTGGCGAGGGAGAGCACGGGGATCTCGCGAGACACATCCGGGTTGACCGAGCCAGTGACCTGGAGTTTGCTGCGGACGGGCTGGGTGGAGGCCTGCACCAGGGAGAAACGCCCGGCACCGTCGACATGCACGAGGTTCGAGCCGCCGACTTCCTCGACCTGTGCGGCGGGGGGAGCTTCGGCGGACTCGGAAGCCGCGTCATGCTTGCAACCCGTGAGGCTGAGCGCGAAGAGGAGAAGAGGTGCGGCGATACGATACAGACCGTGGGTATAGAGGTCCGGACAGTCTTGATCTTGCTGCGTTTTCAGCGTCATTTTCATAGATTTCGAAGGTTCATGCGTAGGGCGAGTCGACAATAAGCAATTACTTTGAGGGTAAACCACGAGGAATGATCGGAGACGCGGACCACGCTCAATCTTATGATTGACAGTTTTATCTTTCGATAAGACGCGTTGCCACTGTAAGAATTTACAGATACTGAAGATAGCGATGAGATCTGCAGCCACCATCATGAGAAGCAATGCGTTCCGACTGGTATCGGGGTTGGTGGGGATTGCGATCATTGGGTATGTGGATCGGCGGCTGAGCGAGGCGATTCCCCTGGCGCTGCTGTACCTGGCGCCAGTGGTTGTGATGAGTACGGCGCTGCGGCGCTGGCAGATTCCGGTGCTGGGTGGAGTATGCGCGGCGGTGGTTGAGTCTGCGAATGGCTATCCATGGACGTTGCGGGACGGAATCGCGCGTGACTCGTTGTATTTTTTCGCGTACACGGCGGCGGGGTTGTATGTGTCGGAGGTATTGATGCGCCGGGCTACGGAAGCGTCGCATTTAGATGCGCTGGAGTCAGAGATTGAAGCGAGGAAGGGGGCCGAAGAGCAGCTGCGGTTGGTGGTGGCGAACTCTTCGATCGCCATTATCACGTCGGATGAGAGGGGCACGATCTTGCAGGCGAATGACGCTGCGGAGCGGATGTTTGCGGGGGAGGGTCCGATGGGAGCGACGCCGCTACAGGGTTCGTCACTGAACGTGTTCATGCCATCGCTGGCGCGGGTGCAGATTCAGCGCCAGGGGTGGGAGCATTTGAAGACGATGCTGCAGTGCCAGGGATTGCGGGCGACGCAGGACCCGTTCCTGGCCGATGTGTGGGTGTCGTCGTACAGCACATCGCGTGGGGGAAGATTGACGGCGATGATCATCGATGCGTCGACCGAGGTGCGCGATCGAGAAGAGGCGAATCTTGAGCAGGTGCTAGTGGGGTCGAGACTGGCGGTGGGAGCGTTGTTCCACGAGATTCGCAATATTTGCGCGGCGATTGCGGTGGTGCAGCAGAATTTACGGGCGACATTTGTGCAGGAAGAGCCGTCAGAGGACTTTGAGGCGCTACGGCAGCTGGTGACGGCTCTGGAACGGATGGCGTCGTTAGAGCTTTCGCTGACGCGGCGACCACCAACGAAGCTGCGACTGGAGTCTTTCCTGCGAGAGCTGCGGATTATTTTGACGCCGTCGCTGCGCGAGTCGGGGATTGAGTTGGGATGGCATGTCGAGGAGAATCTGCCGGAAGTGTGGGCGGACCAGCAGAGTTTACTGCAGGTGTTTTTGAACCTGGTGCGGAATGCGGAGAAGGTACTGGCGCCGGTGGATCATGGGCGGCTGGAGCTGCGCGCTGCCGAGGTGGATGGGCTGGTGCAGGTGAAGGTTTCAGACAATGGGCCGGGTGTGAGAGATCCGGCGAGCTTGTTTCGGCCGTTCGGTGGCGGGTCGTCGAGCTCAGGGTTGGGACTTTATTTGTCGCGTGCCATGATGCTGAGCTTTCATGGCAACCTGGCGTATCAGCCGAGCGCGTCGGGTGCTACGTTCGTCGTGGAGATGATTGCTGTCGAGGTGGAGGGATGAAGGCGAAGAGTCGAGAAGAGGTGATTCGGCTGCTGCTGGTGGATGATCACACATTGTTTCGCGAGAGCCTGCGGCGGTTGCTGGAGAGCGAGGAGGGCGTGGAGATTAGCGGTGACTTTGCGAATGCAGAGGATGCCCTGGCGGCGGTGCAAGCGGGACTGGAGTTTGATGCGGCGCTGGTGGACTATGAGCTGGAGGGAACAGGCGGCAGCAATGGTCTTGAGCTGGTGCGCAAGGTGCGGCGTGTGAGGCCGGAGGCGCGGGTGCTGATGGTGACGGCGGGGATGGGTTCGGCTGATCTGATGCGAGCTGTTACGGAGCTGAACACGGGAGTATTTCTGAAGACGGAGCCTACGGTGGAGTTGATGCTTGCGATTCAACGCACGGCGAAAGGGGAGCGGTGGATTTCGTCGCGAGCGTCGTTGGCGCTGATTGCGTCGGGCGGGTTGGGGGTGGGAGGAGAGCGGCCGGTTGCGGGACGGCTGAGTGCGCGGGAGTCGGGAGTGTTGCGGGGCGTGCTGGAGGGGCATAGCAACAAGGAGATTGGGGCGCAACTGGAGATGACGGAGAGCTCGGTGAAGGCGGTGCTGCAGAAGCTGTTTGAGCGGGCGGGGGTACGCAGCCGGTCACAGCTTGTCCGGTATGCGATCGAGACGCAGATCGACCCCAGATAAGTGCAAAAACGGTGGGCTATACTAGATGAGACAGGTGATCTGGTGCATGCCCTCTGAGCCGTTTTACGACCCGGCAAAGTCGTATCTGGATAATTTTGAGCACGGCCCGTTTGGCCTCTTCGCCAACACCTCTCCTACTTCCCAAACTACAAAACCTAAGCATGTGTTTCTCGGGCATCCGGTGTTTGCGCCGTTTGGCATTCCTGCGGGACCGCTGATCAATGGGAAATTTGTAAAGGCCGCGCTGGATATGGGGTTCGACATCCCGGTGTACAAGACGGTGCGGACGCACAAGTATGCATGTCATCCATGGCCGAATGTGCTGGCGGTGAACGTGGAGGGAGACCTGGCGCCGGACCGGACGCTGGTGGCGAACGAGGATTACAGTGAGCCGCTGTCGATTACGAATTCGTTTGGTGTGCCGTCGATGGACCCGGAGTTCTGGCAGCGGGATATGGCGGAGGCTGCGGCCTATGCGCGCTCGGGGCAGGTGGTGGTGGGGAGCTTCCAGGGAACGCTGCCGGAGAACGGAAGCGTGGCGGATTACATTCAAGATTTTGTGCTTGGGGCGCGGCTGGTGAAAGAGACGGGCGTGCCGGTGATCGAGGTGAATCTCAGCTGCCCGAATGAAGGGACGTCGAACTTGTTGTGCTTCGACATTCAACGCTCGCGGCACGTGGTGGAAGCGATCAAGGACGAGATTGGCAGCGTACCGCTGGTGATCAAGATGGCGTTCTATAAGGACGAGAAGAAGTTGGAAGAGTTCTTGCGCGAGGTGGGGAGGACGGTGGACGGGATTGCCGCGATCAATACGATCTCGGCGGAGATTCTGGACGAGGATGGGAAGCAGGCGCTGCCGGGAGAGGGACGCTTGCGGAGTGGGGTGTGCGGCAGTTCGGTGAAGTGGGCGGGCGTGGCGATGGCGTCGAAGCTGGCGCGCATACGAGGCGAGCTGGGGCAGAAGTTTACGATCGTGGGCGTGGGTGGAGCGGGGAGCGCGGCGGCGTTCGATGAGTATCGCAGGGCTGGGGCGGATGTGGTGATGTCGGCGACCGCGGCGATGTGGCATCCCGATCTTGCGAGAGAGATCAAGGAGCAGGCACATGAGCTATGAGGCAGGGCTAACCAGCTATGAGAGCCGGAGCCGCGAGATAGCGGAGGCGTTGATTGCGATCGAGGGCGTGGGGTTTCGGCCGGCGGCTCCGATTACGTTCAAGTCGGGGATCAAGTCGCCGGTGTACTGCGACAATCGGCGGTTTCCGTTCTGGCCCGAGCAGTGGGCGAAAGTGATTTGCGGGTTTGAGGGATTGATCGCCGAGCGCGAGATTGCAGTGGACGTGGTGGGTGGGGTCGAGGCTGCGGGGATTCCTCATAGTGCGGCACTGGGATTTTCGATGCAGACGCCTTCGGTGTTCATTCGCAAAGAGCTCAAGGAACATGGAACGAAGAAGCGGGTTGAGGGCGGCGATGTAACCGGCAAGCGCGTGGTGCTGGTGGAGGATTTGGTGACGACGGGCGGAAGCAGCCTTGCGGCGATTGAGGCGTTGCGCGCTGAGGGTGCGGTGGTGAGCGATTGCCTGGCGATCATCAGCTATGACTTCCCAGAGGCTGTGCACTTGTTCGCGATGTCGGGTGTGAGGCTGCATGCGACGACGACGTTTCCGGTGGTGCTGGAGTGCGCACTGAGACAGGGAATGATCGATGAGGCGGGAGCGGCGGTGGTGCGGGATTGGCTGGATGAGCCGCGGTCGTGGGCGAAGCGGCATGGGTTTGAGTAGGTGTTGGAGTCGAGGACGATGAGCGCTGCGAGAGACAAGTTCGAGCTGAGAGCGGATGCGGTGGGCTCACTGGTCTGCGTGGGATTGGATCCGGAGCTTGAGCGGATTCCGGAGCGTTTCAAGAGCGAGAAATTTCCGCTGTTCGCGTTCAATCGCTGGATCATCGAGCAGACGCATGCGTATGCGGCGTCGTACAAACCGAACATGGCGTTCTATGAGGCGCGAGGGGCGCAGGGGCTGCGGGAGCTTGAACTGACGGCGGAGTATCTGCGCGGCGAGCATCCTGACGTGTTTACGATCTGCGATGCGAAGCGTGCTGATATTGGAAATACGAATCGCGGTTATGTGGCTTCGATCTTCGACGCGATGGGTTTTGATGCGGTGACGCTGCATCCTTATTTGGGGCGCGAGGCGCTGATGCCGTTCCTGGAGCGGAAGGATAAGGTGAGCATCGTGTTGTGCCGGACCTCGAATCCGGGGGCGGGGGAGTTGCAGGATTTGCGGTGCGATGGACGGCCGCTGTGGGAGACCGTGGCGGCGCGGGTAAGTACGGAGTGGAATGCGGCAGGGAACTGCATGCTGGTGGTGGGCGCGACGTATCCGGAAGAAATGCGAAGGATTCGCGCGATCGCGGCGGAGATTCCGTTCCTGGTGCCGGGCGTGGGTGCGCAGGGCGGCGATGTGGCGGCGGTCGTGGCTGCGGGATTGGATGCTCGGGGCAAGGGGTTGCTGATTGCGAGCTCACGGGGGATTATCTTTAGCGATGATCCTGCGGGTGCGGCGCGGAAGCTTCGGGATGAGATCAACGCGGCACGAGAGGCGGCCCATGCTGCGTCTTGAAGGAAAGATTGCGAATCACGATCACGTGTTTGAGGGTGCGATTGAGGTTAATACCGAGAGCGGTTTGATTGAACATGTGGGGCCGCGGACGGGCAAGAGCGATCTTAATCTCGAGGGGCAAATAATTTTCCCGGGATTTGGCGATTTGCATATTCACGCGCGCGATGATGTGAGCAAGTCCCAGGTGTACAAAGAGGACTTTGCGACGGTCGCTGCGGCGTCGATCCATGGGGGCGTGACGCATGTTGCGGACATGCCGAATAATCCGATTGCGCCGGTAGACGATGAGCGCTATGCGGCGAAGGAGCAGTTGACGAAGGTGTCGGCGGTGCAGGTGACGCTGTACGCGGGGATTGGTCCGGAAACGAATCCGCTGCGCCGTCATGTGCCGTATAAGGCGTTCATGGGGCCATCGGTCGGGGATCTGTTCTTCGCTTCGCAAGAAGAGCTTGAGGGGGTGATTGCGAAGTATCGCGGGAAGAACGTGAGCTTTCACTGCGAGGATCCCGTGATTTTGCGCGAGAGTGCAGGGGAGCCGACGCATGAGCAGCGGCGGCCGGCGCGCGCTGAGACTACGGCGACGGAGTTTGCGCTGTACTTGATTGAACGATACGAGTTGGTGGGAAAGCTCTGTCACTACTCGACGAAGGGTGGGCTGGAGAAGATTGCCGCAGCGAAGGCGCGGGGAGTGCAGGTGACGGCGGAGGCTACGCCGCATCATTTGTTTTTTGATGACTCGATGCTGACGGACGAGAACCGGCTGTGGCTGCAGATGAATCCTCCGCTACGCGGGCCGGCGGATCGGCTGGCGCTGATTGAGGCGTTGCGCGTGGGGCTGGTGGACTATGTTGCGACGGACCATGCTCCGCACACGATCGAAGAGAAGATGAAGGGTGTGAGCGGGGTGCCGCATCTCGACACCTATGGAGCGTTCGCGACGTGGCTGATGGCGGAGCATGGGTTTACCGCGCAGGATATTGCGCGGGTGTGCGCGTGGAATCCGGGGAGGTTTGTTAAGGAGTTTTTGCCGGAGGGGTTCGGCAAGGGATATGGCGCGATCGAGCCGGGATATGTTGGCTCGCTTACGATTCTGAACCCCGATGCGCCGTATGTGGTTCGGCGAGAGGACATGAAAACAAAGTGCGGCTGGTCCCCGTTTGAGGGCTACACGATGCCTGGCCGTGTGACGTATAGCGTATTGCAAGGCAGGGTTTACCCGGCAGGTTGAGGGAGTGTTCGTCGCGATGGAAAAGCTCAAGCACGTAATCAGCGCACGACAGTTCAAAGATCCGGAGTTTTTATTGTGGCTGTTTGAGTCGGCGCACCAGATGGAGCGCGACGACGTATTTCGTGCGCTGACTGATCCACTGCGCGGACGAATCCTGGCGACGCTATTTTTTGAGCCGAGTACGCGTACGAGGTTTTCGTTCGAGGCGGCGATGCAGAAGCTGGGCGGGGGTGTGCTGACTGCGGAGAACGCGCGCGCTAACTCGTCGGCAACAAAGGGCGAGACAATCAGCGATACGATTCGCGTGGTGAGCGGGTATGCGGACGCGATTGCGATTCGGCACTATGAGCCGGGGACTGCGGAGGCGGCGGCAAGAATCTCACCGGTGCCGATCATCAACGCGGGCGATGGGGTGGGAGAGCATCCGACGCAGGCGCTGGCGGATATGTACACGATCAAGAAAGAGCTTGGGCGGTTGAGTGGACTGCGCGTTGCGCTGGTGGGTGATCTGCTCAACGGAAGGACGATCCATTCCTTGCTGCCACTGCTTTGCCTTTATCCGGGTGTGACGATCGACCTGATTTCGCCTTGGCAACTGCGGCTGCCGTTAGCGTATCGGGAGTACCTGATGGAGAAGGGGATCGCATTCCACGAGGGAGAGAAGCTCGAGGGTGTGATTGAAGAGGCCGATGTTGCGTATATCACGCGGGTGCAGAGCGAGCGCTTTGCTTCGAAGGACGAGTATGACGCGGTGAAGGATGTGTATGTGATCAATGCGGAGATCGCGGATCGACTAAAGCCGGAGGCGATTATCATGCATGCGCTGCCGAGGATCAATGAGATTTCGCCAGAGGTGGATGCGAATGCGCGAGCAGCTTACTTCCGGCAGGCGAAGAACGCTCTGTACATTCGGATGGCGCTGCTGAAATACCTGCTGGCATAACCAGGAGTTGGCCTTCGCCCCTGGTTGACGAGATCGCAATTTATTTCGAAGCTAAATAGAGCACGAGCTTCCGATTCGAAACGGCTTATCGGGGGCGTCGATGGTTCAATTGAGTTGCGGCGACGGCTGCACTGGAATTTGAACGTTGATCACGGTGCCAGCATTTGGCTTTGAGGCAATCGAGAAGGTTCCCTTCACGAGCTTGACTCGTTCGCGCATGCTGATGAGGCCGAGGCCGCGTCCCTTGTTGGTGGATTCGACATCAAAGCCGACCCCGTCGTCGCTGACGGTGAGTTGAATCTCGCCGGGGATTCCGAGGAAC
>DATHQT010000005.1:0-34425 GCA_035482415.1 Acidobacteriaceae bacterium | reverse complement strand
CCGCCGCCTCTCCCCCGACTTCAAAACCACCAACGCCCACGAAGCCGCCGCCACCCTCCTCAACCTCTTCGGCTGCACTCCCTAACCCTCACTGCCGCGACTCTTCCGCTCCCACCGCAACACCAGCACCACGATCATCACGCAAAGCAAAAACGCCCGCAGCGGATACAGCATCGCAACATAATCGTGCCTTCCAGTAACATCCAGCACCACCCCAATCAGCGCAGCCACAGCATTAATCCCCCACGTCTCCACCGGCTCCGGCGATCGGCCCCGCTTCCACCGCCACATGCTCTCAATCGTCGGCAGATACGCCACCGTCATCACCACCTGGAATCCCACAAACCCAATCCACGCCGTCTTCGTAATCATCCACGCAACCATCGTGATGCCCGCAATCACCAGGCACACCCGCTCATTCCTCGTGAACGAAATCCTCTCACCCCGCTGCTCAAAAAACAGCGCCGCAATGATCGCCGTGACCACCACCAAGTCCGTCAGATTCAGCGCTGCCTTCACCAGGCTATGATCGCGCGACGCGAAGTACGCAACCAAACTCATCACCACGCCGAGCTCGAAGATCAGCCACGTCGCCATCCGCGGATGCGCCTCCTTGCGGATCAGCTTCACACAATAGCGAGCACCCACCCACGCATCCAGTAACACCACGACGCCTGCCGCGCAGAGAGTTGCCGTCACCTAATCCAACGCTTCCTTTCGGCGGGGTCCCGCTTAGCCATCATAGGTCACCCCACCGGCCGCGGATTTGTCACCATCCCCAGCGTCTGCGCCTTTGGAACAATCCGCTCTTTTCGGCACGGCCTGCGCATCAAGAAAGAAACAGAGTTTTTATTGTGGACACCTTGAAAGCAGTGTAGATTGGGCAAAATCGTATCGGTAAATCAGGTTCACTTTCACAAAGGCGCCGCAGGTTAAGATCGTGGCGCATGTCATTCTCAATCTCCCCTCGCCTCCGCGCGAGGACCGTACCGACGCTACATTTTCCTTAGGCACAGGAGGCTTACGGATGATTCGCAAGCGCATCACCCTTTTCTTTCTCTCCATCGTCACCCTGCTCGCCCTTAGCGCCGGTAATTCAACTGCCCAGGACTTGCGGCCAGGCCCCAACATCACCGGCAATTGGACCATCTACGCCTACAACGTCGATAAGCCTGGCGGTTCGCTCAAGACGATTCAGGTCACACAGAATGGCAACATCATCCCCGGCATCTTCCACGGTCCGCACCAGCACGGCAAATTCCAGGGATGGATCAACGGCAACCACATCGAATTCAGCACCGACACACGCGATGTCCTCACCTTCCGCGGCGAGATCAGCCCACAGGGAATGTCCGGTCTGTACGGCGTCCACGGTCGCCACGCCCCGTGGAGAGCAGAGCGCACCAACCAATAAATTCCGTTTGCACGCAAATCATTCACGCGTCCAACCGCCATGCAATGGGAGACTCTAGACTATAGCGATGAAGCGAACCCTGCGTGCCGTGCTTGAAACCTATCGCTCCGAGTTGCTGTTAGTTGCCTTCATCGCGGCGATGCTTTCCTCGCCGCTGATTGACCATCATCGACGCATCGGCGGCGTGGTGGCATTCGTCCAGCTTCTGCTGTTGCTCGTGGGCGCTCTCCACCTGGCAGATCTGAAAATTGTCCGAAGGGTTGTGCTCCCGGTGGGTCTCCTCTGGCTCTTCGCACGCCTTGTCGAGGCTTTCGGCGACCCCATTCACGCCTATACCCACCTCGCGCCTCTCGCCGGACTAGCTCTCTCCCTCGCGATCCTTTGGGGACTGCTGCGCCGCTTTGGCTCCATCTCAAAAGTAACCAGCAGCATCATCTCTGAGGCCATCATCAGTTATCTGGTCATCGCGGTCGCCTTCTCCCAGCTCTATTGGCTCCTCGATCACTTCGTTACCAACGCCTTCAATCAGTCCATCGCCCTCGGGCAGAGTGGCACCTTCCTCTACTTCAGCATGATCACCCTGAGTGGCGTGGGCTATGGCGGCATTCTCCCCATCAACAGTTACGTTCGACTGGTAGCCGCGTTCGAGAACATCACCGGCCTCTTCTATCTCGCGGTGGTGATCTCCCGCCTCGTCTCCTCGTATCGCCCCAGGCCCCATCCCACGGAGCTCCACGCAGAGCAGGGCGCCGAGCCGCTCGAATAATCGCTGCTGAAGGGCCCAACCTGATTCCCTACTCGTCGGCGTCGAACGCGAACACCCGGTTCCAGTCATTCTTCATGTCCACCACCGTCCAACCCCTCGCCGCGGCCTCGGTCAACGCCACCTCCAGCTTGCCCAACGGCGAAGTGTCATAGGCATACTCGCGGACCGCATCCGTGTGATGCACGAGCAACCCAAACCGAGATCCCTTCCCCGCCGTCGTCCACTGCAGCATCTGCAGATCCCCGTCCGAGTTGCCAAACGCAGCAATCGGCCGCCGTCCAATATGCCGGTTGATCCCCACCGGCTTGCCGACGGTATCATCCATAAAATCCAGCTCCGGCAGCCGCATCAGCATCGGCACGCCATCCACCATCTCGAACTTGGTCACGATGCTGCTGCCAATCACCTGCTCCGGCGGAATCCCATAGACCTTTTCCGCAAACACCCGCATAAATTCAACTCCCCCGCCCGAAACAATAAACGTCTTGAAGAGATTGGCGCGCAGATACGCCAGCAGTTCCACCATCGGCTGGAAAATCACGTCCGTATAGCAGCAGGCGAACTTGGGATGCTTGGCGCCTGCAATCCAATCCGCAGCAATCTTCGCAAACTCTTCCGTGGTCATGCCGGCGTGGGTAATCATCGCAACCTCTAACAACCCCTTCGCGCCTCCCGCAGCCACCGTCTTCATATCTCCTGCCAGCGCCGCCGTAAAGAGTGGGTTGTCCTTCCACTCCGGATGTGCCGGCGCCAGCGCCTTCATCCGGTCGAAGACAAACGCAAGCTGAAAATAGAACGGCTGCTCGCTCCACAGCGTCCCGTCGTTATCGAACACCGCAATCCGCTCTTCGGGCCTCACGAAGTCAGGCCCCCCAGCCGTCGTCACTCCGCGGACGAACTCGAGGATGCTTTCTTTTGTGGAACCTCTATTCCACGAAGGAAGTGGATCGTTGCATGTCATGTGGGTCTACCCGTAACTGGGGCTGCCAGCTAAATCTTTAAGAAGATTCACCCTACCGGATCGCAGCGCATCTAGACACTGGTAAAAATAACAGCGTTCCGCTCTGCTACCCCCGCTTCCACTCCCCATCCGTCCCTCGACCCTCCCGCACCAAATCCTGCAGCCGAGCCTCCCCAGGTGCTACCATTTTTGGAATTGGCAGACACTTTCTGCCCCAAACGGAGACCTGCAATGAGCCCGTTTACCCGTCGCGACTTCCTCAAGACCTCCATCGCTGCCGGAACCCTGGCCAGCGTCGGCACCTCCTCCCTGCATGCAGCCCCGCGTTCCGCCACAGACACCGTCACCCTCGGCAAGTCCGGCGTGAAGGTTACGCGTCTCGCCTTCGGCACCGGCTCCGACAACGGTTACGTGCAGGCCGCCCTAGGCCAGCAGGAGTTCAGCCGCCTCATTCACTACGCCTACGATCGCGGCATCCGGTTCTTCGAGACCGCCGAAGCCTACGTCACACCCGCGATGCTCGGCGAAGCGTTGAAGCCCTTTCCCCGTGACAGCTACCAGCTCATGACCAAGGTCACCACCGATCCCGGCGTCGACCCGCGCAAGCGCTTCGACGACATGCGCCGCACCTCCCAGACCGAGTACTTCGACATCATGCTGCTCCACTGGCAGCACACCCCCGATTGGGTGAGCGATACGAAGCACTGGCAGGACGGAATCCTCGAGGCCCAATCGAAGAAGACCATCCTCGCCCGCGGCGCCTCCGTCCATGGCCTGCCTGCCTTGCGCCAGATGTCCGGCAACCCCTGGCTCGAGGTCGCGATGATCCGCATGAACCACAACGGAACCCGCATGGATGGCCCCACCGGCGCCGACAACAACAACCCCTCCGACGTCTCCGAGGTGGTCGATCACGTGAAGAAGGTGCATAGCCAGGGCATGGGCGTGGTCAGCATGAAGCTGGTAGGCGCCGGCGCCTTCACCCGCCGCGAAGACCGCCAGGCCGCCATGCGCTTCGCCTTCCGCAACGCCGGCGTCGATGCTGTGACCGTTGGCTTCAAGAACACGCAGGAGATCGACGAAGCCATCAGCAACCTCAACCTCGCCCTGGCTTAACTCCCGCCGGAAATCCTTCCGCAGGAGCCGAACTTATTTTGTAGTGCAACCCTGGTGGTACTTTCCTTTGGCGCAATTGGTGCCGCCCGGCCCTGACGCAACGCCCATCCCGTTCTTTGTCTTCGCTTCTCCACCGTTCGTGTTTTTTGTGGTCGTCACACCGTTGGAATTCGTGTGTGCAGCAGCACCATTCCCTGTTCTCGAGTTATAGGCAACCGCGCTATTGGCGTTGTGCGCCGTCCCGCTCCCTTTGCTGGTAGTTGCGGTGCCGCCATAGCGCGTCTGGGTGGTCGTCGTTCCATTTGGATTTTTCTGCGCGACGGCCGCGTTCCCCGTGTGCGGGTTGTACGCCGCAGCAGTCTGCCCGTTACTGCAAATCGTCTCGCCCCGCCGGTTCTTCACACAATTTTGCGCAAGGGCTCCTGAGGCTGATACTGCAAGGGCCAGCAACACCAATAGAGTTTTCATCCATGCTCCTAAAATCGGTTGTCGTCCGTGGACTTCGGAAGGGCGGCGGAATCCAATGAACCCGCTCAACGGTCTTTCATGGGGAGGCGGTTTCGGGATACACCCGCATCTGTCTCTGCAGGAGAGTGACAGAACTCAAGTGCTGCGTGCTGCGTCACGCAGACGTGCTTACCCTGTGGAGGGCCAACCTTCGAGCGAATGTAGTCCTTTGCGCGCGTCACTGACAACTGGCAAAAGTGACAGAGATTGCATGCCCATCCAGCCCGAGCGAATGGATACACACCAGAAACGTATCGAAGTCAGAATCCTGAAACTCGACTCTTCACCAACTTCGACCCAAGTTGCTGTTCCGCTGCCGCAGCACAGTCGCAGCCACTCACGACACAGACCGCGCGGTAAGGGAAACCACGCCTGTCAGAACTGACAGTTGAACTTCCCCGCCGCCCAAGCTCTACTCCTCGCAGTGAGCCATCAAATGAAGAGACGTCATCGTTACCTTGGGCTCGTTTCTCTGTGTGTGTTCCTTGCATCCATCTCCTTACATGCGCAACAGCAGAGTAGCCCCCCGAGCAAACCCGCAGAGCCGCTACCCGTTGGAGCCGAGGGTACTGAGGTCGCGACGCAGGATACGCCGGCTGCAGCGGCGAATGCCGACGCGCTGCGAAAGGCGGCGCAGAACCCTGTAGCCAGCCTCATCAGCGTTCCCGTGCAGAATAACTTCAACGGTGGGATCGATCCTGGAAACCGTACACAGAATGTCCTGAATATTCAGCCCGTGATTCCACTGAAAGTCAGCGACAACTGGAACTTAATCATCCGCTGGATTACCCCCATCATTTACCAGCCGCTTCCTGTGGCCTCTCCCGAACCTCAAGTTGGCTTTTCCGGCCTGGGCGATATGCAACCCACCTTCTTGCTGTCTCCGAGCAAACCAAGCAAGTTGATCTGGGGAGCAGGTCCACTCATTCAACTTCCGACTGCCACCAGCAACTACACAGGACAAGGCAAGCTTGCTCTGGGACCGAATATCGTCGCACTGACGATGCCACGCAATTTCGTTTTAGGCGTACTCGTTAACAACATCTGGTCGGTCGCAGGCAGCGGCAGCCGTACAAACGTCAATCAGCTGCTGCTGCAGTACTTCATCAACGACAACCTGAAAAAGGGTTGGTATCTGACCTCGCAACCGATCCTTACAGCCAACTGGAACGCGACTGCACCCAGCGGAAGCGTGTGGACGGTGCCGTTCGGCGGCGGCGTGGGAAGAATCATGAAACTTGGATTTCAGCCGGTCAATCTCAGCGTGCAGGCTTACGGCAATGTCGTGCATGTTCCCCAGGCCTCGTCATGGACTGTCCGCGTATCCTTCGCATTACTCTTTCCCAAGATAACCAAGCAGCAAGAGAAGATGATGCTCGAACAAAAGCTGAAGCAGATGAACGAGCCACCACCGCAGAAGCAGTGAAGGACCCTGTCCTCGTTTGCGGCAACCTGGTTACCGCAAACGCCCCTACCCCCTACCCGCGCTTGTACTCCAGCTTCGGATACCAATCCGTCCCGCGCCCCTCCGGCACCATATCCAGCATCAGCCACAGCGGATCCATGTCTGGAGCACCGCGCGGATCCTGCCCCGGATCAGCCATCGCCCCACTTAACTCCCCGCTGTAAAAGTGATACACCTTCCCGTCCCGCCGCGTGAACACGCTGAACCCCGGCACGTCCGCGTCTTCCGCGTTCACATACGTCCGCGTGTACTCGCCCGACCCATCCGAGACGAACCGAAGATTCCCCAGCCCGCGCTGCTGCTTGTACTCCGCCAGCCGTTCCATCGGCGAGCGCGCCGTCACCACCATCGCCACCCGCTCGCGCAGATTCACCGCCGTCCCATTCCACGACGTCAGAAACGACGTGCACACCGGGCACGCCGCCTTTCGCTCAGCAGCAAACATCATGCTGTACACCAGCAGCGTGTCGTGATCGCCAAACAACTCTGAAAGCCCCACCGGCCCGGCCTCCGACACAAACTCGAAGTCGCGCGGAACCTCACCGCCCAACGGCAGTTCCCGCCGCTGCGCAGCCACCCGCTCCACATGCCGTCGCAGCTCAATCTCTTCCGCCAGCAGCGCATTCCGCGCCGCCCGATACGCCGCACTCTCGTTGGGAAAATGTGCCGTGTTCGTCGCCGCCAGCTCCCCGGCCGGCACCACCCTCTGGGAATCAGCCATAACTCCCTCCATTCGAAGTTGTCAGTTGTCAGTTGTCAGTTATTTAGTTTCCACCTTCGCAAAGAACGGAGAACGGACAACGGACAACGGACAACTAAGCACTACTGGTCGGTCCGGTTGTACATCAACACCTGGTTATACTGCTTCCCATCCTTACCCGTGTACACCACCCTCACCAGCACCGTCCGCTTATCCTTCTCCAGCGACATCTTCCCCACCCGCGTCGCCCCATCCGCAAACACCCAGTGCTCGTTTCCCTCCTTGTCGATCCCAAAGCTGGTCCCCGCACTTCCCGTCAGCGGCAGCATCTTTCCATTCTGCGGCCCGCTCCACGAGCTCTTCACCGTCCGCCCCGCATCATCCACCATCACGAAGTCCAGGCTCATCATCGCCGGCTTGTCATCGTTCACCGTGAACACCTCCGACTGCATCTTCGGCCCACCCCCAAAGTCCGACCGCAGCAGGTCCAGCTCCCACGTACTCGGCACCGGCAGCTTCGACTTCGAAGCCGGCATCGCCGGGCAAACCATCACCCCACACACCACCCCAACCGCCAGAACCCTCCACCCAGTTCTCATCGTCCCAGTCATCGTCATAGCCCTCTCCTCGGCAACCCGCCATCTCATTCCCAAAGCCCGAGTATCATAGCACCCCAAAATTGAGATGCCAGTGAGAGCACCTACTACGTCAACTCTTCACAACTTCACCCGAATCGTCTTCGAAACCACCCCGCTCGGCATCTCCGCCAAGTCAAACGCCATCGCCCGAACCCGCACCTTCGCGCTCACCACAATCGGCCCCGCATACCGCTGCGACTGAAACGTCGGCAGCGAGCCGTCCGTCGTATAAAACACAATCGCCTTAGGATCAGCATCATACAAAACAACGCTAACCCCGCCCTTCAACTTCACAATCACCGGCCGAGGCGTCACCGGCAGCTGCACCGCCATCGACATTCTGCTGTCCACCTGCATTGCATCCTGAGTGGCCTGTTGTGCGGCCTGCATCGCCATCTGATTCGCCGTCTGCGCCGCCTGCATCGCCATATCATTCGCCTGTTGCGCCGCCTGCATCGCCATCATCGTCGCGTCCTGCGCACTCGCCAACCCCCCGCCAACCGCGACCATCGCAACAACCGTCAGCATCAAGATCATCCTGCGCATAGGCAGCGCCTCCCCGGCGCTTCTTCGTTGCAACACTCCTTAAGACGCACGCGCCCGCAACGAAGACCCCTTGGCCGCCTTCACCTTGAACGTCTTCGACACCACGCCACTCGGCTGCAGGCTGACATCGAACGCCAGCGCCTCCACCTTGGTCTTCCCGCTCACCGCAATCGGCCCAGCATACCGCTGCGATGACGTCGTTGGCCTCTTCCCGTCCGTCGTGTAGAACACCGCAGCCCCCGCATCGCTGTCCGCAATCGTCACCTGCACGCCAGCCGTGAACGTCCCTCCCCCAGGCGTAATCACCGGCTTCGGCGTAGTCGGCAGCGCTGGCGCCACCGGCGTATCGTCGCTCGCGGTCATCGCACTCGCAGACGCGTCCATCGCAGACGCATCCGTCGCAGTCTGCGCGTCCGCCATCGCCTGGCTTGCAAACGCCTGCGCCTGCGCGTTCGCCGCCGATATCGCTTCCATCCCCACATTCCCCGGCTGCCCGCTCGCGACCAACGCAAAATCCACCGGGTCCGTCGCCGCATCCACCATCATCCCCGTAGACGAATCCATCATTTGCGCCGCCGCCCCGCGCGCTCCCATCAGCATCCCCAACGCCACAATCGCCACTCCAAAGATTCTGCGCATAACCCGCGCCTCCCGTGCACCTATTCTTCCGAACCCACCTCCGCGCAAATCCACTTGCCCGCTCTCAAGAAAATTTTGCAAGCACCCCTCACATCACCCCATCCCACAAGCGCAGCTCCGCCTCCTCCGGCCTCGTCTCCACGCGGTTCACCTTGTCGAACACCATGGTCTCGCGCGTATCACTCGTATACTGCGGCCACAACGGCAGCCCCTCCGCGCCCGGCGTCTCTCCCTTGATGAACGCCACCCACGCCGCGTGCATCTGTTTCGCAAGCGCCCTCTCCGCCGCGACATTCGTAATGTCCTCATTCACCTTGTCCCACACCAGCCCAATATCTTCCGAGTGATACGCCTCCCCCTTCAATCTCCCGCTCGCCGGCGCAAAGTCCAGCCGATACATCCACGCCGCTCCTCCTCCCTTCAGGTACGCATCGGCCACGCGCACACTCGGCACCCAATACTCCTCCGCCGTCAGCGCGCGTATCCGCAGTTGCTCCTCACTCATCGTTGGATACACCGCCCGGTAGCGCGCGAACACTTCCTCAAACTGTGCCAGCGGCACATTCCCCAAATCTGCCGCGGTCACCTTCTGCGGATGCGCCCCCACAAACAGCGCACTCTCATCGCGATTGGTTCCAATCAGCAGCCGCGTCCCGCTCCACGTTCCGCCCGCAATCGTCTCCACCGGCAGCCGCGGAATCAAACTCCCATCCACCTCCATCCGCAGCGGAAAATGCTGCGGCCAGCTCGCCACAAACCGCACCTGCGCGCTGATCAACTCGCCCGCCGGCGCGGTCTTCAAATGCTCCACACCCTTACCCCACGCTTCGCCAAATCCCCGCGCCACCGCCTCTGCATTCGCCTTCGGCCACACTCTCTCCGCGCCGCCGCTCTCCGAAATCATCTGCGCAAACAACCCCTGCGCCTTGGGCACACCCATCAGCACATCCGTCAGCTTCGCGCCCGCCGACTCGCCCCCCACCGTCACCCGTTTCGGGTCCCCGCCAAACGCCTCAATGTTGTCACGCACCCACTCCAGCGCACAAATCAAATCCTGCACCGCGTTGTTTCCCGATCCCGCATACTCCGCCCCCAGCAGCGGCTCCATCTCCAAAAACCCAAACACCCCCAGCCGATACGCCACCGTCACCACCACCACGCCGGCCTTCGCAAACTCGGTCCCATCAAACACCGGTGCAAACGAACTGCCCCCCGTAAAACCCCCTCCATGAATCCACACAAACACCGGCAACGCCTCGGCATCGGGCATCGTCCACACATTCAGATACAAACAGTCTTCGCTCTTGGAAACATCGCGGTCCCCATCCTGCATCGCCTCCGCGCGAAACCGGCTCGCCTCGCGCTCCTCCACCCACGGCTTCACCTTAACGGGCGGCTTGAACCGCAGGGCTCCCACCGGCGGCTCGGCAAACGGCACACCCCGAAACACCCGCACGCCATCAATGACCTCGCCCCGCAGCGCTCCCAGCGGCGTCTGGATCAGCGCTGCATTCACCGCCTCTGCGCTCTGCCCAAACAGCCTGCGCCCCTGCACAGAAAGCGCGACCAGCGCGCCCCCCACCACAAACTCCCGCCGAGTCACTCCGCGTTTCACCATGCGCTCATTCTAGTGCCGCGCCCTATTTCCGCAACGCTTGACGATGATGCGACCGCACCACATAGTGCCCGATCAACCAACCCGCCGCGCTCCCCACCAGCACATCGGTCGGAAAATGTTGTTGCCCCAGCACCCGCGTCAAACTCACCCCGGTAGCCAGCGTGTACACACTCGCCTGCACCCACGGCGATCGATATTCCCCCGCAATCACTGCGGCCGACGACCACGCCAGCGTCGCATGCGATGACGGAAACGACGAGTCCCATCCCGCATCCCCCTGGAAGAACAAGCCCCGCGAACCATCCACCGCCGGCCGCTCTCTCCAGAACACCAGCTTCATCCCCTGCTCCACCACCACACCGTCCAGCAACGCCTCCCCGCCCAGCAGCCCCGCCTCCCGCGCCTTCGCATCATGCTCATACTGCCCCACGCCAAACAACGCCACCGGCGCCGCAATGAAACCGCCAATCAGCACGTTCGACGCATTCACGTTGTCCCCATTAAAACTCGCATCATGCGACACCACCGAACTCATCGTGTAATGATCGGTCGCAATCGCCACACCCGTCGCCGCCGCCAGCGGAGCCAGCCACACCAGGTCCTTCCTCCGAATCCGCGCCGGGCTCGTCCAGATCGACTTCTGATCCACCAGCACCGCCTTCGGCATCCCCTTCAATGTGACATCCGGAGAACCCTCCACCTGCGGCACCGGCGCATTCGGCAGCCCCGCGTCCGCCCCGCTCCCCGTCGTCTGCGCGCCCATCATTCCGCAGCTCATCAGCCCGACGGCCACCACCCCCACCGCTCTGCTCAAACCCTTCACAAGCCTCCTCGACACTGCATCTCCGACCTCTTTCCCGCCGGCCCCTAACCATACCGCCCCGACACCCCCGAATAGTCTGAAAAATCAGTCATCTTGACCTCACGCACCTTCCTCTGCCCCGCGAAAGGAACAGCAGCCATCACAACCGCTCCCCCAACCGCCACCGTCCGATCTTCGTTCCCATCCGGCCGCCTCCCATTGCTCCAAGCGTCTACACTTAAGCCAGATGCCGCATTCCACCGACCTCCAGACCAAGCTCGACAACATCACCACCCAGACCCGCGCCCTGGTCCAGCCCAGCCGCCTCGCCATCACCGATGAAGCCGTCCAGGCCCTCTTCCTCACCGGCATCGAAGACCGCATCCTCCCCATCGGCGCCACCGCTCCCAGCTTCGATCTCCCCGACTCCGCGGCCACCACGCTCACCAACGCCACCGCCGCCAATGCCCGTCTGGTGCACTCCACAGACCTGCTCGGCATCGGCCCGCTCATCGTCGTCTTCTTTCGCGGCCGCTGGTGCCCCTACTGCATGACCCAGCTCGAAGCCTGGCAGGCCGCTTTCCCCGCCGTCCGCGAAAAGGGCGCACTGCTGGTCGCCATCTCTCCGCAACTCCCTCGCCAGAACGACTTCACCGCCCAGCACCACAACCTCACCTATCCCCTGCTCACCGACGCCGGCGCTATCCTCGCCGACGCCTTCCACGTCGCCTACACCGTTCCCGAGCCCATGCAGCAACACTACCGATCCATCATGATCAACATCCCCTTCATCAACGGCGATCAAGGCCCCAACACCTGGCGCCTCCCCATCCCCGCCACCTTCGCTATCGCCCCCTCCGGCAAGATCACCTTCGCCGAAGCCCACGCCGACCACCGCGTCCGCCCCGATCCCAAAGACGTCCTCGCCACCCTCTAACCAACTCCTCCGTTCTAGACGCTCCGACGCCACCTTTGTAGCCGTCGCTTTTGTCTCTGCTGTTGATCGTTTTTCGCCGTCATCCTGACCCTGAGGAACGAAGGGGAAGGACCCCCGTATTCGCTCTTGCTTTTCTTTCTGTCGTTTCCCTTGAGAATCTGCTTCTTCTTTGGTTGTTGCTTGTTCTTCCGGATTAGCAGGGTCTTCAGCCCCCTGAACCACCTCGCACCGAAAGAAGGGCTTTAGCCCTGGGCCTTCCCCGGCGCGCACTCCAAAAACAAATTCCCCCAAAACAACCCAAAAATCGCATGTCAACCCCCATCCCCACCCCCAATCTCACAAAGCCCCCATCACCATTGGCGATTTCTCTTCCGTCAACTTGGCATAGTTACCCCCGCCAAAGGCGTAAACTTTAAATAGGACGCCAACCAAAAATCAACGGAGCAACACCTGTCACGGCGGATCGTTGCTCCAGCGCAAATCTGCCCCTAAAGTCTCTGGTCTCCCTACTTTACCCCTAAAGTCTTCGTGTGCCCTACTTTACGGCCAGCACCCTGCCAGACTTCACCCGCTAACCTCCCTGAATGGACTACTTTAGCGACAAAGTATGACTTGCCAGGGGGGGTGGGGGGGTAGCTCCCAACTCAAGGCCTATACGACGACCGCGATCCGCTCATCCTGTTCAGCCGATAACGGCCTCAAACCCTTTTCCAACTCCGTGATCACGTCCAACGCAGAGTAATGCGTCTGGCCTGGAGGCAGGAACTGCGCAATCGTCGTGATATCGTCTCCCGCGGTCACAATGCCCTGCTCGACGCGGTTACCATTGAGCACCTGCGGAAATCCGACATTGGCCAGCAGCCCGTTGCAGATGCACTTCCGTCCCGCCGTATCCAGGGGGTTTCCTCCCTTCGACACGTAAAGACTCAGCGGCTCCGACGCACAGCGGTACCCAATCTCTCCCGCGGCCGTCCGATACGCCTCCCGCAGGAAGCCAAGGTTGCAGATCCGCGGACGCTCCTCGTACACATCGACCTCCGAGACCGTCCCCTCCAAATGCGCCACCTTGAACGGAAATCCCGTCGGCGACGCCAGCGGATCGGTAAATATGCTCACGGTCCCCGCAACGACCTTCTCCATCAACTCCTGCTTGTAGTCCGGCCTCAACCCTGACTCATCAGCAAACGCGAACGCCGTTCCCACCTGAATCCCAGCGGCGCCAAGCGCCAATGCCTCTCTCAACTTGTCCGGATGCCCATATCCGCCGGCCAGCCAGAAAGGAACACCCAACTCGCAGAGCTTTGGAATATCGATTGCGTCGCGCTCCCCGTAGATTGGCTCGCCAATCTCACTGAGCTGCAACTTCCCGCGCGGCGGAGCATTGTGCCCGCCCGCGGTCCGCATCTCGATCACCAATCCATCCACGCGTCCGTTGGCCTTCTTCACCATCGTCGTTGCCAGCGTATTCGAGGACACAATCGCCAGGAACTTTGGCCGATGCAGCGGACCAACCGCACACTCCATGAACTCGGCCGGATCAAACCGCATGGTCGTGTCGTCGCCCTCCAGCGCGCCGGTGACATGCATCGGATATTCCGCGGCTTGATGTTCGGCGTAACGATCCAGCACGCCAGGCATCTTCAGCGGAATTCCCGCGCCCATGATGACGTATTCCACGCCTGCGAGCATCGCGCCATACATGCACGGCAGAAGCGCTGCCTGGATCTTCTCCAGGTAGTTGATGCCCACTGGATTCCCATGACCTTCGCGGGCCAGGAACACCTCGACGAAGTTGCTGACGATGCACAGCTCAGCCAGTTCGCGAGGCATATCCTTCGCCAGCAACGGCACCGTAAGATAAGCGGCCCGCTCAGCCTTGCCGCCAGCAACGAAGTACCGTGCGCGCACCCGCTCCGCCATCGCCGGGAACGGAAACGCCTCCAGACCTCGGCGCATCGCTCCATCCGAATCGCCGTCCTGCAGCCGCCGAGCCAACACCTGGTCCAGCGCCGTCCCAGACACCACGCCCAGTTGTCCAGCTCGCGAAACCGCCTGCGCAAGCTTCCAACCCGATACACCGACACCCATACCGCCCTGAATGATCGTGCAATTCTCGCTCATGCTGCGATTGTTTCACTCAAGCGTGCGATGAACGGTATTAGTTGTGTAACGTGCGATATCCGTCCCGAATCGGGAATCACTTAGCTGCTCATCGCGTGATCGAGGTCACCGACAATATCCGCGACATCCTCAATTCCCACCGAGATGCGCATCAGTCCATCGGTAATCCCAAGCTTCGCGCGTCCCTCCGCGCCAACCGCAGCATGCGTCATCGTCGCCGGATGACAGATCAGCGTCTCAACGCCACCCAGCGACTCCGCGAGGTAACAAAGCTTCAGCCGCGTCGCAAACCGATTCGCTGCCTCCAGCGAGCCCAACTCGAAGGAGATCATCGACCCAAATCCGCGCTGCTGCCGCTGCGCCAGAGCATGCTGAGGATGCGTCGGAAGCCCAGGATAGAACACCTTGTCCGCACCCAGCTTCCCTGCCAGGAAGTCAGCAATGACGCGGCCGTTTGCGTCATGCTGCTCCATACGCACTGCAAGCGTCTTCACGCCACGCAAAAGCAGATAGCTATCGAACGGAGAAAGGATTCCGCCAGTACACTTCTGCACAAACCGGAACGTCTCACCATGATGTGGCTTCGTTCCCACCAACACGCCTCCCAATCCATCGGAGTGGCCATTCAGGAACTTGGTCGTCGAATGGATCACAATATCGGCGCCCAGCTCGATCGGACGCTGCAGGTAAGGAGACAGAAACGTATTGTCGACGCTCAGCTCCACGCCCTTCGCATGACACACATCGGCCACCGCACGAATATCCGTCACCGCCATCATCGGATTCGTAGGAGTCTCGATGTGAACCAGCTTGGTTTCCGGTCGAATCGCCTTCGCAACCGCATCAGCATTGGTCGTATCGACGTAGGTGAAGCTCAGCCCGTAGTGGACAAGCACCTTGTCAAACAGCCGCGACGTTCCACCATACACGTTGTCCGAACACACAACATGATCGCCGGACTTCATCATCGTGCAAAGCGCGGTGATCGCGGCCATTCCCGACCCGAAGCAGTGCGCCGAGCTCCCGCCCTCAAGCGAGCACAAGTTCTCCTCGAGCGCGTCGCGCGTCGGATTGGTCAGCCGCGCGTACTCGTGACCCTTGTTCTTCCCAATCGCCTCCTGCTTGTACGTCGAGGTGAGATAGATCGGGACATTGACCGCACCGGTGAGCGGATCAGCTTCCTGGCCATCGTGGATGGCGCGTGTGGCGAAACCTTGCTTCGTATCAGACATGACTCTATGGTAGCGAACTGCAGAGAAAAGGGCAGCCACTCAACCGCGGCTGCCCTTCTCGACCTTAAGATCGCTACTATGCCTGTGGTTTTGGAGTAAACAGGATGAACTTAGCGGAAGCATTCGACCAATCGGCCAGCAGCCGTTCGCCCAGCTTGCTATGCGCAAGGCTCACATGCTCCTCGATCAGCGCGCGCAAACCGGCCTGCTGCTCCGTCGTAGTCTCAGCGAAGGTCTGAGCTTCGAGGAAGTCATTGTGATAACGCACTTCCGAAATCATCGTCTGCTGCGCGTCGTAGACCCACGCCAACCCGCCAGTCATGCCCGCACCGAAGTTAATACCAACGGGCCCGAGAATGGCTACCATTCCACCGGTCATGTACTCGCACGCATGATCACCGACGCCTTCAATCACCGTAGTCACTCCGGAGTTACGCACGGCGAAGCGCTCTCCGGCGCGACCAGCCGCAAATAAGCGTCCTGAGATCGCACCATAAAGCGCCACGTTCCCCAATAAGACGTGCTCTTCGCTGTGCTCAGCGGCACTCCCGACCGCGCGCAGAATCAGATCCGCGCCCGACAATCCTTTACCGACAAAGTCGTTGGCCTGGCCGGTGAGGATCAACTTCATGCCCTTGCCAGCGAACGCCCCAAAGGATTGACCGGCAGTTCCTACGAGATCGTAAGTCACATCCACTTCGTCCAGTTGTCCCTTGGCGCGCAGCAGTGACAACTCGCCAGAGAGCCTTGCGCCTACCGAGCGATGCTCATTGCAAATCTTGCTGTGAACGGAAAACGCCTCACCCTTGGCAGCCGCAGCCAGTGCCGGCTCAGTCCAAGGATCATCCAAAGGATGGTCCTCACCGGGCCGCTGATTGCGAGAGCCCATCCATCGCGTCGGGCCATGGCCTGCGTCCGACAGAATCGGCGTAAGGTCAAGGTTGCCATCGAATCGCACTTGCTCCAGCAAGTCGACCCGTCCGATCGCGGCCTCCAGGCTAGGCAAACCGAACTTGGCCAGTAGCCGACGAAGATCTGCGGAAAGCTGGCGGAAGAACATGACGACATGCTCGGGCTTCCCGCGGAATTTCGCGCGCAATTCAGGCCGCTGAGTCGCAATACCGGTAGGACAGGTATTGAGATGACACTGCCTCGCCATATCGCATCCCAGGGCAACCAGAACGGCCGTGCCGAATGCATATTCATCCGCACCCAACAGGGCTGCGACGAGCACATCGCGCGCCGTCGCAATGCCGCCATCTGTTCTCAGTCGAACGCGTTCACGCATGCCCGTGCTGCGCAGCTGCTGTTGCGCCTCCGACAGTCCCAGCTCCCACGGATTGCCGGTGTATTTGATACTGGAAAGCGCCGCAGCTCCCGTTCCGCCAGTGTTTCCCGCAATGACGATGAAGTCCGCGTAAGCCTTCGCGACGCCAGCCGCGACCGTTCCAACCCCACAACCCGAAACCAGTTTCACGCCAACAGCAGCGCGAGGATTGACACGCTTCAGGTCATAGATCAACTGCGCAAGATCTTCAATGGAATAAATGTCATGATGCGGAGGCGGCGATATGAGCGACACCCCTGGCTGTGCATGACGCAACTTTGCAATCAGCCCAGAGACTTTGTGCCCCGGCAACTGGCCGCCCTCGCCCGGCTTGGCCCCCTGGGCGACCTTGATCTCGATCTCTTCCGCGTGGGCCAGGTACTCCGCGGTCACGCCAAAGCGCCCCGAAGCGATCTGCTTAATCTTGTTATTGAAGGAGCTATGCACTGCAGGCGCCGAAACCAATTCCGCAACTGCGGCTGCACCTCCCTGGCTGCTCGACCGAGCCGCGAATTCCCCTCCATCACCCAAGTCAACGGGCGAAGGCATGTATACGGGACGATAGACATCCGGATCCTCGCCACCCTCGCCCGTGTTCGAGCGCGCACCCAGCGAGTTCATCGCTTGAGTAATCGTCTGGTGAGCCTCAGGACTAATCGATCCCAGCGACATGGCGCTTGATACAAAACGCTTGCACAGGCTGTCTGCAAGTTCGACGTCGTCCAACGCCAGCTCTGGTCCGGCAGGCCTCACCTCCAGCAGGTCACGCAACGTCACGGCTTCGCCCGCATCGATGTTACGACTGAAAATCGCAAATGCGGCCGCCGGATCAGTGCTGGCTGCGATACCACGGGCGCTACCCACTACCGTTTGCAACGCCTTTACCGTTGGCGGTTGCCACATGTGCGGCTCTGCCGTATCGGCCTTGCGAAATCGCACCCAGCCAAAGTCGGGAAGATCAGCATTTTCTGATCCACTCGCCGTCGGCGGCTGCCAGGTAAGCCGCAATCGACGATCGAGTTCCGCGAAGCCAATGCCTGAAAGCGGAGCTGGCGTATTCGGGAAACATCGGTCAACAACGCTCGAGTGCAGACCCAACAGATCGAAAAGATGTGCGCCGCGATAGCTGTCCACTACCGAGATCCCCATCTTCGACATCACCTTCGCCAAGCCAGCATCCAAGGCCTTAAGCATCATCTTCTCGCCATCGACTCCGTCCGGCTGCAACGATCTGGCAGTCTCAAGAGCAAGCCACGGACAGACAGCACCCGCACCATAGCCAATCAATACCGCAGCGTGATGAATGTCGCGGCAATCACCTGCTTCGACCGCGATTCCACACAGGGTCCTCAAGCCCGCCGCGACGAGTCCCTGATGTACAGCTCCAGTAGCCATCGCCATTGGAATGGGTATGGCCATCGCGCTCGCGTCACGGTCAGTAAGCAGTACAAGCCGAACCCCCGTCCGCACCATCTCCACCGCGCGGCTGCAAAGATCATCGATAGCCTGTTCCAGCGTTCGCTCGGGAGAAAAAAGGCAAGATAGCGTGTCGAGTCGCAATACCTCGCAGTGCGGATATTTGCCGGCCCGTAGCGCCGCTACCTGGCCTAGAGAAAGGAACGGCGATCGGAGAGAGATTCCGGGAAGCGGTTCGTTTTTCTCCAGAATGTGCGCCCAGGGTCCCAGTCGCGTGTCCATGGAAACCACGATGGCCTCGCGGAGGGGATCGATCGCAGGGTTGGTAACCTGTGCAAAGCGCTGCCTGAAGAAGGAGTACATCGGTCGCGGACTCCGGGCCAGGAATGCCAGCGGAGTGTCATCGCCCATCGACCAAACAGGGTCTTTGCCGCCTGCAGCCATCGGCTGCAGAATCATCTTCACATCTTCCTTGGTATACCCGAACCCTCGTTGCTGGGCTGACAGATCGAAGCTCACTTCGGGCTCAGCAACGGGCAGAAGCGGTGTCTCCTCAACCAAAGACGCGTACGTAGCCTTCGCGTCGAATGCATCCAGCATCTCTTCGTTGTGGTAGATCTTGTGTTCCTCAGTGTCGACACCCAGCATCTGCCCGGGACCCAAACGACCACTTTCGATCACCATCGCCGGATCCAGATCGACCAGTCCTGCTTCGCTACCCGCCACCACCAGGCCATCGCTGGTAATCGCGTAGCGACAAGGCCTCAGGCCATTCCGATCCAACGCGGCACCCACGACAACCCCATCGCTGTAGGCGATGGCAGCCGGACCGTCCCACGGTTCACTGCAACCGGAGTGGTACTGCAAAAAAGGGCTAGGACGACTCACCATCGCAGGCGGCAACAGCATTCGAACGGCTTCGGAGATCGTGCGCCCATTTTGACTTATCAACTCGACTGTCTCATCGAGGCTGGTTGAATCCGTGCCATCTTGCGTGAGAACTGGCTTGCACTCCACTGGCAACGTGGAGTCCCTCGCCGCCATGCGCGAACGGTTTCCCCATACGGTATTAATCTCGCCGTTGTGCCCCAGTTTGCGCCCTGGCTGCGCACGATGCCAGGCTGGCAGCGTGTTAGTGGCGTAACGCTGATGAAAAACAGCGAAATGCGTCGAATAGGAAGGAGAGGCCAAATCGGGATAAAACTCGGGAAGCAGACGTCCCAGGCACATTGCCTTGTACACCACAGTGGCATTCGAAAGTGAGCAGATGTAGCCCGTGACTTCGCCCAACTCGACGGCGCGCTCGAACTGCTTGCGCGCCAGATAGAGACGGCGTTCCATAGGATCGGGATCCTCGGGAGCATTATCTGCAATCAGGACCTGGCGAATGATCGGCATAGTACTGAGTGCAATTTCTCCAAGAATCTCAGGCCGCGTCGGGACGTCGCGCCAGACCAGCACTCTCAACTGTTGCGATAGGAGGCACTGTTCGAGCACACCTTCTGCCCGCGTCTCAGCATTGGGCCAGAAAGTCATACCGACGCCGAGTTTCTCGTCGGCGCCTAATTTCACATCTGTATCGGCCAGGAGAAGTTGGCGCGGGACTGCAGTCATCAGTCCAATGCCATCGCTGCTCGCTCCATCCGCTGCGACAGCGCCGCGGTGCTCAAGGCGCGAAAGCGCGGTCAGCGCGTGTTGAAGAATCTGGTGATTTGATTTACCTAACGCCGACGCTACAAATCCGACTCCGCAGGAATCGTGATCAAAGCGGGGATCAATCAACGAAGCGGCGGCCTCGATCTGCGAGCTCCCAAGCCGTGGCAACGCACGCTGCGGCGCCGACATCGGGTCTTCGCACTTCCGGCGTTCTACTTCAGACACACCCATAGTTCAATATACTTCCATTTCCGCATGGAGATAGGACACAAACAGACGATTGGCTAACAGAGACCTGTACACTGCTTTTGTGGCTGCAAAGTGATTGCGCTTCCACATTGACAGCACATGTGTGTATATTTATACATGATTTATGGATTTTTATGCGAAGTGCGTGACGCTCCGTGCGTCACGTTTTTTCGTGCTTTCAGGTCGCGGTATATGGATTGCGCCGCAGTTCTTGAAGTGAATTGGACTGTATGAAAAGTCAGCGGCATAGTGCGATTCGAGAGCTCCTGGTGAAGACGACCGTCACCAATCAGGATGAACTACGGCGCAAACTAGCCAGCCGCGGTATCCACGTCACGCAGGCGACCCTTTCTCGAGACATTCGTGAATTGAAACTAATGAAGGGCCCAACCGGTTATGCTCTGCCCGTCGTGCAGGACGGAGAGGACGACCTTCCGGAGATAGCCGGTGTGCTGCAAGACTTCGGGCTCGAGGTGCGTCAGGCGCAGAATCTGCTCATCGTCCTAACCACGATGGGAGGCGCCCAGCCGGTGGCTGCAAGCATCGACTCCGAGGATTGGGAAGAGGTTGTCGGTACCATTGCCGGCGATAACACGGTATTGATCATCTGTCCGGACAATCGTAGAGCAGAGATGCTGAGGAGCCGAATCGAGGCGTATATTGCCTAACTCCAACCATTCACTTCGCACGGCCGTGGCGGGCGTCAGTGGGTATGCTGGCGGCGAACTTGCACGCTTGTTGCTGCGCCATCCTCAGCTGACAAATACTCCTCCTGTCTTTCTTGGGCGAATGGGAGAGCCCGACGCACATCCAACGGCTTTAACCCAACTTCACCCTGAGCTTTCGGGCCTTCCCTTCGCGGACGAGTTGCAGGTCTCAGCGTTTGATTGGAAACAGCTGGAGCGGGAATCGATCGACATTCTTTTTCTTGCGACACCTCACGAACAATCCCGCGCCTGGGTACCCGACGCGATTGCTCACGGGATGCGAATCATCGACCTTAGTGGGGCCTGGCGCCTTCACTCGGACGCACTCCGTGCCGTATACAAACTCGAGGATGCGGATCCGGCGCTTGCGGCCAAGCTGCAAACTGAAGCAGTGTACGGGTCTCCCGAGCTTCACGGGCCAGCCATCAAACAGGCACGGCTGATCGCAAATCCCGGTTGTTATTCGACCTCGATCATCCTCGCGTTGGCCCCGCTGGTGCGCGCCAACCTGATCGATCTCGATCATGGGATCATCTGCGATGCAAAGTCCGGGGTCAGTGGCGCGGGTAAAGCATTAGTTCCGACGAACCTCTTCATGCATGCCGCGGACAATCTATCTGCCTATTCTGTGTTTGGCCACCGCCATACCGGAGAACTGCTCGAGCAACTCAACCTCGCGGAAGATCAGATCCAGTTCACACCGCACCTGCTGCCTATTCCCAGAGGAATTCTGTCAACAATCTATGTGCGGCTGAATAAGCACTCTGCTCGTGCTGAGGTCCAATCTATTCTTGACCAGTTCTATTTCGATGCTCCACTCGTGAGAGTGCGACGTTCGCCCCAACTCCCCCATATTCAGCATGTTGTGCGCACGAATTTCTGCGATCTCGGCTTTCAACTAGCTGCTGACGGCAAAAGGCTGGTCTTAATCTCATGTCTTGACAATCTATTGAAGGGTGCTGCCTCTCAGGCGGTGCAGAATATGAATCTGATGGCTGGATGGCATGAGGCGGAGGGTCTCCTATGAAGTTTGTAGTAAAGCTCGGCGGCGCCGCCCTGGAAAACCCAGAGTTGCTGCACCGCTGTGCCCGGGCCATCGCCGAACTAGCCAAGGACGGCCACAAGGTTGCGCTGGTTCATGGTGGCGGGGTCCAACTCACCCGGGTGCTTGCGCAGATGGGCAAGAAGAGCGAGTTCGTTGCGGGCCTCCGCGTTACCGACGCCGAAACACGTGATGCCGCTCTCATGGTTTTAGGAGGCCGCGTGAACAAATCCCTCGTGGCCGCGCTCGACCAGTGCGGTCAGGCAGCCATGGGACTCACCGGAGGCGACGGCCACGTCTTTCGCGCGCGGAAGAAGAAAACCACGCCTGATCTTGGGTATGTCGGAGAGATTGCAGCTACGGATACTAAATGGCTGGACGCTATCTGGACCATGGGAGCGATCCCTGTGATTTCTTCCATCGCACTCGGTTTCGACGGCGAATACTACAACATCAACGCGGATGAAATGGCTTCTGCTTGCGCAGTCGCAACGAAGGCCGATGCGCTCGTCTTTCTTACCGACGTCCCGGGAGTCAAAGGAGCAGATGGTAACGTGATGCGCTGGCTGTCCCTGAAGCAGATCCCGGAACTCGAAGCGCAAGCTGTCGTCTCGGGTGGGATGCTGCCCAAGCTGAACGCATGCAAGGAAGCGCTGATCCATGGGGTCAAGCGTGTTCGTATCCTTCCCGCGGAGTCAGCTTCTGTCCTTCCAGATCTGATTAGTTCACGCGTTAATGACGGTACGGAGGTGATGGTCGCATGAAATCGAATCTTGAGAGCAGCCTCAAGGACATTCAAGCTGCAGAAGCCAAGCTGCTGATTCAGACCTACGAGCGCAATCCATTGCTTTTTGTTTCAGGCGAAGGCGTGTATCTGCGTGATGAACATGGCAGAGAGTATCTCGATCTGCTCAGCGGCATCGGTGTCTGCGCGCTGGGTTACAACCATCCGGTCATCACCAATGCCATTGCCGAGCAAAGTCAAAGGCTTTTACACACCTCCAATCTTTTTTTTCATCAAGGCACAGCTGAGTTAGCTCTGCGCCTTACGGAGATCACGGGCCTGGATCGGGTTTTTCTTTGCAATAGCGGTACCGAAGCCTGGGAGGCCACGCTTAAGCTTGCGCGTGCGCATGCAGGCCTTTTGCGTTCCGAGGGCAAGCCTCTAGGTACGAAATTCCTCGCGCTCGAGCACAGCTTTCATGGCCGCACCATGGGATCCGTGGCGACGACGCACAAGCTGAAATACCGTGAGCCCTTTGCTCCGGTCATGCCAGATGTTGAGTTTGTTGCCTTCGATGACGTATCAGCACTGAAAGCTGCGTTCTCGAACGACGTGTGTGCCATCGCGATCGAAACCATCCAAGGCGAGGGGGGTATAAACCCAGTCTCAAAAGAGTTCCTTTCTACCGCCCGCGCATTGTGCGACTCGACTGGCGCCTTGCTCCTACTGGACGAAATCCAGAGCGGTATGGGAAGGACGGGTAAGTGGTGCGCCTATCAGCACTATGGGATTCAGCCGGATGTGACTACTCTCGCCAAACCGTTGGCTGGAGGCATTCCCATTGGGGCCATGCTCTGCACCGAACGGGCCGCTCGCGCCTTCACGCCAGGCATGCATGGCACGACCTTTGGCGGCAATCCTCTGGCCTGCGCTGTAGCAATCGCGGTAATCGACGAAATCAAGCACTCGATGCTGCTGGATCGCAACGCATCCACCGGAGAATACTTCGTCAACCGGCTGCGCGATTTGCAAGCCAGGCATCCCTCCATCCTGGGCGTACGCGGTTTCGGGCTTATGATCGGGGTTGAACTCGATTCCGACGCGCTTGCGAAGGCTGTCCTTGCAGGAATGATGGATCGACGAATCTTACTCAACCGAACGCATGAGACCGTGCTGCGCTTCTTACCCCCATACTTGATTTCACGCGATCACATTGATCAGGCGACAGACGCTTTGGACGAATTACTTGCCCTACACACCCCTGCGAAACCATCCGATAGCAGGGTACTAGCAGGAGAATCGACTAATGGATAACCGCACGAACGACACAAGAGAGGGTAAGACCATCGTAATGAATCCTCCCAGAGGGGCTCGTCCCGCTCCTACACGAGGCATTCAGTCCGACACTGCATTCAATGAAACGGCCAAGAGTTTAGTTGGTCGGGATCTGTGCTCGATCGCAGATCTATCCGTCTCTGAGATGGCTGCAATTATGGAGTTGTCACACGCCGTCAAGGCGCAGCCTGAAGACTTCCGACATGCCCTCGACGCAAGGCAGATGGTTCTAATCTTTGAAAAGGACTCGCTGCGCACGCGTCTCACATTCGAAACGGCTATGAATACCGCGGGCGGAAATGCTCTATTTATTGACCAGACCAAATCTCCGTTGGGCGAGCGTGAATCGATTCCTGATGTGGCGCGTAATCTGGAGCGTTGGATGCAAGTAATTGTCCTGCGCACGTATGCGCATGACACGATCACAGAGATGGCAGCGAACGCCAAGGTTCCAGTTATCAATGCGCTTTCCGATCTCGAGCATCCTTGCCAGGCCATCGCTGACTTCATGACTTTGGAAGAGCGGTTTGGCTCACTCGAAGGCCTGAAGTTCACCTATGTAGGAGATGGTAATAACGTCTGCCACTCGCTCATGCTCACGGCTGCACTGCTTGGCGTGCACTGTACCGTTGCAACACCTAAAGGATTCGAACCTAAACTCGAGATTGTTCATAAGGCGATCGAGATTGCCGAGAACACCGGCGGCTCTCTAACGCTGACCCATGATCCGTTGAAGGCGGCAATCGAGGCAGACGCCATCTATACCGATGTCTGCACAAGTATGGGCCAGGAACATGAAGCAGCGCGCCGAGCGCCAATCTTCAAGCCCTTTCAGGTCAATGATGACATGATGTCACGCGCGCAGGAGTCGGCGGTCTTCATGCATTGTCTACCGGCTCACCGCGGGGCAGAAGTCACGGATGCTGTACTCGATGGACTTCAGTCCGTAGTCTTTGACCAAGCCGAGAACCGTATGCATGCACAGAAGGCGATCACTCTAATGTTGCTTGGTGGGGCTAAGCGAATTCCCAGCAACCGCAACCGCGCCGGCTTACAGGCCCGCACCAAGCGATAACGCTTCAGGAAAATATCTTTATGTCCGTAATTTTAGAAACTCTACCGATTGGCCAAAAGGTTGGGATTGCTTTCTCCGGCGGCCTGGATACGAGCGCCGCACTTCACTGGATGAAGCAGAAAGGCGCTGTGCCTTTCGCATACACAGCCAACCTCGGTCAGCCTGATGAGGCCGACTATGACGAGATTCCCCGCAAGGCCCTGGAGTACGGAGCTGAAAAAGCGCGGCTCATCGACTGCCGGCAGCAGTTGGTCCGCGAAGGCATAGCCGCTCTCCAGTCGGGTGCGTTTCACATCACTACTGCTGGAGTCACGTACTTTAATACCACCCCCATCGGCCGCGCAGTCACCGGCACCATGCTCGTTACCGCTATGAAGGAGGACGACGTCAACATCTGGGGCGATGGATCCACCTTCAAGGGCAACGACATCGAGCGCTTTTACCGTTACGGCTTGCTTGTGAATCCGAATCTCAAAGTTTATAAACCGTGGCTGGATGCTGCCTTCATTGACGAGCTCGGAGGCCGCGCCGAGATGTCGGCCTTCATGCAGAAGTCCGGCTTCTCCTACAAGATGTCCTCTGAAAAAGCCTACTCAACGGACTCCAACATCCTCGGGGCAACTCATGAGGCGAAGGATCTTGAGCTACTGACAAGCTCAATGAAGATCGTTGTCCCCATCATGGGCTCAGCTTTCTGGCGAGACGACGTTGAGATCAAGCCCGAACAGGTCACCGTCCGATTTGAGGAGGGCCTCCCTGCCTCCCTCAACGAGACCGATTACGCCGATCCTGTTGCGCTGCTGCTGGAGGCCAATGCCATCGGTGGTCGCCACGGGCTTGGCATGAGCGACCAGATCGAAAACCGCATTATCGAAGCCAAAAGCCGCGGAATTTATGAGTCTCCCGGGCTCGCGCTGCTTTTCATTGCTTACGAGCGGCTCATCACGGGTATCCACAATGAGGACACCATCGAGCAATACCGCGAGAGCGGCCGCAAACTCGGCCGACTCCTGTACCAGGGCCGCTGGTTTGACCCTCAGGCCATGATGCTTCGCGAAGCCGCCCAGCGTTGGGTCGCCAAGCCCATCACCGGCTCGGTCACTCTCGAATTGCGCCGCGGCAATGACTATTCCATTCTCAACACCGATTCGCCAAACCTCACCTTCTCGCCGGAACGCCTCAGCATGGAGAAAACCGATTCCGCTTTCAGTCCTCGCGATCGCATCGGCCAACTCACCATGCGCAACCTTGATATCACCGATACACGGGCAAAACTCATGACATACGCCAAGAGCGGCCTGCTCACACTGAACAATGTCTCTGAAATGCCCCAGCTGAGCAGCGGAAGCAATAAGGAGTAGTTACGATGCAACATGCGCTTGGTAAATATGATGCCGGCACACTCCGCCGCAAACCTTTCGCGGCTTCAGCGAGGTACGCTTCAGATAATGTCCAATGATCCCATCAAGATGTGGTCGGGTCGCTTTCGCGAGCCCCTCGACCGCACCTTCGAACAATGGCAGCGCAGCTTCCCTTTCGATTGGCGCCTCCTCCCGCAGGAAGTTGCTGCGAGCAAAGCCCACGCGCAGACGATTGCAGCAGCTGGCATCCTCACGCCCGATGAACTAGACAGAACACTCTTGGGCCTAACCCGCGTCGGCGAGCGGGCCATCAACTGGTCCAATCGCATCTCTGCCACCAGCGGCCAGATCGATTACGAAACCTCCGACGAGCAAATTGGTGCGGCCATGGTTGCCTCCGCCCCGCAGGCGGAGGACATTCACCATTTTGTTGAGCTCGAGCTAACAAAAGAGATTGGAACGTTGGCGCTTAAGCTTCACACTGGGCGGAGCCGTAACGAACAGATCGCAACGGACATGCGGCTGTTCGTACGCAACAGCATCGACTCAACGCTTCGCGGGCTGGAGCATTGGATCTACGCACTGCTTTCACTCGCCGAATCGGCGGGAACAGCCGTAATGCCCAGCTATACGCACCTCCAACGCGCGGAGCCGATACTCGTTGCCCACTGGCTGCTTGCGTATATCAGCATGGCGGAACGAGACCTTTCCCGCCTATTGGATGCTCGCACGCGCATGAACTTCTGCCCTCTGGGTTCTGGAGCGGTAGCCGGCGCTACGCTCGCTCTCGATCGCAATATCGCTGCCGCGGCGCTGCAGTTCGAAGCACCCACTCCCAACAGTATGGATGCGACGAGTGACCGAGACTTCGCAATAGAGTTCACTCAGTGTCTATACACTTTAGGTTTGCACATTTCTCGTTTCGCAGAAGAACTTACGCTCTACTCCACCGCAGAATTCGGCTTTATTGAACTGCCGGAGTGCTTCTCTACCGGGTCAAGCGCCATGCCGCAAAAGAAGAATCCTGATCTCACCGAACTGCTTCGCGGCAAATGTGGGCGCCTGGCCGGTGCTTCGATTACGCTCACCACAGTTGTTAAGGGATTACCTCTGGCTTATAACAAGGACCTTCAAGAAGGCCAGGAACCAGTCTTTGACGCAGCAGATACCATCGCCGGAATACTCAGTGTGTTGCCACCCTTCACAAGAGCACTGAAGTTTCGCCTGGACACGATGAAACTTGCGGCAACGTCTGGCTATCTAAACGCAATGGCCGCTGCAACCTATCTCACGCACAAAGGTGTTCCCTTCCGAAACGCACACGAGATCGTCGGAAACGTCGTTCGCTTCGCCTTAGAGAAGGGTGTGGAGCTCGATGCACTTTCGACTGACGACCTTCGATCGTTCAGCACGGACTTCGGCTCGGATTTCCAACATGCAATTTCTCTACAGGCTACGATCGATTGCCATGACGTAATCGGAGGTACCGCAACCGCGCAGGTCCAGCAAGCTCTCCTCCTGGCACGCGAGCGCGCGAAAAATCGCAATCATTCTGGTGGAACATCTATCGCGGAGGCCCTTCATGCCTGATATCCGCATACATAAAGCGCGCCTCCAGGACGCTCGTAACATCTTTGATCTTGTGAACTCGCTATCCGGAGATGGCACGCTCTTGCAGCGTAGCTATGCTGAAATTTGCGAGAACATTCGCGACTTCACTGTTGCTGAAACCAGCGAAGGCGGGTTCCTGGGGTGTGGCGCACTGCACCTATATGGTCCGCATCTGGCTGAGGTCCGGTCCATCGTCATGAAGCCCGAAGCAAAAGGACAGGGCGCTGGGGGATTGCTTCTCAAAGCTCTTGTCGCAGAAGCCGAGGAACATGCAGTTCTCTCCGTGTGCTTATTTACGCGAATTCCGGACTTCTTTGAGCACTTCGGATTTCGCGTCGCAGAACGCAATGCAATGCCTGACAAAATCTACAAAGATTGTCAGACCTGCCCGAGGCTTTATGCCTGTGATGAAGTTGCGATGGTCCGCGGCCCTCTTCCCAAGATTGCCGTGCTTGGCCCCAGCAAGATTCAACGACCCGAGTTGGTCACGCTGCAGCTGAGTTCTACAGGCACGGGAAGATAAATCCTTTCACCAAGCATTCCAATACCCATTACGTTCGATGAGGGTTATCTCGCGCCCGAATAGAGCACCCAACTGTTGGGCTGTAAGAAGCTCCTCTTTGCTGCCGTCCGCAACGATCTGGCCAGCATTCATCATCACGATGCGATCGATCTCGGGCAAGATGTCGGCAATGTGATGTGTGATCAAAAGAATGGCTGTGCCTCGCTGCGCCAGTGTGCGCAACATGTCCCGCAAGTCCTGTTGAGCAGCCAGGTCCAGGGCGTTCGAGGGCTCATCCAATAACAGCATCTGCACACTGCCGTCCGAGTCATTCGAGGATGTTCCAGCCATGGCGCGTCCAATCATGATGCGCCGCTGCTGGCCTGCGGACATCTCTCCTACCGGAGTGCCTCTGAGGTTTTCAGCATTTACCTGAACCAGAATGTCTTCCGCACGCTCACGCATGCGTTTCGTGACGAATAAATTTGGCCACAAGGTTGAACTAGAAAAGAACCCCGTGAGGATCGCGTCAAATCCTGTGATCGATAGCGTCTGTCTACCTGGCAGCTCTGCCGCGACAACGCCCATGCGTCGCTTGAGTTCCGTAAGATCCCATCGCTCTCTTCCCATAATTCGGACTCTTGTCTCTGGCCGCACCACTGGATAGAGCTCACAAGTGATCGTTTTGAGGAGCGTGGATTTTCCGCAGCCGTTGGGCCCCAGAATCGCCAAATGCTCGCCGCGGTCGATCCGGAGACTGAGATCATGCAGAACTACATTATTTCCTCTAGCCACGTGCACATGCTCTAAGTCAACGATCGAGCCCATCCGCAACACTTCCTTCCTTGGCCCGAAATACGCCGCAAGGGATTACCCTCGCCTGCGCCGGCGATCCTCTACTCAGTCTCCTCGACATAATTCCATTTCGAGATGACACGTGTTTCGCGCTCAAATCCCACCACGCTGACGCTCCCGGTACCAAGCTCGAAGAATTGACCACCGACAGCAGGTAATCCAATCCAGCGGGCGGCGAGGATCCTCAAGACGTGGGCGTGCGCGAAAAGCGCAACCGCTCCGCCGGATGAGGCAGCAGCCAAAGCCGTATGGATCATGTCATCCGCGCGCTCTCCCACACGTTCTACCGTTTCGCCGCCGAGAATCGGGCTGGTCCAGACGCTCCATTGCGGCCCGTGCAGCTCTCGCATCTGCTGGGTTGTCTTCCCTTCGCTTTCCCCATAATTCCATTCCTGGAGGTTGTCATCGACCACGGCTACATCGCCGAAACCCGCTATCTCACACGTCTCGCGAGCTCTTTGCCGGGGGCTGACAAACACCGCGGCAAACTTCTTGTTCGACATGACCGTACGCAACCACTTGGCCCGTTCACGACCACGGTCGGTCAACGGGATGTCGGTCCGACTGGTGTGTCGGCCGTCAAGACTCCATTCCGTCTCCCCATGTCGGACTAGCCAAAGCTCTGTGTTCGCCTCAGACATCTCCACCCTCCCTTGCCCTATCCTACAAGGATGGACTTCCAACTCGTCTCTGAATACAGACCCCAGGGTGACCAGCCACGTGCGATTGCGGAACTCGTATCCGGACTGCATGCCGGCGAGAAGGACCAGGTGCTGCTGGGCGTCACCGGCTCGGGCAAGACGTTTACGATGGCAAAGATTATCGCTGGACTCAACCGTCCGGCGCTCATTCTGGCACACAACAAGACGCTTGCGGCGCAGCTCTATCATGAGTTCAAGCAATTCTTTCCTAACAACGCCGTAGAGTACTTCGTTTCCTACTACGATTACTACCAGCCGGAGGCGTACATCCCTTCCGGCGATCTCTACATCGAGAAAGAATCCACCATCAACGACGAACTCGACAAGCTTCGTCTCTCAGCTACTCGCAGCCTGTTCGAACGACGTGACTCTATTATCGTCAGTTCCGTCTCTTGCATTTACGGACTGGGTTCGCCAGAAGCGTATTACGGCATGCTGCTCTTGCTGGAAAAAGGACAGAGGATCAAACGGGAAGACATCACCCGCCGTTTGGTAGAAATCCTCTATGAACGTAATGATATCGACTTTCGTCGCGGAACCTTCCGTGTGCGCGGCGATGTGATCGAGGTTTATCCCACCTATGATGAAAACGCGTTTCGCATTGAACTATTCGGCGATGAAATTGACTCGCTTTCGCAAATCGATCCGTTGTTCGGCACGGTCAAACAGAAGTACTCCCGCCTCCCCATTTATCCGAAGAGTCATTATGTCGTTCTTCCAGAGCGCAAGAGCGCCGCAATCAATGGCATTCTGGCCGAACTGACCGACTGGGAAGCTCAACTTGAAAAAGAAGGAAGGCTCGTCGAATCGCAACGCATTCATCAGCGCACCCGCTTTGATTTGGAAATGATCAAGTCTGTCGGATTTTGCCACGGAATTGAGAACTACTCTCGGCACTTCTCAGGACGCCTCCCTGGTGAGCCTCCTCCGACATTGCTTGATTATTTCCCACGTGATTTTCTCGTTTTCATCGACGAGTCTCACGTCACCGTGCCACAACTACATGGCATGTGGCACGGTGACCGGTCGCGCAAGCAAAATCTCGTGGATTATGGATTCCGTCTTCCCTCGGCAATGGACAATCGGCCGCTGCGATTTGAAGAATTCGAAACCCGCGTCGGCCAAACAATCTACGTATCGGCGACGCCGGGCCCGTTCGAGCTTACAAAATCTTCAGGGGTCGTTGTTGAACAGATCATTCGCCCCACAGGTCTCGTCGATCCTGAAGTGGAGATTCGTCCGATCAAAGGTCAGATCGATAACTTATTGGCAGAGATTCGCGAGCGTGCCCAGAAGAACCAACGTGTGCTCGTCACCACTCTTACCAAACGAATGGCGGAGGATCTGGCAAACTACTACACCGAGGTAGGTGTCCGCTGTCGCTACATGCATTCTGAGATCGAGACGCTGGAGCGGATTCGGCTCCTACGCGACCTGAGAAAGGGTGAGTATGACGTCCTCATCGGCATCAATCTTTTGCGCGAGGGCCTTGACCTTCCGGAAGTATCTCTTGTCGCGATTCTTGATGCCGACAAGGAAGGATTCTTGCGTTCCCAAGGCTCCCTGATCCAAACAATTGGTCGCGCCGCTCGCCACATCGAGGGCCGCGCGATCCTGTACGCAGATAAAATGACAGATTCCATGCGCCGTGCTATCGACGAGACGGATCGGCGGCGGGAAAAACAAGTTGCTTATAACGAGGAGCATGGCATCACTCCACAAACCGTCATTCGCAGCCTCGATGACTCGCTCGCCACAGTTCTCAAGGCGGACTACGCCGATCTGACAGAGCAGGATGCTACGCTTCCCGAGTTTAGCTCTCAAACAGAACTAGACAGTTACATCGCTAATTTAGAAAGCGACATGAGAGAGGCCGCCAAGAAATTTGAATTCGAGAAGGCGGCGAACCTTCGCGATATCGTCAAGGAACTCCGGATGAAAGAGTTTCTTTTCAGTTAGCAAGACCGACGGCAAGTTCGCCAGTCGGTCTTCGCGTCGTATTGGATACCTTCAGCAGGCGCAAAGTCGTTCGAGTGCTTTCGGCTGAAGGACGGTTAGAACTACGCCGTGGGTTGAAATGATCTTTTCTTTGCGAAAGCGACCAAGTGTTCTCGTGACGGTCTCGCGAGTGGTCGCGGTCATCGATGCGACCTCTTCATGCGTCAGAGACATCGTAATCAGCGAGTTGGAACGGCTTCTTGCGTCGTCCGCCCAATCCAGAATCAAGCGGGCGACCCGTCCTGCCGGTGACGCAGGAAGCGCAATCAACCGCGCTTCGTCAAATGCTGCGCGGTAATCTTCTGCGAGCGCATTGGCGGCTCCAAGGCTCGCGTCGCCGTAATTTTGCAGCAGCGTTGTTAGGTGCCTCAAATGAAGCACGCGGACGCGGCACGGCTCGAGAGCCTCAGCGGTCACTTCATACTCGCCTTTCGTCAGAGCCGCGCTCATTCCCAATACGTCGCCAGCGTCAGCGATCCGCAAGATCATGGTCTTCCCGTCCCTGGAGGTCGCAGAAACCTTGGCCTTGCCCGAGCACATCACGAAGACTGCATTGCTCCGATCTCCCTCGCGGAAGAGGGTCGAGCCGCGGGAGTAGTCGGTTGTGAGCGAGTTCGACTCCAGGAACGCGCGAGACTCCGGACCGAGGTTGCAGAAGGCGTGTTTTCCAGCTTCAGGGCAGTTCTGGCACTTGGACATTTCGAATCCTCCGTTGTGATGTCTGACCTGAACTAAAGCAATCTTGGCGCCAAACCCTATTCTGTGTGATTTCAAACACATACAACTGTTCTAGGTCACATCTGGATTTTGTCATTGGGTGCTGAAGCGCAGTAGTTGCGCCAAATGACCCAACTAGCCATTCGGAGCGGGGGGCTATAGGATTTAGTTGGTCTACTTCTGCTCATTCATGGCTGAAGCTCTATCTATTGTGATCATCGACGATAACCCCGGCAGTTTGGAGCTGCTGGCGACGGCTTTGGCGCACACGGATGCGGCTGTTTATACGTCGTCCAACCCGGTGGCGGGGTTGGAGCTGGTCAGAAAGCACCGTCCGGGGCTGGTTGTTACCGACCTGGTGATGCCCGAAATGAGCGGGCTGGAGGTGCTGCAGCAGGTGGTGGGCTTTGATTCGTCCATTGATGTCATTTTGATGACTGCGCATTACACGCCGGAGACCGCGGTCGCCGCGATACGCCAGGGAGCTGCGGATTACCTGCAAAAGCCGGTAAAGATCGGGCTGCTTCGCGAACGCGTTGCGTCGCTGATCGAGTCAGCAAACCTCAGAAAGAGGGTACGCGCGTCGACTTCCAATGGAGCGCAGGATCTGGAGTTTGAAGGCTTACAGGCTAAGAGCGATCCGATGTGGAATCTGTTTGCGATGATTCAGCGAGTCGCTCCGCACTATCGGTCCGTACTCATCCAGGGTCCGACGGGCGCCGGGAAAGACCTGATCGCGACTGCGCTTCATCATCGCAGCCAGGTACCGGGCAAGTTTGTGGTGCTCAACTGCTCTGCGGTGGTCGAAACGTTGTTTGAAAGCGAGCTTTTCGGCCATGTTCGGGGAGCGTTCACAGGGGCCGATCGCGACAAGTCGGGCCTTTTTGAGCTTGCCAACGGAGGCACGCTCTTTCTGGATGAGATTGGGGACATGCCGCTGCCGACGCAGGCCAAGCTGCTGCGCGCGATTCAGAACCAGGAGATCCTGCCGGTTGGCTCGCTGACCTCGCACAAGGTAAATGTCAGGATTGTGGCTGCCACCCATCGTGATCTGCGGGCGGCGATTGCAGCGGGCAATTTCCGCGAGGATCTCTACTATCGCCTCTCGATGGTGGAGCTTACCGTGCCCCCGCTGAAGGATCGGCCAGAGGATATACCGCTGCTGGCACGGCATTTCGTTCGTAAGTTCAGCGGCGAGTTTGCCAAGCGGATTGGTGGTCTTACGCCCCGCGCGCTATTGGTCTTAGAGCGTTACGGCTGGCCGGGGAACGTGCGGGAGCTGGAACACATCATCGGCCGCGCGTGCATGCTTACAGACGACATCATGCTGGATGTCGACAGCCTCCCAGAGAGCCTTATCCATACAGAGGCGAAGCTGGGTACGGGCGAAGAGAGCACGTCGCTGCTGGAGGACCAGGAGCGCCAGCTGATTGCAGACACCTTACGGGCGGTTAAGGGAAACCAGTCGGAGGCGGCGCGACGGTTGGGGATTGGGCGCGATGCGCTTCGCTACAAGATCAAGCGGTATGAGCTTTCCGTTTAGGAGTTCGTGGGCGGGGGCCTTCGACCCCCTTTGGTATATGTCGGGCCGTTGGCCCTTGGGTTCGTGGGTGGGCCCAACCTAGGGCTTCGCCCTAGGCTGTGATATGTCGGGCCGTTGGCCCTGTTCTTGTGGGCTGAAGGAGGG
>DATHQT010000004.1:0-36453 GCA_035482415.1 Acidobacteriaceae bacterium | reverse complement strand
ACCGCGTCCCGAGATCGAGAAGATGTCCTCGATCGGCATCAGGAACGGCAGATCCACCGCGCGCTCCGGCTGCGGAATGAACTTGTCCACCGCCGCCATCAGCTCGTCGATCTTGGTCTCCCACTGGGCTTCGCCATTCAGTGCGCCCAGCGCAGAGCCGCGGATGATCGGTGTGTCGTCGCCCGGGTAGTCATACTTCGAGAGCAGCTCGCGGACTTCCATCTCCACCAGCTCGATCAGCTCTTCGTCCTCAACCGCATCGCACTTGTTCAGGAACACCACGATGAACGGAACGCCCACCTGGCGTGCAAGGAGAACGTGCTCCTTGGTCTGGGGCATCGGGCCGTCAGTGGCCGCAACCACCAGGATCGCGCCATCCATCTGCGCCGCGCCCGTGATCATGTTCTTGATGTAATCCGCGTGGCCCGGGCAGTCGACGTGCGCATAGTGGCGGTTCGGCGTCTCGTACTCCACGTGCGAAGTCGAGATCGTGATGCCGCGCTCGCGCTCTTCCGGAGCGTTATCGATCGTGTCGAACGAGCGAAACGCGTTCTTCGGATTATGCTTCGACAGAACCTTCGTAATCGCCGCCGTCAGCGTCGTCTTGCCGTGATCGATGTGTCCGATCGTTCCAATGTTTACGTGCGGCTTGCTGCGATCAAATTTTTCCTTCGCCATGACTGTCTCCGTAGTACCAAAATGCAAAGGCCCTTACTTGGCGCCTGATTCCGTTTTGCGCGCGCCAGCTAACTTCGCTGGCTCCAGCGCGCGGCTGGGTGCTACTTGCTGTCCTTGCCCTGCACCTTCGCGATAATCTCTTCCGAGACCGAGCGCGGTGCCTCCTCGTACTGCTTGAACTCCATCGAAAAGTTGGCCCGGCCCTGCGTCGATCCGCGCATCGCGGTCGCATAACCAAACATCGTCGACAGCGGCACCGTCGCCTTGATAGCCTGCACGCCGCCAACCATCTCCATGCCTTCGATCCGGCCACGGCGGCTGTTCAAGTCGCCAATGATCGTACCCATGTACTCCTCGGGGACCGTGACTTCAACCGCCATCACAGGCTCCAGCAGTACCGGCTTGGCCTTGCGTGCCGCTTCCTTGAACGCCATCGAACCGGCAATCTTGAACGCCATTTCGTTCGAGTCGACATCGTGATAGCTGCCGTCGTACAAGCTCACCTTGACGTCGACCATCTCGTAGCCGGCCAGAATTCCGCCCAGCAACGCTTCCTGGATGCCCTGGTCGATCGGCTTGATGTACTCCTTGGGAATCGTGCCGCCCTTGGTGTCGTTCGAAAACTCGTAGCCCTTGCCCGGCTCGTTCGGCGAAATCCGAATCTTCGCATGGCCGTAGTTACCCGAACCACCCGTCTGCCGGATGTACTTGCCTTCCGCCTCGGCGTTCGCGCGGATCGTCTCGCGGTAGTTCACCTGCGGCTTGCCGACGTTCGCCTCAACCTTGTACTCGCGCATCATGCGGTCAACAATGATCTCGAGATGCAGCTCGCCCATGCCCGAAATAATCGTCTGGCCATTGGTGATATCGGTCCGCACCTTGAACGTAGGATCTTCCTGCGCGAGCTTGGCCAGCGCCATGCCCATCTTTTCCTGGTCAACCTTCGTCTTCGGCTCGACAGCAACTTCAATCACCGGCGCCGGGAAGTCAATCGACTCCAGCAAGATCGGTGCCTTGTCGCTGCAGATCGTGTCGCCCGTGTTCAGGTTCTTTAGACCCACGGCAGCGCAGATGTCGCCCGCCATGATCTCGGTAATCTCTTCACGCTTGTTCGCATGCATCTTCAGCAAACGTCCAATGCGCTCCGTCTTTCCGGTACGCGGATTCAACACCGAATCGCCCGTCTTCAAAATTCCCGAGTAGATCCGGATGAAGATCAGCTGGCCAACGAACGGATCAGTCATGATCTTGAATCCCAGCGCAGCCAGCGGCTCCGTATCGTCGGCATGACGAACGAGCTTCACTTCCGGCTCACCCGGCTCCGTGCCTTCAATCGGCGGAACATCCAGCGGGCTCGGCAGGTAATCAACAACCGCGTCCAGCAGCGTCTGCACACCCTTGTTCTTGAACGACGAGCCACACAGCACCGGGAACACGTGCATCGCAATGGTTGCCTTGCGAATCGCGCGCTTCAGCTCCGCAATCGAGATCTCTTCGCCCTCAAGGTACTTGTGCATCACGTCTTCATCGGAGTCCGCAACCGCCTCAATCAACTCCGTGCGCAGCTTCTCGGCATTCTCGCGCAACGCCGCAGGAACCTCTTCGACGTCATACTTCGCGCCCATGGTCTCGTCATGCCACAGAATCGCCTTCATCTCCACCAGGTCGACGACGCCGGCAAACTTCGCCTCTTCGCCAATCGGAATCTGGATCGGAATCGCCCGCGCGCCCAGACGCGCTACCAGCGTCGACGTCGCGTACTCAAAGTTCGCGCCAGCCTTGTCCATCTTGTTGATGAAGCAAATCCGAGGAACCTTGTACTTGTTCGCCTGCCGCCACACCGTCTCCGACTGCGGCTGCACACCCTGCACCGAATCAAAGCAAGCCACCGCGCCGTCGAGCACGCGCAGCGAACGCTCTACCTCGGCCGTGAAGTCCACGTGACCCGGGGTATCGATGATGTTGATGCGAATGCCGTTCCACGTACAGGTGGTCGCAGCAGAGGTGATCGTGATGCCACGCTCCTGCTCCTGCTCCATCCAGTCCATGGTGGCCGTGCCCTCGTGCACTTCGCCGATACGGTGGTTCACACCCGTATAGAAGAGAATGCGCTCGGTCGTCGTCGTCTTGCCGGCGTCGATATGAGCCATGATGCCGATGTTGCGGCACTTTTGTAGAGGTACTGTGCGAGCCACGGTGATCCTTTTCTTTTAAGCGCAAGCCGAAGCTTGCAGGTTCTTAGTTCTTAGTTATCAGTTGTTCGTAAAAGCCGCTCTTACCAATTGCCAGTAAAAGCCGTTCTGACTAACAACTGACATCTGACATCTAATAACTCTCTTTACCAGCGATAGTGCGCGAACGCCTTATTCGCCTCGGCCATACGATGAACGTCTTCCTTCTTCTTCATCGCGGCGCCGCGGCCATTGGCTGCGTCGAGCAGCTCCGCGGTGAGCTTCTCAACCATTCCCTTTTCGCCACGAGCGCGGCCATAGGTCACGAGCCAGCGAATCGCCAGCGACGTGCGCCGCTCCGGCAGCACTTCAATCGGCACCTGGTAGTTCGCTCCGCCAACGCGGCGGCTCTTCACTTCGAGCATCGGCTTGACGTTCTCGACAGCCTTCTTGAACAGCTTCAGCGCCTCATCCCCACCCTTAGCTTCCAGGTTGGTCATGGCCTCATAGAAGATGCCCTGGGCAGTCGACTTCTTGCCGCCCCACATCATGCTGTTGACGAACTTCGTTACCAGCGTCGACCCATAGATCGGATCGGCTGGAACCTCACGCTTGGCAATGTACCCTTTTCTCGGCATCTCTTCTTCTTTCTCTTCTTCCCCCAGCGCGGTGAACCTCTCACGAGCTGAGCCTGTTGAACGTTTTCAGTTATCCGTTGTTCGTTGTCCGTTTCGGCCCTCTCAACGGAGAACGGACAACGGAGAACGCACAACGCAATCTTTACTTGCTGCTCGCCTTCGGCCTCTTCGCGCCGTACTTCGAGCGGCTCTGCTTGCGATTCGCAACGCCAACCGAATCCAGCGTTCCGCGAACCACGTGGTAACGAACACCCGGGAGATCCTTCACACGGCCGCCGCGGATCAGCACAATCGAGTGCTCCTGCAGGTTGTGGCCAATGCCCGGAATGTACGTCGTAACTTCAATGCCGTTGGTCAAACGCACACGCGCAACCTTGCGCAGCGCCGAGTTCGGCTTCTTCGGTGTCTGCGTGTACACGCGAGTGCAAACGCCGCGACGCTGCGGCGAGCCCTGCAGCGCAGGCGATGCGGTCTTGTAGCGGGTCGGCGTCCGGCCCTGCTTGACGAGTTGATGAAACGTAGGCACTTTACTGCTCCTTGAAAATCCGTGAAAGCAACCCTGCCCGAAGGCATTGGCTACCCGAAACCATTTGTTCGGGCTCGGTGCAGGGCAGCGCCTCCGTTTGCGGTGTCCGGCTCTCGCCGGGTCGCTCTTCTCCCCACATCCACTGCTGTTTCCAGCCCGGACGCACGGAAGGCGAAGCATGTCCTCTTCTCTCAATCATCAGAGAAGCACGCTTCGGCGAAGTTCTGAATCCTGCACGCGGCCGTACGACTGACTGCGCACTACAACCAACTACAACCACTCAAACGAGATAACAGTCGACGGTGGCTAAGTCGCATCAACCGGGGCCTACCTCACCCCGCCCGATCGCTCAACTCCGTTTCGCTGTTCCGGCCCACATAGCCCATCCCCATGGGGTCCCGCCGTGGCACAGCGGGGAGGAGGGTGTCGCAGGCGCGATTAGATAGGCATCTTCGCCAACCGCAGACTGACCGATTCGCCCCCAACGTTCCTGGCAAATCCTGCGGAGAATCTCTTGTATCCAGTGTATCGCAGGCCAAAGGCTTGCGTTTCGCAAGCCCAACCCGCCGAGCCTCTTCAAGACGGCACGTTCCGGATACTCGCGGAACCTTCTAACTGTATCAAGTCGCCCCGAAACCGTCAAGATTTGCCTGACCCCGGAGCCTGGTGCCCATCTTCGCGACGGCCCTATCGTCGCTAAGCCGGGGTCCCCGACGGACGTTCTTTGTCCGTTGGGGTGGAACGTGGGCATCGCGCGACCAGCGCGACCGCCCCTCCCATTCCCTTCCACTCTGTCGAATGCCGGTGTGAAGCCACGAACACTGCGGTTGCCACCCAACGACCAGCTAGAGTCGTTCTATCAGCAGCGCGGAGTTGGGGCCAGGTCCATAGGAACGTCTCTCACAACAATTCGAATGCAGCAGTGTTCATGCGGTGCAGTAGCCAAGGTCCACACCAGGAGAAAGAAATGCCCGCTTCGAAGCTATCGTCCAGTGCCGCACTCGCGCTCATTTGCCTTATTTTTGCTGGCACACGATGCAGCCTGGCCCAGGAGTGGACGAAAGATCCCACGACCTGGTGGCCTGATCCATCGACAGGACTCATGTGGACCGGACAAGTACATGGGAATCCTCATCCGAATCCGAAGGACCAAATTGCGTGCTGCCAGTTAGGGTCCAGTAACGGACTCAATTGGCAACAAGCAAATGAATATTGCGCAGCCCTCCAACTCGGCGGGTTTGCGGACTGGCGCCTCCCAACCCTGGACGAGGTCAAAGCGGTTACTGTAATAAGGAAGACCGTTGGCGGCTACCCCACATCCTACGGTACAGAAAACAAAGCGATGCGTGAGCAGGACGATGCTGTTTCTCAACTGCCATACGATGCACTATTTTTCAGAAACGGCGGAATTGAAACATTTGGCCCAGGCATGATCCTCTGGACCTCGACTCGATCTCAAACTGATAGCAAGGCAGCATGGGCAGTGGCACTCGATATCAGCGGGTCGCCGTTCGAGACATGGCAGACAATGCAACAGTCTGCAGGGGCGGAGTGTGTACACCAGATGGCGGCAAACCTGCTCCAGGCCGCTAAGGCGGCTGAGGTTAACCACCCCGTTCCCGACCTCCAAACGCTTCAGACCTTCATCCCCCTCAACAATGCGCGCCTCGCCTACCAGGCTGGCAATTACCAGGAAAGCATCGCACAGGCGCAGATCGCCATTTCTCTCAAGGCGGACCCCGCAACAGCGACCTGGGGTATCGGCATCTCTTACGGCCGACTGGGACAGTGGGATCAAGCCATCGCCAATCTTCAATCCGCCCTAGCGATCGACAAAAACTTCGCAGCCGCACACACCGCCTTGAAGTGGGCCAAGGCCGGCCAAAAGGCAGCAAAGAAAAGCAAGCTTCCCAAAGAGCCAACCCCCACATGGAATTGAGAGATGTGTCACCCCGAATCCGCTCGCTTGAAGTCGGCAGGGTGCCCCACCCACCGCGCGGCATCTTGCGCCATGGATGGGCTCCACTCTACCGAAGGCCCAAAGCTTCCAGGTACCCCAAGGCCTCAGCCTTGGGTCTCATACCCGCCGCTCCGCAGGAGCCTACCGCTCTGCCGAAGGCCGGAGTGAAGCCGCAGGCGTAGCCCTGAGCGAAGTCGAACGGGCCGAATTGCCTTCCTCCATGTCACCCACCCATCCGATCGCCCACCACGCGAAGCCTCTCGCCGTCCGCGCAGGACCCGAAGGACCTGTCAAGCCCACCACCACCCCAAAATCGCCAAACCCCCTATATCCATTGGCGATTTATATTTTCCAAACCTGGCATAATCACCCCCACCCATTCACTACAATTGAACTAGGGACATCTCCACTCCACACCAAGGGTCAACGGCCCGACATATACCCAAGCATCGAAGGCCCCGCCAACAGCCGAAAATCCACCAGTCGACCCCTAACCCCTTTGCCAGGCATACTTTGCCTCTAACCCCTTTGAAACAGCTACTTTACCCCTAATCCTTTGTTTGAACTACTTTGCCCCTAACCCGCCTGAATAGACTACTTTACAGGCAATTTTGCCCCTCCGGCAGGGGGTACTTTGGCGCATAACCAGCTTTATTTCATATACTTACCGACAAGGTATGACTTAGAGGGGGGAGGGGGGGGTCCCCCGGCGCGCGTCCTTGGCCCGCTGGGGTTTTAGAGGGCGGTCCCTCCTAGTCGGGCCGCTTGAGCCGATGCAGGTGAACCTCGCGCAGGCTCTGGAACCCGAGCCGGTGGTAGAGGCTGATAGCCGTGTGGTTGGTGGACACCACGTGCAGCACGGAGCGAGCCTGGAGCCGGCGCTGGTGGTCGAGGACGCGAGCAGTGAGCGCGGCAGCGAGGCCCTGCCCGCGATGCTCAGGATGCGTGCACACGCCACTGACCTCACGCGTGGGATGGAGCACCAGCCGTTCGCCCGCCATGGCAATGAGTTGCCCGGGCCTCGCGGAGTCCCAGATGCCGAAGTAGCTGCCCATCACGCAGGTGCGCGAGCGGAAGAAGCCAGGGAACGCAATGTCGGTGAGCGCGACCATCGCGGGTGCGTCGTCGCAGCTTAGCGGTGCGATCGGCAGGGCTGGTTCGATCGCAGGCAGCGGCGACTGCTCAGGGAAGGCCATCTGGAGGCAGGGAGTGGCGCCGCGATAGAGGAGTTTGTCGCTGAGGGCTGGCGCATCCCCGAGCACGTAGGTAGTTTCGCCCGAAGCCATCAGGGTGTGAAGGTCACTGAGGGCTGCCGAAGTGTTTTCCGCGAGGCAGGAGAAGGGTGCAACGTCAGCGGGGTATTTGAGCGCGAGGCCGTGGGCGAGGGAGAGATGCTGATGAGTCGTGTGCAGCGCGTTCCAGATGGCGTTGGCGAACGGGTCGTCGGATGAGGCCATGGGAAAGCGTATCGCAGAGGGCCAGCCCGCGAACAGGGATGAGGCTGCGGCTGCGGAATCATCAGAAATTCATCGAAGCCCGGAAAACCGAACGCTAGTATGGTTTCTTGTCCAGCACAAGAACTGAATAGGAGACGTTGATGGCGACTGCATCCGAAGCCTCGTTCCACTTTGACGTGGCTGAATCGAAGAACGATCAGGACTGGCGCGTCTTCACCGTTACGTGCCACGGGAGGCTCACCAGTGCAACCGGCGAGAGCCTGCATACAGCCGTCAAACGACTCATCGAGCAGGGCGGCCATATCCTGATCGACTGCGCCGACGTGTCCTTTGTGGATAGCTCCGGGCTTGGGGTGTTGGTGGGGCTGAAGGTGTCGGCGATCAGCAAGGGTTACTGCACGCTGGAGTTGGTGAACCTGTCGCCGCGCCTCAGCGACCTGTTGAACCTCACCAAGCTGACCCAGCTCTTCTCGCGATAAGGCCGAGCCGTCAGCGCGGGCCCTCCTGCCGTCCCGGAGGCACCCGATGATACGCTTTTCAACATGAGATTTTGTGTTCGACGCGCCCTCCTGCCGCTAAGCACCGCAGCCTGTTCCCTCCTCTTCACCTACTCCCTCACCGCTCAGACTCCCGCGAAGCCCACGCTAACCGCCGCGCCCGACACGGCCAATCCTAATCAGCAGTTCACCCGCGCCGCCCAGCCCGGCGGCGTCGCAATCTCGCCCGACGGCACCACGGTTGCCTGGACGCTCCGCAGCCGCGACGGCAGCTCCCTTCACCTCACCGAGGTCGCCAATCCGGCCAACGACAAGCTCATCAAGATCGCAGGCGCGACCCACTGCTCCTTCGACAACCCCGTCTGGTCTCCCAATGGCGAGACCCTCGCCTTCGGCTCCAGCTGCACCGGGGATACATCCAAGCCCGATCAGGAGCAGATCTTCCTCTGGTCCAAAGCTTCCGGCGAGGCCAAACAGCTCACCCACGTCACCGGCAACATCGCGCAACCCGCCTGGTCGCCTGACGGCAAATCCATCGCGTTCCTCTTCGTAGAAAACGCCACCCGCCACGCCGGCGCGCTCGACGCCATGCCTCCCTGGAATGGCGTTATCGGCGAAGACGGCGTCGAGATCCAGCGTGTCTATGCGGTCAACGCCGCCGATGGTGCAGGCCACTGGCTCACTCCAGACCGCTTGCACGTCTACGAATTCACCTGGGCTCCGAACTCCACTGAGATTGCGTTCATCGCCGCCAATCCTCCCGGCGAGAACAACTGGTGGGTCGCCAAGCTCTACGCGCAGTCCACCTCGGGAGGTGATCCCCGCGTCATCCTCGATCCCGTCACCGTTTCCGGCGCTCTCCACGGCCTCCAGATCGCCGTCCCCCGCTTCTCCCCCGACGGCAAGCGCCTCTCCTTCATCGGCGGCCTGATGTCCGACCAGGGCTCCACGGGCGGCGACGTCTGGGTCATCGACGCCAACGGCAACCATCTCTTCGACGCCACACCAGGCATCGACGGCACGCCCACCTATGCCATCTGGACGCGCAACAACACCCTCGGTTTCATTGAAGACCGCCGCGGCCACTCGCTCGCCGTCGATTGGGACGCCGACAAGCATTCTCTCCTTCCCGGTGGCGAACTCGATCTCGGCGAGGTGTCGGTCTCTGGCGGCCCCATCAAGAACGAGGTCGCCTACACCCCTGCCAACGGTGACACCCTCGCCTTCGTCAAATCCAGCTTCGACGCCTCGCCCGAAGTCTGGACCCTCGACGGCAAAAGCGGCCTCCGGCAACTCACCCACCTCAACGATGCCGTCAAGCACACCGCTCCCAAATTCGAATCCATCGAGTGGCAGAACGAAGGCTTCCGCGTCCAGGGCTGGCTAACCTATCCCAAAGACTACAACCCCTCCAAGAAATATCCGCTCATCGTCGAAGTCCATGGAGGCCCCTCCGCTTCCGCCGGTCCGCGACCCAGCACCATGTGGTCCGAGCACGGCTATTTCGTCCTCGCGCCCAACCCGCGCGGCTCCTTCGGCCAGGGTGAGGCCTTCACCGCCGCCAACCGCAAGGACTTCGGCTACGGCGACCTCCGCGACATCCTCAAGGGCATGGACGCCGTCGAAGCCAAAGTCTCCATCGACAAGAACCGCGAAGGCCTCACCGGCTGGAGCTACGGCGGCTTCATGACCATGTTCGCCGTCACGCAAACCCATCGCTTCCGTGCCGCCGTCGCCGGCGCCGGCCTCGCGAACTGGCTCTCTTACTACGGCGAGAACTCCATCGACCAGTGGATGACACCGTTCTTCGGCGCCAGCGTCTACGACGATCCCGCCGTCTACGCCAAGTCCTCCGCCATGACCTTCATCAAGAACGTCAAAACCCCCACCCTGGTCATCGTCGGCGATCGCGACGGCGAATGCCCCGCACCGCAATCCTTCGAGTTCTGGCACGCTCTCCGCGACCTCGGCGTCAAAACTCAGCTCGTCGTCTACCCCAACGAAGGCCATGGCTTCCGCAACCCCGAACACATCCGCGACCGCATGGAGCGCGAGGTGCGCTGGTTTGCGGAGAATATGCCACCCAGCCAGTAACACCACCTGACAGCTCAAACCAAGTGCGGCCAGCTTTCCACCGTGGAGGCTGGCCGCTTTGTTTTTCCAATTTTCCTGCTCCCCCTTTGACGATTCCTGCACTCCCTATTTGCTCGAGGACCGTCCAACCCCTAAACTGGAGACTCGAAAGTTTTCGCAGTTGACGGTATTACCGTTCAGCTTTCGTTCTAGTTGAACGGGGAGGTTCTTAGTGCGGTTGGTTTTTTTGAAAAAGGCGCGTCGGTTCGTTGGTCTGGTTGTTCTTCTCATCTTTGCGCTTCCTTTGGGCTTGTCCGTGACCGGTTGCGGCCACAAGGCAGCCCCAGTTGTGTTTTGCTTCGCTGGTGACTCCGGTCCGGTGGTCGGCCAGGTAGCCACAATCACACTGTCGCCAAGCCTTGCTACGACCGGCGAAAGCCTCAACTACGGGCAGATGGGCACCGCGCTCTCGGCTACGGCACAGGATTGCAAAGGCAACGCAGTCTCAGTCAGGTCCTTTACCTACGCCAGCACCAGCAGCTTCGGAGCGAACACCAATGGCGGCCCCATCCTCGCTGATATTAACCCAGCGACTGGACAGGTCTGCGGTGGCACCTGGAACCGGAACACCGGCGGCGGCATCGCGGATTTCACCACCTGCACACCGCCTTCGTCAGCCCCGCCTGCGCCCAAGCCAGTCGTCCTTACCGTACCCGCGACGACCCCTCCTGCCGTACCCGTTGCACCCGCGGCGTCTCCCTTTACCTACGCGGGGACGACCCCAGGCCTCCTCTCCGTCCAGAATGGGGTAGTCACCTCCATCACCACGACGGTCAACGGCGCAACCACCAGCACGGGCCTGACCAGCGGCTCGTTCTTCGTCGTCCCGAGTGAGACGGTCACCATCACCTACACCACCGCGCCGACGCTCACGTTCACACCTGCTTACGCCTACACCGCGAGCGCTCCAGGGACAGTCCAGATCCTGGGCGGAACCGTCTCTGCGATCTACAACTTCGTCGCATCCAGTGGCGCGATCACCCATGAACCGTCGCCATCCGGCATCTTTCCTGTGCAAATAGGTGATATCGTTGCCGCGTTCTACACCGCTGCCCCGACTGTCATTTCCACCCCCGGCGGCGTCGCCGCGCTCGTAACCGCTTCAGCCAATGGCGCCACCAGCAACGCGATTCCCATCTTTGTGCATCCTGTCGCCACCGGCGCCGTCCTCGGCAACGCAACGGCCAACTGCACGATCGATCCCGGCACCGACTGCTGCCCCAACAATACGGTCGGTACGCCTGTCATCGCGCCGCCTTACAGCGGTACCTCCTGCCTGTCACAGAACCAGGTGGGTCAGCTCGTAGCGCGCGTCTATCAGGGTGGCGGCACCACGGGCAACGCCGCCCAGAACATTACCTGCCAGGTTGGCCATCTGACGTTCGGCGCCCAGACCACGGGCATCGTGTCCATTGACCAGAACGGCGCCGCCACGGCGCAACAACCCGGTTCCACGACGATTACTGCGACCATCTCTCAATCCTCGACAGCAACCAATGCAGGCTACTTCTCCACCTGCCCGCCTGCTTCTATCGTCCTCGCGGATCCAAATTCCTCATCGAACCCCATCAACGTCGCGGTCAACACGCTGCAGCCGTTGACTGCTACCGTTCGAGACACGAATGGAAACGTCATCACCGGCCTTACCCTCGAGTACAACTCGACCACACCGCAAACCATTCCTGCAGCAGTTGGATCGGTAACGCCTGCCTTTCCAGGCTCGGCGGATATCACCGCCGTTTGCCAGCCGGCTACGTGCAACCCGTCGCCCTTCAATCAAATTGGGTTGTTTGGAAACGGCAAGGCGATCACCTCGAATCCCATCACAATCAATACTCCGGGAACCAGCAGCACCGTGCTCTACATGGGAAGCACGTCTTCGGACTACCTCGCCTTCCGGGACTTCACCACCAACCAGACCAGCACGCTGATCAAGCTTCCCTTCGTTCCAAACTCCATGGTGATGAATCAGGCCGGCACGGCAATCTATCTGGGAAGCCCCCAGGGCCTGATGTCGATTGCCACGTCCAGCAACACGGTCTCGGCCGCAAACCAGCTGATCCCCGGCACCGTTTTGTCCGTCTCGCCAGACGGAGGCACCCTGGTGGTCACAGATCCCACCCGGCAGACGATTTCCCTGGTATCCACCGCCAGCAACGCGATTACGACCAGCTATGGTGGCGTTGGCACCAGCGCTTCGTGGTCTCCGGATGACCAGGCGGTCTACATCACAACCACCACCGATACGGTTCTGACCCACTCCACGTTTACCGACTGGCAGGCCTCCACGGCCGATGAGATCTATACGGGCGTCACGGTGACAGTGCCCAGCGTAGGAGCGTACTTCGCTGGACCGAAATTCACGGATGGTCGCAGCTATTGCCCGGCAAGCACCGTCACAGGCACCGGAAACCCGCCAAACGTCGACAATTTGTTTATTCCGCTGGTGGACGAGAAGCCCGTTATGACTGACCAGATCGCGGCGACTACGGACGGCAAGCATATCCTTGGAGCGCATGCTAACGGTGCAGCCTCGACCTTGAGCGACCTTGACGTCATCCTTCCGACGAACGCTGGCTGCCCGATTCCTCCAGCGGCGCAGCCGACGACTGGGTATTTTACGAGTACCGTCAATGGCCCGCTGCCACTCGCGGGCATCAATGCTGCTTCGATCACCGGGGTTGAACCCTCGAGCAACTCGGTAGTGGCCTTTGTTACCTATACTTTGCCGGCAGGTGCGACCTCTGGGGGCGGAGCGATTCCGCTTTACTTCCCCCCCGCCAGCGGTGGCGGAACAACTCAACTGCTGGCGTTGGGCAATGGCGCTACGGCGGCGGCGGCTCCAGTTGCGGGCGTCTTCAGCACCGATAACTTCACCTTTTACATCGGTACGGGCGCCGCGGACGGAACCTCAGCCAACAATGATGTCCATTTGATTACAATGACTTACCCTACAAGTGGACCGGCGACAGCGACGGAAGCGACAGGCAGCGAAATCACCCCTCAGCTGCCGGTTTGCGTCACGACGCCCTCCGGCGCATGCCAGACAACGAGCAGTGGCTTTGCGCCGGTCAATTTGATCGCACAGCACCCGAAGAAGACGACAACCTAGTGTTTTGTGCAGTTTGGGAAGTACAAAGGCCCTCGATTCTCGAGGGCCTTTGTATTGATGCTGCTGATCGGCTAGGGTTTGAGGCGTGCTTCCAGGAGTTCGCGTCCTACTGCGTCGAGCACGCCGTTCAGGAAGTGGATGCTTTCGGGAGCGGCATAACGGCGCGCTATCTCCAATGTTTCGTTGATGATAACGGCCGCGGGGGTCTTTGGATATCCCAGCATTTCGGCTATGGCTGCGCGTAGAAGATTGCGATCGACGACCGGCATGCGTTCCAGGCGCCAGTTCTGCGCGTGCTTCTGGATGAGGCCGTCTACTTCGTCCTCGCGCTGCGTGGCAACGCGGTGAATGTCGTCCGCAAACCCTTTGGTTTCTTCATCTACATCCTCACGCGCGTCCCAGAAGAGGCGCTCAACTTCTTCTGGTTTCTGCTTGCCCAGGTCGCCCTGGAAGAGCATTTGCATGGCTAATTCGCGTGATTTCCGGCGGGTGCCCATTAGGACTTCCGTCCAACGGGTTCGGCGGCCAGTTTTTCCTGGATGGAGGCCATCTCGATGGCCGCGATGGCAGCCTCAAAGCCTTTGTTTCCAGCCTTTAGGCCAGCGCGGTCGAGGGCCTGTTCGAGCGTCTCGCAGGTCAGGACGCCGAAGGCGTGGGGGATGCCGGTCTCCTGTTGGGATTGGCCGATGCCGCGGGCTACCTCGTTGTAGATGGCTTCGTAGTGTGCGGTCTCGCCGCGGAGAAGTACACCAAGCGTGATAACTGCTGCGTAATCTTTGGTTTGCGCGAGGGTGCGGGCAGCCGAGGCGATCTCCCAGGCGCCCGGAACGCGGACGATCTGGATGTCTTTCAGGGCGCAACCGCTGCGGGTGAGGGCGTCGAGGGAGCCTTGCAGGAGGCGGTCGGTGATGACCGCATTCCAGCGCGCGACTACGATCGCAAACCGTTTGCCTGCAGCAGATAGGTCGCCTTCTACGGCGAGCGGGCGGTTGTGCAGCGGGTTCTCGGATTGCCAGAAGCCGACCGTTAAGTCGTTTGTAATCTGCGCGGTGAAGAGGCGGGAGTTCCAGTCGGTGAGGGTAGGCTCGGAGAGTTTGGCGGCGGCGTCCGGGTGAGAGGCGATCCAAGCCTGGACGGCGGCGTGGACTTCGTCGAGCTGCGTAACTTCAACCATCAGAGTAGGTTGCGCGGGCGGGTAACCGATGGCGAGTTCCAGGTTTCCCAGGGGCGCAAGAAACGCGGCGCCCTTTCCGGTGCTATCGTCCCATCCTTTTCCGGGCTCGAACCCTAGTGTTTGCAACAGTTCGGTGAGTTGGGTGAAGGCTTGTTCTGAGGCCACGCGGGCCACGGTGGTCAATCCCTTAATCATGACATTATTGTATCGCCAGCGCTGGAAATCCGGCGCATTGGGGGCAGACTTAGGTGGGTTTCGGGTCGCAAATCGACTGCTTTAGCATGGTTTCAGGTAGCAAATTGGGAGGCTTTTTAAGCCCAAAAGACAAGTGTCCTTGACACAATGACAAGTGTCCTTGACAGGCTGACAAGTGTCCTTGACAGAGCCGTTACTGGAGCTTCTTTCGGGTGGCGAGGTTTTCTGCGCGCAGGCTGCCGGAGGGGCGGTTCCCGGCGAGGCGTGTGGAGGCGAGGTTGAGGGGCTGGAGGAGGGTGACGATGAGGGCGGTGGCGGGCTGGTCGCCCAGGCAGGCGTAGCTGTGAATGGTGGAGGAGTCGAAGTAGACGGAGTCGCCGGTGCGGAGCTCGTGAACGACTTCGCCGTGCTGGACGTTGAGGGTGCCGCTCATGACGTAGAGGAACTCGAAGCCGGCGTGCTGGTGGAAGTTGTCGTCGAGAAATTTGCCGGGCTGGAACTCGGCGAGGTAGGGGTCGAGCTGGCGTTCGGGGACGAGGTAGCCGAGGCTTTCGAAGTAGTAGCGGGGCTGCTCGACGCCGGACTGCGGGAGGCGCACGCGATCGGCGGCGCGGTGAACGCGGAAGAGGGAGAGAGGGATGGGGCTGAAGAAGTAGTTGAGGTCCTTGCTGAAGACCATGGCGATGCGGGCGAGGTTGCGCAGGGTGGGAACGACGCGGCCGGTCTCAAGCTGGGACAGGAAGCTGGAGGAGAGGCCGGTGTGACGGCCCAGCTCGGCGAGGCCGAGCGAGGACTTCTGACGCAGGGCGCGGATGCGCAGGCCGATACGCTTCTCGGCGATGAGGCTCTCGACGGCGTCGCTGCCTACCTGGATGTTGGAGTGATTCGGCGGAATAGAGGGCGGACCTTTGTCTTCGGGAAGAAGGACTCCTTCGTCGAGAGGGGGAGGGGCCGGAGCGGATTGTTTTGCGGTGTCTGGCTTGTCTCGCATTGCGCGTCATCAAGGGTCGATGTATAGAATCGGCGCGGGGATGCCTTTGAATGAGTGGATTGCCCGATTACGGGACACTTGGGCCTTAAGTTCTTGGTTCTCAGTTCTTAGTTCTCAGTTCTTAGTTCTCAGTTCTCAGTTCTCAGTTCTCAGTTCATAGTTCTTCGTTGACGGCGAACTGGGAACGGACAACGGGCAACGTTCCTCTTGCTACTGGATTTTGCCGGTTCCGAGGTCGTAGACGACGATGCCCAGGTCGTTGAGTTTGCTGATGGTGACTTCCATGTTGCGGCGGACGGCGGGTTCGGCGGAGGCGGGGGTCTTGTTGGCCTCTTCGATGGCGACGACGCGGCCGTAGGGCCAGGAGGACGCGGGGATCGAGCTCATGGCATCGGCGAGGGTGGACAGGCTGATGTTGAGCTCCTGGCGGCGGGCGTTGACGGGGCGGAACATGCCACCGACGCCGATGGGGGTGGTGTTGGCGTCGGCCAGCAGGACGTGAAGCTCGAGCATGCCGGGCTGGATGGTGAGAACCGGATTCTGCCAGCTGTCGTAGGTGTGGACGGTCATGAAGGTGCTCTTGCTGGGCGGCGGGATCTGATCGAGCTGCTCGCGCTGGGTCTCAAGCTGAACCCGGGCCTCCTGGAGCTGGGCGCGGGCCTGCTGCTGCTGGGCGCGAGCCTGCTGCGCAGAGACGGACGAGAGCTGGGTATGACAGCCCGAGAGGACGAGGAGGACAGCGGGAATGAGGAGGAGGGCCGGGAGGCTGCGGATGTTCAACACTGGAACAGGATATCAAGCAGCGCAGAGGGTTGCCATGAAAAGACAGCGACGGAGCCGGGTGTGGCTCCGTCGCTGAAGGGGATGCGTGGCTGATTGCTAGTGGGGCTTGCTGCCGCCACCGCCGCTGGGCTTGCCGCCACCGCCGCCACTCGGAGGTTTACCACCGCCACTGCCACTCGGAGGTTTACCGCCGCCGCCACCGCCGCTGGGGGGTTTGCCTCCACCGCCACCGCTGGGAGGCTTGCCGCCGTTGTACGGGGGCTTCCCGTTGTTGGGAGGTTTCCCTCCGTTGTAGGGAGGCTTGCCGTTGTTGGGGGGATGGCCGCCGTTGTAGGGGGGCTTGCCTCCGTTGTAGGGTGGCTTCCCGTTGTTGGGGGGATAGTAGCCGGGCGGACGACCGTTGTTGGGGGGCTTGCCGTTGTAGCGGTAGTGGTCGCCGCCGTGATAGCCGCCGCCGCGTCCGTAGATATTGCCATGGTAGTAGCCGCCACCGCCGGCGTGGAAGCGATAACTGCCCCAGCCGTGGCCGTAGCCCCAGTAGGCCCAGGGTCCTACGCCGAGGAAGATGCCGTTGTAGAAGTAGCCGGGGCCGTAGTAGCCATAGGGCGCGCAGGTGTAGGGAGCGTAGTCGTAGTAGCCCCACGAGCAGACGGGTGGGGGTCCTCCGACGACGACCTGGGGGCCGCCGATGACAACGCCCACGCTGACTTGCGCGCTGGCCGGGGCAGGTGCGAGGGCCAGGACGGTTAGCAACGCGCCGGCACAGACCATCCATTTGAATCCACGCATTTGGGAACCTCAGGTACAGGTGCTGGTGTTGCGGGTTGACGGAGGGAGGGCACCGCTACGTAACGGAGTGCCTTGAAGATGTTGCAGATTTTAGCAGCTTCCGGTTGGATGCCGTATCGACGTTGGGCGTACGCCGGCGGTATTGAGAGGGATGCGGCGGGGGTTAAAACACAGCGGCGAGGCTGGTGGGCCTCGCCGCTCGGATCTGGTTTCGCGGTGCTCGCGGTCTAGTGATGTCCACCTTCACCGTGTCCGCCGCCGCCATGGTAGCCACCGCCACCGTGGTTACCGCCACCGCCGTGGTAGTCACCGCCGCCGTGGTTGCCGCCGCCGCCGTGGTAATCCCCACCGCCGTGATAGCCGCCACCGTGATAGTGGTCGCCGCCGTGATAGCCGCCGTTATGCCCGTAGATATCGCCGTGGTAGTACCCGCCGCCACCGCCATGGAAGCGATAGCCGCCCCAGCCGTGGTGGTAGCCCCAATAGGCCCAGGGGCCTACGCCGAGGAAGATGCCGTTATAGAAGTAGCCGGAACCGTAGTATCCGTACGGTGCACAGGCGTAGGGAGCGTAGTCATAGTAACCCCATGAGCACGCGGGAGGAGGTCCACCAATGGCCACTCCAACCTGCGGACCGCCAATGGCGACGCCGACACTGACTTGCGCGCTCGCCGCTGTCGGCGCAAGTGCCAAACAGGCTAGAAGTGCGCTTGATAAGACCATCCATTTGAATCCACGCATTTTGATGCCTCGCTTACAGTCGCTGCGACTGCTGGTTGGGAGAGTGAGCGGCACGGTTATCCGGAATGTGTGCCTTGAAGACGCTGTCAATTTTAACAGCTACCTGGTTGGATGCGAACGGAATATTCGTCGGTGCATCCAGGGGTATCGACACGAATGCGGTGCGGAAGTTGCGGGGCGATGAATTTCGTTCTGCAAGGTGCAGTGAGGGCTGGGGTTAGCGTTGCTTCGAGGGGGAAGGCGCGAGGTGGGTTAAAAGCAGAACGGCGAGGCGGGTGGGCCTCGCCGTTCGGGTGCTGCTGTTCTCCTCACTGGTTTCGCGAGGAGCGCGGTCTAGTGGTGTCCGCCGCCACCACCGCCGCCCTGGGCATGGCCGCCACCGCCTTGAGGATGTCCACCACCGCCCTGGGCATGGCCGCCACCGCCTTGAGGATGTCCGCCGCCGCCACCCTGGGCGTGTCCACCACCACCGCCGCCCTGGGGATGGCCGTTGCCGCCCTGAGCATGGCCGGCGTCGTGACCGTAGCCGCTATGGCCGTAATAGTTTCCGTGGTTGTAGCCGCCGTTGTGACTGTAGGAGTTTCCATGGCCGTTGCCGTAGCCGCTGTAGTTCGCGCCGTGGTAGTGGCCTCCGCCGTCACCTGAGAAGCGGTGGTCGCCCCAGCCATGGCCGTAGCCCCAGTTGCCCCAGGGACCGACGCCGAGGAAGATTCCGTTATAGAAGTAGCCTGTGCCGTAGTAGCCGAACGGCGCGCAGGCATAGGGCGCGTAGCCGTAGTAGCCGTAAGAGCATACGGGCGGGGGGCCGCCAACGTTGATGCCGACAGAGATTTGAGCCTGGGCCGCGGGGGTGACGGCCAGAGACACGCATGCCAGCGAGGTGAGCAGCGCGGCTGCGCACACGAAGGACTTGAGTCCATGCATTTGGAACCTTTCTTACGGTCGCTGCGGTTCCTATAGATGCATGGGTGGGCGCGGGGTCCGGTGATCGCTCGTATCGAATTGACTAGGGCGTTCTGCTAAGTACGATGGCAAACACTGCTGGTTAGTTGCACGCGGAGGCGCATTGGCGCGGGTGCCGGCAGGCAGACGAGGGCGGCGTCACAGTGATGCCGCAGGGATTTTCGATATGCTCGAAGAATGAGATTTGTTTTGGCCCTGCTTTGCTGCCTGCCTGTTTGCTTGATTCAATCGGCGGGGGCACAACAGATTGCCGGCGCGATTCCGGACGCGCCGGTGCCGGCTGCTGGGACGCAGGTGCGGGCCGAAACGCAGGTGCAGGCCGAGGCAACAGCCACGCGAACGCTGAGCGGCGTAGTGACCGATATGGATGGGGCGCTGGTTCCGGGGGCGACGGTCACGCTGCTGGAAAACTTCGCGGTGAAAGGGCGGAGCGTGGTGGCCGATGCGAACGGACACTTCAGCTTCAGCGATGTGGCGGCGGGGCCTTACACGCTGACGATATCGGCTCCGGGGATGCAGCGGAAGACGCAGACAGGGACGCTGAATCCGGACGAATCGGTAGAGCTGCCACCGATTGCGCTGGGGGCGGCGGCGAGCGAGGAGGTGGAGGTGTCGGGGCTGACGCAGCAGGAGATTGCGGAAGTCCAGATGAAGCAGGAAGAGAAACAGCGGCTGGTGGGGCTGGTTCCGAACTTCTACGTGAGCTACGTATGGAATGCGGCGCCGATGACGCCGAAGCAGAAGTACAAACTGGCGGTGCGGTCGATCATTGATCCGGCAACATTTGCGATTGCGGCGGGGTTTGCAGGGATTGAGCAGGCGACCGATGAGTACAGCGGCTTTGGCACGGGATGGGAGGGCTATGGCAAGCGCTATGGCGCGCTGTTGGCCGATGGGGCCATCGGAGGGATGCTGGGGGGAGCGGTGCTGCCGGTGCTGTTTCACCAGGACCCGCGGTACTTCTACAAGGGGACGGGAACGAAGTGGCAGCGGACGTGGTATGCGATTGGGACGGCGGTGATTGCGCGCGGAGATAACGGCAAGTGGCAGCCGGGATATGCGGCGGTGCTGGGGGATTTTGCTTCAGGGGCGATTTCGAACTTGTATTATCCGGCGAGCAATCGCAATGGCGCGGAGTTGACGATTGTGAATGGGTTCGTGGCGATTGGCTCGAATGCGGTGGGGAATATCTTGCAGGAGTTTGTGCTGAAGAAGATCAGCACGGGGGTGAAGAAGGCGACGCCGGTGACGGCGCAGCCTTAGGGGCTAGCGGCCCAGGTGCGAGGGCATACCTCAGCGGCTAAAGCCCGCTTGCTCAGCCGTTCCGGATGGCACGGCTGAAGCCGGGCCCCTTCGAGATCCGGCGTGGGGCGCGAGATGGGAGAGGCGAGATTCGCATCTCCGCTAGCGGCCTTGCCAGATGGCGGGGCGTTTGGCGAGGAAGGCGGCGAGGCCTTCGTGCTTGTCGGCGGTGGCGCAGAGGCGGCCGAAGATGTGGGCTTCGACGGTGAGGGCTTCGGGGAGGGGTTGATCCTGGCCGCGGGCGACGGCTTCGAGGACGCCGGCGATGGCGAGCGGGGCCATGGAGGCGATGGTGTTGGCGAGGGTGCGGGCGCGGGCGAGGAGCTCGGCGGCAGGGGCGATTTCGTCGACGAGGCCGATGCGGAGGGCTTCCGCGGCGTCGACAATCTGGGCAGAGAGCATGAGGCGGAGGGCGGCGCTGGGGCCGATGAGGCGGGTGAGGCGCTGGGTTCCGCCGTAGCCTGGGATGAGGCCGAGCTTGACCTCGGGAAAGCCGAGGCGGGCCTTGTCGCCGGCGATACGAAGGGTGCAGGCGAGGGCGAGCTCGCAGCCGCCACCGAGGGCGACTCCATTGACGGCGGCGATGACGGGCTTGCCGGCGGCTTCGAGGGCTGACGAAACGAGCGCGAATACCTGGTGGCCGCGCTGGGAGGCGGCGAGGCCGGTGGCGGCGTCGGTGGTGGAGAGGGCGCGGATGTCGGCGCCGGCGGCGAAGGCGCGGTCGCCGCTGCCGGTAAGGATCACGGCGCGAACGGCGGGGTCGGCGGCGAGGGTGGTGAAGGCGAACTCCAGCTCGTCGAACATGACGCTGTTGAGGGCGTGCAGGACCTCGGGGCGGTCGAGGGTGAGGGTGGCGACGGGGCCTTCGAGGGTGCAGTGCAGGGTGGTGAGGGTGTTGAGATCGGGCATGGGGGCTTGCTTTCTGGAGGTCGCGTTTGTGCTTGGATTGTTGCTCCGGAAGGAATCTCCTTCGATGGCCAAGCTTACCTCAGCGGCTAAAGCCGTGTCCGCAATGCGGGGGTGATGGCACGGCTCAAGCCGTGCCCCTTCGAGGGGGGAGGCTGATGGCGCGGCTGGGGCAGCCGGGGTTCGGTGGAAACCCAGGGTCTCAGAAGCGAGACCTGGGCAGCCGGTTTGGTGGGAGCCGCACCTGCCCATCCGCAAGTGCGCGTAGGAACGGGGCACCCAGTTGTGTGGCCGTCGCGGATCGGGTTAAGAAACGAGGCGAGCTGTTGGCACCGCTGCCAACGCTAACAGATAATCAAAGAGGCCTGCTTTGCGTCAGGCGTGGAGACGTCGTAAAGCGATATGGTTAGATGTGAGTAGCTGATTCACGAAGGTTTGTTGCGTTCATCAACGATTGAAGTGGGATTGCCGTGCAATCGAAACTTTTTTTCGTAGTTAACCATCCATAGAAGTAGATAGTCCATCGGCGCGCATCGTGCCCCAACATAAGACATTTAAGACGGATTGATCGAAGAGGATAAGAATGGCTCTGGAAGATAGCCGGGATAAGCGACCGCACGCTGAGGATCTGGGCCAATCGTTTGAAGCGCATAGCGGGAATGTGGGATCGGCATTTGAAGAGCGGAACGCTTCTCCGGAGCTGCTGGTGCACAAGAAGTCGCACGCGGTGGTGTGGGTGATCGTGGTTGTGGCAGCGCTGCTGGCGGTCTTCCTGGTGTATTACTTCACCAAGCCGAAGACGGGCGGGGCGACGGCCGGGCAGGGCCGGGGACAGAATGGGCCGGCGGCGATTACGGTGGGCAAGACCGCTGCGGGCAACATCAATGTGTATGTGAGCGCGCTGGGCACGGTGACGCCGGTGTCGACGGTGACGCTCTTCAGCCAGATTACGGGCGTGGTGATGTCGGTGCACTATCGCGAGGGCCAGATTGTGCGCAAGGGCGATGCGCTGGTGGACATCGATCCGCGACCCTACGAGGCGACGTTGACGCAGGCAGAAGGCGTACTGGAGCACGACCAGGGCGTGCTGGCGCAGGCGGAGATGGATCTGAAGCGCTACCAGGCAGCATATGCGCGCAACGCCATCGCCAAGCAGCAACTGGACGACCAGGAGAAGTTAGTCATGCAGCTCCAGGGCACGGTGAAGGCCGACCAGGGAACGGTGGACTATGACACGGTCCAGCTGGGCTACTGCCACATTGTCTCGCCGATCAACGGGCGGGTGGGATTGCGACTGGTGGATCCGGGGAACACGGTGTTTTCCGGCAGCAGCTCGACGCTGGTGGTGATCACGCAGTTGCAGCCGATCACGATGGTCTTCAATGTGTCCGAAGACGATTTGCCGGGGGTGCAGACAGAGCTGAAGGGCAACAAGGCGATGGAAGTGGACGCGTTCGATCGCTCCGACGAGACGATGCTGGAGGCGGGCAAGCTGACGTCGCTGGACAACCAGATTGACACGACCACGGGCACAGTGAAGTTTCGGGCGAGCTTTCCGAACAAGAACTTCGTTTTGTTTCCCAACCAGTTTGTGAATGCGCGTCTGCTGGAACGGACGCTGGACAATGCGACGCTGGCACCGACGGCGGCGGTTCAATACAACGGCACGGCTGCCTTTGTGTACATCGTGGACACCACGAAGAATACGGTGGCTGTGCAGCCGGTACAGGTGGTGACGGGCAATGACAAGGTCACCGCGGTGACGGGTGTGAACACGGGAGTAACGGTTGCGACCAGCGGCTTCGATCGGCTGGAGAACGGTGCGCACGTGCAGGTGCACCAGAACCGGCAGAAGTCGACGACACCCTCCACGGGCATGGGTCCCAACAGCGGCGGTAGCAGAACTCCATGAGTCCATCACGTCCATTTATTCTCCGTCCGGTTGCGACGGCACTACTGATGGCGGCAATTTTTCTGGCGGGTGGCGTTGCGTTCTTTCAACTGCCAGTGTCGGCGCTGCCGGAGGTGGATTATCCGACCATCGAGGTGATGACGTACTACCCGGGTGCGAGCCCGGACGTGGTGGCGTCGGCGGTGACGGCGCCGCTGGAACGGCAGTTTGGGCAGGTGGCCGGACTGAGCCAGATGACGTCGACGAGCTCGGGCGGATCGTCGATCATCGTAATGCAGTTCCAGCTCAGCCTGAACATTGATATTGCCGAGCAAGAGGTTCAGGCGGCGATCAATGCGGGGCAGAGCTTTCTGCCGGCTGACCTGCCGGCGCCGCCGGTGTACAGCAAGTCGAACCCTGCGGATGCGCCGGTGTTGACGCTGGCGCTGCAGTCGTCGACGATTCCGCTGTCGAAGGTGGAAGATCTGGCGGACACGCAGCTGTCGCCGAAGATCTCGCAGGTGACGGGCGTCGGCCTGGTAAGCATCTCGGGCGGACAGAAGCCTGCGGTGCGCATCCAGGCGAATCCAACGGCGCTTTCGGCGTACGGCGTGAATCTGGAAGATGTACGCAATGCGCTGACCGCGAACAGCCTGGACGCAGCGAAGGGAAACTTCGACGGGCCTGCGCAGGACTACACGATCAACGCGAACGACCAGCTGATCAGCAGCGCGGATTACAAGTCGGTGGTGGTGGCGTATCGCAATGGCGCGCCGGTGATGCTGACGGACGTGGCGCGGATTGTGGATGGGGTGGAGAACAACAAGCTGGCTGCGTGGAGTGACGAGTCGCCGTCGGTGATTTTGAATATTCAACGCCAGCCGGGAGCCAACACGATCCAGGTGGTGGACACGATTGAGAAGCTGCTGCCGCAGCTGGAATCGACGCTGCCGGCGTCGGTGAAGGTGAAGATCATTACGGACCGGACGACGGACATTCGGGCGTCGGTGGCGGACGTAGAGTTCGAACTGGTGCTGGTGATCGGGTTGGTCATCATGGTGATCTTCCTGTTCCTGCGCAGCCTGCTGGCGACGATCATTCCGTTCGTGGCCGTACCGCTGTCGTTGATCGGGACGTTTGGCGTGATGTACCTGGCAGGGTACAGCCTGAATAATCTGACGATGATGGCGCTGACGATCTCCACGGGATTCGTGGTGGACGACGCGATCGTGATGATCGAAAACATCTCGCGCTATATCGAAGAGGGGATGGCGCCGATGGAAGCGGCGCTGATCGGCGCAGAGCAGATTGGGTTCACGATTCTGTCGCTGACGGTTTCGCTGATCGCCGTGCTGATTCCGCTGCTGTTCATGGGCGATGTGGCGGGGCGGCTGTTCCGGCAGTTTGCGGTGACGCTGGCGGTGACGATTGTGTTCTCGGCGGTGGTGTCGCTGACGCTGACGCCGATGATGTCGGCGCGCATGTTGAAGCATACGCCGGTGAGCCAGCAGGGATGGTTTTACAAGAAGAGCGAAAAGGTCTTCGAGGATATCATCGCGTTCTACGGGCGCACGCTGAAATGGGTGCTGGGCTACCAGACGATCACGCTGCTGGTTGCGGTGGCAACGCTGGTGTTGACGGTCTTCCTGTACATCGAGATTCCGAAGGGATTTTTCCCGACGCAGGATACGGGAATTATCCAGGGCATCACGCAGGCGTCGCCGTCGACTTCATTTGCGGAAATGGAAGGACTGCAGCAGGAGATTGCGAAGGTGCTGCTGGCAGATCCGGCGGTATCGGGAATTTCTTCGTTCATCGGCGCGGATGGAACGAATACGACGCTCAACAGCGGGCGTATCCAGATCAATCTTAAGGATCTGAAGGAACGTGGGATGTCGGCGACCGAGGTGATCGATCGACTTTCGCCCAAGCTGGAGAAGGTTGCCGGGATCAAGTTGTACATGCAGCCGGTACAGGATCTGACGGTCGATGACATGGTGAGCCGCACGGAGTACCAGTACACGCTGGAGGATCCGAACCAGGCGGAGCTGAACCAGGTGGCGGCGCAACTGGTGGCGAAGCTGAAGAAGCTGCCACAGCTGGCGGACGTGGTGACGGATCAGCAACTGGGAGCGGCGGCGGAGCAGGTGGAGATCGATCGCGCAACGGCATCGCGTTTTGGGGTGACGACGTCGACGATCGACAACACGCTGTATGACGCGTTCGGACAGCGGCAGGTCAACACGATGTACACCCAGGTGAATCAGTATCACGTGATCCTGGAGGCCGATCCCCAGTTCCAGAAGGACCCGCACAAGTTGAACGACATATATGTGCAGGCGACGACGACGGGGACGGTGCCGGCGACGGCATCGAATACGGCAGGATCGTCATCGGGCGCAGGGGCGAGTTCGGGCGCGGCGAGCACGTCGCTGTTGACGCCGACATCGTCGAGTGGGGTTTCGTCGGCGTCGTCGACGACGTCCGCGTTGTCCTCCGGCAACACGACATCGACGTCAGCGGCGTCGCCTGTGAACTCGAGCTCGGCACTGTCAACTTCGTCGACGACAGGAACGACGGCGACGGTGCTTTCGACGACGAGTTCAAACACGAGCACATCGTCGAGCGCGACGACGTCGGTGAGTGGAACGTCGCGACCGACGTCGACGGGGAGCTCGTCGAGCGGCGGAGGCGGAGGCGGATCGAGCAGCACGAGCAGCAGCTCGCTCCAGACGCCGGTGCCGTTGAGCGCGTTCGCGCACTTTGTGCCGACCAGCGAAGCACTCTCGATCAATCACATGGGCCAGTTCCCTGCTGTCACGATCTCGTTCAACTTGAATACGGGCTACTCGCTGGGACAGGCGCTGGATGCGATCAACCAGGTGATCAAGAACGACAAAATGCCGACCAGCGTGGTTTCGAATTACCAGGGCACGGCGGCGGCTTTTGAGGGGTCACTCTCGAATCAAGGGCTGTTGATCCTGGCGGCGCTGGTGACGGTGTATATCGTGCTGGGCGTGCTGTATGAGAGTTTCGTGCATCCGGTAACGATTCTTTCGACACTGCCCTCGGCAGGTGTGGGCGCGTTGCTGGCGCTGGAGCTGTTCCACCTTGACTTAGATATTGTCGCGATCATTGGCATCATTTTGCTGATTGGCATCGTTAAGAAGAACGGCATCATGATGGTGGACTTTGCGCTGGAAGCAGAGCGGCATCATGGACTGGATGCCACGGAGGCGATTTACCAGGCATCGCTGCTGCGCTTCCGCCCCATTTTGATGACGACGATGTGCGCGCTGCTGAGCGGCATCCCGCTGGCATTTGGAAGCGGCATTGGGTCGGAGCTGCGCAAGCCGCTGGGTGTGTCGATGGTGGGCGGTCTGCTGTTCAGCCAGGTGCTGACGCTGTACACGACGCCAGTGATCTATATCTTCTTCGACAACCTGGCGGGCTGGTTTTCGCGGCGTGGCCAGGCTGGAGCGAACGGCGGACCTGAGACCGATGGAAGCCACGAGGCAGCCGAGGCATGAACCCTTCACGCGTCTTCATTGAGCGGCCAGTAGCGACGACGCTGCTGACGATCGCCGTGGCGATTGCGGGCATCATTGCGTTTGGGGTGTTGCCGGTGTCGCCGCTGCCGCAGGTGGATTTTCCGACCATCACGGTGGCGGCAGGGTTACCCGGGGCGAGCCCGGACATCATGGCGTCTTCGGTGGCGACGCCGCTGGAGCGGCAGTTTGCGCATATTGCGGGCATCACGGAGATGACGTCGTCGAGCTCGTTGAGCACGACGAGCGTGACGCTGCAGTTCGATCTAAACCGCGACATCAATGGCGCGGCGCGCGATGTGGAGGCCGGCATCAATGCGGCGCGCACGTATCTTCCGGCGAATCTGCCATCCAACCCAACGTACCGCAAGGTGAATCCTGCGGATTCGCCGATCATGGTGATCGGTCTGCAGTCGGATGTTTACGATGTGCCGGCGATGTACGACGAGGCATCGACGGTGATTGAGCAGAGGATCTCGCAGATCACGGGCGTGGGCCAGGTAACGGCGGTGGGCGCTTCGCTGCCGGCGGTTCGCGTGGAGCTGAATCCGCAACAGCTGAACAGCTACGGGATTGGGCTGCCGGCGGTGCAGCAGGTGATTGCCGGACAGAACGCTGACATTGCCAAGGGCCAGTTGTCGGGCGAGGGCGTGTCCGCGGACATTTTAGCCAATGACCAGATCTCCAAGGCGGTGATGTATAGGCCGCTGGTGGTGGGGTATCACAATGGCGCGGCGGTGAGGCTGCAGGATGTCGCGGATGTAGTGGACTCGCAGCAGTCGGTGCGGCAGGCGGGATATCTGAATGGCAAACCGTCGGTGGACCTGATCGTGTTCCGGCAGCCGGGGGCCAACATTATCACGACCGTGGACGCGATCAAGGCGGCGCTGCCGTCGCTGCAGGCTTCCATTCCGGCGGGCGAACATCTTTTCACCGTACTGGATCGAACGCTGACGATCAGGGCGTCGGTGAACGATATCGAGATGACGCTGATCATCTCGGTGGTGCTGGTGATCCTGGTCGTGTTCCTGTTCCTGCGCAATATTCCGGCGACACTGGTGCCGGCGGTGGCGGTTCCCGTGTCGTTGATTGGGACATGCGCGGTGATGTATTTGTGCGGGTTCTCGCTGGACAACCTGTCGCTGATGGCGCTGGCGATTGCGAGCGGCTTCGTGGTGGACGATGCGATTGTGGTGATGGAGAATATCTCCCGCCACATTGAAGAAGGGTTGACGCCGTTGCAGGCGTCGCTCAAGGGCGCGCAGGAGATTGGGTTCACGGTGTTTTCGATCAGCATCTCGCTGATTGCGGTTTTCATTCCGCTGCTGATGATGGGTGGAATTATCGGGCGACTGTTCCGCGAGTTTGCGATCACGCTGGCAACGGCCATTTTGGTGTCGATGGTGATCTCGCTCACCACGACGCCGATGATGTGTTCGCGGGTGATGCGCTCTGAGGCGGACGTGAAGCATGGGCGAATGTACCGGTGGAGCGAAGATTTTTTTGACGGCTTGCTGGACGGGTATCGGAGGTCGTTGACGTGGGTGCTGAACCGCCCCGCCCTGATGCTGCTGGTGTTTGTGGCGACGGTGGGCGCGACGATTTACCTGGGGTATACGGCGGCGCTTGGATTCTTCCCGCAGCAGGACACGGGGGTTTTGAACGGCGGCATGCAAGGGCCGCAGGACAGCTCGTTCGCAGCGATGAATAAGGCTGTGAAGCGGGCGAACGAGATTATCAAGAGCTATCCCGGGGTGCAGAACGCGATTGCGTTTACGGGCGGCCAGGGTGCGACCAATGCGGGGTTTACGTTTATCGCGTTGAAGCCGTTGAATGAGCGAACGCAGAGTGCGGCGGAGATCATCAATGGGCTGCGGCCGAAACTGGCCCAGGTTCCCGGCGCCGCAACGTACCTGCAGGCGGTGCAGGATATTCGCATTGGTGGAAGGCAATCGAGCGCGCAGTATCAGTACACGCTGCAGGCAGACACGACCGCGGAGTTGCAACAATATGGCCCGCAGCTGCTGACCGCGTTGCGCAAGGCGCCGGGATTTCAGGATGCGAACACGGATCAGCAGAATAATGGACTGCAGGCACTGTTGACGTATGACCGCCCGACCGCGGCGCGGCTGGGGCTGACGCCGCAGACGATCGACTCGACGTTGTATGACGCGTTCGGCCAGATGGAAGCGTCGGTGATCAATACGGAGCTGAACCAGTACTACGTGGTGATGGAAGTAGCGCCGAAGTACTGGCAGTCTCCGCAAGGCTTGAAGGACGTGTACCTGATTCAAAAGAGCGGCGGCGGCTCAATCCCGCTGAATACGGTGATGAGCTATGCTCCATCGACGGCGCCGCTGTCAGTGAATCATACGGAGTTGTTTCCGTCGGTGACGGTGAGCTTCAACCTGGCGCCAGGCGTGTCGCTGGGACAGGCGACCAAGGAGATCAGCGATATCCAGGAGAAGCTGGGAGTGCCGCCCACGGTGCATGGAGAGTACGCGGGAACACTGCAGGCCTTCAAGCAGTCGCTGAGCAACGAAAAGTGGCTGATCCTGACAGCAATTCTGGCGGTGTATATCGTGCTGGGCGTGCTGTATGAGAGCCTGGTGCATCCAATCACCATTCTGTCGACGCTGCCTTCGGCGAGCCTGGGAGCGCTGCTGGCGCTGAAGCTGACAGGGACAGAGTTGAACGTGATGTCGATCATCGGGATTATTCTGCTGATTGGGATTGTGAAGAAGAACGCGATCATGATGATCGACTTCGCTCTGAATGCGGAGCGCGTCGAGGGAAAGAATACGCGGGACTCGATCTTTGAGGCGTCGATGTTGAGGTTCCGTCCGATTTTGATGACGACCATGGCAGCGCTGTTTGGCGCGGTGCCGCTGGCGCTGGGAACCGGGATGGGATCGGAGCTGCGGCGGCCGCTGGGTATTACGATCATCGGCGGATTGCTGGTGAGCCAGGTGCTGACGCTGTATACGACACCGGTAATTTACCTGTTCATGGATAACTTGCGTCTGAAGATACAAGGAGATAAGCGGGCAAGGCTCTTTACCGCTACTCCGGCGACGGCGCGATGAAAGCAGGCCCAATGAAAATGGGAATGAAGAGAAGGAAGACGTTGGAAGAGACGACGGCAAGGACATCAGGCTTCGCTGGCGCGAAGAGCCTGGTGTGTGCGGCTTCGTGCGCGGCAGTGTTGCTGAGCGGATGCAATGTTGGACCAAAGTATGTGAAGCCCGCGGCGCCGGCTTCGGCGCCGGAGTACAAAGAGTCGGCACCGGCCGCGTACACGAATCCGCCTGAGGGAACAACGCCTGACAGAACGTGGCAGCCTGCGCAGCCACAGGATGCGGCGCTCAAGGGCAAGTGGTGGGAGGCCTTCAACGAGCCGGAACTGAATGCGCTCGAGGAGCAGCTCAATATCAATAACCAGAATATCGCGACGTTCTTCCAAAACTTCATGGCGGCGCGCGCGCAGGTGCGGGAGGTGAAGTCGCAGTTCTATCCGACCGTGACGACGGACCCTTCGTATAACCGCACCAAAACCCCCGCGTCCTTGCACGGGGCCGCTGCATCTGGGGCCGCTGGCGTCACTTCGAACGATATAGCGCTGCCGTTCGACGTGTCGTGGGAGCCGGATCTGTGGGGCAAGGTGCGTAACGAGGTTCGGGAGGCACAGTATGCGACGCAGGTAAGCGCCGCCGATCTGGAGAACGAGCGGCTGACCGAGCAGGCAGCCCTGGCAGAGTTTTACTTTCAGCTGCGCGGACAGGATGCGCTGCAGGATTCGCTCAACCATACGGTGGAGGCGGATAAGAAATCGCTGGAGTTGACCAGGTCGCTGTACGAGACGGGCATCGACGACGATGAGGCGGTGGCCCAGGCAGAGGTGACGCTGCAAGGCGCGCAGGAGATCGCGACGGGCATTGCGACCAATCGCGCCATCTACGAGCACGCCATTGCGATGCTGATCGGCAAGGCGGCTTCGGGCTTTTCGATGCCGGTGAAGCCGCTGACGACGCCGGTGCCGCCAATACCCGTGGGCGTGCCCTCGGAGTTGCTGGAGCGGCGGCCGGATATTGCGGCGGCGGAGCGCACGATGGCGGAGGCGAATGCGCTGATTGGCGTAGAGAAGGCGGCGTACTATCCGACGCTGAGTCTGACCGGCGGAGGTGGGCTGGAGTCGTCAACGATCATGTCGCTGTTCTCGGCGCCGGCGCTGTTCTGGTCGGTGGGAGCTTCGGCGGCGGAGACGATCTTCGATGCCGGGCTACGGAAGGCGACGGTTGCTCAATACACCGCGCAATATAACGCGAATGTGGCGACGTACCGGCAGACGGTGCTGACGGCGTTCCAGCAGACGGAAGACTTCATCTCCACGCTGCGAGTGACCTCGCAGCAGATTCAACAGGAAGATGCGGCAGTGAAGTCGGCGCAGCGGTTTGTGGACATCGCGACGTCTCGCTACGAGACGGGCCTGGATCCCTATCTGAATGTAATGACCGCGCAGTTAACGCTGCTGAGCGATCAGCAGACACAGATTACGCTGCGCGTAAGCGAGATGACGGCGGCGGTGGAGCTGGTGCAAGCGCTCGGCGGAGGTTGGGATACTACGCAGCTTCCGGCGGCGAAGTCCGTGAACACCAACGCAGCGGTGAAGCAAGTCGCGGGGACTCCGTAGAGGCGCCGTTGGGGCAACGCGGGCATTGAAGAATGACGGACAAGGAAAAGCGGCATCCTGAAGAACAGGATGCCGCTTTCTGCTGGAGGCCTACTGGAAGTTGATCTCGCTCAGCAGCTTGGGGTTGGCTTCGTCGACGGCCAGCAGGTTATGGCAGGCGGCGCAGTCGTTGGTGATGGTCTTGCCGTCCTTGGAGGTGTGGTTGCCATCGTGGCAGCGGAAGCAGCCGGGGAAGTTGTTGTGCCCGATGTTGTTCGGGTAGGTTCCCCAGGTTACCTTCATCTCCGGGAAGACGTTTTGCTTGTAGATGGTGGTGAGGGTCTCGGCGGCCTGTTCGACCTGGTTGTGCTGGCCGGTCCAGACTGCGGGGTACTGCGAGCGATAGAAATCTTCCAGGCCGGATTTGATCCTGGTGGCGGCCTCGGCCTGCGAGCCGTACTTGGCCTGGATCAAGAGCAGGCCTTGCTTGTGGACGAAGGGGAGAGAGGGATCGGGCGTGCCATTGGCCATCGATTCATTGACTGCGTCCACGGCGGTTTGGTAGGAGTGGGCCGCCTGGTTGTGGCAGTCCATGCAATCCATGGTGCGCTTCACGCCTTTAACCGGGCCCTTCCAATCGGTGCTGACGTATTCGGTGGTGGTTCCGTTCGGGCCGGGCGCGTCAACCGAGATGATGGTCTGGTTCTCGTTGTCGGTTGAGGTGTATTGGAACTGATTGAGATGGTGGCCGTGGATCCCGCTGAGATGCGAGAGCGAATCGACGCCGCCGAGGTGCAGCACCAGCATGGTCTTGGTTGAGGCGTTCTTTTCATCGTCGCCGAAGCTGGTCTTGACCAGCAGGCGATCGCCGATAAAGCGCTTCGGTGCGTGACATGCCTCGCAGGTTGCGCGTGCGGGGCGAAGCTCGGAGAGCGGCGCGAGGATGGGGCGGGGGAAGGTGTTGAAGGTAACTCCGACCAGCTGTTTCATGCCGGCCATCTTGGCGTGGACGTAGTTGGCGGCACCGCTGCCGACGTGGCATTCGGTGCAGTCGACGTGAGAGTGTGGTGAGTGCTGGTAGGCGACCCACTGCGGCTGCATGGGGACGTGGCAGGCAGCGCCGCAGAAGCCGGGCGTGTCCATGTAGGCGACGCCGCGATAGCTGGCGACACCGACGATCACGAAGTTGACGAAGGTGGCGATGATGACGAAGTTCAGCGCGTGGCGGAACATGGGGTCATTGAAGTTGACCTCGGGATAGATTGACGGAAGGGCGCCCTGGGCGAGTAACTTCCTGCGCTGGAAGAAGATGCCGATCGGGATCAGGATGAGGCCAAGGATGAAAAAGGCAGGCAGGAAGAGGAAGAGGATCAGGCCGATGTAGGGATTGGTCGATCCGCCGTGACCGAGGACGTCGACCATCCAGAAGCCAACCAGGACGAAAGCGGACGCCGTGGTGATGGCTCCGCCGATGAGGCTGAGGACGTTCCTGCCCAGGAAGAAGAACGGTTGGAGCCAATTTTGCTTGAAACTGCTGGTTGGGGACACGGTTGCGGACACGTCGGGAGCCTCGTCGCTGAATTTTTCGTACGTTCTGGCCCCGATTCGTGGTGGTTTCCACGATTTGTGTCGGAGCCGGGTCCGGGGAGAGCTCGGCTATTCCCGGAAATATGCACTCACTGTTAGTACCAGTAACAGAACCCCTATAAGCACCGCTGTGAAGCCAGTCACTTTACTGAAGTTCATCAACCATGTAGGAGGTTTGGTCGTGACCGTTTGCTCCAGCCTGCCCTCGGCCAGGAGGCGTTGATATTCTTCGGGATGCCGTTCTTTGAACTCCTCCTCGGTCTGGGCACCGGTGAAGATGGTGGTATCCATGGGAAAGTTGTCGGGTCGCAGGTGCGCGTTAATAAAGTGGATGGAAAAGATGAAGGTGGCGGCAAGCAGGGCCTCCTCGCCATGAACGATCTGGACAGCATTCAATGCCCATCCGGGGAGGAACCGTCCGAAGAAGGGTCCGAACCACATGACGTAGCCGGATAAGCCGATGATGATCATTCCCCAGAAGACGGACCAGTAGTCGAACTTCTCCCAGGAGGCGTAGCGCTCCAGCTTCGGTCTTGGCCCCCGGCCGAAGAACCAGCGGAAGTTGCCGAGGATGTCCTTCAGGTCCTTGAGGTTGGGGACCATGGAATCCGGGCCCCAGAGGAGTCCTTTTTCCTTTCGCACCAGGATGCGGACCGCAATATTCTGCAGGTGGTACAAGAACTCGAGGGTCAGGGTAACGGCGCAAAGTTTGTGAAGAAACAGGATGGTGCCGAATCCGCCGATGGCCAGGGCGAAGTGCTGTGCCCACGTATTGGTGCTGAAGCGTATGGTCAGCCCGGTGGCGGCCAGGCCCAGGAACGTGACGAACATGATGGCGTGCATGTATCGCTGGGCGAGAGTGAAGCGCACGAAAAAGCGCTCGCGGCCGGGGTCAGGCGGCGGTACGGCTGCCGGCTGCGGGCCAAGCGACGGGATTTCTTCTACGAGGGTTGCCTGGTCAGGCATCAGATTTCTCCTTTTGCGGACGCGCTTTACGCCTTCTCAACCAGAGAGCGGATCAGCCATAGCAAGCTGTGAATGAGGAAGAAGGACATGACGCCGCTGATCAGCAGGACCATCGCAAGGCGGATGGTGTAGAGCAGCGGAGAGGTATGACGGTTGTGCGGATTGGCGTGGGGTGAATATTTCACAAAGCCGGCGTTGGCTCCCTGGTGGCATCGGCCGCAGGTTTTCACGAGGTTGGCTGTATTGACGGGCGAGCGAGGATCCGAGGCAGGCAGAATCTCGTGCTCGCCGTGGCAGTCCGAGCAGCGTGCCACCTCCACATAGCTGCCGAGGTTACTCACCTGGGAGTGGAAGGTGTCGCGGTAGGTGGACAACTGGGCCTGATGACAGGAGCCGCACATGGGTGTGGACTGGGCCATGGTGGGCTGGCCGATGGTATGGGCAGTATGACAGTCGGTGCAAGAGGGCGCGTTCAGGTTGCCGGCGGCGAGCGCAGTCCCGTGAACTCCGGCGGTATATTGCGTGCGGATGCCGGCATGGCACTTTCCGCAGGTCGCCGGGATCGCTGCCTTGAAGGTCGGGCTCTTGGGGTCGGTGTGGCTTAGAACGTGGTGGGATCCATGGCAACTCTCGCAGTTTGCGGCGACGAGGAGGCCTTCCTGGCTGACTGCGTATCCGTGGATGGAGTCCATGTATTGCGGATAGACATTGGCCAGGTGGTGCTGCTTGGCCATCGCCGCGTCCCCATGACATTTGCCGCAGGTGGCCGGAATGTTGAGAGGATAGACGGCTGACTTGGGATTGTCCTTGGGAAGGATGGCGTGGGCCGTTCCGTGACAGGTGGTGCAGGGCTGGTCCCCGGAGTGTTCATGCACGCTGCCGACCAGCGCTGCGGCTTCGTCGGCATGACAGGAGACACACTTTACCGGCTGGGGATGGTCGGGGTGCGGATAGGCCTTGATGGACGCATGACAGGCGCTGCAACCGAGATCACTGTGCACGCTGGAGTGGAAGGCATTTGCGTCGACGCCGACGTTGTGGCCCGCGGCATCCTGCATGGTGACATCCCCATGGCAGGAGAGGCAGTCAGTTTGCGCCTGGATGGCGGGGGAGAAAGACGCGAGAAGCAGAAGCACGCAGGCTGCGACGAAGGCCTTCGAGCGAAGGCTTCCCTTCGCGATCGCCGGCTTTCCATTTTCCTGCTGGGCAGGAAGCAGTAGAGATCCGGCGATTGCGATGGGAGAGCTTGAGAGGCGACGAGGCCGCGTCGTTCCTGATATTTCGGTTGTGAAGAGAGATAAGCTTCGACCGTTGAGGCGATTGCTGGCAGAGAGAAGGCCTGAGGAATTGTTTAAGGGGTTGTTTGTTTCTGACTCCGGCCATCTCACTGGATTGATCTTGCCAGAGAGCAGGGATTTCGCCCACACTTTCTTGAGCTTACCCAACGGTGACATTCCTTGCCTCTTTCACATTGTCACTACTGCAGCGTGCGAGTGTACTCCACGACTTCCTTGATCTGGGCGTCGGTGAGCTTTCCTGCATACGCTGGCATTTTGCCTTTGCCATTCGTAACGGAAGCGATTAGCGAAGCGGTAGATGCCTTCTTCAGCTCAGGCGAGTTGAAGGGCAACGCTTTCATGGATTTGCCAGCCGCAGTCGGCTGGCCGTCGGCACCGTGACACATCTGACACTTTGCCTTGTAGGTTGCAGCGCCTGCTCCTTGAGCAAAGGCTGGTGAAACGGACAGGGCGAAGAGTGCGGTTGCTGCGATCGTCAGAAGGACTTTCATGATTGCTCCTGTTCAGTTATTTTGGAAACGCCCGGGGACACAGGAAACTGTGACCACCGTGCGCCCCATGGTACTGGATGCGATCATGCGGTGCTGTTCGAAACAGAGCTATCTTCATCGCAAAGATAGCTCTGCCTGAGTTCTTACTTCTTCAGCGTCTTGAGGTAGGCGACAACGTCGTTAATGTCGGCGTCCGTGAGCTTGCCAGCGTAGCCGGGCATCTTGACGGGACCAGTGCTCACACCGTTCTTAGTGGCGGCAATGAGGCGGGCGTCGGATGCACCTGGGGTGAACGCGGGAACTTTCATTCCCTTGTTGCCACTTCCGTCCGCGAGATGACACATCTGGCACTTCGTTTTATAGATCGTTGCACCGGATCCTTGTGCAAACAGCGGGGTGGCCATGGATATCGCAATGAGGGAAACTGCGGCGGTCAAATGATTGAATCTGGCCTTACGTAATAGATTGAATTTCACCTTGCACTCCTACTATTTTTGCAACGTGCGTACATGAGCAATGATGTCTTTGATCTCTGCGTCGGTGAGTTTGCCAGCATACGCCGGCATCTTCCCTTTACCGCTCTTTGTTACCGCGATGAGATCTGCATTTGACTCCTTTACGGTAGCCGGGGAGAGGAAAGACGGAGCCTTCATGGCCTTTCCGGCGGGAGTATTGCCTGTTCCATCGGCGCCATGGCACATCTGGCACTTGGAGGTGTAGGTTGCCGCACCGGTGTTCTGGGCGAAGGTGGGAAGCGTGCATGCTGCTATTGTGAGCACCATTGCGAGTCGTAATTGTGTTTTCACAGCCGTTCTCCTTTTGTGTATGAAGTGCTTCTCGTTCGATCCTGCGTACTAGAACTCGTAGTGCATGGAGAGGGTGACGAGGTTGGCGTGGAAGTTTCTAGGGGCGGTGAGGCCGGAGGGGGGTTCGGTGAGGCCGGTGGGATAGGGGGCGAGGGTGGGGGAGTTGCAGGGGACCACGACCG
>DATHQT010000003.1:0-60827 GCA_035482415.1 Acidobacteriaceae bacterium | reverse complement strand
CACCGCCAAAACCGCCGCCGCCGCCACCCATCATCCCGCCCAGCGCTCCCACAATCGCATTGGTCGGATCACCGCCGCCCGCCGGAATCATCCCGCTGGCCCGCGCCTGCGCCACCGCATCCTGCACCCGCTGCCGAATCTCGTCCTCGCTAAAGTTTGCCAGCCCGTTGGTCGCACCCGTCTGCCCCTGCACCGTCACCGAGTCAGCCGTCTCATCCCCCATCCCCGACAGCGTCGGCAGCGCCGCCCCCGCATTCCGCGTCCCCGTCGTCGCATCCGCCACATCCCCACCCGCGTTCAGACTCAGCCCCTGCATCCCCGCTTGCGCTCCCGACCCAGCACCAGCACCCTGCGCATGTTGCGCCTCCGCCGCAGCCACCCGGCTCGCCAGCTCCAACCCAAAGTCCGTAGCCTTCGGCACAATCGTGATCCCCTGGTTCGCCGCTTCGGCCTGCACCCCGTTCAGTACCACCTCAGCGGTCACATCCGCAAACCCCGTCAGCTGCGCCCGCACCACGTACCGCCCATTGCGGGGAATCGCCATCGCATACTTGCCGTCGATGTCGGTGGTCGTCGCGTACTTTCTCCCGGTCAGCGAATTCGTCGCCGTAATCGCAACCCCCGGCAGCGGAACCCCTCCACCCTTGCCCCCCACCCCAGCCACCACCCGTCCTTCAATCGTCCCACCCTGCGCCGCTGGAGCCTGTACCGCGCCAACACCCTGTACGGCCGTCACTGGCTGTACACCAGTCGCAGGCTGTACCGCCGCAGGAGTCTGCGCCATCAACGCACCCCCGCACAGCATCGCGGCCCCCACCCACACTCGCCGTCTTATCGTCCGACCCTCCACGTACACCTCTCCCTCAATCGCTTCACCCGCCCAGCTCAACTCCATCCCCCGAAATCCCTACTGCGGATTCGGGTTCGGACTCGGCCGCGCCTTCCCACCCGACGCCGCATCCCCCGCCGCGCGCGGCCCCCGCTCGATCACCACGAACTCCGTCGGCACAAAGATCCCACCCTTCACCGACCCCGTCCCGCGCACGTTCTCCCCCACCTTGATATCCGCCAGCGTAATACTCTCCCCACCCTGCTCTCCGCCTGCCCCCACCGCACTGCCAGCAGCTCCGCCACCAGCCATTCCGCCCGCCCCACCCAACCGCGCCCCGCGTCCGCCCTTCCGAAACGACGTCCCCTCATCGAACCCAATCGTCTGCGCCACATGGTCTGGCCGCTCCACCGTCATCTTCGCGTTATCCAGATCAATCGCCGTCACCCGCCCCACAATGTACGTCTTCCCCAAATTCTCCTTCATCTCCTTCACCTGCGCCGCATCCATCGCAAACACGATGGCCGCATGCAGCGTCTTATTCGGAGCGTCCAGAATCCCCGCTGCCGTCACGCCATCCCCAACCTTCAAATCCCCCACCTTCACCGTCACCCCGCGCCCCTTCATCACGCGCGTATTGTCGGTCGTCACAATCTGCATTTGCGCGCCGTCCTCCGTCTTCACCGTCAGCGTCGCTCCGGAAACCGCCGTCACCTCACCCGCCACCCGCTGCATCCCCGCAAACTGCCCGCGCCCCCCCTGCTGCACCTCTCCAGAATCCTGCGCGCACGCCCCCACCACCCCGCCCAGCATCATCGCCAACGCAACCGCCGCCAACCTCGCCGTACGACGCATACCTTTGCTCCTTCACCCACCCTTTGGTCCATATTAAGTCTCGTCCAAAGTTGCGCTACAAACAAAGACGGCATCTCCCCGCGGAAGACGCGCTCACGCCTCAATATTTCGTCCGTCCATCCAGCACTTGATCCAGGCGCCGCCATTGTCTTTCTCATCGCTTGGGTTTACCTTCAAACCACGGCCCTTCGCTCGCCGTCTCAAAAGCACAACCCAAAGCAGCCCCAACGCAATTGCAGAGCAACAACCTCGCTTTGTGAAGCATCCAAGCGCCAGAAGCATCGAATGTTCACTGGAGCGCATCATGCTGACGCAGCCGACAAACCTCGCCCCCAAGCAATCGCGCAGCGCGGATCTCCTCGATCGCTTCCGCACCGTGCGTGCCGCGACCATGGCCTTCTGTAGTCCCTTATCCCCGGAAGACATGATGGTCCAGTCCTGCGCAGAAGCCTCTCCCGTCAAGTGGCATCTCGCCCACACCTCCTGGTTCTTCGAAACCTTTGTCCTCTCCGAATTCGTCGCCGGCTACCAGCCCTTCGATCCCAACTTCCGCTGGCTCTTCAACTCCTACTACCGCGCGCTCGGCGAGATGCCAGAAAAAAAACTCCGCGCCTCCTTCTCCCGCCCTCCCCTCGACCAGATCCTCGCCTACCGCCGCCACGTCGACGCGGCCGTCGAGCGCCTCCTCTCCCACATGCCCGAAGACGAATCCCAGCGCCGCATCGTCCTCGGCCTCGAGCACGAGCAGCAGCACCTCGAGCTCGCCGCCACCGACATCAAGCACGCCTTCTTCACCAACCCCCTCCACCCCCCCTACCGCCTCTCTCCGCCCTCGCAAAATCAGCTGGCCCCCGCCGCCGACTCCATCGCCCCGCCCCTCAACTGGATCAGCTTTACCCCCGGCACCTCAGCGCGTCCCGGCATCGTCGGCATCGGCATCACCCCCGATCCCAACGACCTCCACGCCTTCGCCTTCGACAACGAAACCCCCCGCCACCCCATCTACCTCCCGCCCTTCCAACTCGCCTCCCGCCTCGTCATGTGCGCCGAGTACCTCGCCTTCATCGAAGACGACGGCTACTCCCGCCCCGAGCTCTGGCTCTCCGAAGGCTGGGACACCCTCCAGGCCCAGGGCTGGCACGCCCCGCTCTACTGGGTCCGCGACTCCCACAATCCCTCTGGCTGGAGCATCTTCACCCTCAACGGCTTCCGCCCCCTCGGCGAGCTCTCCGAAACCCCCGTCTGCCACGTCAGCTTCTTCGAGGCCGACGCCTTCGCCCGCTGGTCCGGCTACCGCCTCCCCACCGAGTTCGAATGGGAGTTCGTCGCCGCCCAAACCCCCATCGCCGGCAACTTCCTCGAATCCGGCGCCCTCCACCCCCAGGTCGGCAGCGCCACCGCCCCCACCCCCCAGCAGCTCTATGGCGATGTCTGGGAGTGGACCCAATCCCCCTACACCGGCTACCCCGGCTACAAGCCCCTCCCCGGCGCTCTCGGCGAGTACAACGGCAAGTTCATGAGCTCTCAAATCGTCCTCCGCGGCGGCTCCTGCGTAACCCCCGAGTCCCACATCCGCGCAACCTACCGCAACTTCTTCGGCCCCTCCACCCGCTGGCAGTTCAGCGGCCTCCGCCTCGCCCGCGACGGCGCTTAGTCCCAACGCTTCATCGCATTTGCCCGGCATTCGCCCTCGCATTTGCCTTTGCCTTTTTGGCTGTCATCCCGTAGGGATCTGCTTTTGCCCTTGTCCTTGCCGTTGCCTTTCTTTCTGTCATTCCCCCCGGGAATCTGCTTCTTCCGTTGTCCCTGCCGTTATTAGTTTTTCGCCGTCATCCTGAGCGGAGCGAAGGACCCCCGTATTTGCCCTTGTAGTTGTTTTTGCCGTTGCCGTTGTAGTTGCATTTGCCCTTGCCGTTCTTTCTGTCATTCCCTTTGGGAATCTGCTTTTTCCTCAAACCTGCCGTTGTTCCCTGTTAGCAATTTGCCGGGGACGTGAACCCCCGGAACCAGCCTCAGCATCAAACGGGTCTTTAGCCCGGACCGCCCGCCCGTCCGCACCAAATCCGCGTTCTCCCACGAGGCTCCCTTTGACCACCGCGACCCCTGTCTCCCTCAACGAGGCCGTACTGCGCGAAGCCCTCTCCGGCCTCACCGCCAGGCCCCAAAAGACCCTCTCCCCCTGGCTCTTCTACGACCAGCGCGGCTCCCAGCTCTTTGAGGCCATCACCACCCTCCCCGAGTACTACCTCACCCGCATCGAGCGCGCTCTCTTTGCCACCTACGCCGACGACATCCTCCGCGAGTTCCTCACCCCCGGCGCCCCCGCGACCCAGGTCTTCCGCGCCCCCGACCCCTTCACCATCGCCGAACTGGGCGCCGGCTCCGCCACCAAGACCGGCCTCCTCCTCGCCGCCGCCACCCGTCTCCAGCCCCACGTCCTCTACCAGCCCATCGACGTCAGCGCCTCTGCCCTCGAAGCCGCTGAAAACCTCGCCACCACCCTCCCCGGCCTCCACGTCCACGCCCAGGTAGCCAACTACGTCACCGAGCCCTACACCCTCCAACACCCCGCCAATGGAGCCCACAGCAACGGAAACGGCAATGGCAACAGCCACCACCCGGGTGCCCCATCTTCGACGACGGGCTCATCGTCGTCGAAGGTGGGTTCCTTGGGTCCATTGGGTTTCACACACAACGACCCCACCAGCCGCAGCCGCATTCTCGCCCTCTACATCGGCTCCAGCATCGGCAACTTCTCACCCGGCGAAGCCAGTTCCATCCTCAGCCGCCTCCGCTCCCACCTCCAGCCCGGCGACGCCCTCCTGCTCGGCGCAGACCTCGCCCCCAGCCCCCACAAGCCCATCGCCACCATCCTCTCCGCCTACGACGACGCCGCCCGCGTCACCGCCGCCTTCAACCTCAACATCCTCGCCCGCCTCAACCGCGACCTCGACGCCGACTTCAACCTCGACGCCTTCGCCCACCGCGCCCGCTGGAACCCCGCCGAAAGCCGCATTGAGATGCACCTCGAAAGTCTCGTCCCCCAGACCGTCCACATCCCCACCGACAGCCGCATGCACAGCATCCCCTTCCTCGCCGGCGAAACCATCCACACCGAAAACAGCTACAAGTTCACCGACGGGGCCCTCCACACCCTCCTCACCCACTCCGGCTTCACCCCCACCCGCACCTTCCACGACCCCACCCGCAGCTTCGCCCTAACTCTCGCCCACACCCTCTAGGCCTCACACCCGCAGCCGTTGCTAGTCGTTCGCCGCTGCCGTTGCCCGTTCTTCGCCGCCGCCGTTGCTAGTTCTTCGCCGCCGCTGTTGCTCGTTCTTCGCCGCAGTCGTTGCTAGTTGTTCGCCGCTGCTGTTGCTCGTTCTTCGCCTAGTTGTTCGCCGTTGCTGTTGCCTGTTCTTCGCCGTCATCCTGAGGCGCAGCCGAAGGACCCCCGCATTGGCCGTTGCCGTTGCCTTTCTTTGACAATTTCTAAAAGAAATTGTCATTCCGAGCGCAGCGAGGAACCTGCTTTCTCCCGTTCCTGCCCTTGCCTTTCTTTCTGTCATTCCCTCCAGGAATCTGCTTCTTGCCCTCCCCACACCACCAAAAATAAATCCCCCAAACCATCCCCCAAAAACACCCCAAAATCCGCATGTCAACCCCCCACCAACCCCCAAACCTCCAAACCCCCCGTCCCTATTGCCGATTTCTCTCCACCCAACTTGGCATACTTACCCCCACCAACCCACTACAATTGAACTAGACCCTCTCCCAAAGCCGGCACCCAAGGGTCGCCCTGTCCAAAAGGGCCCTAACCCCAACCGGCAGAATACTTTACGCCTAAAGTCTTTTGCTTGCCCTACTTTAGGGCGAGGAGGGGGGGACTTTCGTTTCTAACCCGTTTGAATAGAACCGCTTACAACAAAAGTCATACCTTGGGGGGGAGGGGGGTACCCCTATACCGGCCTCGTATACGTCCCACTCTTGCCACCGGTCTTCGACAGCAGCACAATCTCCCGAATCCGAATCCCCTTATCCAGCGCCTTGGTCATGTCATAAACGGTAAGCGCCGCAACCGCCGCCGCGGTCATCGCCTCCATCTCAACCCCCGTCCCAGCGACGGTAGCCGCAGTAGCCCGAATCTCCACCCCGCCGGCAACCACGGTAGCCTCCACATCCACAAACGTAAGCGCCAGCGGATGACACATGGGAATCAACTCCGAGGTCCGCTTAGCCGCCTGGATCCCGGCAAATCGAGCCACCTCCAAAGGATTTCCCTTAGGATTCTGCGGCAACGCCGCCAGCACAGCCTCATTCAACTCAACAAACGCCGCAGCCACAGCCTCTCGCCGAGTCTCAGACTTCGACGACACATCGACCATCCGGGCCGACCCAGCCTCATCAAAGTGCGACAGCTTCTCACTCATGCGTCATTCCTGCGCGAGTTCCAGCTCTCAACGAAACGTGGCAGATTTCGCCAAATAAGCATCGGACCCAGAAAGAGCCAGAGCCCATCCCGAAAATTCAGCTTTTCCCGACCACTGCAAAGATCGAAAGCGATCCACATCCATAGCGCCGATGCGCCAACGACGATCATGGCATCCGTGATCCACCTGGAAGCAGAAGCCTTCACGCTGTGCGTTTCATCCATAGCGGCAATCCTATCGCAGCAACACGCGCACCGTCAGCCCAACAGGGAAGTGTTCAACCCCCGCAGGAAGCACCACATACCCATTCCCGCGAGCATTCGCCACCACATCCCCCGAACCCTGCCAACCCACAACCCGCACGCTAACCCCACCCCAACCGCCGCTCAACTCCGCCGGCAGAAACCGAGTCACCCGCGCCCCGCCCTTCACCTCCTCCGCCAGCCGAGCCTCCACGAACACCGGCGCAATCTCCGTTCTCCCCGCCAGCGCCCGCAACATCGGCGCCACAAACAAAGCAAAGCAAACCTGCGTCGACACCGGATTTCCCGGCAACCCAAAGAAGTACGTCCAAGCAGGCGCTGATCGATCTTGCAGTTGTTCGTTTTTCGCCGTCATCCTGAGCGAAGCGAAGGACCCCCGCATTTCGGGGTGCCTCGGAATCCTCCCAAACACCACCGGCTTTCCCGGCTGAATCAGCGCACCCGTAAAGAAGAACTCCGCGCGAAACTCCCGCAACACCTGCTCGACGAGGTCGTACTTGCCCATCGAAACCCCACCCGAAAGCAGCAGCAGATCCGCCTCGCGCCCTTCAGCGACCTGTGCCCGCAGCTCCCCGAGCGTATCCCGTGCAACCGCCAGCCGCTTGCCAACCCCGCCCGCAGCCTCCGCCAGCGCGGCCAGCGCATAGCTATTGGAGTTCCGGATCTGCCAGGCCTCCATCGGCTCATCCAGCTCCACCAGCTCGTCGCCCGTAGCCACAATCGCCACCGTCGGCCGAGCAAACACCTGCACCTTCGCCAACCCGCAGCTAGCCGCTACACTGATCTCCGCCGCGCCCAGCACGCGCCCAACAGGCAGCACCACGTTCCCCGCAACCGTCTCCGCCCCGCGCGGCACCACATTCTCTCCCGCCTGCAGCGTTCGCCCCGCCTCAACACGCAGCACCTCAGCCTCAACCACCACATGCTCAACCATCACCACCGCATTCGCCCCAGCAGGCACAGGAGCACCCGTCATGATCTCAATAGCCTCACCCTCACCCAGCGCCGCGCCCGTCCAGCTCTCGCCCGCGCGCACCGAACCCACCACACGCAACGCCTTAGCCACATCGCCCGCGTGCACTGCATACCCATCCCGCGTCGACCGATCGAACGCCGGCTGATCCCGGTCCGCCACCACCGCCGCAGCCAGCACCCGACCCGCGCCCGCCAGCAGTTCCACCACTTCCACGCCGCGCGCACCGCCACCCGAACGCGCCTGCGTCAGCACCTCCTCCAGCGCCTGGTCAAACGGCAGCACCCTCTCGCTCATCGTCAATCTCCCCGCCCGCATCCCTGGTCCAGAGACGCGAAAGCCCCGGCCAAATCCTCCCAGCCGGGGCCTCCTACGCTGCCTGCTCCCTAGTGTTTCTTAGGAGCCTTGTACGATGTATCGATCGTCGCGCCGAGGCTTGCCAGCACCTGCTTCACCTCTGGAACCTTCGGATCGTTCGGAGCCAGCGACAGGAACTTCTGGTACGCTTCCACGCAGCCCTCCGGAGCCGTCAACTTATTCGTCTTTGGATCCGGCGCCGACTTCGTCACCAAAGCCTGACCCTTGATGAAATAAGCATCCGCCTGGTTCGGATCAGCAGCAATCGCCTTGTTCGCTTCGTCCAGTGCTGCATCCATCTGTCCAGCGTTGTAGAGGACAGCCGCGGCGTTCTTGTAATAGACGCCCGCCTTGGTAGGATCTGTCTTCGCCGCACTATCGAACGCGGCAATCGCATCCTGCGTCTTGCCCTGCGCGGTCAGTGCATTGCCAAGCTGGTTATAGTCAGCTGCCAAACCCCCAACATTGGGCTTCGCGACCGCTGAGTCCAACGCCACAGCCTTCTTGTAAGCATCCACGGCATCGCCGTACGCCTGATTTACAGCATCATCCGTGCTGGCAGATTTCCCGGCCTTCTTGTCTGCATCCGCCAGGTGCCGTCCCTGGGCCAGCAGCGTGTCGCCGTACGTCAGCCAGAGCAAGCCTTCATCCGGCTTTGCGCCTACCGCTTCCTTCATCATCGCGACATCCTTGCTCACGTCGTCCTTGCCCGGCGCCGCCGCCGTCAGGTCGGCGCGCACGGTCTTCAACGTCGCATTCAACTTTGCGATCACCGCGTTCGCCGAGGTCACCGCAGCATTCTTCTTCTTGTACTCCTCCAGCGCCTTCTGCTGCTCGGGCGTCATCTGCTTGATGTACTCAGCCCGCGACATGTCATCGTTCAGCGTCAGATCGGTGTCTTCCGCCTTCACCTTCAACTCAACCCGATCCACAATCTTGTCGGCCTGCACGACATAAACAAAGTAATCGCCCGGTGTGATGCCGGTCGCCTTGTAGTTTCCCTGGCCGTCGATCGGCGCAACCGCGACAAACTTAGCGTCCTTATAAGAAGAGGACTGGTCGGTGGTGAACTTCATGTCGCCGGGGGTGAAGTCCTGGCCCGCCGGGTTCGTGACGTGACCATGCACCGTCGCTCCAGGTTTCTGCGCAAGCGCTGGAGCCATCGCGAAAAGTGCCACACCCACGATGCTTGCAAGCCTGGCAAATAAAGAACCTCTATACGTTTTCATCATTTCGTCGCCCTCTTTCGATTCAGCCCGGAGCCTCGATCTGCTAACGGACGTTCGTATAATCTTTTGCCGCACCGCTCGTTGCATACGGTATTGGGTCGGCTACACCGGCTGCGGAAAAAGCTCGCAGCCGCAAATCGCAACTTTCGCACACTCCGCAGGCCTCGGTTTCACCTGAGTAGCACGACCAACTTACATGTAACGGCGCGCCCAATTCAACTCCCAGCGTCACAATCTCGTGCTTTCTTAGCTTGATCAGCGGCGTCACCACCTTGATCTCGCCCTCTTTCGTCCCTCGACGAATCAGTTCGTTGAACGCCTCGTAGTACGCTGGCCTGCAGTCGGGATAACCCGAACTATCCTGTTCGACCGCGCCCATGAACACCGTCGTCGCTCCCAGGACCTCCGCCCAGCTCACCGCCGCGCTCAGGAAATGCGCGTTGCGAAACGGAACATACGTCACCGGTACGTCCTCTCCCGCTCTCGCCGAGCCGCCGTCGATCCCCTCGGCCGTCGCCTCCGGTACCGCAATCTTCTCGTCCGTCAGAGCCGATCCGCCAATGCGCCGGAAAAGATCCGTGTCCAGTTCCATCAACTCCCGCAATCCAACCGCTTTCGCCACCTCGCGCGCTGCCTGCAATTCACGCTTCTGCGTGCGCTGGCCGTAGCTGAAGTGCAGACCGAAGCTGTCGTAGTCTCGCGCCGCCAGGGTCGCGCAGACAGTGGAATCCATGCCCCCGGAGAGGCACACCACCGCCCTCGCCCGGCTCATCGTGAAGAATCCTCCGCCGCAATCTCTGCCGCCGTTACCGACTCCAGCGATTCAGGCGCATTATTCATCGCCGCCAGCAGACTGCGCGCCGCCACTTCATCTTTGGCGAGCACCTGCAGTTGCGACTCGAATGCCACCGGAATCATGCTGTTGGCCGTCTCCCCGACAACAAAAACGGGAATGCCGGAAGCTTCCAGCGCTGATCTCGCCATGTTGGCCTCCATCGGCTCCGGAAACGTCGCTATGGTGACGAACTCATCCTGCTGATCCGTGTTGTTCTGATCCAGGTTCTCGTTGCTCATCTTCGTCTCGCTGTCTCCGCTCTCGCGGGTGTCTCTATTCTCGGCCGTTCGGTTACTTGAATTCAACCGATTGCAGGTGAAACGTAATCGTGCCCCAGAACAGCCGAGCCTGCATCTGCACAGGCAGATGCCGAGCATCATCCGTGTACCAGATCCAGATGCTGCCGCGATTTTTCACGACCCCTTCATCTGCGGTCGCTTGCACTTTGATGGTCTGAAACGTCCCAGCGGGTGTCTTAATCTCCTCGCGACTCTCAACTTTCATGACCACGCTTACCGTCCGCATCGCATCCGCCAACGGAAACTCCACTGTCTGTCCGGGGGCCATGGGCTGCGACTGCGTGTAAAACATCGCCGACAACGAGTCCGTCACGCAAGCCGGAATATTGGTGACGCTATGCGTAGCCGTGCCTTTTACCAGGTTCCGCTCGTTCCGCGTCTGCTTGCCATGCGCATAATCGAAGCTGAGGTCGCTCGCGATCTTGCGCCGCCCCTCCTGCGTCTGCTTATCAAACCCCGTCGAACACCCGGTCTTCAAATCGAAGGCAGACTGAAATCCATCCACCACCGGGAACAGCATATTCACCGCACCCACCGTATTGGCCGTCGCCGAGATCTTCAGCAGATTGCCCACCTGGTCCAGGTGAAACACCGCAGTTCCCGCCGTGAAGACCCGCCAATCCACGCTGTACGTAAGTGTCTGGTGCTGAGGATACTCAAAGTCTGCAGCCGGCGGCTGCAGTACCGGAATCGGCCGCTGCACGGCTGGCGTCCCCGGCTTGGAGAACAGCTGCGCCCTCATCGTCGCCGGCTGTCCAAAGCTCATAACAACCGCCAGTGCGCAGCCTGTTCTGCCCAGGACCACCGCCGGCGAGTCTCTCCAGACCCGCAAACGGGCCATCCAAACGGCCTTCAAATCAGCATCTCCCGTGGGTTAGAGCATTTCCCCTGCAGGTGTAGATCGGGCTTCGGCTTTTATGGGCGTTTTCCCCAATGAAAACGCCACAGCACATCACTCGCGGGATATAGAGTAACAGGGGCAATGCTCTAGACGCACCTGCGAAGTCTCAGTGCCACAGTACCATCCGCAGCGCCAAGGCCGCATAAATCGCGACTGCGCCCATAAGTGCATTGTACTCGCGATGATGGCGATAGCGCTCCGCAGAGAACCGCCCGCCCTCAGCACCGGCATCCCCGAATCGCGCAGCCGTCAACCTCGGCAGCAGGCGCGGAACCTTCCGTGCATACTCCTCAAACGACGGAAACGCGCCTCGCAAAAATTCTTCCTCCGAAAGAATCGTCGGCACATAGATCGCCAGAAACATTCCTACCAGCAGGACGACCAGCCACCAACGTCCGGCGGCCACGGCGAATCCCGCCGCAATTCCCATCGACCCTAAATACAGTGGATTCCGCGTGTACGCATACGGGCCCGTATGCGTCAGCTCCGCGTTCTTCTTCACATATCCGGCAGCATAGCCCCGCAGCCATAGTCCCGGCACTACCAGCAAGAGGCTCCACGCCAGCGAATGCCAGCTCGGCCGGGCAAACGCCAGGAAGACCGCCGCCACCACAAATCCCAGCGGCACCCGCACCCTGCGCGCGATCTTCTGCCAACTCGTCTTGCTCTTAGCTTCCGCCATCGTCGCCGAACCCATCCCGCCATTCTCTCAAATCGCGCCCTGCCGCCTCACAGCAGGCTGCGGACCGCGTCCACAACAGTGCCCACAGAGATCTTCGCCAATCCCGCATCTTCCGCATTCGTACGCTTATAACTGGTAACCGACGCAGGATCCCGCAGCACCACCTTCGCGCCCGGCCCCCGAGGCCCATTCCTCTCCGGATCGGTCGGCCCGAACAGCGCCACCAGCGGAATCCCCAGCGCGGCCGCCAGGTGCGTTGGCCCGGAGTCACCGCCCACCAGCAGCGTCATGCGTCGCATCAGTGCGGTCAACCCCGCCACATTACACACGACAACGCGCGCCACGCCTCCACTCGCCGCCACCACTGCCGCCGCCCGCGCGTCGTCCTTGCGCGAAGCATTCACCACCACATCCATCCCCATCGCTTTCAACTCGACAGCCAGCTCGCCATACTTCTCCACCGCCCAACACTTGGCCGCCCATCCTGCACCGGCAGCCAGCAGGCACGTCTGCCGATCACCCACCACCTCCGCAGCCCAGTGATCCGCCCACTCCTCGTGCGGCAACTCCACGTCACTCGTCTCCAGGGCAACGCCACACGCCTCGCCCAGCAGCGCCGCCCCTTGCTCGATCACATGCCTGCCCTGGCGTTCGAGTTTCGTCTTGTAAAACTTCGCAGCCATAGCCTCGCGCGGATCGCTGTACCCTGCAAACTGTCCCGCCCCCGCCATCCGCCCAATCACCGCAGACCGCAACGTCCCCTGCATATCGACCGCCAGATCATAGCTCTCACCCCGCAGCGCACGCCGCAGTTCGAAGACCGAGCGCAGCGTTGCAGGCGACGCCGGAGCCTTCTTCCATAGCTTCGTCTCCGCCAGATGAACCCGTCCAACCACCGGTCCCTTCCCCTCGCTATCGACCAGCAGCGCCGCCCAGCGCGGATCCACCGCCCAATCAATCTCCCACTCCTGCCGCACTCTCCTCAACGCAGCGACTGCCGGCAACGCATGCAGCACGTCGCCCATCGCACCTACGCGGACAATAAGGATCTTCATCAGGCCTTCGCCTCCACACGCAACAGCTTTGCTTCCAGGGCCCGCAATACTGCCGCTGGATCTGCAAACTCTGCCTCCAGCGCCACCACCATCAGGGGCCCGTGCCCTTCCAACCGCCGGCGCATCGCCTCCGTCAGCTTCACCGCATCCTTCTCCGTCGTGATGAAGCCTGATCCATTCAGGTTCTTCGCCACCTCAATCACCCGATTCATGTCAGCCGCAGTATAGCGATGGTGATCCGCAAACGCGACCGTCTCCACCACTCCGCATCCCGCATCCTGCAACATCGCGGCAAAGTCCTCTGGCCGCGCAATCGCGCAAAATGCGACCGGCCGCAGCCCCGCTCCAAACACCCGCAGCGGAGCAGGGAAGAGCAGCTTCCTGCGCACGATCCACATCTGCCCGCGCTCGCGAAGCATCTTCCATGCGCGCTGATTCACCGACGTAACTCCTGCATCGATATCCGCGTCAACCTCGTTCTGGCGTACCACCAGTACGTCTGCGCGCTGCAGCGCAGACAAGCCCTCCCGCAAATTGCCCGCCGGCAACAACGTATCCTCAAGGTCCTCCGCGGTCACCAATACGATATCCACGCTCCGCGCCAGCTGCCGATGCTGAAACCCATCATCCAGCAAATGCACGCCGCGCGCATCCCCTTCCGCCTCTTTCTCCGCCCGCTTTCCCGAAACATAGCGGTTCGCGCCCACCCACACTGGCACGCCCGTCTGCTCCGCAATCAACAACGGCTCATCCCCAAATCGCCGTGCCGCGTAATCCAACTCCGGCTCGACCCGCTCCATGCCCCAACCTTCGCGACCATACCCCCGCGAAAGCACATCGACCGTCCAGCCCCCATCGCGCAACAGCTTCGCCACCGCAATCACCACCGGCGTCTTGCCCGCACCTCCCGCCGACAGGCTGCCAACACTCACCACCGGCCACCTCAGCACGCGTGTCCTCAATAGCCCCGCACCGCGCAGCCAATCCTTCACGCGAATCGCCGCCGCATACAAGGGAACCAGCGCTCTCGCCCAGGGCCGCCGCGCGTTCATGCCGCCTCCCCCGCAATCAGGCTCACGATCGCCCTCACCGATCGCGCCGTTGCCCCCTGCTGCTCTTCAAATACCCTCCGCCCGCGCTCGCCCATCGCCCTTGCCTCTTCGCGATTCGTCAGCAGTCGAACCAACACCGTCTCCAACTCCTCCACCGACAACGCCCTGTCATCTCGACCGAAGGCGCGCTCTTGCGCCGCAGTGGAGAGACCTGCAGCTTCGCCAACGATGGCGATCCCCTCCGCCTCTTTCATCCTCACCACCACATCCCTGAAGTTCTCAAAGCTCGGTCCCATCACCACCGGCACGCCAAACTGCGCCGGCTCCAGCGGATTATGTCCACCCTTTTTGATGAGGCTTCCTCCGACGAAGGCCACGTCTGCAATGCCGTAGACCGCCGCAAGATCACCAATGGTATCGAGTACAACAATCTCAACCTGTTTCGTTTGATGCTCTTGAACGCGGGAAGAGAATCCCTGCGAAGCATCCTTACCCGCTAACAGTTCTGTAGCCAGCAGTGTGGGAAACTCAATCGCCATCGAATAGATGACACCAAAGTTCTCCGGATGACGTGGAGCCAGCACCAGCAGCGGTCGTTCGCTTTGCGGAATGGATTGCTGTGCCCGAATGAGCGCAGAATCTTCCGGTGGGTCCCCTGCAATCGTGCTACCGCCAACAAGGATTCTCCGCCCTCCCGCAGCCTCTCGAATCAACTCCGCGATCCGGCTTTGCCTGGGTGCACGAATGTCGTACTTCATGTTCCCCACAACCTGCACCGCCTCCGCGCGAACGCCCGCGAGCACCAGTCGGCGTGCATCTTCCTCACTCTGCACCAGCCACAGCGCAGGCTTCCGCATCACGCGCCCCCATATCCACTGCACGCGCATCGCCCGCGCGAACGACCGGTCACTCATCCGAGCATTCGCCACCACCACCGGCACACCGCCGCGCCCACACTCACTCAGCATGCGCGGCCAAAGCTCACTCTCCATCAGCACCACCGCGACAGGCCGCAGCGCACGCAAGTAAGCGCGCACGGAAAACCTAAAGTCCAGCGGCATATAAAACACCCGCTCCGCTCCAAAGCGTTCCCGCGCCAGTGCCTGTCCCGTGCGTGTAGTCGTCGAAATCACCACGCGATATCCATCGCCCAGCGCCGCCTCCAGCTCCCCCACCAACCTTGACGCAGCCAGCACCTCACCCACACTCACCGCATGAATCCACACCACACGCTTACCTTCAACTGCCGTCCTCAACGACTTCGGCACGGTGCCAAGACGCTGCCGCAAACCCTCGCGATATCGTTGCGTAGTCGCCATGCGCAGCAACCACCACGGCGAACTCAGCACGAGCGCCAGCGTCAGCAGCGCGCTGTAAACCAGCATCGTCACGACGCCCACACCGTCGACTTTTGGTTTCGCAGCATCCTGAAGAGGATAATCGAATCGAACGATCACCACTCACCTATGACCGAATCCGCACTCAACATCCGCCCTGCCACTCCCACCGACGTCCCCGCCATCCTCCGCTTCATTCGCGAGCTCGCCGAGTATGAACGCGAGCCCAACGCCGTCCGCGCAACCGAGGCCGACCTCCTCCGCGACGGCTGGGGAACCCCCGCGCGCTTCACCGCCCTCATTGCCGAGTACAACGGTATCGCCGCCGGCTTCGCACTCTACTTCACCACCTATTCCACCTGGCGCGGCCACCACGGCATTCGTCTCGAGGACATCTACGTCACTCCCTCCCTGCGCGGCCACGGCATCGGCAAAGCCCTCCTCGCGCGCCTCGCCCGCATCGCCATAGACCAGGGCTGTCCCCGCCTCGAGTGGGATGTCCTCGAGTGGAACGAGTCAGCCATCACGTTCTATCACCGCGTTGGCGCCAGGGTCCTAACCGAGTGGCGCATCATGCGCCTCGCCGACGACTCCCTCGCTGCCCTCGCAGCGACCGACACCGTATCCCCCAACACCGTATCCCCCAACGCCGTATCCCCCAACACCGTATCCTAGAGCAGATGAAAAAGATCCACGTAATCGGCGGTGGCCTCGCCGGCCCCGAAGCAGCATTGCAGGCCGCCAGCCTCGGCTGCGACGTCATCCTCTCCGAGATGCGTCCCATCCGTTCCACCGAAGCCCACCAGACCTCCGACTTTGCCGAGCTTGTCTGCTCGAACTCCCTCAAGAGCGAAAGTGAAAACACCGCGCCCTGGCTGCTGAAACAGGAGATGCGTCGCGCCAACTCCTTCCTCCTCCAGGCCGCCGACGCCAGCGCCGTCCCCGCCGGCCACGCCCTCGCCGTCGACCGCATCGAGTTCTCCCGCCGCGTCGCCGACATCATCGCAGCCCACCCGAACATCGAAGTCCGCCGCGAAGAAGTCACCCACCTCGACGAAAGCGATCCCGACACCATCACCATCCTCGCCAGCGGTCCCCTCACCAGCTCGCCCCTCGCCGCCGAACTCCAACGCCTCACCGGAGCCGAGCAGCTAGCCTTCTACGACAGCATCTCCCCCATCGTCGACGCCTCCACCATCGACATGGACAAGGTCTACTTCGCCGCGCGCTGGGACAAAGGCACCGCCGACTACATCAACTGCCCCTTCACCAAAGAAGAGTACGAAGCCTTCCTCGACGCACTCACCAGCGCCGAAATCGTCGAAGCCAAATCCTGGGAAGCTCTACCCGCTGACGGCTCCGTCGCTCCCGTGCCCCAAGCCATGAACTACTTCGAAGGCTGTCTCCCCATCGAAGAGACCGCCCGCCGCGGCCGCGACACGCTCCGCTTCGGCCCCATGAAGCCCGCCGGCCTCACCAACCCTAAGACAGCCCGCTGGCCCTACGCAGCCGTGCAACTCCGCCAGGAAAACCTCCGCGCCGACAGTTACAACCTCGTCGGCTTCCAGAATCACCTCAAGTTCGGCGAGCAGGCCCGCGTGTTGCGCCTGATCCCCGGCCTCGAGCACGCCACCTTCCTGCGCTACGGCCAGATCCACCGCAACACTTACATCCACGCACCCTCGCTGCTCACCGAAACCCTTCAGCTCCGCGCCCACCCCAGCGTCTTGATCGCGGGCCAATTGTCCGGAGTAGAAGGCTACACCGAGTCCATCGCCAGCGGCCTCCTCGCCGGTCGCTATGCCGCCGCACTAGCCAGTGGCCACCAACCAGCCCCGGCTCCACGCATCACAGCCAACGGCTCGCTCACCCACTACATCACCCACGCCGACCAAAAGAAATTCCAGCCGGCCAACATCACCTTCGACCTTCTTCCCCCACTCGAAGAAGATCTGCGCAAGAAAATCCGCGACAAAAAAGAACGCCACAAAATCCAATGTGACCGGGCGCTCGCCGCCTGGGACGCGTGGCTTGCAAAATAATTCTGTGATTCCCGCCAGACTGCGATAGGCTTCCTGCAAAGACATTTGCATCGAGGTGCAGCATGCGTCTGCTCTCCGCTATCGACGCCATCGGCCCCGCCTGGAATCACACCAGCCGCATCCTCATCGCACCACGCAATTGGCGGCTCGCGCTCAAAATCGGCGCCGTAGCCTTCTTCGCGCAAGTCGGCGGTTGCAATAGCTCCTTCAGCTCCCCTGGCCGGCACCTGCCCTCTGCTCCGCCAGCCCTCATCGCCGGGATCGTCGCGTTAGCATTCCTCCTCGCTTCGATCGCCCTTCTCATCGGGCTGGCATTCTTCTATCTCAGCTCTCGCCTGCAGTTTGTTTTGTTCGAAGTCGTGCTCCGGAGTGACACCACCCTCTCCCCCATCTGGCGCCGCTACGCCTCTGCCACCTGGCACTGGATTGGCCTCAAGATCCTCTACTTCCTTGCGGCGATTATCTGCGCCGCCCCCATCCTGGTTCCCCTCGTCATTCACTTCATCCGCGAGATGGGTCCGTCATTCCACGGCGCCACTCCCCAGGATCCCGTCGCCCTGTTCGTAGCGATCCTCGGTTTTATCAGCGCCATCTTCTTCATCGTCGTTCTCATCGGCATCGGCTACGCGCTCTTATACGACTTCGGTCTGCCCTCCATGGCCCTCGAGAGCACAAGCATCTCCGATACCGTGAGTCGCGTCTGGAGCCTCATCCGCAGCGAGCCCGGCCCCGTCGCCCTGTATGTCTTGATGCGCTTCCTGCTCGCCATCGGCGGTTCACTCGCCGCCGATAGCATCCTGGTTGTCGGAGCCTTGATCGCCTTCATGCCGTTCGGCGGAGTCGGGCTCATTGCGTGGCTGTCGCTCCGCCACGCGGGCCTCGCAGGTCACGTCGCAATGATTGCCATCTGGATCGTTCTCGGACTCATCCTGCTCGCCCTGGTGGTGCTCGCAGCCATCATCCTCTCCGGCTTTGTGTACACCTTCCTGCAGGCCTACGCGCTCTACTTCCTCGGCGGACGTTATCCACTCGTAGGCGCATATCTCGAACCGTTTCTTGCGCCACCTTATCCCTACCCCGGATACCCCGGCGCAGGCGCTCCGCCCCCGATACCGCCCCGGCAGCCCGGACCCGATACAGCGTAGGGTTGCCCCACCTACTCAGCCTTTTTCTTGTTCCGCGCCTTCACCTTGAACCAGATTGGGCTGCCAATAAACTTGAATGTATCGCGAATCTCATTCGCCAGAAACCGCTCATAGCTGAAGTGCAGCTTCACATCGCGATCCGTGAACAGCACAAACGTAGGCGGCGCCACCGCAGCCTGCGTCATGTAATAAATCTTTACTCGCCGATTCATCGGCACACTCGCCCGCTGAAAATCAATCTTGTCCAGAAAGCGATTCATCGCGCCCGTCGACACCCGCTTGCGCCGCTCCCGCGCCACCAACTCCACCTTCTTGAACACCTCATCGATACCCTTGGACTCCGAAGCCGACACAAACAATAACGGCGCATAATCCAGATACTTCAGCGAGTCCCGCACCTGCTCCTCATACAGCTTCTTGTTCGCAGGTTCGCTGCCGTCAAACAGCGTCTTGCCATCCGCTCCAACCTTCGTCACAAGATCCCATTTGTTTACGACGATGATCACGCTGCGGCCACTCTCATGCGCATACCCGCCAATGTTCGCATCCGCCGCCGCCACACCTTCTGTCGCGTCAATCACCAGCAGCGACACATCCGCGGCCTCCAAATGCTTGCGGCTCATGATCACCGACAGCTTCTCCGCCATCAGCTTCGTCTTACCCTTACGCCGAATCCCCGCCGTGTCGATGAACCGGAAACTATGCCCATCCCGCTCCACCACCTCGTCCACCGCATCGCGCGTCGTCCCGGCAATCGGCGAAACGATCGCCCGATCGCTGTTCGTCAGCGCATTCAACAGCGTGCTCTTCCCAACATTCGGTCGCCCAATAATCGCAATCTTCGTCTCCCGCGAGATATGTTCGCCGTGCGAACGCAACCGTCGCCCCGGCCCCGCGGGCGCAACCTCATCCGGCCCAGTCTGCGCCCCCGGCAGCGGATCGCCGCCCCCATCCATGTCTTCCTCAAACTCTTCTTCCTCGCCTTCAAACCGTTCTTCCGGCTCTTCCGCCACAAACTCCGGAGGCAGCGCCGCCCACACCTCATCCAGCAAATCGCCAATGCCCGCGCCATGTTCCGCCGATATCGGGCAAACATTCTTGAACCCCAACCGCCGAAAATTCTCCGCTGCCGCATACATGTCCGGCGCGTCCATCTTGTTCACCGCCAGAAAAATCGGCTTGCCCCCGCGCAGCAGCAACCGAGCCAGCTCCACATCCGGCGATGCCAACTCCGTGCGTCCATCGACCACCATAATGATCACGTCCGCCTCTTCCAACCCCACCTTCGCCTGGCGAAAAATCTCTGACGGTATCAGCGCCTCATCATCCGGAACCACGCCGCCGGTATCGACCAGCCGCACATCGCGTCCCGCCCACTCGACTTCGCCATAGATGCGATCGCGCGTAATCCCCGGCTCGTCCCCGACAATCGATCGCCGCGTCCCCGTCAGCCGATTGAACAGCGTCGACTTCCCAACATTCGGCCGCCCGCAAATCGCCACCAGCGGCAACCGCGTCGCCTCGCGATGGCCCACATCCGTCGCCAGCGTCAGCGCCGCAGCAATCTTCTCCGCTTCCTTCCAGTCGCGCTCCTCATGCGCACTCCCCGCACCACCCGCAACCGAGCTCTTGTTCCGCTTACCCAGCGTCCGCGTGTCCCGCGCTGCGTGCTCTTCGCGCTCGTCGTCGAAGTCCCCGCCATACCCCCGCGTCCCCGCCTCATCCCGATTACGCAACACTACCTTGTGTTCCCGCTCCGGGCTCTTGGTCGGCGTCTTCGAAGCCTTCACCGCCGCAGCCTTCTTCGCCGCCAACTCCTTGCGCTTCTTCGGCGACACCGCCCCCGTAGTCGCCGTACCCCGCGGAGCCGTCTTCCCCATCTTCGGCCGCGTGCTCGCCTGCCGATGCTTCTTGCCCAGCCGCTTCTTCTCAGTCCGCTTCGCCGCCATGGTCGCCATCTCCCGCGCCTTGGCGCACTATCCATTATAGGAACTTGCGCCGGCTTATGTTGCTTTGCAGAAGGGAAGTTGTGCCGCTAATTCGTCACTTATAGTGTTAGTCATGCGCCGCATTGCCATCTCAGCGTTCTGTCTTTTGCTCCCATCGATTGCCTCGACCAAGGCCCAGTCTTCAGATCAGCTACTCAAGGACTTCCGCGCCCAAGTCCTCAACCAGCGCCTGATCCTTCAAAACTTTAGCGGGGATGCGTCCCCCAACTTCGAATGGACTCCAAACGGCCTTACAAGCGGCCCGCCCCAACTGCGCACTCTAGGCGTCTTCAAGTTCAGCGCAGCGAAGGTTCACAACGGTACGCTTGTGCTCGCTGGCAGCCGATCCACAATTTACAAACAGAAGAAGGAGAAGCCCACACTCCTGGGGGATACACCTGTCGTGATCAGAATCGCCTTGAATGGGGCGGACCCGGCAGCAGTATTGCCCCTGCTTAAGCAGGAACTATTCTTCCCCACGCTTCAAGCCGCCGTTACCGCCATCCCTGTCCTGGATCGCCAGATGATCTACCCGACCGATGAGCCTTCGCGTCAACCTCCCGCCTCTTCCTGTCCCACCGAGGGTGCCCATTATGAACATCCCAAGGTCATCTATCAGGAGGAACCAGACTTTACCGAGGAGGCGCGCAAGGCACGCTTCAATGGCTCCGTGACCGTCCTCCTCACTGTCGATGAGAAGGGTCATCCGTCCGACCTTTGGCTGAAACAGCCCGCAGGAATGGGTCTGGACGAACAGGCGATCAAGGCCGTGTCTCACGACACATTCGAACCCGCAACGTGCGATGGCACTGAGGTGAAAACGCCCTTACTAATTGAACAAAGCTTCTCCATCTCCCCGCACTAAGCGCTTGACGCATCGCGCGGCGAACAAACGGCGATTACACTCGTCATAGCGCATGCCTTCCGCCACCCCACTGCCGCCGTTCACTCAGATCGACTCGGCCCCCCCCGACCAGAAACTGCCAACGCTCCACGACTTCTTCCACCCCGGCGGCCTCCTCGCCAACTCCTCCCTGGCCTTCGAGCACCGCGCCGGCCAGTACACCATGGCCAAGCAGATCGAGCAATCCTTCGCCGACCACCGCCACCTCATCGTCGAAGCCGGCACCGGCACCGGCAAAACCCTCGCCTACCTCCTCCCCGCCCTTCGCCGAGCCCGCGAGCACAAGCAGCGCATCATCATCTCCACCGGCACCAAGAACCTCCAGGAGCAGCTCTTCTTCAAGGACATCCCCTTCCTCGAAACTCTCCTCGGCCCCCTCCGCGTCTGCTACATGAAGGGCCGCGCCAACTACATCTGCAAGCAGAAACTCTACGCCCTGCGCGACAACCCGCTCCTCACCGGCCTCGAAGAAATCTCGCAGTTCCACTCCATCCTCCAGTGGGAGCGCACCACCGAAACCGGTGACCGTGCCGAGGTTGAAGACCTCCCCGAGCACTCCTCGCTCTGGCACAAACTCGACGCCCGCAGCGAAGTCTGCCTCGGGCAAACCTGCCCCAACTGGGAGTCGTGCTTCATCACCCAGATGCGCCGCAAGGCCCTCGAATCCGACATCGTCATCGTCAACCACCACCTCTTCTTCGCCGACCTCTCCATCAAGCAGCAAGCCGCCGGCGCACCCGACGCCGGCATCCTCCCCGAAGCCGCCGCCGTCATCTTCGACGAAGCCCACGAGCTCGAAGACATCGCCAGCCAATACTTCGGCATCGCCCTCTCCAACGCCCGCTTCGAAGAGCTCGCCCGCGACACCGAAACCATGCTCCGCGCCAAGGGCGTCACCACCAGCGCGATCGAGAGCGCAACCCAGACCATCCGCGAGCGCTCCAAGCTCTTCTTCGCCTCGCTCCCGTCCGGCCCCTCCGACCTCGGACGGCTCGAATTCATCGACCGTGCAGATTTCCTGGAAGCACGCGGCGACGCCTACCTCGGCGCGCTCAACTCCCTCCAGCGCCTCGAAGGAGAGCTCGAGCGCCTCCGCGAAGTTGACGAGGCCGCCGGCCTCCGCAAGCGGACCGCCGACATCCGCAATCACCTCAAATTCCTCTTAGAATCCACCGACCCCAACACCGTCTTCTGGATCGAGCGCCGCGCCACCAGCGGCCTCCGCAACGCCGCAAGATCGGCATCAGGCCCACCCCAAACCTTCGCCTTCAGCACTCACCTCCTCGCCACCCCCATCGACGTCTCCACCCTCCTCGCCGAAACCCTCTTCACCCACTACCCCAGCGTCATCCTCACCTCTGCCACCCTCGCCGTAGCCGCGCCCGACGGTACCCCCAGCTTCGAACACCTCAAGCGCCGCCTCGGCATCCCCTTCCCCAAAGAACTCGTCGTCCCCAGCCACTTCGACTACGCCAGGCAAGCCCTCCTCTACCTCCCGCCCGGCATGCCCCCACCCCGCGACCCCAACTTCTTACCGCAAGCCGCAGAAAAAATCCGCCGCGTTTTAGAGATCACCCGTGGCCGCGCCTTCTGCCTCTTCACCAGCCACGCCCAGATGCGCGAGCTCCACGACCGCCTCCTCTCGCAGCTCCCCTACCCGCTCCTCATGCAAGGCTCCGCCCCACGCCACATCCTGCTCCAACAATTCCGCGACACGCCCAACGCCGTCCTCTTTGGCACCAGCTCCTTCTGGCAGGGCATCGACGTCCAGGGCGAACAACTCAGCTGCGTCATCATCGACAAGCTCCCCTTCGCCGTCCCCTCCGACCCCATCATGAAAGCCCGTACCGACGCCATCACCGCCGCCGGCGGCAACGCCTTCAACGACCTCCAGGTCCCGCAAGCGGTCATCGCCCTCAAGCAAGGCTTTGGCCGCCTCATCCGCTCCCTCTCCGACCGCGGCGTGCTCATGCTCCTCGACCCCCGCATCCGCACCACCCGCTACGGCGCCACCTTCCTCGACAGCCTCCCCCCCTACGCCCGCACCGACGACATCACCGCCGTCGAAAAGTTCTTTAATCCGTAGAGCTCACATCACCTCAGTTTTTGCACTTGTCTTTCTTGCTGTCATTCCCGCAGGGAATCTGCTTCTGCTGTTGTCGTCGCCCTCTCAGACAGGTTCAGGCTTCAGCCGGGACTGTCATTTTCGTCCACTCAGGTTGAGCAGCGACTCCTCGTCAACGCCCCCGGGCGGGTCATCGGCCGTTCGTTTGGGAGGATACGCATTTGGATTGCGCCGTCTCACGCGGATTGCAACATAAATCAGAAAGAGTCCGATCGCTATTTGTATTACTGCCATAAAAGGGCCAGTGTCATTCAAATGGCTTCCAGTATTCGCGCCGGACAAAATATCTATCCGGACGATATGTGCGTTGAATGTCATCCAGGTCGCCTTGATATGCTCGCCAAGGTAAAGTTGGCCGCAGGAAAAGTCGCCAATCAATCCTGCATGGCTGTCATTAGAGCCAGCCAGACCAATATCGCAGCGTGGATTCTTGCCACCATGGTTTTTCAACGCGTCGATGTGACCTGTAAGGGAGAACCGTGGAGCGATAGTCCTTGTCGCAAGAAAATCAGAGCCGCCTAGCAAGAACACGCACCCGAACAAGACGGTACTAAGAAATTTGTAGCGCCCTCTCACCTGTCCAGGTTCGTTGAGAAGCGTAACGACACCGAACCCGACTCCAACCAAGCCACAAAGAGCGACGACGACATCCAGCCATCCCAACGGTACGCCTGCGAACATATTTACCCTCTGAGGTTTCGCATAATCGAACGCTTGCACCACCCTATCCACGCTATCCTGAAACTGCAACGCAAATCGCCAGCATGGGACGCAACCTCTACATCCTCGCCGCCACACTCGCAGCCCTCTCGCTCCTGTCCATCGGCCTGTCCTTCACCAACATCGCCCAGCAGCCCGGCTCGCCCGGCGATGCATCCCTCTGGCGCATGACCAGCATCGCCCTTCTCTGCGTTGCCCTGATCGTCACGCTGCTAGGCGTACTGAGCTCGCTCTTCGAGCAGGCCGAGCGCCGCCACGACGTCGACCGCCAACACAAGCGCCGCAGCCGCCCCGAATAGCAATCCCCGGTAGAATGGGAGATGGCGCAAACACACGCCGATCGGAGCTCTCCCCACCATGTTCGAAGTCACGGTACAGGCCGGTTTCTCCTCAGGCCACTACCTCCGCAACTACCAGGGCAAGTGCGAAAATCCGCACGGCCATAACTACCGCGTGCTCGTCACGCTCATTGGCGAACAGCTCGACGAAGCCGGCCTTCTCCTCGACTTCAAGCTACTGAAGCAAGTCCTCCGCCCGACGGTTGAGTATCTAGATCACCAAATGATCAACGACCTAGAGCCCTTCACCACCCTCAACCCCTCGGCTGAAAACCTCGCCCGCTACTTCTTCGAGAAGACGGCAACCCAGCTCCACGACATGACCTCTGGCCGCGTCCGCGTCAAAGACTGCACCCTCTACGAAACCGACACCAGCTTCGCGCGCTACTACGAGCCAGAAGCAGGGAAGTAATGCACCTCATCGAGCTCTACAAATCCGTCCAGGGCGAAAGCTCCTTCGCCGGCGTCCCCTGCATCTTTGTCCGCCTCGCCGGCTGCAACCTCCGCTGCTCCTGGTGTGATTCCGAGTACACCTTCACCGGTGGCAAGCCCTTCACCGCCGACGAGATCCTCGCCCAGCTCGAAGCCCTCGCCCCCTGCCGCCTCGTCGAGTTCACCGGCGGTGAACCCATGCTCCAGGCCCGCGAACTCCTCCCCCTCATGGATCGCCTGCTCGCGAGCGACTACACCCTCATGATCGAAACCAGCGGCGAACAACCTCTCGCAGCCGTGCCCCGCGCCGTCCACAAAATCGTCGACGTAAAGTGCCCTGGCGCAGGAGCCGCCGCCAACACCTTCCGCCTCGAAAACCTCGAAGCCCTCACCCCCAACGACGAAGTAAAGTTCGTCCTCTCCGATCGCGCCGACTACGAATTCGCCCGCGACTTCATCCGCACCCACAGCCTCGCCACCCGCTGCGGCCAAATCCTTCTCTCTCCCGCGTTCCTGAAAAATCCCACCGACCAGCGCTCCACCGACAACGCCGCCCTCGACCCCCGCCTCCTCGTCGAGTGGATGCTAGCCGACGGGCTCCCCGCCCGCCTCAGCCTGCAAATCCACAAATACATCTGGGAGCCCCGCAAAAAAGGCGTCTAGCGCAAGGACGACTCGCCTCTAAGCCGCCATCCCCTGAGCATCTGCTTCAACGCCGCCCAGCGCAACGCCAGTCCATGCCCGTACGTCGCCCGGATCAACCCGGCAAACATCGGCGCATCCGTATCGGTGGTCGCATCGAGATGAAGCATCACCCCACCGCGCCGCGTCAGCACCGCCTTCACCGCGGTCATCTCGAGCAAACCGTCGGCACCCCGCGTCACCCCATAGCCGCTCGCTCCCCGGCCGCCAAACGGCACGCGCGGATCAGCCGTCGGAGCGATGATGTCGTTAATCAGCAACGTTCCGGCATCCAGCATCGACCCCAGCATCCGTGCCTTCTTCTCGTTCTCGCGCGGACAAAAGATCGCTACCGTCAGCCCATACGAGCACTGCGCATACAGTTCCGGCACGTGCATCATCGACTCTGCCTCAATCAACGAAATCACCGGCGCAAAAATATCGCTGCGAGCAATCGCCATGTTCGCCGTCGCGTGATCGACCAGCAACGGCTTCTGTGCCCCCGGAGCAAACGCGCCCTCCACCTCTGCGCCTCCCTCCGTGGCCTCATCCAGCATCGTCCGCAGGCGCGCCGACGTCCCCGCATCCAGCGCAGCTCCCGGCACCTTCGCAAGCTCCGCACGCAGCAGCGGCCGCAACGCGGACATCGTCGACGGCGTAGCAAACAGCCGTCGCGGCGACATGCACACCGCGCCGCCATTCAACCGCAACCCAAACCCCACCGTCTTCGCCACCTGCTCAAGATCGGCTCCAGGCGCCACCACAATCGCATCCGCGCCAGAAAGCTCCAGCACCGCCGGCGTCGTCGTCGTGGCCAGCTCCGCCAGCAGGCTCTGACTCGTCTTCGTTGAGCCGGTAAAGATCACTTTATCCGGCCTCGCTGCCAACGCCTCGCGCGCCGCTTCCACGCTCTCATCCGTAACCGTGAGTGCGCTGGCAGGCACGCCGGCCTCGACCAGCATCCGCGCCATCAGTTGCGCTACGGGACCGCCCCCCAGACCCGGCTTCCACGTCACCCGGTTTCCAGCAGCCAGCGCCTGCAATACGTGCGACCCCGGAATAAACAAGGGAAAATTTGACGGCCCAATCACCAGCACATGCCCCAGCGCCACGCGATGAATCTCGGCGGCAACGCCCGTCATCCACAACGGCCGTCCGCTCATGCCGAGCCGTTGCGGCGCCAGGATTCTCTCCGCTTCGCGCTCCAGAAACTTGCATCCCGCCAGCAGCGGCAACAACTCCGTCGCCAGAGTGTCCGCTTTTGTTCGCGCCAGCTGCGGAGAAATCGCGTCACTAAACTCTTCCGCGCGCGCCGCCATCAAGTGCCGTGCAGCGCGCAACACCCGCAGCCGCGCCTTCACCGGCATGCTCGTCCACCGAGCCTGCTCCGCCGCCGGCGTTGCAGCCGTCGTTATCCCGCAGACCCCCGACAGCAGCGGGCACGAGCCTCCCCCCACGCGCACACTCTGTAGCTCTTCCGTCGCAGGCTTCACGACGCAACCTGCATCATGTCCTCTTCCATTGCAACTCCGAAGACGTCGACCACCGCGGTTCGATCTCCAGGTCTTCCAGCAGCACCTTGGCCCGATCCGCGCCCACTGAAAGATGGCCGGCAAGCCCGAACCTGGAGGGGCCCCGCCGTCTGTCAAGTATATGCCGTCGACGTCCTCAAATCGGTTGCCTCGAACCAACTCCGCTATAGCATGTGTCGCACGATACTCCGCACCCGCTCCGCCACCAGTCCATACACCAGGTGGCTGGTAGCTTCGCTGCTCCGCTCCCGAAAACTTTGCTCTTCCGCAGGCTCCGCCAACTCCATCGCCGGCAAAGAGGCCCCGTGCGTAAGCGTCATCAGCGTCAGCCCGAATGTCGCACCCTGCTTATCGGTCGCCGCCGGATAATACTCCACCAGGGCGCCATACGCTGCTCCCGCCGCCGCGCCAAATCCCCAGTGAAGCGCTGTCCCCGCTGCTGTCTTCGCCTTGCGGTCCAGATGATGCCCCGCAATCTTCTCCGCCAGCGCCTCGGGCGGCTCCGGCTCTCCATGCACGCGCGGAGGAAACACAGCCTCAACGCACGACTTCGCCGCCGTGGCCACCAGCCCCGCCACCAGTCCTGCTACCAATCCCTTCGCCAGGGAACGTCCTGCTTTCGTTTCACTCACGCGCTATGTCTCCTCGTCGCCCAACCGCAATGCCAGCCTACAATTCCCGCTCCGCCGTTCCACTCATGCGAAGCGCCTCATCCATCGCGCGATCGGCATGCCGCTTATCCACGCCCTCCTCTTCTTCCTCCTCAGCTTCAGGGGCTTCTTCAGCATTCTTCTCCCCAACCTCGTCCTCCATCTCTTCCAGCTCCCGCTCAATATCCGTCCGCGAGTGCTTGCCCGGCCCATGGACATTGGTAGGCTCCGCCGTTCTCAGCACATCGGCGTCGTCATCTTCCTCATCGTCTTCGAATTCATCGTCGTCATCCTCTTCATCCTCTTCGTCATCATCTTCTTCGTCATCGTCTTCGTCGATATCCTCCTCATCTTCCAGCCCCGCCTCTTCTTCTTCCTCGTCGCTGTCGGCCATATCGTCTGTGTCGCGCAGCTCAAAATGTTCGCTAAAGGCATTCGCCGTTGGGTTCGAGTGCACAAAGTTCGCATCGCTCCCAAACATCGCGCTCACCTCACCGCCAATCAGGTTGCGCAGCTCTACTCCACTATCGGTCGCTGGGTGGATCTGATTCACTGCCATGAGAAATCTCCTTTGCTGGGTGGTGGCTGGTCCTTCCGGATCACTTGCCTGCGCCGTTAGATGCCGGAAATCCGTCCCCGCACACTCGAAACAAGCACTTTCGCACACTTCGATAAATCGCCCGCAATCCTTATTCTGCGCCCGTAATCACCCTTCCTCAAACGGACGTAAATGGCTCTCACTGGGTGGCTCGGTAGCCAGGCTCACAATCACCAGGCACAGCAGCGATCCCACCAGCGCCGGAAGAATCGCATCCCGTGCCGCCACTACAGCCGGCAGATGCGGCGTCAGCGAGTCCCAACCCACGGTGATGAAGGTCCCCGCGGCGATACTCGCCACCGCTCCCTTCGCCGTTGCGCGCCTCCAGAAAAATGCTGCCAGGATCACCGGCGTCAATGCCGCCGCATAAATCGTATACGCATACAGCGACTTCTTCAGCACCGACGTCGTCCCCAGCGACTGGTACAGCGCCCACAACCCCAGCCCCACCACCGTCCCCCGGCTCACCAGCAGCACCACCCAGTTCTTCGCGTCCGGCTTGATGTACCGCAGAAACACGTCATTCACCAAATTCGTCGCCGGCGAAAACAGGTAATTATTCGCAGTCGACACCACCTTCGCGAAGATCGCCCCCACCAGCAGCGCGCCCAGCACGCTCAATGCCTTCGCCCCGATTCCCGCGTTATCCATATATTGCCCAAACGCATGCGTCGCCGTATACGCCAGAATTTCGCGCGGCCGCGCAGCCACCTCGCCCGTCCGATACAGCGCCGACCCCACCACCGCGATCGCCACAATAATCGACTCCAAAATCACCGTGCCCACCAGCCATCCACTCACCGCGCGCGTCGCGTCCTTCTCCGACTTCGCCGAAAAAAACTTCTGGTACATCGACTGGTTCCCCAGCATCAGCAAACAGGTAGGCAGGAACAGCTCCAGCGCATTCACCGGCTTCATCTCGCCGAAGATCTGGAAGTGCGTCGCGGGTAATACCGCGTGCACGCCCCTCCATCCTCCGGCCATGTGCAGCAGCACCGGCAGCGCGGCAATCAGCGTAAACGTTGCCAGCAGCCCAATCACCACATCCATATACGCGACCGAGCCCATCCCCGCGATCATCGTAAACACGATCACAAACCCCGCCAGGATGTACTGCCCATGCACCGCCGACACCTGCGGAAAGATCAAATGCAAAATGTCGCCGCCGCCAATAAATTGATAGCTCGTGATCGCCGTATACGTGAACAGCACCGCGATCACGCCCAGCACCCGCGCCGTCTGGTTGTACCGGCTCTCCAGCAAATCCGGAATCGTGAACTGCGCAAACTTCCTCGCCCTCGGCGCAATAAAGTAAATGAGAAGCAGCCCAGCCCATCCGCCCGCACCCTGCCATAGCGCATAAAACCCATGCTTGTACGCATTCTCCGCGCCACCCAGCAGCGAGCCCGACCCAATCCAGCTCGAAAGCAGCGTGAACACCAGCACAAACGCCGGCAGCGAGCGCCCCGCAACCAGGTAATCCGCCTTGGTCTTCACACTGCCCAACCGAGCCAGCGATACACCAAGCAGCGTCACAACAATAAGGCCAAGAACAATTGCGTATAGGAGCATGCGTGCCCAATTCTATCGGAGCCGGGGTCCCCGGCGAGTGGTCTTCGCTCGTTGGGGTGGAAGCCGGGGTCCCCGGCGAGTGGTCTTCGCTCGCTGGGGTGGAAGCCGGGGTCCCGCCCGGCGTTCTTTGCCCGGCCGGCCGCGCGCCGCGCCTTTCTGCCGCTCTCCCGCGTAAACTTATCCTACGAAGTACCCGCCTCCAGGAGCTCACTACATGTCGTTGATTCGCTTCATCCCCATGGCCGCCCTCTGCGCCGCCCTATGCGCCTCCCCGCTCGCTGCCAGCGCCCAGACCACCGCGCCCATCACGCTCTCCGTCGACCTCACCGACGCGCCACGCAAAATCCTCCACGCCACCGAAGGTATCCCCGTCCAGCCTGGCCCCCTCACCCTCGTCTATCCCGAGTGGATCCCCGGCGAGCACGGCCCCACCGGCCCCCTCATCAACCAGGCAGGCTTCCTCATCTCCACGCCCTCCGGCCAGCCCGTCAAGTGGGAGCGCGACCTCGTCGACATGTACAGCTTCCACGTCACGGTCCCTGAAGGCGTCACGCAGCTCAACATCAAGATGGACTTCCTCGCCACCGGCGGCGCCAACTTCACCGAAGGCGGCTCCACCAGCGCCAACCTCGCGCTGCTCAGCTGGAACACCCTCCTCGTCTATCCCCTCGGCGGGCCGCCGCCGGGCGACATCGAGCACACCAAAGCCGCGGACGTCATGATCACCCCCAGCATCACCATCCCCGACGGCTGGCACTTCGGCACCGCCCTGCAGCCCACCGACGGCGCCACCGAGGCCTCCGCCCACGCCTCCTTCCAGACCGTCTCCCTCGAGCAGCTTATCGACTCGCCCGTCCTCGCCGGCCGCTGGTTCCGCGAAATCGACCTCGCCCCCGAAGTCTCTCCCAAACACTACCTCGACCTCGCCGGCGACGGTCCAGAAGACCTCGCCCTCTCGCAGCAGCACATCGATCAGTTCTCCAAACTCGTTCGCGAAACCGGCGCGCTCTACCAGTCGCGCCACTACGGCTCCTACCACTTCCTCGTCACGCTCTCCGACCAGGTAGCCCACTTCGGCCTCGAGCACCACCAGTCCTCCGACGACCGCGTCCCCGAGAAGACCTTCATCGACGAAGGCTCCTTCGCCGAAGAAGGCGACCTCCTCCCTCACGAGTTCACCCACTCCTGGAACGGCAAATACCGCCGCCCCGCCGGTCTCGCCACCCCCAACTACCAGGAGCCCATGAAGGGCAATCTCCTCTGGGTCTATGAAGGCCTCACCAACTACCTCGGCGACGTCCTCGCCGCCCGCTCCGGCATCTGGAGCGCGGAGGTCTTCCGCGACCGCCTCGCCACCATCGCCGCCGACTTGAACGACGCTCGTCCCGGTCGCACCTGGCGCGATCTGCAGGACACCGCCACCTCCGCCCAGATTCTCTACAACGCCAGCGGCCCCTACGATAACTGGCGTCGCGACGTCGACTACTACAGCGAAGGCGATCTCCTCTGGCTCGAAATCGACGAGACCATCCGCGCAAAGTCCCAGGGCAAGAAAACCCTCAACAACTTCCTCGCTGCCTTCGAAGGCTTCGGCGGCAACACCCCGCCCCGCGTCGTGCCCTACACCTTTGAGGACGTCGTCTCCGGCCTCAACGCCGTCGTCCCCTACGACTGGGCCACCTTCCTCCGCACCCGCCTCGACTCCAACGATCTCCACGCTCCCGAGATCGCCGGCATCAACACCCTCTCCGGCTACCACCTGACCTACACCGAGAAGCCCAACTACTGGTCCACCCTCAACGAAGGCGACGGCGTCAGCGCAACCTACTCTCTCGGTCTCACCGCCGGCTCCACCGGCATCCTCGGCGACGTCATCATCAACAGCGTCGCCTACAAGGCAGGCCTCGCCCCCGGCTTCCAGATCATCGCCGTCAACGGCCGCGCCTTCACCCCCGCCCTCCTGCGCGCAGCCATCGACGCAGCCAAGGGCAGCGGTCCAGCCATCAGCCTCATCGTCGAGAACACCGGCTACTTCAAGACCATCTCCCTCGACTACCACGGCGGCCAACGCTATCCCCAACTCGAGCGCATCGAGAACACCCCCGATCGCCTCGACACCATCCTCGACCCTCTCACCAAGTAACGCACCAATAATCCGGGTGCCCCAGGTCTCGCTTCTGAGACCTGGGTTAGCGGGATTTCACTCCACCGCCAACTTCGGTTCGGCGTCCACGTTCCGTGGAATCGCCCCGCTGTCCTTCAGCTTCTTCTCTGCCACCGCCGCCTGAATCTCGCTGTTCACCTCCGCGCCCAGCAGCAGCATCAGCCCCGTGATGTAAAACCACGTCAGCAGAATAATCACGCCGCCCAGCGACCCGTACGTCAGCGAAAAGCTGTCGAAGAAGTGCAGATAGATGCGTAGTCCCAGCGAGCAAATCACCCAGCCAACGATCCCAATCACCGCCCCCGGCGTCATCCAATGCCAGCGCTTCACCTTCAGGTCGGGAGCAAAGTAATAGATCGTGCTGAACTGCAGCATCAACAGGGAACTCGCCAGCGTCCACTGCACAATATGAATCACCAGCGCCGTACTGAACGCCAGCTTGTGATGCCAGATCTTCACGTACATCAACCGCGCAATCAGGTCGCCGCCCAGCAGCACCGCCAGGTTCCCCGTCACCATCACCGACAGCAACATCGTCACCAAAATCGCCTGCCCTCGCGCCTTCCAGTAAGGTCGCGACTCCCGCACCTTGTACACCGTGTTCATCCCATCCTGGATCGCCGCGAATCCCACCGACGCCGACCAGATCGCTGCCACCAGCCCAATGGTGATCTTCCCCTTCGTCGCGTGTTCCGCCGTCTGGTTGAACGTCTCGATCACCATCGTGTACGCCCCACCAGGCACCACCAGCGCGAGGTAGTGCAACAGCGTGTCGAAAATATGCTCCGCCTGCCGCGCCGCCAACCCCAGGATCGCGCTCGCCGACACCAGCGTCGGAAACAGCGCGAACAAAAAGTAGTACCCCATCTCCGCCGCGCGCGAAAGCAGGTCATCGCCCAGGATCGCTCGGAACGTCCGCCTCCACACCAACCCCGCGCTCGCCCCCTGGAAGTCCCACATATCACGCAGCGGCGATCGCGCCACCAGGTCCCATATCTGCTGAGCCAGTGGGTCGATCGCGGTTAACCTGTGGTCAGGTGTACGCACGGAAGCACTTCCTTCTTCGCTCACTCAGATGCCGGCAACACCTCCGCCGTCACCAGTCCCACCCTTACCCTTCCGCCACTAAACCCGCCGCCCCCCACTCCGCATCTGGTACGCCATCGACTCCAGCGCCCGCTCCGGATTGCCCTCGGGCACCGTAACCCCCATCTTCGCCGCCATCTGCGTCACCATCTGGTACGCCACCGCCGCCCGCGTCTGCAGTGGCAAATCCAGCATCCTCGAGAAGAACGTCTCAATCACCACCAGGTCCTGCGCACTCAGCTTCGCCACCGCGTCGGCAGGGAACATCGCGCGCACCGGCTGCCCCCAAGGCAGCACCGTCTCCTCTCCCATCGGCTGCGCGGCAAACCCCACCGGAGCCACCAGCGTCGTGCTCGTCTGGTACAGCAACGACGGCTCATCCAGCCGCTCATGCACCACAATCGTTCCCGCCGCCAAATCACCCAACCGCTGATTCCGCTTGTTGCAGAGCATCGTGATCACGCCCACCAGGTACAGGCTCGGCGCGTAGTCCACCACCCGCAATAAGTTCCTCGCCATCGCCTCGAACAACGTAATCTGCCGTCCCGAGTCCTTGATCACCCGCACCTTCATCGCCCGCTTGCCCGGCGTCTGCCCATGCCAGTACGCCTCAAACAACGCAAAGTATCCCCACATCACCGCAAAGTTGATGAACACCACGAACGCGATAAACCATTTCCCCGCCGTCTGCGCCCAACCTCCGGCCGCTGCAGAAACCGAGCCCGCCGCGCCAATCATCACCACCGCCATCAACTCAGCGAAGAAGAACGCGCCGAGTATCAGCGAGTCCAGCAGCGCGGCAACAAACCGGCTGCCGATCCCCGCCACGCTATACGCCAACTCCACCTGCTCCGGCGTCTCGATATAATGCGTGTCAGCCCGCCCCACAGCCGCATCATCACCGAAGCCACGCTGCTCAAATCCCGACATGCTCACGCACCCCTAAGCCTTCTCGACGCTCTACGCTCTACACTCTGCCCTATGCTCTCCAACCTCTGGATCGACTCCCGCAAGCATAACTGGAACCGCCTCGACGCGCTCGTCCACCAGGTCGAATCCAACGGCGTCAAGTCCCTCCCGCCCGCCGACCTCCGCGATCTAGGCCTCCTCTACCGCCAGGCCGCCGCCGACCTCTCCGCCGTCCGCGCCGACCATTCTTCCCAAGCCCTGGCCCAATACCTCAACCGCCTCGTCTCCCGAGCCCATAACTACGTCTACTCCGGCCGCCGCATCTCCTTTGCGAGCCTCTGGCAATTCTTCGCCCACGGATACCCGCGCCTCCTGCGCCGCATGTCCGGCTACCTCCTCGCCGCCACCCTCATCAGCGTTGCAGCCGGCCTCCTCGGAGCCCTCATCGTCATGCTCCGCCCAGACTTCGGCGTCATGTTCCTCGGCGCGAAAACCGTCGCCAACCTCGACCAGCACAAGATGTGGACCGACAGCGTCCTGAGCATCAAACCGCAGGCCGCCTCCGGCATCATGACCAACAACATCACGGTCTGCTTCCTCACCTTCGCTGGCGGCATCACCGCAGGCCTCTTCACCCTCTACTCGCTCTTCAACAACGGCCTCATGCTCGGCGCCATCGCGGTCGTCTGCCGCCAACACCACATGGCCCTCAGCCTCTGGAGCTTCGTAGCCGCCCACGGCGCCCTCGAAATCCCCAGCATCATGATCTCGGGAGCCGCCGGCCTCCGCCTAGCCGCCGGCATCCTCTTCCCCGGAATGCTCAACCGCCGCGCCGCCCTCGCCCTCGCCGGCCTCGAAGCCGTCCAGCTAGTCTCCGCCACCATCCCGCTCCTCATCGTAGCCGGCACCCTCGAAGCCTTCCTCTCCCCCACCCACGCCCCCATCGCCCTGAAGTTCGCCGTAGGCGCCGTCCTCTTAACCGCCCTGACCCTCTGGCTAACCGAAGGCGGCCGAAGGACAGTGAGTAGTAAGTAGTGAGTAGTAAGTAATGAAGGGCGACGGGGAGCGCTTGGGATGATTACGCCGCGGCTTGACGATGTTCCTGGGTAGCATCTTGACTACTCACTACCCACTGCTTCACAATAGCCCCTCCGCCTTCACCTCAAGATACTTACTCACCGCCCGCATCCCCACCTCCTGTGCAGTCGTCTCGACAATCAACACACCCTGCCGCTCCAACTGCGCGACCGTCTCCCGCCGCCGCTCCAGCATCTCCTGCGCCGCCGCCGAGTGAAACATCTCATCCTTAGTCTTAGGCTCCCGCGCCGCCAACTCCTCCAGCTCCGGATGCTTCAACAGCACCAACACAACAAGATGTCTTCTCACCAACTCCGACGCCGCAACCACCAGCTCCGGCTTCCCCACGCTATCCACCAGCTCCGTAATCCAGACAATCAGCCCCCTTCGCCGCTGCGCAGACTTCAACCTCGCCACAGCATTCAAATGGTCCGCCTCCGCCGCCTCCGACCGCGTCTGACTCAACAAATCAATCAGCAGCCGCACATGCGCCGAGCCATTCCCCGGAGGCAGCAGCTGCTGCACCTCCCGCCCATACGCGAGCATCGCGAACTTATCGCCCGACCCCTGGATCACCTGCGCCAGCATCGTAGCCGCCGTAGCCGCCTGGTCCAGCTGCGTCACCGTCAACACATGCGCAGCCTCGCGTTCCGCACCCGTCTCCGCAAAATTCTCCACGCCACCACGCCGCAACTCAAACGCCGTCCGCGACAGCCGACCCGCATCCAGCATCATCCAAACCTGCTGCGACCGCTCCACCGTAAACTGTCGCGTCACCAGCCTCCCGCGCCGCGCGGTCGCCGTCCAAGAAATCTTCCGCAGCTCATCCCCCGGCTGATAATCCCGAAGACTCTCAAACTCCCGCCCCACCCCCCGCAGCTGCAGCTTGCGCTTCTCCAACTCAATCTGCCGAGCCCGCAGCAAATAAAACTGCGTACTCTCCCGACTATCCTCATGCGCCGGAAACACCCTCACCCGCTGCTGCCCACCCGCCACAAATCCGGGTGTCCCATCGCCCCCCACAAATCCGGGTGCCCCATGTCTCGCTTCTGAGACATGGGTTTCTAACGCGACACCTCTCCCGACCACCACCACCGGCTCCGCAGCCGCCCATCTCTCCACCAACCGCAACGCCCCGCGATACCGCAGATACACTCTCCCCAACCGAAAATCCCCACGCTCCCTCGGATAGATCGTCGACACACTCACCGCATCCTCACGCGGAAACGCCTCCACCCGCTGCACTACCGGCATCGCCACCAGCGCCGTGTGCAAATCATCCACCATCCGCACGTCAACAACCCCATCCGAATCCTGCCTTACCCCTAACTCCACGCGAGTAGCCAACCCCAACTGCGGCGAATCCAAAAAAGTCCGCGTCACCAAAAACTGTTCAGGGCGGGGAAGCCGCACCGCATCCACCACCACCAGCAGCACCACCAACCCATCCCACCCCAGCAAGAAATAAATCTGCCGAGCATGAAAGAAAGCAGGCACTGCCATTACCAACCCTGTAGCCAACAATCCCATCGCCAGCGGCGTAAGGCCAAACCCCACCACCCGCCCAGCCTTACCAAAAGGCCTGGCCCTCGCACTACCGGATTGTGGAATCAACGTCTGCATCTGCGAAGCTTCTTTGCTGTTGTCTGTCTTTCGCCGTCATCCTGAGCGCAGCGAAGGACCCCCGCATTGGGACCTCCACGACTCCCGAATCTCTACGCTCTATCCTCTATCCCCTATCCCCTGCCTTTCACTTCGGCACCTGCGTAGCCGCCAGCACATCGCGCACCACCCGATCCGTATCCAACCCTTCCAGCTCCGCCTCGGGCCGCAACACCAGCCGATGCCTTAGCACTGGCAGCGCCGCCTCCTTCACATCATCAGGAATCACAAAGTCCCGCTGCTCCCGCGCCGCAAACGCCTTCGCTACCAGCAGCAATCCGGTGCTAGCCCTCGGACTAGCCCCCAACGCAATCGTCGGCCAAGCCCGGGTCCTCCGAACCACCGCCAGCAAATAATCAAAGATCGCCGGCTCAACACGAACAGCACGAACCTCTCTCCGCGCCGCCACCAGCAACTCAAACGGCACAGCCTCCACCGCCGTCTCCGCCAACCCCGCACCATCCACCGCTGCATGATGCCGCTCCAGCACCACCCGCTCTTCCACCACATCCGGATACTCCATCCTGATCTTCAGCAGAAACCGATCCAGCTGCGCCTCCGGCAGCGGATACGTCCCCTCAAACTCCACCGGATTCTGCGTAGCGAACACGGTAAAGAAATCATCCAGCACATGCCGCTCGCCATCCGCCGTCACCTGCCGCTCTTCCATCGACTCCAGCAGCGCAGCCTGCGTCCGCGGCGGCATTCGATTAATCTCATCGGTAAGCAGGAACTGCGTGAACACCGGCCCCTTGTGAAAGCTGAACTCGCCCGTCTTCGGCGAGAACACGCTCGTCCCCAAAATATCCGCCGGCATCATATCCGGCGTCCCCGACACGCGCCGAAACTCCAGCCCCAAAAACCTCGCCAGCGTCTTCACCGCCAGCGTCTTCGCCACGCCCGGCACGCCCTCAATCAGTGCATGACCGCCGCACAACATCGTCAGCAGCGCCTGCGCAATCACCTCCTGCTGCCCCGCAATCACGCGCCCAATCTGCCCCTGCCCTCGCGCGAACAACTCACTCGCCGCAGCCACTCCCAAACTCTCGTCGCTCACACGCTCTCCTCTTCCATCACTACCCACTACTCACTACCCACTACTCACTACCCACTATTCACTGCAGGCACCAAACTCGCCCTCACTCTCTTCGCATCCTCGCTCAAGGCGCGCACCAGCGCCAGCGCACTGCGCATCGCAATCACCTCATGCTGCGCCCGCTTCGCCTCCTCCAGATGCTCGCTCATCAGCGACCAGTCCCCACCCAGCCGCGCCCGCAGCGCCTCCGCAATCGCCTCCGGGCCTTCCTCAATCGTCCCCTGCGCCACGCCCGCTTCCCGCGTTAGCACGCGCAGCAGCCTGCGCTTCGCCGCCTCGGTCGCTGCGCTACTAGCCGCGGCCTTCTCATACAAATCGCCCATCGACACAGCAAACTCCACCGGCGAGCTCCGCGGCAGCCTTACCGGCGCTCGTACCGGCCCGCGCCGCCGACTGAAGCTCACCACCAGCAGCGCAAACAGCAGCGCCGCCTGCAGCGCCAGCCACTTCAGCGGCAGCCCCTTTGCCGCATCCCAAATCGACCGCACCGCCCCATGCAGCGACTCCCCAAACACCACATCCCTTCCGGCGTCTTGCGCCAAACCTGGGCCCACCCCCACCGACGCCAGCAGCAGCTTCAAACTCGCATCCTTCTTCAGCCCCGCATTCTCCATCGGCGCAGACGAACTCCACCACACCGCCTCGCCCTTGCCCACGACGTATCTCACCACCACCGCGTCCCTCCCGCAGCGTTGCTCCACGACATACTTCGCCCCATCCTTCGACCACTGCGCCGCATTCACCATCTCCACCCGCCCCGCGCGCGCCAGCTCCCCCGGCCCTTCCGGCGTCGTCTCGCAGGCACCGCTCGCCAGCATCCCCGCGGCCGACACCTCACCATCCGGCAGCAATCGCGCCCCCGCTCCCCCCGTAGTCAACACCCGCCCACCGCGCTCCAGAAACCGATTCACCGCCGCCGCCAAATCCCTCTCCTGCGTCGCGTCATACTGCGGCTCCGCCAGGATCAGCGTCGTGCGCGCCACCTCCGCATCACTCAAATCCGCATTCAACTCGCTAAGCGGATGACCCCACTCCGAAGTCTTCACCCCCAGCGCCTCCAGCGTCAGGTACGCCGCCTTCGCCCCATGCGGCCCAACATTCGTGACCGTCGGCCGCGGATCATTCTCCTGCGTCGACGGCGCCACCGCGCACACCACCCCGATCATCACCACCATCACGCCGCACAAAATCAGCAGCCGGCCGCGATCCCCCAGCCGGTCCCTCACCCCCGTCTCGCGGCTCACGCAACACCCCCGGCGGCCAGCGTCTCATTCGTCGCGCCCACGCTCTCAGCCGCGCCAGCCGCCAGCCGCTGATACAGCGTGCGAGCCTCCGCATACTCGCTCTCATCCGCATCCCGCAGCCCATACCAAACGCGCTCAAAGATCTGCGTCAGCCTGCGCAGCCCCTGCTGTTGCGCCGACCCCGGCTTCAGCAACCGCACATACTCCCTCGGCGTTCGCGTCGGATTATGCCGCCACGCCCGTCGCGACTCCAGCAGCACGATCGCCGCCCAATACAAACAGTGCACCGCCTCCCGCCACTCGCCCGCCTCCGCATGCTCCGCCGCAGCCTTCGCCCAGTCCTCGGCCTCGCTCTCCCACGCCGACTTCTGCACCGCCTCGCCCCCCAGCGCCACTCTCAACCGTTGCCGAGCCGCGTTTCGCAGCAGGAAGAACAGCAGCCCCACCGCCGCCCCCACATAGAAGACCCACTCCAGTAGCGTTCCCAGCCACGGCGCCGCCGTCCTCACACGAACCACGCCCTCAAACATCCGCTGCAGCCACCCCAGCATCTTCGTCTTCGCGCGGTCCCACCACGTCAATCCCACCGCCCCCTGGAACTGTGGCTGCGCCAGCACCGCATTCGCGACATCGCGCTCGTGCGCAAAACCCGTCTCTGCCGCTCCACCCGCAGCGCTCTCCCGCCCCATCTCCTCCAGCCGCGCTCCCGCCTCCCCCATCGCCTTCGCGCGCTCACCGTCCTTCGCCGTCCTCGCCTCCTTCAGCGCGCCGCGCAGCCAATCCCAGTGCTCTTCGAACCCACCCTTCGCCACATCCCCCACGCGTACGTCGTCGCCCACGGCATCCGCGTTACACCCCGCCGCGGAACGCCCACAAGCTGCCACCACCCCCTGCAACCTTACGACCTCCGCACGAAACCCATCCACCGAAACATCCCTCAACCCCGCAGCATGCGCCGCCAACGTCAGCCCCAGGGTCACGCCTGCAACCGCAACCCCTCTCCACATTCGACGCCTGCCCCGATCTCTATACCTGTCCATCACTCCCCATCGGCTCAGCCGTCTCCCCGCTCGCATCCCCCGCGGCCGGTGCCGGAGCCTCCACCGCCGGTGCCGCAGCCCACGCAGCCACCTCCGGCGCCGCCGCCCCACCCAGCAGCATCACCAGGTCGAATGCCTCCATCCGCACCCGCTGATCGAAGTACACCAGCGTCAACCCAATCAACGCCACCGGCGACACCAGCGTGTGCGCCACAAATCCAATCAGCAGCACCGCCGCCTGCGCCATCACATGTTCCTGGAACGGACTTCGCGCAATGAAAAACACCATCGGCGACTGAATCGCCCCCGCCACCAGGTACAACACCGCCGCAATCAGCAGCACCACAAAGATGCGCCCCTTCGTGTCCGTCGCCAGCGTCTTGCTCCGCCACATCGCCGCCCGCACCCCGGTCCCTTCCATCAGTGCCGCCGGAATCGCCAGCGAGTTACGGATGTACGCAATCACCCCATACACCATGCCCCCGGCAACTCCCGCGAACACGATGAATCCCCCCACCACCGCCAGCCCCAGCGCTCCTCTTCCCAATCGCATAAGAACAAACCCCGGCACCACCAGCACCACGACCACCCACACCGCGCTCCACCCCTGCCACAACGCGATCCCCACATACCGCAACCATTGCCCCACCGTCGCCTGCAACGACTCCTTCGCCGTGGTCCTTCGCCCCAGATAAACCTCGCACAACGCAAACACTGACGCCGCATACACCACCGCCTCCACCGGCAGCAGAAGAAGCGCCATCACCCCACCCGCGAGCTGCGTCACTACAGCCGCAATCCCAATCCCGTGGCGGAGCAACACGACATGGCGCACCACCATCTGGATCGCATTCAGAACCAGGCTGAACGCTCCCGCCAGCGAGGCCAGTCCCGCAAACAGCCAGAAATGCGCCCGGTAGATCTCAAACGTCCGGTCCAGCACCTCTCCCGTGCTCAGCGGCCGCAGCCCGTACGCCGCTGCCTGCTCCGAACTCCCATACACCGGCCCGCCCCCCGGCGCAGCCCATGTCTCCGGTGACTCCCAATCCTGTGGCGTCATCTTCCCGTTCTCCTCTGCAGCCGCAGACCTGCCTCCGCCTGCGCCGCCACACTTCTCTCCGCAACGATTTGGGGAAGAATAGCACCAACCGCCTCTCCCCCATCCGCAGCCCGCCGTGACGCGCTTAACACGATCGTGATCCAGGCCTCGCTATAATCCAGCTCAGGAAACGAAACGCCCACAACTCTTTTTCTCCGGCAACCAACCCAGCCTTCGCCTCCACCGATCGAGGAGTCCGCTGTTTTCCCCTGCGCACGATCCTTCGCCACCCGTCCACTCGCGATCCTTCGCCACCCGTTCTACTTAAGATACGTATCCACTATGGTTCTTTCCCGCAGACCGCTTCCTCATGCATGGTGGAGACACCTGTTTCTGTTCCGAACTGCCTTCATTCCACGCCCAACGGGCTGTATCCACCCGAAGTATTTGTGGGTTGAAAGTTTCGAGATGGTATTCTTGGCGCGTTACCTCAAGTTTTTATCCGATCGTTTCATCTGCGGAAATTGTGCGGGTTGCTGAATCAACTATGAGTGGCAGATTGGCTATCGTTCGGTCTGGGTACACACCCATTCCCTCCGTCCCCAACCTTCTACCGATCCGGGGATCCTGCTTGTTTTGTGCTCTGTCGGCCCTTGTTGGAGGAATGATGACTGTCTCGCTGCGCGAAGCTCACTCGAGCAAGCTCCGAATCTCGCTCGCGGCAGTACGTTCCACGCTTCTGCTCACGTTGACGCTGCTCGCCCTCTTCGCAGCTCCGTCCGCCTTCGCCCAGGGTCTGTCCCCCGGCAATCCCATCAGCCTCGGCGACGTTAACCTTCAGCAGACTGTCACCAAAGACCTCAACTTCTCCACCCTCCCGGGCGGAGCCGATATTAGCTCCATCACCGTCGTCACCCAGGGCGTCGCCAATAAAGACTTCACCCTGGTCAATGATGCCGGCTGCACCGGCGTTCTTCCGTTTCCCCATCAGTGCACCGTCACTATCGCGTTCACTCCACAGCGGATCGGTATCCGCCTCGGCGCCCTCATCATCACCGACTCCCTCGGCGCCGTCGTCAATCTCGTCGATCTCTCCGGCATCGGTGTCGGCCCTCAGCTTGTCTTTCAGCCCGCCACCGCCACCGCCCTCAATACCGCCACCGGCCTCTCCCCAGCCGCCTTCACCGCCGGCACCTCCGTCCAGGATCCCAACGGCAACATCATCTTCACCGACGTCGCCAATAACCGCATCCTCGAGAAGACCCCCGGCGGCGTCTTCTCGGTCGTCTATTCCGGCTCTCCCCTCTCCCTCGTAGAAAGCTCCGGCCTCGCCCTGGATGGTGTTGGTAATCTCTACGTCTCCTCCGGTGCCAATGTCTATTTCCTCGCCCCCGGAGCCACCACCCTCACCGTTCTCGCGACTCCAGGTGTTACGCTCGCCCATCCCACCGGCCTTGCCCTCGATACCGCCGGCGATCTCTATATCGCGGACTCCAGCTCGGGCAAAATCTACCAGGTCGTGCTCGGCGGCAACTTCGCTCAGGTTCTTCCCATCACCGGCCCCGGCGCCTCCTTCTCCGGCCCCACGGGCTTGGCCGTCGACGCCAACAATACCCTCTACATCGCGGACACCGGCGCCAATCGAATCGTCGAAGTCCCCATCACCACCCTCGTCTCCACGGTCTTTCCGCTCACCAGCCTCACGCTGCAGAGCCCCTTCGGCGTGACCGTCGACTCTGCCGGCACGGTCTACATCGCCGACACCGGCCATCAGCGCATCATCGAAGCCACCGTGCAGGGCGATCAGTTCGTCCTTGCCGCCGCCCCGCCGTTCGCCCTCAACACCCCGACCAACATCCTCGTCGAACCCAACGGCGACCTCGTCGTCTCGGACACCACGCTCGGCCTCGTCACCTTCGTGCGGACCACCGCCAACGTCAATTGGCCCACACCCACCGAGGTCGGCACCCTCGATGCCACCGACGATCCCGAGACCCTCACCGTCCAGGGAACCGGCAACATCGCCAGCTCCCTGAATGCCAACGACCCCAGCTTCACCGGCACCAACCCCACCGCCTTCATGCTCGCCCCCACCGGCAGCACCTGCCCCACGCTCACCGGCGGCACGTTCAGCATCGGCGACGTCTGCACCTATGACCTCAACTTCCAGCCCACGGTAGTTGGCCCCAACCTCGCCAACCTCGTCTTGACCACCACTGCCGTCGGCGGCCTCACCTCCAGCAACACCGCCTCGCTCACCGGCATCGGCGTCACCACCCTCAAGTTCTTCACCCTCGTTGCCATCAGCAGCCCGCCCACCACACCCACCAACATCCCTCTAGGTGGCTCGGTCGAGCTAGTCCTCACCGCCTTCAACTCCAATAACACCGTCGCCAAGGACTACAGCGGCAACATCACCTTCACCACCACCGACACCAACGGCGTCTACAAGGGCGGCACCACCCCCGGCACCAACACCAGCGTCTACACCATGACCACCGCCGACAACGGCGTGCTCATCATCCCCCTCGCCTCCGGTCTCCAACTCAATCAGTACGGTGTCTGGACCGCCACCGCCGTCGCCGATCCCGCCACCGTCCCCGCCAATGCCAACGGCACCGCCGTCAGCAATCAGATCTTCGTCATCGAGCCCTCGACCCTCAAGCTCACCAGCTCGGTCAACCCCTCGCTCATCGGCCAGACCACCACCTTCACCCTCACCATCACCACCACCGGCACCATCCCTCCCGGCGGCATTGTCCAATTCTTCAACGGCACCACCCTCATTGGCACCGCCACCGTCGTCAGCACTTCGGCGACCACCGGTACCGCCACCATCAACGACAGCTTCCCCGCAGCCGGCAGCTATCCCATCTCGGCCTCCTACTTCAGCAACACCAACACCGCCGATGGCACTGCCACCCTCACCCAGGTCGTCGGCAACGCCGCCTCTGTTTCGCTGACCAGCTCCATCAATCCCTCGCTCGTCGGCCAGTCCACCAATCTAACCGCGACCATCACCTCGAATCCCATATTCGACGCGACCACCGGCACCATCCAGTTCTTCGACGGCGCCACCCCCCTCGGCACCGTTGCCGTTACCGGCTCCTCCGCCACCCTGCCCGTCAGCTTCTCCACCGCCGGCAACCACACCCTCACCGCGGTCTACACCAGCACCAATCCCAACCTCACCGGAGCCACCTCCGGCCCCTACATCCAGCACGTTCTCAACCTCGCAGCCCTCGTCCTCACCAGCTCGGTTAACCCCTCCACGCCCGGCCAGCCCACCACCCTCACCGCCACGCTCACCGCGCTCGGCACGCCCGGCGGCACCATCAAGTTCTACGACGGCACCACCCTCATCGGCACCACCACTCTCCCCACCAACTCCATCTCCGTCTCCTTCTCCACGCCCGGCAACCACATCCTCACCGCGGTCTACTCCGGCGACGCGAACACCGAGACCATCACCTCGCCACCCCTCACCCAGGTCGTTCTCTACGCCACCACCGCCACCCTCACCAGCTCGGTCAACCCTGTAGACGTCAACGCCAACACCACGCTCACCGCCACGGTGCACTCCACCACCGGAACACCCACCGGCATCGTGACCTTCAAGAGCAATGGCGTCACCATCGGCACGGGAACCCTCAGCGGCGGCGTCGCCACCTTGGTCACCAGCTTCAAGCTTCCCGGCACCTACACCCTCGTCGCTACCTACGGTGGAGACCCCAACAACCAGCCCGCCACCACCAACACCGTCCTTGAGACCGTGATCGGCGTCGTCAACATCGCCCTCACCAGCTCGGTCAACCCCGTCTTCCTCGACAACCCCACCGTCCTCACCGCGACCCTCACCGGCACCGGTACCGCCCCCACCGGCACCGTAAGCTTCCTTGACGGCGCCACCCCCATCGGCTCTGGCACCATCGTCAACGGCATGGTCAGCATCACCGCCAGCTTCGTCTACGCCGGACCCCACTCCATCACCGCGGTCTACTCTGGCGATACCCAGAACGCCCCCACCACCTCCGCCGCCTTCACCCAGACCGTCGCTGACTTCTCCCTCACCGTCGCCACCGGAGGCTCCAGCTCCGCCTCCACCATCGCCGGCGGCACCGCGACCTACGCCCTGGTCGTCACCCCCCTCATCACCAGCACGCTGCCCGGCCCCATCACCCTGACCGTCGCCGGCCTCCCCACCACCGTCACTGGAGCCCTCACCCCCACCACCATCGCCACCGGCTCCGGCACCACGCCAGTAGCCCTCAAGGTCACCGCCGACACCCTCCTCCAGCTCGGTCACCTCCAGCGTCCCCCCGCGCGGCATTCGCCATTCCGCTACGCGCCCGTCACCCTCGCCTTGCTCGCGCTTCCGCTCTCCTGGTTCCGCCGCCGCCAGCGCTTCGCCTCGCTCTTCGCCTCCATCCTTCTTCTTCTCGCCATCACGGCGGGTCTCTCCGGCTGCGCTGGCCCTGCCAACACCGGCTACTACGGCGAAACTCCGCAAACGTATAACCTGACGGTGACCGCTGCGTCCGGTAATCTCTCCCGGTCCACCTACCTCACGCTCACCGTCCAGTAACAGGAGTGTCCTTCGGCATGCGTCACACCGCTTCACCAATCCGGACCGCAACCCACCGCCCAGCAGCGCCCGCGCCAGCGATGTCGCCCGCTCTGCGCCGGATCGCGACCACCCTGCTCCTCCTCCTGCCCTTCGCTGCCTTCCTCCCCGCAGCCCACGCCCAGGCCCCCATGGACCTCGGCATGACCTACACCCAGATGCGCACCAAGTTCGTCGGCGCCGCCTCCACCGACAACTTCTACATGCGCGGCGCCACCGTCGACTTCGCCTATTCGCCCTTCCACGGCATCGGCCCCGTCGTCTCCCTCAACGGCATGGCCGTCACCAACCTCCGCACCGAAATCGACATCCACCAGGCCAGCTTCCTCGGCGGCGGCCGTTATACCTACAGCTTCGGCCACGTCTCCCCCACCGTCTGGAGCCGCCGGGCCAGCATCTTTGGCGAAGGCCTCTTCGGCATCACCCACGCCACCGCCGGCTACTATCCCAGCGGCAACACCCTCACCAACACCGCCAACGGCTTCACCTACGCCTTCGGCGGCGGCGTCAACTACAACCTCTATCACCGCTTCGAGCTCCGCGTCATGGCCCACTACTTCGTTACCGAGCTCCCCAACGGCGGCACCAATCAGCAGAGAGACACCCAGGTCAGCGCCGGCGTCAACTGGCACTTCGGCAACTAGCCCCCTCCCCCTCCGTTGTCCCCAGCGCGGAACGCCGCCATCCCATTGTTACGATTGGGACCAGTCGTACGGCTGAACTTCCTCACTTTGCATCCAACCAGATCGATGGGATCCGACGCTTCCAAGGCTTTTTCGCCCGACGGTTCGCAGAATGAACAGCGTCTCCGCCTCCTCGTGGAGACAGGCATTCTGCTCGCCTCGGAGCGTTCCCTCGACGTCATCGTCCAGGCTGCTCTCGACGCCGGCCTGCACCTTTGCAGTGCCCGGTACGGCGCCTTCTTTTACAACAACATCGGCGACAACGATAAGCCCTACAGCCTGTACAAGGAAGCTGGCCCCGACCTCAATATCTTCGCCACCTTCCCCGAACCCCACTGCACCGAGATCCCCAAGGACAGCTTCCTCAACCAGCTCATCGTCCGCTCGCCCGACATCACCCTCGACCCCCGCTACTCCGAAAACCTTCCCTTCGCCGCCCTCTCTCCCCATCACCCTCCCGCGCGCAGCTATCTCTCCGTCCCCGTCCGAAGCCGCGCCGGCCAGAGCCTCGGCTGCCTCATCTACGGCCATCCCGACGTCGACCACTTCACCCCCGAAACCGAAGATCTCGTCGCCACCATCGCCTCCCAGGCCGCCGTCGCCATCGACAACCTTCGCCTCTCCGACAGCCTCACCCTCGAGATCGCCCACGTCGACGCCGCCCGCGCCCTCCAGCGCGAGACCTCCGAACGCCTCCGCCAGGCCCTCGACGCCGCCCAGCTTGGCACCTGGACCTGGGATCGCGCCACCGACCTCCTCGACCTCGACCACCGCGCCGCCGCCCTCTTTCACGCCCAGGCCCACGTCCCCATCACCCGCACCGAGCTGCGCAAACGCGTCGTCGCCACCGAAGACCACGTCCACACCTCCGAAAACCTCAAAGGCTTCCTCGAGTCCGGCGGCATCTACAGCGCGGAATATCGCGTCGAGTCCGACGACGGCATCCAGACCTGGGTCCTCGCCAGCGGCAACGCTACCTTCGCCCCCGATAGCACCGACATCATCGGCATGGTCGGCACGATTCAGGACATCACCACCCGCAAAACCCAGGAGTCCGCCCTCCGCCAAAGCGAAAAGCTCGCCGCCACCGGCCGTCTCGCCGCCACCATCGCCCACGAGATCAACAACCCGCTCGAAGCCGTCACCAACCTCATCTATCTCTCCCGCACCGACCCCGACGTTCCCCAACCCGTCCAGCTCCTGCTCGAAACCGCCGACGCCGAACTCGCGCGCGTCGCCCAGATCGCCCAGCAAACCCTCGGCTTCTACCGCGACACCACCCGCCCCGTCGAAATCCAGCTCAACGATCTCCTCCGCGGCGTCGTCGATCTCTTCGAACGCAAGATGGTCTCCCGCAAGATCACCTGCACCCTCGACCTCGAACCCGACCTCTGCATCCACGGCCTGCAGGGCGAGATTCGCCAGGTCTTCTCCAACCTCATCGTCAACGCCATCGACTCCTTCACCTTCGCCTCCACCCTGAAGCCCGGCCACCTCCGCATCCGCGGCCGCCATCTCCATGGCCTCCCCTCTCCCCGCACCGACGCCGTCTCCATCGTCATCTGCGACCAGGGCTCCGGCATCCCCGCCGCCGCGCGCCAGCGCATCTTCTCTCCCTTCTTCACCACCAAGCTCTCCGTCGGCACCGGCCTCGGCCTCTGGGTTACGCGCGGCTTCGTCGAAAAACAAGGCGGCAGCATTACCTTCCGCACCCGCACCACCAACCCCTCCGGAACCATCTTCCGCGTCGTTCTGCCCGTCCATCCGCCTGGCACGAATCCTTCCTCCGGCCTACCCGCTGCACATCCTGCCATCTGAACGTTTGTTCATCTGATTCGATTGCTTGATCTCAGCGATCGATCAAAGATCCCGCCCCCCTGTTTGGTATTCGTGCATCCAGTCCGCTAAACTCAAGTCACGATTCACCATCAGTACAGGGCCCCCATGCACACGACGTTTCTCCCCGACGATTCGCGCGAAGACTCCCTCACGACCGCATCTCTGCCCAACGGAGATAGCGCGCGAGCCACAACCTCCACGCGCATCCTCGTCGTAGACGACGAACCTCTCATCGCCGACACCATCGTTCAAATCCTCAATCGAAACGGCTTCATCGCACACGCCGCCTATGGGGGCAGGGAAGCCATCGAAGCCGCCCGCCTCACCAGCCCCGAACTCATCCTCTCCGACGTCCTCATGCCCCACATCGACGGCGTCGAAGCCGCCATCACCATCCGGAAGTTCCTCCCCGACGCCCGCATTGTCCTCTTCAGCGGACAGGCCGCCACGGTAGAAATCCTCGCCCGCGCCCGCCAGCGCGGCTTCCAGTTCGAGCTCCTGGCCAAACCCCTCCACCCCACCCAGCTCATCAAACACCTCCGCCAGGAATAGCTCCGCGTTCCTCGTGTACCCGATCTCTCTGACAACCCAAAATCCCGTCATCCTGGAGCGAAGCGAAGGACTACTGTAGTTGCTGTTGTAGTTGCCTTGCCCTTGCTGTCGCCCTTGCCGTTGCCCTTGTTCTTACCCTTGTCGTTGCCGTTGCTGTCGGTCTTGCCCTTGCAGTTGTTCTTGCCTTTCTGGCTGTCATCCCGCAGGGATCTGCTTCTGTATTTGCCTTTGCCCTTGCTTTTCTTTCTGTCATTCCCCCTGGGAATCTGCTTCTTCCTTTGCCTTCGTTCTACGAGAAGTACGTGCCCAGTGTCCCATTCCACTCTACGCATGCTTTCGTACGCGTCTTGCGCACCCGTGGGAAGAGAACGCCGGCTGCTATTCTGCATCCCCACGAGGGCCCCCAACGTCATATCCTGTAATTCCATGTCGACTACCCACACCACCACCCTCCCCATCGCCATCTACTACGAGCAGCCCCACTGGTTCAAACCCCTCTTCGCCGAACTCGACCGCCGCGGAACCCCCTACGTCAAGCTGTATGCACCGGATCATTTCTTTTCGCCTGACGCTCATCCCGAAGAAAAATACTCCCTCGTCTTCAACCGCATGAGCCCCAGCGCCTGGAACCGCGACCACGGCGACCAGATCTTCTACACCCTCAGCTTCCTCGAGCACCTCGAGTCCCGCGGCGTAAAAGTCATCAACGGATTCAAGGCCTTCGCCTCCGAGCTAAGCAAAGCCGGCCAGCTAGTCCTGATGGACAAGCTAAACATCCCGTACCCGAAGGCCCGCGTAATCCACCGGGCAGCGCAAGCAGAAGAGGCAGTAGTGGGGTTACGCTGGCCGATCGTAGTCAAGCCAAACATCGGCGGCTCTGGCGCAGGCGTCAAGCGCTTCGACGGCCTCTCGCAACTACAAGCCGCAATCGCCCAAGACCCCGGCTCCCCCGACGCCCTCCAGTTCGGCCTCGACTCCACCGCACTCGTCCAGGAGTTCATCCCGGCAGAAGGTGCGCACATCGTCCGAGTGGAAGTCCTCAACGGCAAGTACCTCTACGCCATCAAGGTCCACATCACGGGCGAAACCTTCGACCTCTGCCCCGCCGACATCTGCCGAACAACATCCGGCACCGACCTGGCCCGCGGCGCCTGCGCCATCGACGCCCCCAAGTCCGGCATCACCGTCGAAGCCTACACGCCCCCCGCCGACGCCATCGCCGATGTAGAACTCCTCATGCACCACTCGGGCATCGACATCGGCGGCATCGAATACATCACCGACAGCCGCGACGGCCAACGCTACTACTACGACGTAAACGCCCTCTCCAACTTCGTAGCCGACGGCCCCAACGTCCTCGGCTTCGACCCCTTCGCCAAGCTAGCCGACTGGCTGGAATCCGAAGCCAACATCACCACCACCGCCGACATGTCCCTGTAGCTTTGCGCACCGCAAGACTGGTCACCTGATGAATGGAAAGTTCGTCGGAAATGTAATCGGAGTTCTGTCGATGGTGCCACCCGCTCTCTTCTGGTGGCTGGCATACACCCAGGTGCATGGTAGAACCAGCGATTCACTTCGAGTCGATGCGGCGATCGCCACGTTCGTTGCCACGCCTCTACTAGTGGCGCTGGCTGCAGCCCTGTCGTCTCGGTGGTGGCTTGTGGCTCTGGCCTTCCCACTCTTAACATTCGCTGGCATCGTAAGTCAGATTCGCTAGCAACGATAACCACTACACTCTAACCTCTACGCTCTACACTCTCTCTTATGCGCTACGGCTTCTGGCTACCCGTCTTCGGCGGCTGGCTTCGCAACATCGACGACGAACAAATGCCCGCCACCTGGGACTACGTCTCGGACTTAACCCTCCGCGCCGAAGCCCTCGGCTACGACCTAACCCTCATCGCCGAGCTAAACCTAAACGACATCAAAGGCACCGAAGCCGACTCGCTCGACGCCTGGTCCACCGCCGCCGCCCTCGCCGCCATCACCAAGCGTCTCGAGTTAATGGTCGCCGTCCGCCCCACCTTCCACAACCCCGCGCTCCTTGCCAAGCAAGCCGCCAACATCGACCGCATCAGCAACGGCCGCCTAACCCTCAACGTAGTCAGCAGCTGGTGGCGCGACGAAGCCCTCAAGTACGGCATCCCCTTCGACGAGCACGACGACCGCTACGCCCGCACCTCCGAATGGCTCGACGTCCTCACCAACACCTGGCGCCACCAACACACCACCCACACCGGCCGCTACTACACCATCGAAGACAACCTCCTCAGCCCCAAACCCTACCCCCACCGCACCTACTCCGGCGCACCACGCGAAGCTGGATTAGCAGAGGGCTTTAGCCCTCTGAAAACAAATCCCCCTCAGCCGGGCTTTAGCCCTGGGCCTTCTTCGCCCCCACAAATGAATGCCTTCCCCACCCTCTACGCCGGCGGCGAATCCGAAACCGCAAAAAACCTAATCGCCGCCAAATGCGACGCCTACCTCATGCACGGCGACAACCCGGCAACCATCGCGGACAAAGTCGCGGACATGAAAAGACGCCGCGCCCTCCACCCCCACCTCCCCGAAATGATCTTCGGCGTAACCGGCTACTGCATCGTCCGCGACTCCGAAGCCGAAGCCAACAGGGAAGTAGACCGCATCACCTCCGCCCCGGACCCCACCAAGTCCCCCGCCGGCTTCGCCAACTTCCAGCAGTGGATCTCCGGCTCCCAGCTCGAAAAGCAAATCTCCCTCCGCGACTACTCGGTCTCCAACCGCGGCCTCCAGTCCGGCCTCATCGGCACCCCCGAAACCGTGGCCCAACGATTAGCCGACTTCGAAGCCGCCGGCTGCTCCCTCGTCCTCCTCCAATCCTCCCCGCAGCACACCGAGATGGCCCGCTTCGCCGCCCAGGTCATGCCGCCCAGCCGCGCCGACCGTATGCCTCGCTAGTGGCGAGTTAGTACCTTTCCCATCTCGCCACCACGCCCCATTACCATTTACTGCAGCCCAATCCCTCCCAATGCTTTAGGATTGTCCCCAAGGATCATTACTCTAGGCCCCTTAGCGCCAAGCCCATGGAGAACGACTTCGCCCCACCCGACCCGCCGCAGCAGTCTCCCCCGGCACCAACGCGCGACCCGCTGATCCGCTACAGCGTCTTCGCCGCCCTGGGCTGCGCGGCCGTGTGCATGATCTTCACCATCCTCTACGTCTTCAGCTACTCCCTCGACTCCACCCTCTCCTTCGAGCGCCACTTCGACTCCTACCTGGCCCCCGGCAACGCCGGCAATCTCTCCACCGTCCTCGGCCTGCACATGGCCCAGAACCGCATGTTCCTGCAGTCCTGCGGCATGGTCTCGGGCATCTTCTTCGCCTTCCTCGGACTCGCTCTCTTCCTCCTCGGCATCCAGGGCACCCTCGACGCGGACGGCCAGGTCAAGGACTACTCCGCCAGCGCCCGGCGCCTCGCCCCCGGCGGCGTCATCCTGCTCGCCTCCATGATCTTCGTCGGCATCTCCGCCATGCATCCCGTCGATTTCGTCCTCGGCCCCATCGCCCCCGCCGCCACCTTCGTCGAGCCCACCTCCACCGCCCCCCCAGGGTCCGCACCCGCAGCCCCAACACAATCCGCACCCGCGACCACCCAGTCCCCCTCGCCAACGAGCGCTCCCTCCACCCAGTCACAAGTTCAGCCCCGGCCCGCAGTCCCACAGACCGCCCGTCTAGTCCCGCAATCCGCCCAGAATCCCGCGACCACGCAAGCCCTGCTTTCGGCCAAACCCCTGATGGCCGCACAACCGGCCGGTCAGTCGCCGATTCCACCCGCGCAGCGCCCGGCCACTCGCCCCGCCCCCGTCAAGCAGGCAGCCGCCACTCCTCCCCCCGCACACCGCTTCCAGCCCTGACATCCGTCTTTGCTCTTGCCTTTCTTTCTGTCATTCCCTTTGGGAATCTGCTTGTGCCTTTGCATCTCTCCTCTGCCGGCTCAGCTAAAAGATAGAAGCTAAAAGCCAAGCACCTCCCATTTGCCAGTTCCAACCCCACCCCCATACTCTTGCAGGCATGAGTTCCATGGACCGTCGCCGTTTCCTCCTCGCCACCGCCGCCACCGCCGCCCTCCCCACCCTCAGATCCTTCGCCCAGGCCACCACCATCGCCACCCTAAAACTCCACTCCGACGCAACCGGCCCCCGCATCCCCGACAACTTCATCGGCCTCTCCTACGAGACCAACGAGCTCACCGACCCTGGGTTCTTCTCCATCGAAAACACCGGCCTCATCGCCCAGTTCCGAGCCCTCGCCCCCAACGGCGTTCTCCGCATCGGCGGCAACACCTCCGACATCGGCTACTGGAAGCCCACCCCCACCACCCCCGCGCCCACCATCCACGTCGGCGGCACGGGCGTCGGCGAACCCACCTCCGCCCTCGCCTTCTCCATCACCCCCGAAGCCATCCACAACCTGCGCGCCTTCCTCGACCGCACCGGCTGGACCTGCATCTACGGCATCAACCTGGGCACCAACACTCCCGGCCGCGCCGCCCAGGAAGCCGAGTACGTCGCCCGCACCCTCGGCTTCGTCCATGACACACCCGCACACGGCAAGCTCGAGTACTTCCAGATCGGCAACGAGCCCGACCTCTTCCGCACCCACCTCCGCGACCCCAAAACCTGGTCGCCCGAGCTCTACATGGATGAGTGGCTCGACGAAGCCAACGCCATCCGCGCCGTCGTCCCCGCCGCCCGCTTCGGTCTCCCCGACACCTCCGGCTCCCCCGAATGGTACGCCGCCATCGTCACCCGTCTCCTCTCCCTCTCCGACCCGCCCGCCATCGCCGCCCTCACCCACCACTACTACATCGGCGGCCCTCCCTCCAACCCCGACATGACCATCGACCACATCCTTGCTCCTAACCCCAGAGTCGGCAAGTTGGCTGTAGACATCCGCACCGCCGCCGCGCGTCTCAGCGCAGGGGCCCCCGGTTCTTCGGGTCAAGCGCACAAGACTGTCCCCTACCGCATGACCGAAGGCAACACCTGCTACCGCGGCGGCAAGCCCGGCGTATCCGACGTCTTCGCCGCCAGCCTCTGGGCCGCCGACTACTTCCTCTACCTCGCCACCAACGGCTACGCCGGAGTCAATCTCCACGGCGGCTCGTCCAAATACGTTGCCGCCTCCCTCGGCGGCCACCTCCCCGGCGACGACCTCGTCACCGCCGCCCACGGCGACCCCTCTACCCACCCCCACCCCTCTACCCACCCCCACCCCTACTACACGCCCATCGCCAGCATGGGCGACACCTACGTCCTCGAGCCCGTAGCCTACGGCATGCTCTTCGCCGGCCACTTCGCCGGCGCCACCAGCTTCCCCATCGACTTCAACCCCGGCTCCGTCAACGCCACCGCCTACGCCGCCACCCTCCCCACCGGCCAGCGCATCGTCGCCCTCATCAACAAGGACGCCCACCAAAGCCTCAACCTCGACCTCCCCAACTACCGCCAGGGCCCCATCCTCACCGCCCCCGCCCTCGACTCCACCCACGTAACCCTCGCCGAACCCTCCGGCAACCACGAGCTCTCCACCCTCCCCCCCGCCACCGCCGTCCTCCTCTACGACTCCCGCCCCTGAAGGCGTTTGTGTCTTTACTCCCGCCGTCCGCGCAGGACCCGGGTGCCCCATCTTCGCCGACAGCTTCATCGTCGGCTAAGGTGGGCCATGACTTCCCGTGTCCACCACGTCATCGGGTGCCCCATTCATGACGACGGCCCCATCGTCGGCATGAGTGGGCCGCCACAAATCTCCGCGCTCCTGCGTTCGAAATGACCTATGCCGTCCGCGCAGGACCCAAAGGGCCAACGGCCCGACACATCACAGCCGAGGGCGAAGCCCTGGGTTTCGGAATCCGCGCCGCAGACCCTACCACTCTGCCGAAGGCCGGAGTGCAGCCGCAGGCGCAATGACAAAATTGCTCTCCTCAACTCCGCCTACAATCTCCGCGCAAGATTACACTCTCACCTATCCATGAAAACCCTCGCGACCCTCCTCCTGACCCTCACCCTCGCCGCCCACGCGCAGATCCCCTACGGCAACAACCCGACCGCCGGCAAATACTACGCCATCAACGGCTTCAAAATGTACACCGAAGTCTACGGCTCCGGCCCCCCGCTCCTCATGATCGAAGGCAACGGCGGCACCATGAAAGAGTTCGAAAAGATCGTCCCCTACTTCTCCCAGCACTACACGGTCATCCTCGCCGACAGCCGCTCCCAGGGTAAGTCGTTAGACCCCACTCACCCCGTCACCTTCGAGATGATGGCCGACGACTTCGCCACCCTCCTCGACACCCTGCACATCCAATCCGCCTACGTCATCGGCTGGTCCGACGGCGGCATCAACGCCCTCCTTCTCGCCATCCGCCATCCCGAAAAGGTCATTCGCCTCGCCTCCACCGGCGCCAACCTCTGGCCCACCGCCGACGCCTTCCGCCCCGGCCTCTGGGACGACGAAAAGAAGGAGTACGACGCCGGCCTCCACAAGACCTACACCACCCCCGAAGAAATTAACGCCCGCAAGCTCTTCCTCCTCGATTGGAACGAGCCCCACATCACCCTCGCCCAGCTCCACACCATCCAGGCCCCCTCGCTCATCATCTGCGGCGACCACGACCTCATCTCCATCACCCACACCGTCCTCATCTACCAGAACATCCCCCACGCCCAACTCTGGGTCGTCCCCAACTCCGGCCACGGCACCCTTAACGACCAGACCGAAGACTTCACCCGCGAAGTCAACCGCTTCTTCACCGAACCCTTCAAAGTCCCCACCAACCAAAAACCCTTCTAACCCCCGCCCACAAATCGGGTGCCCCATGCCTCGCACCTGAGACATGGGTTCGCACAATCCTGAACGGTCACCTCAACCCTGTCATCCTGAGCGTAGCCGACGGACCCGCCACACAGCTCGCAGCCGCAACCCGCCCGAACCTTTCTGCCCAAGGTCCCCAGCGCGTTTTCCCCCTATCCCCTATCCTCTATCCTCTACACTCTGTAGTTATGTGTGGAATCGTCGGATACATCGGTCCAAAAGCATGCGTTCCTGTGATCATGGAGGGCCTCGCCCGCCTCGAATACCGCGGCTATGACTCCGCCGGCATCGCAGTAGCCGGCGGCGGCCACCCCCTCCAACTCCGCCGAGCCCCCGGCAAGCTCCGCAACCTCGCCGAAATCCTCGCCAAAGACCCGGTCCAGGGCACCTACGGCATCGGCCACACCCGCTGGGCCACCCACGGCCGCCCCACCGAAGAAAACGCCCACCCCCACCGCGACGGCACGGGAACTCTGGTGGTGGTTCACAACGGCATCGTAGAAAACTATCTCCAGCTAAAGTCCGCCCTGATCGCCAAGGGCCACAAGTTCGCCAGCGAAACCGACACCGAAATCATCGCCCACGTAATCCAGGACGAACTAGAATTAGCCGCCCAGCAATCCCCCCAGCAAAACTCTGTCATCCTGAGCGGAGCGCGCAGCGCGCAGTCGAAGGACCCCGACGCGTCTCGCACCACCCAAACCGCCGACGCCGTTCAACCCCAAACCCTCGAAGCCAACGAATCCCAAGCCGTCCTCAACTCCCCCGCCCCCGCCTCTCTCCCCCTCGAAGAAGCCGTCCGCCGCGCCGTAGCCCGCCTAACCGGCGCCTTCGCCATCGGCGTCCTCTCCGCCGCCGAACCCGACAAGCTGGTCGCCGCCCGCATGGGCCCACCCGCCGTCCTCGGCATCGGCGACGGCGAATTCTTCCTGGCCTCCGACGTCCCGGGCATCCTCCACCACACCCGCCTCATCCACTTCCTCCAGGACGGCGAAGTCGCCACCCTCACCACCGCCGGCATCACCCTAACCGACTTCCAGGGAAACATCCTGCAACTGAAACCGCAGCGCATCACCTGGGACCCCATCCAGGCCGAAAAGGCCGGCTACAAACATTTCATGCTTAAGGAGATTAATGAACAGCCCCGCGCCGTCCGCGACACCACCCTCGGCCGCGTCTCACTCGACACCGGCCGCGTCTTCCTCCCCGACATGACCATCACCCCAGCCGAATTCAAAGCCGCCACCGGCATCACCATCGCCGCCTGCGGCACCAGCTGGCACGCAGGCCTGGCCGGCAAATTCATGATCGAGCGTTTAGCCCGTTTGCCCGTGGATGTGGACTACGCCTCCGAGTACCGCTACCGCGACCCCATCCCCAACCCCTCCGAGCTAGGCCTCCTCATCACCCAATCCGGTGAAACCGCCGACACCATCGCCGCCCAACACGAGCTCATCGCCAAAGGCTCCAAGACCCTCGCCATCTGCAACGTAGTCGGCTCCGCGGTAACGCGTCTCGCCGCCGGCACCATCACCACCAACGCGGGCCCTGAAATCGGAGTAGCCTCGACCAAAGCCTTCACCGCCCAGCTCACGGCATTATTCACTCTGGCTCTATACCTGGCCCAGGTCCGCGGCACCGTCACCTTCGAGCACTCGCTCTACCTAGTCGGCGAGCTCTCGAAGATCCCCGCAAAACTCGAAGAGGTTTTGCGAACGGTAGACGACCAATGCCACGAGCTAGCCAAGTCCTTCTCCACCGCCCGCGACTTCCTCTTCCTCGGCCGCGGCATCCACTACCCCATCGCCCTCGAAGGCGCCCTCAAGCTCAAGGAGATCTCCTACATCCACGCCGAAGGCTACCCCGCCGGCGAGATGAAGCACGGCCCCAACGCCCTCATCGACGAAACCCTCCCCGTAGTCTGCATCGCCACGCAAGACCCCAACGACCCCAGCTCGGTCCTCAAGTACGAAAAGACCCTCAGCAACATCCAGGAAGTCACCGCCCGCTCCGGCCGCGTCATCGCCATCGCGGTGGAGGGCGATGTTCATATCGCCCAACTTGTAGAACACGTCATCTACATCCCCCAATCCCACGAGCTCCTACTCCCCATCCTAGAAGTAGTCCCCCTTCAACTCCTCGCCTACCACATAGCCGTAAGACGAGGCTGCGACGTAGACCAACCCAGAAATTTGGCCAAGAGCGTTACTGTTGAGTAAGCTAGCGAATCTCGGATAAGAAGGTAGTGATGGAAATGCAAGAAAAACTTTTCACATTGGCGAGCGTAGATTTCGGTAGCGAAACAGGCGACGACGGTGATTTGGAGCAGCTGTCAGCCTATTTTGTGGAGCAACCGACTTTTTCGAAATTCCTTGAACAACAGAATCGATTTTTGATCACTACCGCCAGGAAGGGTGTGGGCAAATCGGCGCTTTTGCGTTGGATAGCCAAGAAGGCAGTTGAAAATGACCCTTCAGCACTCGTAATTAGAGTTAGGGGCGCGGACCTTGTTCGGGCAAACTTTAACCTCTCAGCCCCACTCCTAACGGCCAACGACTATGTCAGTGATTGGATGGTCAGACTCTGTGCTTTGGTAAACCGCGAGCTAGCAAAAGAACTTCAGTTGCGATTTGAAGATGAAAGTGTGGCGCTCGTTGCAACAACTGAACTCAGCGGATTTAAGTCGGCTAACTTAGTTCATAGTTTGGCGGATCGTTTGCAAATAATTTATGAAAAGGATGAGCCCAACGTGGATGCCATCCAATACGAACGCTTCGAACGGTCACGTGGGAACGGGTCGCGGCAAGTATGGTTGATAATCGATGATCTCGACGCAACTTTTCAAAATACCCATGGGGAGCTATTGAGCTTAGCTAGCTTTTTTTCAGCCTGTCGCTACTTCGCTCAAGATTTTCTTGGAACTAGCCTTCGCGTAAGTATGAGAACTGACGTCTGGCCACTCATACGTCGCTTTGACGAGGCCTTAGACAAGGTTGAGCAATATGTGTCGGAGATAATCTGGCCGCGTGCTCAATTTCTTAAGTTATTAGCTGTGAGAGTAAAGGTAAATCTTGAACATTTCGGATTTTCCGAGGAGGAACTAAATCGAAAACTTATGACATCACGTGGCCAAGAGACAATAGTCGACAAGGTATTTGTACCTCGGATGGCGTGGGGAGAAAAGAATATTGAGACTTACAAGGTGATCTTCACGCTTTCCTATGAAAGACCCCGATGGGCCATACAACTTTGTAAACTAGCTCAAGAAGCAGCACTCAGAGAAGAAGGCCTCCTCATCAGCAAGGAGGCAATAGATCAAGTGTGGGGCGAGTATGGCTATAAGCGAATATCAGATCTCGTTGCGGAACATAAGCACCAGTGTCCGCAGGTCGAAGAACTTGTCAATGCATTCCGAGGCAGTGAACGTCAAATGTCTACAGAAATTCTGTTGAAGTGGATCAAGAATCACGTGAGCAATCATCTCGAAACCTTTATAGAGGGGAGCAGTACACGATCTCCGAAGGAGATCGCCCGCTTCTTGTTCCGGATAGGCTTCATAGTTGCGAGAAGCGAAGACAAGGACGCAGGGTACGAACACTATAGATTCGACCAAATGCCTGACTTATTGTCGGGCAATACAAACAGCGATTTCAACATATCTTGGGAAATACACCCGTGCTATCGGCAAGCTTTAGACATCTCGAAGTTGAATCAGTCACACCGTGAACGCTTCAAACGCACTCGCTCCTGACAATTAGCGCACTGAGTTTTTGTGCTGGGGATTCTTGTGCGTCACGCTCCGCGGAGTAGCATCCGCACGATCGACGACTGTAATTTTTCCGTTGTCCTCCAAGCTTAAGACCTGGGTTCCGTCGAGCAGGCCGCCTTCTGTGAACGGACGGGTCGCTGGCATCGAACCGAGGCGGGATTGGGCTGCGCGCATGTTGCTAAGGCACTGGTTTATATACGAAACTTGGTATTCGACGCCAAATCCCTCATTAGAAACCCACAACATGTAATCCGCCGCACTAATCGATTGGTAGACCAGCGCGTAATTTTCTCTGGCTAATCCCGCGCTTGCATCTTGATGTAGGCTTTTCGAAAGGATTTTCAACCGGCCACTTAGCCTTCCCGCAAATGAGCCAAAATTGCCATATTCGGCGTACTCACCAGCGCAGTCGGCAACGTCCTGAAAAAGATCGAAGTGTGCTTGAGTGAACCAACGCAACCACGTTTTGCTTCCACGTCTTTGCACGAAGAAAACTCCGCCAAATGAAGCAACCGCTCCCACGACTGCCCCGAGCAAGCCGGCAGCAGCGGGTATAAGAGAGGATTCATGCTGAACCGAAGCATCCCTGCACGTTACTAAAATCTGCTGGAGCATTTTCGGCTTCCTCGATGTAGATTTGCTAACACCATAGAAATATATATGGAGGGCCCGGTGCCTTCGCGACTTCGGGCGGTGATCATCACAGCACCACCCACGCCATCATCCCGCATCTAACTCCCCAGAGCGCCCAACCATGACCCCACGCCCCTCCCGCCTCCTCCCCCTCACCGCAACCATCCTCGCCCTCACCACCCTCACCCTCCCCCAACCCCTGCACGCCCAACTCCCCGCACCGTGCACGCTCCTCACCCCCACCCAAATCAAAACCGTCCTCACCACGCCCCTCAGCGAACCCAAACCCGGCACCCCCACCGACGGCACCACCGACTGCACCTGGTCCGACGCCCACGGCGTCACCCGCGTCTACCTCTCCCTCAACGACCCCGGCATCCACTACAAATCCTTCCGCGACTCCATGCTCGCCACCGGCAAACTCGTCCCCATCCCCGGCCTCGCCGACGACGCCTTCTTCATCTCCAGCGCCGGCAACTCCGCCGCCCTCTACGCCCTCAAAAACAAGCACCTCCTCCTCATCACCGTCGACGGCCCCAACTTCACCAAGGTCCAAAACGAATCCGCCGAGCAAACCCTCGTAACCGCCATCCTCCCCAAACTCTAGCCCCCAACCCCATCATGGGTGCCCCATTCATACGCGCTCTTTGCGGAGGAGTGGGGTAGAGGGTGCCGACCCCACCAAAGAATTAACCCTCAAAAACAGCCCAAATCCACGATGTCAACCCCCC
>DATHQT010000002.1:0-2264 GCA_035482415.1 Acidobacteriaceae bacterium | reverse complement strand
CTTCCCGCTGCACACGTTGTACTGCCACCCATGCCACGGGCACGTCACCACATCTCCAGCCAGCTCTCCCTCAGCCAGCGGCCCTCCTCGGTGAAGGCATACGCTATTCATAGCACAGACTTTACCGCCCACATTCGAGATCGCCAGCGTTTTCCCCTCCAGCTGGAACTCCCGAATCGTCCCATCCGGCACCTCAGCCTTCTTCAACGTCCGCAGAAAAGCCATCCACGAGCCTCCATACGCAACCGTACGTTACCATAATTGGCCTAGCGCCAAATGCATCGGCTCCGGTCATGCGAGCTGTCATCCCGAGCGAAGTCGAGGGATCTCTCTTTGCCTTGCGCCCGGCTGCCACTCGGTACCCGCTGCCGCCCGCCTACCGCGGCTCCGGCGTCTGCGCCACCATCACGCCGCGCTTGAACTCCTCCACCATCCGCGGCTCGAGCCGCACTTCCGTCGGCCGCTTCGCCAACGTCATCTGGTCAATCTTGTCCTGCAGCTTCAGCAGCGCATAGAAAAGCCCCTCCGGCCGCGGCGGACACCCAATCACATACACATCCACCGGCACAATCCGGTCCACGCCCTGCAGCACCGAATACACATTGAACGGCCCGCCCACGCTCGAGCACGCCCCCATCGAAATACACCACTTCGGGTCCGGCATCTGCTCCCACACCCGCTTCAGCACCGGCGACATCTTCAGCGTCACCGTCCCCGCCACAATCATCAAATCCGCCTGCCGCGGCGACGGCCGGAATACCTCCGCCCCAAATCGCGCTATATCAAATCGCGATGTCGTCGACGCAATCATCTCGATCGCGCAGCACGCCAGCCCAAACGTCAGCGGCCAGATCGCGCTCTTCCGCGCCCAATTAAACACATAGTCCACCGTCGACAGCACATAGCTTCGTTCAAACCGATTATCAATTACGCCCATGTCCGTATCTTACCTCTTACTGGCCCTCGCTAGAGCAAGCAGCGAACCGAGCCCTACAAAGAACCCGCCTGCCCGCCAATCTCAATGGCGGGCGAGTATACCAAATCGCCGCCGAGACTCGAACCGTAGCGCAGAATCATTTTTGACTCATCAGATACAGGTCGGCGTGGCCGCCGACGCGCGCGTACACCACGCTCGAGAGATCGCGCGAATAATCGTACGCGTTGCCGCCGGCGAGCAGGGGAAATGCAAAGGGAAGCTTCAACGCAACCTGGGGCTGGCCGATCAGTTTTCCACCCTGCCAGCCTTGGCGGTAAAACGTTACGTCGTGCTGCGACGGCACCGCATACGTAAACGACTTGCCATCCGGCGCGAACGAAATGCCGAACGTCACTACGCCGGGCAAAAGCGAAACGCACTTCTTGTCAGCGATCGAGAACTCGTAGATTCCATTCCGTTCTCCGGAGCCAACTAAAGTCAGCAGATACTCTCCGCCGGGCGCTGTGTCGAAAGCAAAACCGCAACCCTCAACCAACTTCTCCGCGGGCGAACCCTCAGCGCTCTCTCTCCAGATCGACCCCGCCTTGGCGCCCTTTTCGGCGCTGTTGATGAATACGGATTTCTGGTCCTCGCTCCAAAGTACCGCTTGGATGCTCCCGCCAGACCATTGAAGTTCGTGAAGACCGCTGCCATCGGCTCCCACGACATACGGTTTGTCGGGCGACCCAGCTACCTCCTCCACGAAAGCTACTCGAGAATTGTCCGCCGCCCAAAACCCGGTGGCAATCGACGCCGCTGTGGCGATTTTCACCTTGTTGCTGCCATCGATGTTCGATACCCAGAGCTCGACCCGGTCCTGCGACTGGATCGTGATATACATCACGCGCTTGCCATCGCGCGAGACCACCGGCTGGGTGGCGTTTTGCGACGCGATGTCCGTGGATTCCTTCGAATGCACATTGTAAACGGTCAAAAACCCCGTTGCTTTTCCGTTCACGAAGTAAATTCCTTTTCCTCCCGGATCTGGCATGGGCGAAGTGTCCGGTCCCGTCCCGAGAGTCACCTGCGTCAACGCCTTGTCGCCCAGGCTGTACTTCCAGATATTCGTGAGCCCACTCACCGTGCGGCTGAACATTATGGTCTTTCCAGCTTCGGCCCACACCACGCTGGGCGGATCCGCCGGTATCAATCCCAAATCAACGGACGCTCGCTTCGACAGATCAACTTCGAAAGCTTCGGCACCTTCCAGGAAAGTGACTGTGTCAGCGCACAACACCAGTAAGCGGTTGCCGTCGGGGAACGGCAAGATCCGCCGAATCGGATTCAC
>DATHQT010000001.1:0-2575 GCA_035482415.1 Acidobacteriaceae bacterium | reverse complement strand
ATCCAAGGGATTGCCGCGCATGTCACGGACGCTGACTTTGACGGCCACAGGTTGGGGTGGTGTGTAGGTGCCACTACCTTGGCTGGGAGTTGGAACAGGCTTTTGCGCGTGAAGGACGGTGCCAGCGGCGAGGAGCAGGATAAGCGCGAGGCTGAATTGCAAACTGGGACGAAGGGTGAGGCCGGACATACCACAACTCCGCTCTTCGGAAGAGAATCAAAGCCTACGCATTCAGACGGGGCGGGTCAAGCTTCGTCTCTTCTTTAGACATTTACCAGCCAAGCTTGGCGCGCGGACGAATCGCGCAAGAAGTTTGCACCAATCTGTGTTATTGGAAATGTTGGAGTTAGCAAAACGCGCCGGCGATGTCGTGAGAAACAAGCCCCTCGATTGCGTTGGGATTCGGGCGCCGGGCCCCCGGGCGGGCCCAGGAGTTCCGGCCCACACCTGCAATGCCACGTAGGGATTGAGGATCTCCGTGCCGGCGCCGTACGCAAATTCCCCCAGCCAGAGAATGACCTTGACATGTAGTCTTCTGTCCGTAATAATACGGTAAGATGAATTGGTACGACGCCAAAAGCGATTCCGCTGCCCGCTTGCGTCAGCGCAAGTACGCCTTGCTCCGTAGTCTCGAAATTCCTCCCGACGCTCTGCCCGGCTCGCTCTCCCTAACTCACAAACGCTGCGGAAAACCCACCTGCTGGTGCGCCGATGGAGAGGGGCATGCGGCCTGGTCGCTGACGTTCATGGTTGACGGCAAGAAGCGCGTCGAACATATCCCAGAGGAATGGGTGGAGCAGATTCGCCCACTGGTCGAGCAAGGACGCGAGTTCAAGGACGCCGTTGCCGAGATCTTCGCCGCCAACGCTCAACTGCTGGCGCTCTGGCGTCGACAGTCCAAGAAGAAGGCCAAGAAGAAATGAGCGGCCCGCGACTCTGCTGGCGCGTGGGACTTTTTGGCTAACCATGGGTCTCACCCTGAACCAGGAAACTTCGAACAGGGTGAGTGAGGTCGTCCTTCCCCCGCTCGTAGGCCGCAACGAGGCGTGCCACTGTGGTAGCGGCGTCAAATACAAACGGTGCTGTCTGGAACGGGACGAAGTCCTTCGCCGGCAGTTGCGCGGGGCCGCGTTGCCAACCTGGATCGACGATTCCCGCAGCAAACTCCGCCAGTTCGAAAAGTATGCCTGCAATGTTTTTGCTCTGCCGGATCTGTTGGCCAACCTGACCGACAAGCGGCGCGACCCCAAAATTCCCACCTTCGACGTAGTCAACAGCCTGTTTCACACGGCGGTGCTGCGCATCCCCAGCATCAACGCGCTCGAAGGGGATCTCAAAGAAAGCGACTTCCAGAAGCTGCTTGGCCGCCACCCGACGCAAGATGTGAAGGCGTTCAGCGCCGACGTCGTCGCCAACGTTCTGGATAAACTGCATCTGAACAGAATCCGTGCAGCGATCGAGGAGGTCATCCACAAGGCCGAACGGAACAAAGCATTTCGCGACGGTTGCTACAGCGCCCTGCGCTGCGTGGCCATCGACGGCTGGGAACCATTCGCCTCCTATGATCGGCACTGCCCGCACTGCCTGGTGCGCAAAGTCAAAGTGAAGTGCGGCCGCGAGATCAAAGAAGTGGATCAGTATTACCACAGTTACGTCGTGGCCATGCTTCTCGGCCCGGTCCTCGATGTCGTTTTGGGCATCGAAGCTGTGCTCAACGAGGAGGCACGCCGCGATATCGACAGCGAGCATGCCGGACACGAGGGCGAACTGACCGCCGCACGGCGTCTGATCGATTCGTTACACGATACCTACGGCACGCTCATCGATGCTTTGGTCATGGACGCTCTCTACGCCAATGGGCCGGTGATGACACAGCTCGATCAGTGCGGCTATGGAGGCTTTCTGGTGCTCAAAAAGGACAACAACGAGCCGCTGAAGGAAGCGCTGGCCCTATGGCAGGAGCAAGGGCCCTGTGAGCAATACCAAGACGCGGACAAAAAAGAGCACCTGCAGTTTTGGGACAGCGACGACATCGAGACCCTCGATAGCTACAAAGGAAAAGTCCGGGTGATTCGCGCGGTGGTCACCAAACCGGACGAAGAACCATCCAGGACATGGTGCTTCGCCATCGTCGGCAAGCGCCCGCGTCAGCTCGCCCGCCGAACGGCGCTGCAAATCATCCGTTCCCGTTGGCATATCGAGGACACCGGTTTTAATCAGTGGATCAAATACTGGAATTTCGGGCATGTTTTTCGCCACACCCCGAACGCTCTGACGGCCGTTTTCCTTCTATGGACTCTCGCCTTCAATTTGCTTCAACTATTCGTCTATCGACGGCTGGGTCGTTGCCGTCGGCCGAAGGATCCCACCGAAACCATCCGGCACATTGTCGAAGTCATGCTTCGCGATGTGGCTACCCTACCCGAACCCATTCCTTGGGCGACTCTTCTGCTGAACACCAGCTGACGCCGCGCCGGAGCCGCGCCCAAGTGGGCGACGCGGAAGCACCGGCCTCGTAACTGCCCGCAACCTACCAAGCTAGAGACAACTCACCCGCTACAATTGAACCGCCAGT